>JANOBM010000125.1:0-9191 GCA_031411655.1 Planctomycetaceae bacterium
CTAATCTGGAAATTTTTTCAAAAGACTAGATAAATCAAACGCTATTCGGCATCATTTACCTTATGCCAGACTTGTCATCCATTTCCGAACGTGTTCGCGAGTGCGCTGAACGCATCGTCGAAAGTCGCGAAGCCGCACTGAGTGGGCTGTTTGACTTGACGTCGTTGCGACTGGTCAGGTACGCGACGACAATCACTCGCAACCAGCACGACGCAGAAGATGCGGTTCAAACCACGCTCGTGAAGGTTTCAGGTTCGCCAGGCGTATTGCTACACGCTGCCAGTCCATGGCATTATTTGCTGAAGATGGTTCGCAACGAAGCACTCGGGATTTTGCGGACGAAAAAGCGATGGGGATTCCTAGGCAGCCTCTCTGACCTGCTGACTCGATGCTCAGTTGACGATTACGATCATGAAGAGACGCATCGACAAGTCTGGTTGGCACTACGCTCACTCCCGTCCGAGCAGTGCGAGGTCGTTGTACTTAAGATCTGGGAGGAATTGACTTTCGCCCAAATTGGTGAGGTCCTTGAAGTATCCAGCGCTACGGCAGCGAGTCGCTATCGATATGCATTAGAAAAGCTCGAGTCAAAGATTCACTTGAGCCAAGTCGAGGTGCGATGATGCGAGAACATCCAAAACAGCTAGACAACGGCCCACTCTCACCGCTTGAGTCGGCTATTTTGTCTGCTGCTCAGTACGTTTACGTGAGCGATGACCTGCGACCTCGCACGATCGAGGCCGCCAAGGAACTTGCGAGTGACCGAAAGATCAAGCGCGGTGCAAGCAGTTCGTTACTGTCCTCGCTCCTTTTTATTGTCTTCATCGGTATCCCACTGAGTTTGGCTTTCGAACGCAACGCGAGGACCTATTTGTCTTCAACGCAAGCGATTCAGAAGCAAACAGTCGAACTCTCTTCACAGCCAGGAGTCGGGTCCAACTGGGCGTTTTACGAAGTTGTTACTCGCCTACGTACGGAGCAAGCCAGTCGATTCGAAAAGTTGAAGGCGGCGGCAGGTCGCTGAACCGTTTTTTTTGCGATGCTCCATCGACTCTCAGTGGACAACACTAACTAACGAGTCGGTTGTCGTTGTATACCAGCCAGATTCCCAAGCGATTGTTTTTGACGTGAGTCATTCACTCCCATGCGTTTCGGACCGGAAGCAGAACCAACTTGCGTTGTCCATTCAAATTCTTAGATAAATTTGATGCAGTGGTGCATCTCTCTTACTAGTGCGACTGAGCTGCCGGCATGACGGCACTTTATCTCGACTCAAGATTCCTTTTCTGTAGATCTGTACTAATGACTGATAGCGAACCCGTAACACGGTCCGATGGACGACATGGTTTAGAACAGGTCACCTTGTTCAACGACCACCTCAAGCGACTTCACGCCGCGGGCGTTCCGGTCGACATTGGGTTGGGCGAGTCGCTTGTTGGCCCGAAGGATCGGTCACTTGTCACTTACCTAGCCACTATCGAAAACGACCTGCTTACACGTATTCATTTAAACCAGCGCATTACAGACGCGATAGCCGAGTCCCAGCACTTATCGCCTCGATATCGCTCCGCGATTGAATTCTGGTTGCAAACCGATTCCGTAGCAGCATTCGAGGCGCTGGTTCAACCAGGTCGATCGCAAAAGATTTTGAATCGACAGGTTGGTACGTCACTGATTCAACCATTGGTTTTGATCATCCTTACGTTTATCGCATTCATCATTTTGTGTTCGTTCACAGTCCCACAATGGGCGTCCGTTTATTCCCAGTTATGGAAGCAACCCACCGGGTTGCTTGGATTCCTTCTTCAAGTCCGCTCAACCATGCCGGTTTGGTCGGTCGTTTTGCCAATTTTTTTCGGCGCGGTGGCGTTCTTAGGGTATCGTCGGTCGGCAGCTCGAAACTGGAGTTGGTTGCCAGGCGCAACCAGGTATCACGCGGCCATGCGGTATGCGGATATCGCTGACCGACTTGCGATTCTGACCGAACAGCGCGTTGCCCTTCCTGAGGCGATGCGAATGGCCGATCCTGCGTTTGCATCTGAATTCGAGACAAGTCCTGACAAAGCCCCGCCGTTGTTGCACTGGGCGATGACGGGCGATTTGGATGGCGAGCCACTGCCCAAAGTGCTTCGATTCGTCGCTCGAAGCTACCGCGAAGCTGCCGAGGAATTCGCAGGTGGTTTACGAAACGTTTTTCCTGCGTTGCTTGCAGTGCTTATCGGTGGATCTCTTGTCTACGGCTTCGGCATCTTGTTGTTTCTGCCGATGACGGAACTACTTCATACGATTTCAATACCAACCAGAGATTGAAACGATGCCAGAATCACTCAAGACATCGACGTTGACACCAGCGATGAACGCATTCGCGAAGGAGTTACCCTATGGCCAGCGCAGGACAGAACTACTGGCTTTGATTCATTCGTTCGAAACCACTGATAACGATGGTAGGTCAATAGGGTGGGGAGCCTCGCAGGCAAGTGCTTTCAGAAACACCAGTGGACTAACGAGCTTGAGTTCATGGATGGAGCGAGTTTTTCAAGAAAGTCGAGTTCGAAGTCGTCGCCGAATGACGATGGCGTATCCGCTAGTAGTTCTTGGGCTCGCTTTTGCCGTGTTTGCGTTCTTAGGCAGGATCGCAATCACACCGTTTACGGAACTGGTACGTAGTTTTGGAGTGAGAATTCCAACGCCAACGGCACTACTTTTCGACTGGAATGAAAGAGTACAGATGAACTTTTTCACTGTCGTTTTCGTTGTCATCATCGTTGTCGGCACCCTGTACGCTATCGTTCGATTCGCTGGTCGCAGAGCGATCGGCTCAAAGTATTTCGGATGGTTGTTTCGAGGTGATACTGCAAGCGTGTCATCGATGGCAAGCTTCGTCGGCCTGTTATTCGATTTACTTACAAACGGAACGTCGCTTCCAGACTCATTGGATTTGGCAGGGCAAGGTTGCGGCAATGAGTACTACTCAATGCACGCTAGGCAATTAGCCGTTCACCTTCGGGAGCAGCGCGGCGCCTTGAGTCAATGCTCCGCTTCACACGCGTTTCCACGGAACCTGATCGATGCGTTAGAGCCTTGCGGGGAGCGTCCTATCAATCTTCATTTTCTTCACGAACTCTCAAAAATTTATGGTTCTCGAGCGGTTACTCGGACACAAAGAGACGGAAGCGCTTTGGGGATTTTCGCGTTATTCATTGTAGGTTGTATCGTCCTATTCATTGTTGTATCCCTTTTCATGCCGCTGGTAGGCCTTATATCGGGGCTAGCGTAATGACCGACTCTCCTCAAAACACGCCATCGAGCACTTCGAACGATGTCGCATGCGCAACAGGTCGCTTTTTCGGCTGGCGGTTCATCGACCTAGTCCAGCCCCCGTGGAGATTGTCCACTTGGTGGCCTAGCGACACGTCGGCAGCGTTTCACGAATCACTTGCTCGTTTGTTGGCGGTCGCTCATCGCGAAAGATTGAGCTTAGCACCGCTGGTTAAGAACTTTGCCGATGAGCATCGCGGCATTCGGAAGAGTCGTTTGCAGCGACTTGCGAAGCAACTTGAATCGGGTATTCCACTCGTCGATGGGTTGGAACAAGTACCAGGCCTACTTCCCGCTGGAGACGTTCTAGCCCTGCGTTTTGCAACGCAAACCGGGACGCTTCTCATGGCTTATGGGTTTCTCACGCGCACTCCATCTGCCCAAGAACTAGCGGTCACTGCATCTTTACGACGTAGCATCGAACATGCAATTGCAATGATTGTCGCGTTCTTAGCCATCGCCGTTTACATGTGCGTTTCTAGCTTGCCGAAATTTCAAATGATGGCAAACGACTTCGGATTTGAATTACCTGTAGCGATTGAAGTTCAGATCTACTTATTTAGCCAAATGGTGGGAGCAGGGTTTCTTTGGCTATGCGTCGGAGCCGGACTCGCAGGCCTCGTTTTAGTCGCTCCACTACGAAGATTCGTTCGCCGAGTTTTCGGATCGCTTGCAAACTCAATCGGTATAGCTTCACGATCTGCCGAGATACTTCGGTTGGTTTCGTTCACATCGGAGACGGGCAGGCCGATAGCGAGCGCGCTCTCTTCGCTTGCACGCTTCCATTATGAAAAGGGGATGCGTCGCAAACTGCTTTATGTTCGCAATGAAATCGAACAGGGCAGCGATGTTTGGGATTGCTTGGTGCGCGAAAAGATAATCAACCGACCTGAGGCAGACGCGATTAGAAACGCTCCCAGTAGTCCGGTTCAAGCCTGGACGCTGCGGCAGCTTGCAGATGCAAAAGATTTTCGCGTGTCGGGTCGACTCCAACAAATAGCCGCCATCGTACCAATCCTGATCGTTCTTTTCGGCGCGGCATTTGTGTTGTGGATCTCACTGGGCATCATTCATTTCATGTTGCGTCTCATTTAGTTTTTTAATCATGATAAGAACCGCTTCCTTTGTTTCTCAGCGCCGTAGGGGGTCTCTGATGCCCGACTTGATCGTTGGATCGGTCTTGGTCGTCGCATTGCTCTCGACGGTGACCACGTTCTCTTTCCGCAATCGACGTGTACTAAAAGACGCTCGCCACCAGCAGCTCGCTCTCGATGAGGTTTCGAATCAGCTCGAGCGTCTGGTGGGACTCAGCGACGAGGAGCGGCTTTTGGCGATCGCTAATCTGAAGCTTTCTGATCCACTGCTGAACGCGTTGCCTCAAGCGAAACTGACAAGCGAACTCCTCGATGATGGCAATGGCAAACGAATCGAACTTGCGATTCATTGGAATCCCATCGAGGACGCAGTCCCCATTCGGTTGGTTGGCTGGATCGAGCCCCCGCTTGGTACAAGGAATGTGCCATGAACCGAAGGCTCGCTTACACCTTGATCGAGTTGCTCGTCGTTCTAAGCGTTGGTGGGGTAGTGATGTCGCTGGCGATCACGGTTTTGGAAAGAACGCTGGCGATTACTACCGCGACGACGGAAAGCTTGAGCGACGAGCGTGCCGCGAATCGGCTGGTTGAGCAATTTCGTCGCGACGTTCATAACGCCGAATCGGTAAACGTTGAATCACCGCAACGACTCATCGCCTCCAACCACTCCGAATCGGTTATCTACTCAGTAACCGATGGCAATGTCGTCCGCGACCAAACATTCAAAGACGGCAAAATGGGTCACGAGGAATTTTTTGTTGGTTGGAACCGTACGGTGGAATTTGTCGACCGGACCGATCCAAAGTGGGCTTCGCTTGCAGTGAAGCGAGATACAGGCCTGAAAGGATATCCCATCCAGATCGACCGGATGGTTGTGGCAACCACTGGCAAAATGAATCCGGAGCCATCGCAATGAATCGACGAGCCCTCGTGACGGTATGCGCACTGGTGTGCCTATTAGTGGCGACTTCACTTGTCGTTACTGCTGCACAATCGACGCTCCGCACAAAACGTGAATTGTTTATACGACAGCAGTTGCGGCAAACGGACCTATTGCTAGACGCTGCGATCGAATTGGCTCGGCAACGAATTCAGTTGTCACCAGGCTATACCGGTGAGACATGGCGCCCAGGCGAGTCGCTTAGTCATTACTTCGACCCTCAGGTCAAAATCACGGTCACTCGAAACGAGGATGCGACAACCGTCGAATTGACCGCAAGTGTCGCTGATATTCCGCCCATCAGCGATCTAGCGATCGGCTTCGTCACTCGACGTTCACACCAGTTGATCATTAAGAATACACCCTCCACCAATAGCGAGTTATAGAAAATGTTTGTTTTTAAGCGTCGCACGTGCCGCGGATTCACCTTGGTTGAACTGTTAGTCGTGATGGCAATCATCGGTGTGCTGATGGGACTTTTGCTGCCCGCAGTACAGGCCGCTCGTGAAGCGGCGAGAAGGTCTAGTTGCCTAAACAATATGGCGCAGTTGGGCCTTGCGATGCAGCACCACGATTTCAGTGTCGAACATCTGCCATCTGGCGTGATCAACCCGACAGGTCCCATCCGAAGTGAACCGATCGGGATGCACGTGAGCTGGGCCGTACAAATTCTTCCCTACATTGAACAACCCAATCTCTACAACGCCTTCGATTTTTCATTGGGAGCCTATGCCCCAGAAAACCAAAGGGTCCGATCGTGCATCGTTTCAACCTTTCTGTGCCCTTCCAACCCTGGCATTTCCCTCCATCGAAGCGCGGCAGAATCGGAAAGCCCTGTGGCAGAATCGCATTACGCCGGATGTCACCATGATGGAGAGGCACCGATTGCTGAGGACAACAATGGCTTGCTATTTCTCAATAGCAAGATTCGGTACGCGGAAATTTTAGATGGAAGCTCGCAGACAATCTTGCTTGGGGAACTCAAGCCTGACGCCGAGCAGCTAGGTTGG
The DNA here is from genome assembly GCA_031411655.1 of Planctomycetaceae bacterium. Taxonomy (GTDB): domain Bacteria; phylum Planctomycetota; class Planctomycetia; order Pirellulales; family Pirellulaceae; genus UBA6163. The sequence continues at coordinate 6,363 of JANOBM010000125.1, forward strand.
GCATCTGGGACGCGATCTACACTTCGCAATCCTGAAGGGTTTGGTCAGCAACAAACCTATACTGCGCCTGCCGAAGGGATGGGCGGGGGCGCTCCAGTCAAACCCGAAATCAAGTTAGGATCGTTAGATGTTGGTACGTTTGATAGTTTTCACGTGGGTGGGGCGACGTTCGGACTTGCAGACGGCGCGACGAGGTTTTTGACGTACAGTATCGATTCACAACTTCTGAGGCAGTTGGCAAACCGTGCGGATGGCGAATTGCTTAGCAAAGGCTTTTGAATACGACTTCAAACGTCGGAACGTTGTCGATACACGGCGCGTTAGCGGTGGACTACAATGAGGGCCTGCATTATTAATGTTCCCACCGTTTATCCTGCTTCCTAGAACGCCATGTTCAAATGTCGGATTCAATTTAGATGGCTCCGTATCCTCGGCGTCGCATTCGTTCACTCGCTTGTGTGGTGTAGCCAGGCGAGCCTCGCGGATGACCTGTTTTTGGACCGTGTTGCGCCTATTCTCCAGCGTCGCTGCGTTACTTGCCATAACGATTCGACTCACAAGGGCGCATTCTCGGTGCAATCTGCAGAGTCGACTTTCGTCGATGGATACATCGTCGCGGGAGATTCAGTGGCGAGCCGTTTGGTGGAGTTAATCACTCCGATCGACGGCCATGCGCAGATGCCAAAAGATTCGGATCCGCTCACCGCGCAAGAGGTCGAGTGGATTTCAGAGTGGATCAATGCGGGGGCAGTGTGGCCGAAAGCGCATCGACTTGAAGAGCCATCCGTTCAAGATTTCAATGGTTGGTCATACCTGCCGATCAAGCGTCCTGACGTGCCAATAGTCGACAGCGAATGGGTTCGAACTCCGATCGATGCATTTATCCTTGATCAACTTCGTCAAAAGGGCCTGACCCACTCGCCGCCGGCCGATCGACGAACACTGATTCGTCGCTTGACTTATGACCTCACCGGATTGCCGCCAACGTACGATGAGGTGCAAGCGTTTGTAAGCGATCCTGCAACCGATGCTTACGAAAAACTCGTTGAGCGTTTACTTGCGTCAAAGCACTATGGCGAGCGATGGGCGCAGCACTGGCTAGACGTGGTCAAGTACGCAGATTCGTGTGGCTACGACAAGGACAAGCTCCGTCCCAACGCTTGGCCATATCGTGATTATGTGATCCGGTCGTTTAACGATGACAAACCATACGCCCGATTCGTTCAGGAACAAATCGCCGGCGACGCGTTATTCCCTGGAGAGCCAGATGGGATACTTGGTTTAGGCTTTATTGCCGCGGGACCGTGGGATTTCATCGGTCACGTTGAAGTATCCGAGTCTAAAATTGATGGGAAGGTAGCAAGAAACCTGGATCGGGACGATATGGTTTCTGGGACGCTCAATACGTTTTGCAGTGTTACAGTTCAATGTGCACGTTGTCACAACCACAAATTTGACCCGATTACTCAAGAGCATTACTACGGACTGCAGGCAATCTTTGCCGCCGTCGATCGTGCCGATCGGCCCTTTGATCTAGATCCTGAGATTGAGCGACGGCGAATTGCTCTCGGGTCCGATATCGCTACGCACAAGGCATCATTGCAAGCCATCGATAAAGAACTCGACATGGCGGGAGGAGCCCCTTTTGCTGAACTGAAAGCTCAGATTGTAGCGTTGCAGGCGAAGCAATCGGTGAATAAATCAGCGGCTTTCGGTTACCACAGTGAGATCGCAGCCACGCCTGATGCCCCCAAATGGGTCTTAGTTGATTTGAAGGAATCAACGAGCATTGCCAAAATCGTCCTTCATCCCTGTCATGACGAGTTCGCCAACATTGGGGCCGGATTCGGTTTTCCCGTGAGGTTTCATATCGAGGTATCGCCAGACGGCCAATCATGGCAGCGCATCGACGATCGATCGAATGAAGACTTTCCCAATCCAGGACTAACGCCCGTTGAAGGATTGGTTCCAAACCTACCCATCAAGCAAATAAGGGTCACGGCTACAAAACTATCCAAGCGTAGCAACGATTTCATTTTCGCCGTCGCCGAGCTTGAAGCCTTGAATGATGCCGGCGTCAATCGAGCCTTGGGTGCGGCCGTTTCCTCAGCGGATTCGATCGAGGCGCCTGTTCGTTGGAGTCGCAACAATCTAACCGACGGCCAATGGGCAGTGCATGGCGATCAAGGAGCTGCAGAGCAATTAGCTTTGGCTACCCAAGAATACGCGGCGATCCTTTCACGAATCGAAACCCCAGAAGTCATCACGAAACGCAAGTCAATACAAGATGCACTTGCCAGCGCCACCGCGGATCTTGCAAAGCTTCCCGCCGGTCGCATGGTCTACGCCGCTGCAACTCAGTTCGAACCGCAAGGTAACTTCCTTCCCACGAAGGGGATACCACGCCCCATTCATTTGCTAATCCGGGGAGACATCCAGCAGCCACGTGAAGTGTCGCGAGCCGGGGTTCTGCCTCTTCGCAAAGATGAAAACTGGTTGATGGGTGATGAGCTAGACGAGTCGCAGCGGCGCGCCGAACTGGCCAAATGGCTGACTAGCAAAGAGCATCCGTTGTTATGGCGTTCCATCGTGAACCGCATCTGGCAATATCACTTCGGCGATGGGATCGTCGCTACGCCAAACGACTTTGGCCGCATGGGTGCAAAACCAACGCATCCCGAGCTTCTGGATTGGCTTGCTACCGAGTTTCGCGATGGCGGACAATCGATGAAGGCTTTGCATCGCTTGATCGTGACCAGCAATGTTTACCGCCAATCGTCGCAGGGCTCCGCCGAGTTTGCATCCAACGCCGCCATTGACGGGGGAAAT
>JANOBM010000126.1:0-17885 GCA_031411655.1 Planctomycetaceae bacterium
CACTCGGCCCAATGAGTTCGAGTTGCAATCGTCCAGGGAATCGCAAGCTCGGGAGCATAGCCATAGTTCACCAGGCTCCATCGAATCCTCGTTGGACGAGCTGCCATCTCCTTAGGCAGCTTGGCCGCGACAGCGTTCCACTCAGGAATCGGCAGCCTTGGCTGACGGTCTCGCTGTTCTTCCAGCCGTGCTTGAAGCTGCTCGTAAGTTGTTGCCATCCATGCGTCGTCGCGAGGAGTCACTGCTTTACCATCTTCGAAGTACTTCGCTTCTCCGTTGACCGATGGAATCAGTGGCGATCGTTGCAGCGCGCTGTCCACAAATTTGATGGCCAGCGGACGGAGTGGTCCGTTAGCCTCGATCGGAAGGTTTAGCCCAAGTACGATTCGGTCTTGGAAGTTTCCATAGGCCGCCAGAATCACCATTGCCGCTACACCTCTATCGCCGTACTGGTTACGCACACGACTAAACAGTGCGTCAGGAATTTCAGATGCCGAGGTGGTCAATCGCTGGGCAAACTCGATGGCATCTCGCTCTTCCGTTCTCCGATGTGACGGATCACCAATCAACTGCTCCACCTCAGATTTATCCGCGCCGGCGAATCGTAGATCGGCTAATGCATAGGCTTCCGAGTATTGACAGCGATTCTCATGAGCGATGACCCATCGCAGTTTGGCTCTTAGCGCTGAATCGAGTGGACTGTTCAAACGGTGCACTGCATCTAATTCAAGCATTGCGGCTGCGGTGCGTGGAAGTTGCGTTGCGACCGCCTTGGCCCAGTTTGGTAAGGGCTGCTGTTCACCGATGGACAAGTTGGGAAGCCGAGCCCACGCATCCGAATCAGACAATAGTTCGACGAAAGGCACTGCCGTATGCTTTTGGATAGCGCCTGTTTTGGGGGACTTATTCCAATAGTCGAAGAAGACATTCTCGTCTTCCAGCTTCAACTGAAAGCCATTTGAGATTCGCGTCATGTAGTGATAGCGCGAAACATGCATGGCGATGATCAGCGCTACTTCATTACCGAAGTCTTTTCGCAGGGATGCAATGTCTGCCGATGAGACTTCCCCAGGTTTGAAGCTAAGTTTGCGGGCAAAAGCCAATGCTCGCTGTTGTTCTGGCGAGAAACCCGACCAATTGCCATCGGCAAGTGCCCGACTGCGGTTAGCGATTTCGTCTAACGTTAATCCCGCCACTTCCCAATTCATTTCACAGTGCCCCATGCAGTACGGGCACTCAACCGCGCGTGTCACCACCCAAAACAAGCTTGTGCCAAATACTCGACCGTATTGATCACTCGTTTCCGCACCGGATGTTCTCATGAAACGCTCAAAGGGAATCGCCAATTCCGGTGCGTACCCGAACACAATTCGGTACCAAACAATATCGCTAGATCGGTTGAAAAAGCCGTCAGGCAGATTTGCAGCAACCGTCTTCCAATCGGGAATCGCAAGGCGAGTTGGCTTTTCTCGCTGTTCCTGCAATCGCTGCTGCAGGATGTCATAGCTAACACTCGACCAGTTGCCATCATCTACGATACGGTCTGAGTCGGGCCCGTCAGCAAGTGAAGTTGCCTCCGTAACCTTTGGGTGACGCTTTTCGATAATGTAGGCATCCGGTCCAAATGCGACTTGTACTGGTGCAAGTGTTCCTGCGTCCGAATCGATTACAGGATCTGCACCGAGGCATAGCAGCAGTCGATCCTGCATGTTGGCGTATGCGGTCAGTAGGACCATTGAAGCCGCCTTCCGATCGCCAAAGGATTTGACGAGGTCAGCAAACTCGCCATCCGTAACCGTGCTTGAGGCCACCGCCATCTTATTCGCAAAAATCAATGCCTTTCTATCCGACTCAGACCAACCCGGATAGTTTGATGTGGCAAGCGATTTCAAGCTTGCCTCATCCAAGCCAGCGAGCCTTGCATCGAGCGCCGCCGCTTGCATTGCATAATCGCAGTGGTTTGCTTTGGCGGTCACCCATCGCATCGCCGCTCGTAATGGTGGTGGGACTGGACTTGCCATTCTCTGGGCCCAATCCAGTTCCAAGAATGCTGCCGTGCTGCGCGGAACAGTCTTTGCCATCATCCTTGCCCAGATTGGAATCGGCTTACCGTTTCCCACCGTTGCCTTCGGTAAGCTTTCCCATGCTTCAGCATTCGATGCCATGGGGGCAAGCTGAAAAGGCTCCTCGGCACTGCATAGGGTTGCCAGAAAAATAGCGCCACAAACAAGCGATCGAATTCCCACATCCAAATTCGGAACGAGCAAATCAAACATGACAATACTTTCAAAAGAGAGTTGAATAAGTTAGGTGCAAGTAAATCGATTGGAAACTGAAACGGTACGGATGCGAATGACAAGAAACACTTCCAAAGGACAAGTTTTACACACACTAGCCGAAGCTTCGAAAAACTGTACAGACGGGACTTGTGCCAATCACATACGTGACCGTTCGTTCCAGCTCTTGTTTCTGCCCATCCTCTAGTGTCAGCTTCACTACGCAATACAGATTCGCATCCACAGCCTTTCCATCGCCCACGATTTCAAACGACTTGAGACGCAGGCCTGACGTCCAGTCTATATCTTGGATGACGACCTCTGGGTTCTTCTTGCGCCAAATCTCCACATCCTCACCTCGTTGCCAGCTTTCCAGCACAGCCGCGAGAGTACTTTCAGCGAGCGTCGGATCGACGCGACGCGCCGCAACGCCATCAGCGCAGCCTGCGAACATGACGACCAAAGCGAACATTAGTGAGCATGGAAGACGCAACATTGAAGCATTCTTACCTATCGGACGCATGAAGTAACCTTCCAAAAAACTGGGATGCTTGGCGATGAAATTTATAAATGGGAATGATCAGCAAAGGCCCGCAAAACAGCAATCTGCGTGATCGCTGTAATGCAGGCGAAGGCAGTTGACTCATATGACTATTGGAAAGGATTGATCGTCTCTTTGCCTGCTCGAGATCCCATCGCTCGCCACAGCTGCAGATCAATACTTTGAGTTACGAATTGGACAGAACCATCGGCGATCAACACGTTTGCTCCGCCGATGTGGCGACTGCTGCTTGGCATCGTCGCCTTTGTAGGAAAGAAGCCACAAGAGCGACGATTGGGCCCGTCAACATGAAGGTAGACGTGCTGGCCATTGATCCATGGTGCGCCCATGAAGATAGGAAATTGATTGGCGAGATTAGTGACGTCCGTCGCGTAGCACATTTGAATGGCTTCGTCTGGGGTCGCCGGATCCCCGGTGCCCAAAAAGACGTCGGAGTCGAGGCTGATCATGCCGTTGCTGCCGTCGGTCACCATGCGTTCCGCATAGGCCGCCGTGGTGCTCAAGCCATCCAGTATGTCTCGAAATCGGAGTTGCGTTGCTCGAATGAATGGTCCGTTCTGGATCGTGGGGTTTTGCCAGATATGCTGGTTGCCGACGTTTGCCATGTAATTCGTTGCTCCGCCAGATTGCGGTTGCGGATTGGGCAAATCAGAAGGGCAGCGAAACATTCCCACTTCTGTCAATCTCGCTCGATCATTGGCAGGATCGATGATCGGACGTGAAAAATCAATCTGTTCGTGAAGCGGACTTTGTTCGATGAACGAAAGAATCTGACTTAGTGCCGAATAGCCCGGACTACCTGATGCGGGGCGCGTTCCGCCCCATGCGAACGGCAACATGTTGTAGCTGCCGTGGTAGTTGTGCAAACCCAAACCGATATGCTTCATATTGTTGCTGCACTGCATTCGCCTCGCGGCTTCGCGCGCAGCCTGTACCGCAGGGAGAAGCAGACCGACCAAGACGCCAATAATCGCGATAACCACCAACAGTTCGACCAAAGTAAAGCCACTGTTCATTCGATGGGATTTCATGATATGTACCTAATCCTGTAAAGAAGTTCGTTTATGCCGGGACAATGTATGGGGCCAGAAACTAAAAACGTGATTTAGAACAATGCTGCAGCAGCTTTGGCATACCCAACCGCAATGGCAGCAGTCATAAGACTGCTGCGCATTTACGTAGGAGCCAATACCAATTCGAACACTGTTGCCAATGTTGTTTTTTGCAAGCTTCTCAATTCGTGTTAAACGAACTTAGAAGAAATGGTTTGCCATGGCGGCGAAACACTTTCCGCCATGTTAAGCGGCGCGATTCTGTAGACCAGAAGAGCGGCGAACCGAGCGTTAGGAGGATTTCGAGGAGCTAAGATTGAAAGCTTGCACGAGTTTTGATTCATGCACACGATCGCATCGCAGCTAACAGCGAATACCTATACCGTGACGGGTTGACGCTTGCATTTTTGGAAAAGGTGCCTGACCCAGATGGTGCGAAGCACCCATAGGGCCGTTCCGGTCATCCGGGCCAGACATCTTTTCCGCAACATCGACTCTGTCACGGCATAGCATGAGACAACAGCGTGATTCTCTAATCGACGACGATTAAAAACTCATGCTTTTGACACATGCGAACCTAAGCACCTAATTGATATGCACTGGCTTCGCTTTGCGCAATCTGTACAGACCCACTTTCCCGCACCACATTCTGTGGCGAAAGGGAGAATGACAATGCATGGACTGAGCAAAACTTTGGAAAGCCTAGCAATCGGAAAGAATGGCCCGCGGTGGCCTGAAGATACTGGTAGGGCATTCACCCGCGAAAATGCAGTTCTCGCCCGCAAGGTTCTTGATAGGACTTGGCAGTTCGGCGACATCGACAATACAGGTTGCAGCAAGCTCGGGTAGCGAAAATTCGTGCGCTGGAACCGCCGCTTGCATAGGTATGTTCGGTACTTGAGAGCAACCGGGTCCGCTGCAAGGCTTGGTCGGGACAGTCGGCGCGATCGTCAAAGAACTGTGGCCTAACGAACGATCGTGGTCGATCATCAGATAGTCGCCGCAACTCGCCTCGACCTGACGCGTAGAGGAAACAAACGAAAAGAGAACCCACAACGATACTGCGACCGCTGGACTGCGAAGTTCGTTTCGTTTGGCAAGTTGCAACAACACAAGCACCTAAGTAACTCAGCACCAAATCACGTTGCTGATCGGCTCGTAAGTATCGCTGAACGATATTGCTTTTAAGACACGATAAACTTCAACGTTAAACATTTGAAGAGTGGAAGTCAATGAGGCTTTGCGAAATGCGATTCTAATTGTTACGAATATTACAATAGTAGGTGAGTGAGTAAGCCAATGACGAATAGCGCGACGTCTATGCATTCTCTCAACATGATGCTCGATATATCAATAAAACGACATATCAATTGTTCTGCTCTTGTTCATAGGTTCACGGGTAGTTCACGAAGTGTAGAAGGCTTCAGTGAGCTACACGACAACAACCGTATGCATAACATTATAGAGGACTATAGGCAGCATGCCATTTGCGGTAAAGAAGTACCGCAAATGGCAGCGCAAAGCTTTAATTAATTAATAGCCTGTTAGGTTGACACGAAGATTGCGTACGCCCAATCTTGGTACGTCATCCGATCTTATCTTCACGTTCATAACGAACGTTTTTAAATGATGTATGAAATGCCGTAAGGTTGTTACGGCGATTCAAGTGGCAAGCCAGCCGCTTCCGTTATGCGGTCAAATGCTGCGCGATGAGTCACGTAATTCACTGTTTGGACCACGGTGGCTGGACCGGTTAGTTCAAGCGCCTTTGAAACTTCACGATCCGTCAAGACAACCGGTGACGCGGCTAAGCTCTTTGCGAGTCGGAATAGAGATTGATCCGCTTCGGAGAACGACGTCCAATCTCCGTCGAGTAGTCGAATTTGATCATCGTTCTGCCCCTGAGCTCTCAATCGCTGAAGCGATTCCCCGACTGCGTACCAAGCATGATCGTTTCTCGCAATGATCCAGCTTAGCTGTGCCTTCAAAAGTGGATTGAGATCCGTGTTGCTGTCCGCATCTACCAGCGTCTTTGCACGGCGTACACCTTCTTCAGGGAAATGCGCAAGCAGTCGCATCCAATTAGGTACTGGTTGATCGTTCGGTGTGTCGAGGTCCATCAATTTGCGTGTCACATTTGCATCGATAAGTGGCAGTCGAGATGCGCGTTCATGAGCCTGCTGCAGCTTGGCAATGACCTCCTCAAATGACTCGAGCGGCGGCCGCTGGCAGATCGCAGCCACCGTCGCGCCATCGGCGGGACTCCCTGATGCAGATGAAATGGGTGCAACCTGAGTGATTTTTGAACGATATTTCTCGGAAGTCGGGGTGAGATAGGATCCGTGTGGTAGCGAATCTGCGTTGGACGGGACAGCTCCATTGGTTGTGCCAAAGCTTGCCATTCTTGAGTAGCCGCCTTCATCAGGGCTCTGTGGAACGCCCAATCCTTCCTTCCATCGATTGATAGAGTTGTTCCACGCCATCGACAAAAGCATTTCAATGATTTGCTCGTCGGTGTAATGGCTCTTAAGCGATTCGATATCGCTGTCGGAAAGAAGGTGTGGCTGATACGTGAACTTGCGCGCGAATGCGAAGGCCGTCCGCTCGGCGGGTGTAAATTCACTCCAGTCACCGTCGAGTGATGCAATGCGATCTTCGCTGCGACCGGCGCCGAGTAGTTTTGATTCTTGGTGGCCGAGGCAATACTGGCAATTGTTTGCACGGGACACGATCCAGAAAAGCTCAACCTTGAATCCATTGTCGAGTGTCATCTTCGGGTCCTGGGGCCGCATGCCGCGCCCTGTTTGGCGAGATCCCTGAGTTTGATCGCCGCCAGCCAGGAAGTGGAGCCGGAGACGCGTTTCGTAATTCTCGGCCCGATCTCCCAGCTGTTCGCGATCCTTGTCAGTAAGTTCAGGAAGTGGGATTCGTGGTGTGCGCACCTTGACATCCTCGAGAAGTTTCTTCATTTCGGGGCGCGTCAAGGGTATCGGTCGTGGTGAATCCGAGGGCGATTGTCCAAAGGAGATACCAGCAAGTGCCAATGAAAGGCTAGCGATAATTAGTTTGAATGATTGCATATTTCGATCCTCCAGATGGTTGCTAAATAAAAATGGTAATTCGCCATTGCACGAATCAGTGCACGATGGAGCCGACGCGCAGGAGCAAGCGCTACTGTTTAGTCAGAAGACTTCGAAACTCATTGCTGGGTACTGCGGCTTTCCACCCATCGCATACTTCCTGGACTTTGAAAGCGACAGGGTTTGACGCTGGTCAACACAGGTCGCAAAGCGCAGGCAGATCACCCCACAACGCCTTGAGAGGCGCTGCGTTAAATCGTAACGTTAGCCGTTGAAGTGGCAGTGACTCTTGCCAAGGGCCTGTGGAGGAGGTGACTCGATTTCTAGAAAGGGTGACTCCGGCTGAATCACGTCGCGTCGGCAAAGCAACGTGAACTTTGCTTGATCCATTGAGGAGGCGAAACGCAAAACAGTTGCCAGTTGTTTCGGCACCAACACACGGGGTGGCTCTTGCGGAAACGACTGAGGTGACTGTTGGCACTTGCCATTTTCACACGCGGTTGGTGCGTGCTGGCCACTGGTGGCTGCCGAATCGGCTTTCATCAAATCGACGTTAAGTACCGGACCATGCAGCAGGTAGTCGCCACAGCTTGCCTGGGCTTCGACTGCAAAAATCGCGGCAAAAAACGCGACGCCAGCAAGTTGCCACGCACACCGCGTCGTCAGCTTGCTGTTGACCATAAAGATCACAATTTAGAGAAATGTGAGTTGGAATTTCGACCCGCCGAATGTGCCGAGAGGATCGAGTATGGCGGCTACGCCAGCAGAGTCAAGCAGATTCACAAGGGTTCGTTCACCTGTGGGGTCGAAATCCTTGACGCGGCGGCTGACTCCCAGTGTGCCGTGGGGTGGAGTAGAGCATGCGATACGAGGCAATCACTGGGAACATTCGCGACGGGTTGAGTGTCGCGTTTGCAAAAGTCTGAGAATCTCGCAATGAATCGGCCGTGCCAGTATTTTCTGCACCGTTGTGGTCTCACCGCAATGAATTGACGAGGGAGTGTCGGAATTCAGGGCTCAAGCGATGCGACAAGGCAGCAGCTGACTGGGTTTAGAATGGGGTGCCAATCCGTTTTGTCCCGCAAAGTGTTTGGGGATTTGGAAATGAAAGGACAGCGTGAGGACAATCATGTTGTGCGCCAGATAGCGCAATGAATACCGACAATTCTCGTAACCATACGGCTACTCGTCCCAATCGATCAGGAAAATAAACCCTCGCTTTTGAGCTAAGAAATGGGGCTCCTGAACGTTATCTCAGTGTAATCACAGATTTCGCGATCTATCCTGGACTTAAGAACCTATCCGAAAACCATTAGCCGCTTTGGCGCTAGCCGCGGGTCTCTTCGGTTTTCGCATAGGTTCTAAACCCAGGCTCAGATTTCAACTGTGAGCCCACAGGTTACCGACTAAAAACTTTCCTTCTCATTAAGCCGTCCTAACCGTTTGGATGCACCGTTGTTTGCTTCCGGTTGTCACGGCCCGTTCCGTATTCACTCACTTCCATTTGCAGGAGTTTGATATGTGCTTGTCGATACCTTTTCGGAAGACGCTGTTTTCCGTTGCTATTTTCGGGGGCACTCTTGCTGGAACGCTAGGATGCCCAAGCGACGCCTGGGCACGGGTGAAGCTGATCACATTGCCTGTTCGCGAGCGTGTTGAAATTCAACTCGATAACGCTGGGGCGACACTTGTCGAAGAAGAGCGAGTGGTGCCACTGGTTAAAGGGGAAAACCAAGTCGATTTCTCCTGGGCCAACACGCAGATTGATCCAAATACGATCGTCTTTCGTGTCGTTGCACCGGTTGGTGAAAAAGCGATCGATGCGAAAGTCCTCTCGGTAAGTTACCCACCAAACGAAGCGGCACTGATTTGGTCAGTCGGTAGCAGCGACTCTGGGAGCGTTCGCGTCCGCGTTAGTTATTTGCTCGGCAACCTTAACAAGAGCTTCAACTACCGCGCTGTAGCATCAAAAGACGAAAAACAGCTGACGTTGTCGCAGTACATGCGACTGCAAAATTTTGCCAACGAGTCATTTGGAAGTACGGGTGTTTGGGCGGGCTTCGGTAAGCGATTCTTAAAGCCTGTGGGCCTCAACGAGACCAAAGAGATGTTGATGGAAAAGTACGAGAACGTGCCGATCCGAAAGACGTACACCTGTAACCCAGCAGAGTTCGACTATCTCGATCGTGCGCAAAATAAATTGCGGGTGCCGATGCACTACGTGCTTAAAAACAACAAAGAAAATCATCTTGGCCTCGCACCATTACAGTACGGCAAGGTCAGAATCTTCATCGATGGAGGCGCGGAAGGCAGTTCAGCTTTTCTTGGCGAAGACTGGGGGAAATTCACACCCATGGACGATGAAATGAAGCTGTATCTAGGGGTGGCTCAAGACATTGTTGTTAAACGAACCATCGACAAAAACGAAAACAGACGAGTAGGCGGCAATGTGTTTGATCAGGAGATCGTTCTGAAATACGAAATCGAAAATTTCAAAGACACGCCTGTGACACTCGATATCGTTGAGAACTTGCGATTTATCCGCAATGAAGTTCGTGGAGATACGGGCCGCGATGTCGAATGGGAACTGGGTAAGGATACGACATTCGAAGGTGGACCCGACAAAGAAAAGAGCACCTTCGAGCAGGTGGTCTTTCACGTCACGCTTCCACCTCGTGCGGAGGATGGTAAAGCAGACAAAAAAGAACACAAGCTAAACGTGATTCTAAAGAACGAGTGGTAAGTACTGTACTGATCGCAACCCAAAATGGAGACCACCGTCATGTCAAACACTTCGTCATTACCGCTCTTTCGTACCGCTTGGAAACGTTCAACTCACGTCCTACGGTTCGCACTTCTACTCGGGATCATAACACTTGCTATTTCGAGCCAGCGAACGTCGCGGGCGGAGAACGTAGACCTATCTACGGTCCCCTCGCGAAGCACAGTGCAACTAACGATTTACAACAGCGAAGATGTCACGCTGGTTCGTGAAACCCGCAACGTCACCTTTAAAAAAGGGAGCAATCCACTTCAATTCTCATGGGCAAATACACTCATCGATTCCACAAGCGTTGAACTGAACTTTCTAACTCAGTCAGACAAGCTGGAAGTTTTGGATACCACTTTTCCGCACGCTAAGCCGCAAATGCTGTACTGGAATGTCGAAAGTGAATTCGATGGTGAAGCGGAGATTCAAATCGCCTACTTTACCAGTGGTATCACCTGGTCTGCAGATTATCTTTGCATCGCCGATAACAACGAACAGGAAATGTCGCTGGAGGGCTTCGTTCGTGTCTTCAACAACAGCGGTGAGGAATATGAGAACGCTCAGGTTCGGTTGGTTGTAGGTACCATCAACCTGGTCGAGAAAATTGCCCAGCTCGCCAATATGTCTTTGTCTGAGGTTGCAGGCATGGACCGCGACGAATTATCAAAAGCAAAGAAAGACGTACTCGCGGATGCGATGGCTGCTCCCATGGCAATGGCTGGAGGCATGGGTGGCGGTGCTATCGCGGAAGATGCTCCCAAGGAAATCATTAAAGAGGGGCTTAGCGAATACTTTATTTACACGATTGAGGGAACTGAAACCATCCAAAACGGATGGAGCAAACGAATGCGGTCTCTGGAGGGGACGAGTATTTCCTTCGATGTTGAGTATCGCTATCGCCCACAAGAATACGGCGAGCAACTCGTTAAACTTTACTTATTAAAGAACGATGTCGCCAGCAAACTTGGAACGACACCGCTACCCAACGGGACCGTGCGAATCTTCCGTGATAATGGTCGCGACGGACTGTCCTATTTGACACAGCAAGACATCAAGTACATTCCCATCGGCGATAGGATCGAGTTAAACTTGGGAAGCGACCCCGAAGTGTTGCACGAACTTGTCAAACTTCGTACGTATCGGTCGGATCTGATCTTGCAAATTCACGGTACCAACGAGTTTCGCAAGATCGGCGGAGACGGCACCTTCAAGGAAGAGAACGCATCTCTCGTCGGCTGGGACGACCACGTTATCCTCGTTGAAAGAATTCGTAACTTCTCCGGAAAAGCGATTCAATTGGAGATCCGCCGAACCCTACCCGGTCACGTTGTCTTCAAAAGCTCTCTCAACCCTAAGTTACATGATTTTCAGACCATCGAACTACGTGCAACCGTACCAACGGGCATGAAGTCTGAACTGCTTTCGGAGATCATCCACAAACAAGGAACCAGTACGAAGCAGAACAATGTCACGCTCGAGAAGTTTGAGGTGAAGCGATGAGCGAATCGAAATGTTCGCCTCCAGTGCAGTTCCAACGGATGGCCGACACCGTCCGATTTTGTCCGATTGTCCAGCTCGTGATTGTTCTTTGTTGTACGCTGACGTTGGTTCGAGCGGAGAACGTCGATCTTTCGACGATACCCGTACGAGATTCGGTTCAGCTCACGGTCTACAACAGTGAAGACATCACACTAGTCCGAGAAACGCGTACCGTAACTTTTAAGAAGGGACATAACCCACTTCAGTTTTCATGGGCCAATACGATGATCGACCCTTCGAGCGTCGAGCTTGAGTTCATGACCCATGGCGAACAACTTGAAGTGATGGACACGACGTTTCCACATAGCAAGCCGCAAGTTCTGTTTTGGAATATCCAAAGTGAGTTCGCTGGCGAAGCGATGATACAGATCACCTACTTTACAAGCGGGATCACATGGTCGGCCGACTATCTTTGTATCGCCAATAGGGACGAAGAAACGTTGAACTTGGAAGGCTTCGTACGGGTCTCTAACCAAAGCGGCGAGGAGTACGAAAATGCTCAAATTCGCTTAGTCGTTGGAACTATCAATCTTGTAGAGAAAATCGCTCAGCTCGCAAACATTTCCACGGAGGAAGTGGAGGAACTCAGCGAGGTGCGTCTCAAATCCTTGCGAACCCAAGCAACGCGCAATCTATTTTTTCTTGGCGACTTGGATAACAAATCCGGCGACCGCTTTGACCATCTCGCGGAATCTGCTGAGAAACAGATTATCAAGGAAGGGTTGAGCGAATACTTTATCTACGCGATTGAAGGAACTGAAACAATTCCGAACGGATGGAGCAAGCGTTTGCGTTCATTCGGGGGTGATGAAGCGACTTTTCAAATTGAATACCGGTATCGCCCACAAGAATACGGCGATCAGTTGGTGCGAATCTATTCATTGAAAAATGACAAGGCCAGCAGACTCGGTACCACACCGCTACCGGATGGAGTGGTTCGCGTCTTTCGCGACAACGGCCGCGCTGGCCATACGTTTCTAGTTCAACAATCGATCAAGTACGTCCCCATCGGAGACAAGATTGAGCTGAACCTTGGTCCAGACCCTGAGGTTCAATTCGAGCTTCGTAAGCTAAAGGCCAATCGCGAAAACCTGTGGGTACAAATTCATGGTCAAAATCAATTCCGAAAAATTGGTGACGCCGTTTTGAAAGTAGAAGAAAATTCGTCAGTCGTTGGCTGGGATGAGCATGAATACTATTCGCAACGAATTCGCAATTACAGCGGCAAAGATATCGATGTCGAAATTCGCCGGTCCTGGCCAGGACATATCGTGTTTCGAAGCTTACTCGCGCCAACGCTTCACGATTACCAGACCGTGCAAATTAAATCCCAAGTGCCCTCCGGTGCAACCGCTGATCTACTATTTAAAGTCGTACGTCATCAGGGCAAAAACGCGAAACAATCCAACGTCAAGCTTGAACGCAGGGAGACATAGCCATGGCGAATATTCATTCGACGACATCTCGCAAAGCCTCGTGCAGTACGACTAAAGCCTCGCGCAGTACGACTAAAGCCTCGCCCAGCATCACGAAATTCTCATGCAGCATGACTTGCGTGTTGATGCTTGAGCTCTTCTCCTGCGGCTCGCCAAAAGTCCACGGACAGAACGTTGATTTATCAACAGTTCCCGAACGCAACTCCGTTCAATTGACGATCTACAATAGCGAGGATATTACTCTGGTTCGTGAGACGCGTACGTTGACCTTCAAAAAAGGCAACAATCCGCTGCAGTTTTCTTGGGCGAATACGCTCATTGATCCATCGAGCGTGGAACTGACGTTGCTGACGAACGCTAATCAGATCGAATTGATCGACACCACCTTTCCACATGACAAACCACAAATGTTGTATTGGAATGTGGAGAGCGATATCGATGGTGAAGCGACGATACAGATCACCTATTTCACTAGCGGAATAACTTGGTCGGCAGATTATATCTGTATCGCTGACAAGAATGAGAAACTGCTGAATTTTGATGGCTTCGTCCGAGTGCACAACAACAGTGGCGAAGAGTATGAAGATGCACAGGTGCGACTGGTTGTGGGGACCATTAATCTCGTTGAGAAAATTGCACAACTTGCTCAAGTGCCAATCAGCGAAGTTTCCAAAATGGAAAGCGACAAAAGACAGCTGTACCGGAATGAAGCTGCACTTGGTGCCATGATGGCGCCGGCCCCGACTTCTTCGCCCGCGGCCCCAGAAGAAGCCAAGGTCATTAAGGAAGGATTGAGCGAGTACTTCATTTACCGAATCGAAGGCACAGAAACAATCGAGAACGGCTGGAGCAAGCGTCTCCGCTCAATCGACGGTCAGACAGTTCCGTTTGAGATTGAATATCGCTTCCGTCCACAGCAATACGGCGATCAGTTGGTTAGAATGTACCTGTTCAATAACGACAAGGATTCAATGCTCGGTATCACTCCGCTTCCAGATGGCGTCGTTCGAGTCTTTCGAGACAATGGTCGAGATGGCCTTTCTTACCTTACCCAACAAGCGATCAAGTACGTTCCTATCGGTGACAAAATCGAGCTCAATCTTGGCGTCGATCCAGAGGTGATTTTCGAATTGATTAAGCTTCGCGTCTTCCGTGGCGATCTCAATTTGCAGATCCATGGAACCAATGAATTGCGAAAGGTCGGTGATGACGGCACGCTCAAAGAGGAGAACGCTTCGCTCGTTGGTTGGACGGACCACGAACTCTTCAGCCAGCGGATTCGCAACTACAGCGGCCGGGCAATTAACATCGAAGTCCGACACACGCTTCCGGGCCACGTAGTGTTCCGAAGCAAGTTGAATCCGAGATTAGAGGACTATCAAACCGTAGAATTCAGTGCAGCCGTGGAAGCCGGCGAGAAAGTTGACCTCCTGTTTGAGGTCATTCGGCATCAGGGAACCAACGTCAAACAGAGCAACGTGACCCTCCAAAATGACGCAGTGACCCAGTTGAAATTTTGATACCCCAGAACAAGGAACAGGTTTCGTGGTTGTCTTCGATCGTGCTTACTTGGCAGCGACCCTTGGCAGCGACATTGTTGCGTCCCTTGATTGCAGAAGGCGCGGTCATCGTGACAAGGCTCCGCAGCAATGCCAAGCTGTTTGATCTCCCCATAACAACAGCGGGTTAGCGAGGTCGTCCTCCCAAGTATAGAAAGAACCGAATTAGCTTAAAAAAGCTCGCGTGTGACCGACGCGGATGGCAGTCAAGCACCTACACATGTCGCGGAGTGACGATCGAGCGGCGTTATAAGGCGTTCTTAGCGACCAGTCAAATTCTTAGTGGACGATCCGCGTGGTGCTGCTTGAGCATGCGCGTCGGCAATGGGTAGCGTACGTCAGCTCAAATAGATCGGTGGAGGCGGAGCGAATTCTGAAGACGGTATCTGATCGCTGGTCAACCGAGAACACTTTCATGACGTCAAATGAATTTGGGGAGCAGGGGATCAACAGGTTCGCAACGCCTGGTCCAGCTGGGGTGCTGGAACTTGTGCGGTTGGCTTGATGCGATGGCGGAACTGGGATGTTGGGATGACAGTCGCGAGCAGTTGGTGAACCGCGCTGACCGGTCGTGGGACAATCCCGATCGTCGTCCCTCGCACAACGACAGACGACGCAAGATTGCCAGGAAAATGTTTCGAGAAGTTCTTTGGCAAGACCTAACATCCACGCTCAATGAAACCCAAATACACGAAAAATTCAAACGCCTGCTATCCATCGCTGCGTAGCGGAACGCCGCGCCAGGTCGGATTAACTAAAGTGAAGACCTCCATGAAACAAGCCAAAATATTCGACTGACTTGCCCATGGTCCGGCCCGCTCGCCGAATCGAACTGGTTCTCGTAAAATAGGGTCTGTTCGGTTCCTCTATTGCATTGACGGCACCGCTCCTCAGAGCGATTTAGTCCATTCCATCAACCCGCCCACCGCTCCCTCCTATCGAACCTTAAGAGTTAAACGCAACCTACCTCAGGAAATTTTGTTCATGTCATACGCTGGATTTTTTCGCCATTTGACGAAGGCGACCGCATCGGCCGCAGTGTTATTAGTGACTTCCTTCACATGGGGCGACGATTGGCCCACGTTTCGTGGAACCGGCCGAACCGCCGTTTCAGCAGATGCAAATTTACAAAAGGAATGGCCTCAAGACGGTCCCAAACTCATATGGGAGACCGCCGGAGCGGGACGGGGCTATGCCAGTGTTTCGGTTGCCGGAGACCAGTTGTTCACTCTTGGCGACGGGCTTTCGACGAAAGGTGGCGAAGACGAATACCTGAGCGCATTTGATCGAAAGACCGGAAAGCAGCAATGGGCCACAATGACTGGACCGGCATGGAAGGAAATGCAGCCTGATTGGCACAGCTCGCGAAGTACACCTACCGTCGATGAGGGGATGGTCTACGTTATCGCACCGAAAGGAGTTTTGGTTGCCTGCAATACAGTCGATGGCAAGGAAGTTTGGCGCAAAGACCTTGTTGAAGAAATTGGCGGTAAGAAAGACGACCCATGGGGTTATAGCGAGTCGGTGTTGGTGGATGGAAACCAACTGATCTGCACCCCCGGCGGCGAAAAAGCAACCATGGTCGCCCTCGACAAAAAGACCGGAGACCTTATCTGGAAGGCAACTCGATCCGGAGATATCGGGGCTGGCCATGCATCCATCGTTGTTTCACAGCTTGGTGCTAATCGAGTCTATGTACAGACCACCGGCAGTGGAGCTATTGGAGTATCAGCCAAAGACGGAAAAGTGCTGTGGTCCTATCCGATCGACAAGACAACCGCAGTGATCCCCACACCGATCGTACGCGGCGACCTGGTATTTTTCACCGCTGGTTATGGCCGGGGCGGTGCTTTATTGCAACAAATCGCTGGCTCGAACGACGAAGTATCGATCAAGGAGATTTACGGTCTCGATCAAAAGCTAGGCAATAAGCATGGCGGTGTGGTATTGGTAGGTGACTACCTCTACGGTGATTCGGACGACAATGGCATGCCCTTTTGTGCAGAATTGAGAACCGGCGAAATCAAGTGGAAAGAGCGCGGACCAGGCAGGGGTTCGGTCGCGGTGATCGCCGGCGGCGACAGGCTTTACATGCAATTCCAGGACGGAACATTCGCGCTCGTTAAGGCAGACCCAGCGAAGTTCGAAGTGGTCAGTCAATTCAAGATACCAGGTAGCGGAAAACGTCCAAGCTGGGCGCATCCCGTGATCGTTGACGGAAAGCTTTTCGTTCGGTCACAGGATCAAATCTTCTGCTATGACATCGCAAGCCATTGATGTTCACCTGACTCAAACCTTTCAGCCATCGAGCATCGGTAGCTGAAAGGCGGCGAAGGTGCGTCGAGGGACAGCTCAACCTCGTCTAACCATTCACGGACAATTCGTTTGCGGGTGGTCGTCTCAGGAAAACGAGTGGCTACACCCACAACGACGCGGGCGCACACCATTTTTTAGCACTATCGGATCCAATCAAGCTTTTCACAATGACGAAACGCGCAAGGCTCGCGCCTAACGGTCCTGAATTTTCTCGATTGGTTTACGGCACATGGCGAATACTCGACACGAAACCGACTCGACAGGAAATCAATCGGCGACTCCATGTCTGTGCTGATCTTGGACTTACCACCATTGATACGGCCGAGATCTACGGCCTGTACAAGGTGGAAGAACAGCTCGGTGCAGCCCTTGCGCTTTCGCCTGGCCTTCGGGACAAACTCGAAATCATCACCAAGGCTGGCATCTATGTGCCCTGTTCACACCATCCGGATCGTCGTACCGCACACTACGACGCTACCGAGCAGGGACTCATCAATAGTATAAACAAATCGCTTAAACTACTCGGCACTGACCGCGTCGAACTTTTCCTGGTACATCGCCCAGACTGGCTGACACGTGCCGACGATACCGCGTCTGGCCTGAACAAACTGATGCGCATGGGAAAGATCGGGGCTGCTGGGGTGTCTAATTACAGTGTTACGCAATTCGATCTGCTCAATTCACGGATGGATCAACCTCTCGTGACTAATCAGATTGAGTTCCACCTATTGCAAATGGATGCGATCCACGATGGCACATTGCATCAGTGCGAGAAACTTGGCATTCTCCCAATGGCTTGGAGTCCTCTGGCAGGCGGGAAGATATTTGAGCTTAACAATCCGGCGGCGTCGCGGTTGGCTGCGGTGGCGAAGACAATGTCGACTCGATACGAAGATGCATCGCTGGAACAGCTTGCTTATGCATGGATCCTCGCTCACCCCAGTCATCCGCTCACGGTGATCGGTACAAATAAAGTTGAACGCATGAATTCGGCAGTCAAGTCGGATTCCATCGTCATGGAACGCCAAGACTGGTATGCACTTTGGGAGGCGGCCCAAGGACACAAGATTCCTTAAGCCAAACGATCGCTTCCGCTGAGTATCAAAACGACCTTCCCACCGACCATCTTTTTGGACGCTTAACCATGCGTTTACCTTGCCACAGACTTGCCATTATAGCCCTTCTGTCCGTTGTTCTTCCTTATCAGCAAGTCAAAGCCGAGGAAGCGGTTGACGAAGTGAAGTGGCGAAAGCACACGGTGAATGATCGATCTCCGTTTGAAGCGGTTGGAGTTG
>JANOBM010000127.1:0-12459 GCA_031411655.1 Planctomycetaceae bacterium
GAAGACGCCAGCGGAAAATAACGCGAAGCGGAAACCGAATCACATTCCGCTGCTACAGATCAATCGCTACTTCAAGCAAAAACGGCGAACGGGTTTCTAAATGCAACTTGAACACCGCTTCATGGTATCCCACACAGAACACAAACCGCCTGGATAATCGTATGTCTACACAATCGTCGCGTCCAATTCAGTCAAAGCAGATCGAACTCGCGTCGCGTCCCGACGGTGAACCGAGCGCAGTCAATTTCAAGCAAACCGTAGTCGCGGTTGAACCGCTAGTCGACGGTGAATTCTTGGTCAAGAACGAATGGATGTCGGTCGACCCATACATGCGTGGCCGGATGAAAGAAAGCCAAAGTTATGTGCCCGCGTTTCAGATCAACCAACCGCTCGAAGGTGGGTGCATTGGCAAAGTGCTCGAATCGCGAAATCCCAATTTTAACGAAGGCGACTATGTACTGGGCAACTTGGGTTGGCGAGAGTTTTGGAAGTCAAGCGGTAAAGGTGTAGTCCGTATTCACGCTGAGAATGCTCCCGTGCAAGCGTATCTCAGCGTACTAGGCATGACGGGCATGACCGCGTGGGTAGGCCTCAACAAGATTGCTCAATTACAGTCTGGCAGTACCGTCTTCGTATCAGCGGCCTCCGGTGCGGTTGGCTCCATCGCGTGCCAGATCGCGAAGGCAAAAGATTGCCGCGTCATTGCAAGTGCTGGTCAAGCACCGAAGATCGATTGGTTACGCGACAAGGCCGGGATCAACTCCGTCATCAACTACAAAGAAACCGATGACTTAGTTGCTGCGCTCCTTCATCATGCCCCCGATGGGATCGACGTGTATTTTGACAACGTCGGCGGCAGTCATCTGGAAGCAGCCATCGACATCATGAGAGACTTTGGTTGCTGTGTCGAGTGCGGGATGATATCCACCTATAACGCGACCAGTCCACCGGCGGCACCGCGCAACCTTTTCAAAGTTATTGGAAAACGTATTCGCATGCAGGGATTTATCGTCGGCGATCACGCAAGCGATCGAGAGGATTTTCATCGCGACATGGTATCGCTCATCAAAGCGAACAAAGTGGTGTGGGAAGAATCGGTTACTACCGGCCTTGAGAACGCTCCGGCTGCATTTATTGGCCTGTTTTCAGGCGACAACCTTGGCAAGCAACTGGTACGAATCAGCTAATCCGCCATTGACCGAATTCAAACAACCAATAAGCCTCTGCGGGTATGGAATGATACTTGCTCAAGTCAATGAAAACCATCGGCAATTCGCTGACTGGAAAGTAACATGACAGAGGAGAATGACATGAGCACGCAATCGCTCAAGGGAAAACGCATCGCATTCCTAGCTACTGACGGCTTTGAACAAGTCGAACTTACGAAACCATGGGAAGCGATCAAGAACGCTGGCGCAGAAGTTGTGTTAGTGTCGCCGAAAGATGGCAAGATCCAAGGTATGAATCATGATGTGAAAGCCGACTTGTTCAATGTCGACGAGTCGGTCCATACGTCGTCAGCCGAGACATTTGACGGCTTGGTTTTGCCTGGTGGTGTTGCGAATCCCGACTCGCTGCGCACCTGTGACGATTCGGTTAGTTTCGTTCGTGATTTTTTCAAACAGCACAAGCCAGTGGCAGCCATCTGCCATGGCCCTTGGATGCTGGTTGAAGCGGATGTTGTCCGCGGACGCAAAGTGACATCGTGGCCGAGCTTGAAGACGGATCTTAAGAATGCAGGTGCTCAGTGGGTAGACGAAGCATGCGTCTGTGACGAAGGTTTGGTCACGAGCCGTAATCCGAATGACATCCCAGCGTTCTGTGCGAAGGCTATTGAAGAATTCGCAGAAGGCATTCATGCCCGCCAGACGGTTTAGCAGATAAGCGAGCAGTAAAAAAAACAGGACAATTAGGGCCCACAATACGATTCTGCCTAGGATGGCAGAATCGTTGACTGGCTCGCCATTATCGAGTTGCACCCGCCCCTCTCATGCCACGCCCTTTTCGGCCGCTTCAAGGCCAAAACCATGCGTGTGTCGATAATCCGCCAAGGCGCACTGGCGGATGACAGCAACGGTTTGCAAGCGATCGCATATTAGCGAAAGCGAAATCGACGAATCGGATACACGCGTCTGGGGACGGTATAAATAGTCGGTGCAGCGTTACGATAGCCGTAGCTCGGGTAGGTACTTATGTACGGTAGACTGTTGCTGATGTATCCACCGTTGAAGGGACTAACGTAGGGATTGGCATAGATTTGATTTCCATACCCGCTTCGGTAGCCGTTCCCGTAGTTGTTATAGTATCCATTTCCATAGTTGTAAGTCCCGACGCGAACTCCGGAACCGTATCCACCAACTT
Organism: Planctomycetaceae bacterium; assembly: GCA_031411655.1. Taxonomy (GTDB): domain Bacteria; phylum Planctomycetota; class Planctomycetia; order Pirellulales; family Pirellulaceae; genus UBA6163. The sequence goes on from JANOBM010000127.1 coordinate 2,362, forward strand.
GTACACTCACGCCACCAAACTGTGCATTTGCATCATTGCTTGCGCACGCACAAGCCACGGCTATCGCCGCTGTCATCGATAGGGTTCGAAACATTTATTCTTCCTTAACTCAAATCAGCCCAGCGAAAAACCTTCGCAATGTAAGCACTTAAGGAACTGGGCCGCAAACCTTGGGCCAAGCTTAGTGAAATATTGAAACCATTGCCAAATAATCCTGAGTACTACCCGCGACTGCAAGGCGAATGGCAGAAAATCCAGCACATAGCCTGGCCGACGTCTCGGTAGCATCGAAACAGATGTTGCACGCGATTAAGTTAAGGATGAACAGCAGTCCGTCTTTGGAACCATGCGTGACCTTATGTCAACTATCATCTGCACAGCGATAACGATGCGGCACCTAAATCCAGTACTAGCTCGAAGCGCCAGCAAGTGAATCGCCTAGGCCGGACTAACTCACTAATAACTGGACATCAATGGCCAACTGCCAATACTAGCTCGAAGCGCCAGCGAGTGAATCGCTTTACTCAGAATAACTCACTTGCGCTCCGGACCACTCGAATTCGACACCAAACTCGTTCGCTGCAGTCGACCAAGCAAGCAACGGTCATGACGGCAATACTTCGAAGCATCCATTCAATATTTTGAAAAGGAAACCGCATGAAGTGTGATTTCTCGTATCCAATACTTGAGTGGGCGCGACGTCAGCTGGCAAGTGGCGACGGTGCCGAGTCAATAGTAACTCTCGGATGAGTTGGTAATCTTGAAACGGACCAAATTCCAAATCGAGCCGCTCTATAGGCTCATCGTGATATAAATAAAACAAAAAGCTTTAACAACAAGTTTCACAGATGCACCCCACTCCTTTTCAAGACAAAGACTACCCAAAAATGCCAATCGGACAAACGATGCGTGCCGTTATGTACGACGACTATGGGGATGCGAGCAAACTGCACGTCGCTGAACATTTCATTCCTAAACGGTTACCTGGCCAGCTAATGATCCAGGTGTTAGCGTCGAGTGTGAACCCGATCGATTACCGCTTTCGACGGGGAGATATGAAAGGCCTAATTCCCTTCGGTTTTCCGCGCGTACCTGGCTATGACGTGGCTGGAATCGTGGTCGATAACGATGGCAATAGTTCGTTCACGGTAGGAGATCGGGTGATGGCATTTCTCGATCATGCCCGTGGTGGTGCCTTGGCAGACTACGCGGTGTGCGCTGTCTCTTCTGCAGCAAAAATTCCAGATAAGATGTCAATGACGGATGCCGCGGCAATTCCGTTAGCTGGTACTACTGCACTCCAGTCGCTTCGGGACCACGGCAAGATGAAAAGTGGACAAACCGTGCTCATCAATGGCGCAAGCGGTGGCGTTGGAATGTTCGCAGTACAGATCGCAAAATCTTTTGGCTGCCATGTTGATGCGATTGCAAGCGGCAATAATCGCGACTTTTGCTTGTCGCTCGGAGCGGATCACTTTTATGACTACGAAAAAGATGACTTTACGAAATCCGATGAGCGATGGGATATTGTTTTTGATGTTGCGGGGAAAGCACACTACCTCGAAGCTCGCGCAGTTTTAAAAGAAGGCGGCCATTTCATTTCAACAGAGCCAAACGTAACGGGCCTTCTGATGACAATCCTTACATGGCCCTTATCGAAGTCCGGTCAAGTGATGCTCGCGGTACCATCCGGCGATGACCTCCGCGAACTCATCCAACTCTATGAGGCTGGCAAATTGAAAGTCTACATCGATAGCCAATTTGCATTCGAGCAAGCTTCCGAAGCTCATCGTCGAATTGAAGCGGGAGTCGACCATGGAAAAGTGGTTCTTACCAACGATCGCTGGAAGTAACAAGCAGTCTCATCCGAGGTGCAGTGTAGTCACCCCTCGCTTGACGCAATGCTCCATCAGCAGTCGACCAGCGATGAGCTAGCGCAGCTTTGCCGTGACACTTCGCCTGTGAACGAACAATTCCGGACAAGTCGCACGGAAGCGATTTGTCCCGCGATTGAAAGCGAATTTGCAGTTGCCGAACCCGCCAGCAGGCTTTCTGTCAATTTCCGGTCAGCGACAATTGCTCACTGGCCCAGTTCGAAACTGGGCGCGGCAGTAGGAACGGCAATTGGTGGTGGCGCACTTGGTTTTCAAGGTAGCCTGGGTATTCAACAATCGGTCGATCGTCGCGTATCAGCAAACCTAGTTCTCCCGATGGCATTGGTTTGTCTAGAGCCATCAATGCTTTCACCGCCGTTGATGTCGGAGGAAAATTGCGAATTTCCTCCCAAAGTGGATCGTTCTGCGAATAACGCTCGCTCAGGGAGCTCTCATCGATCACGATCGGTTCATTGGACATCACTAACAGATAACCGTTCATGAACGATTGACGATACTGAAAAACCTGGTCAGCGGTTTCGCGAATCACAAATGCCTGTTCGGGGCTGCCATTGGAGTACAGCGAGAAGACACCACCTGGTTTCAATCGATCACTGATCAACCGATAAAATTCGACCGAGTTCAATAACGAACTACCAGCCTGGACTAAGTAAAGCGGCTGCGTCTGTATGATGTCGTACTTCTGTGGATTCAGTGTCATTCCCGTGCGTGCATCACACCACAGCAGGTTGATTTTTGGGTTGGTTGCGACATTGAGAGTTCCGCCCGGGTATTCGTGATAGAGGTTTTTCAGTTCGTGGCAAATGTCGTACGAATCGATGCGCCGCACAGTCGAAAGCTTTGCAAGCGTGCCGGGGGTGATCCCGGTTCCCGTGCCGATGACACAGACATCTTCAATCTTTCCCGTCGGATGGCAGATTACCGGAAAGGTAGCCGTCGACCAATTGTTTGTCCCGATGTGATCATTGTCGTTCGACAAACGGGAATGCCAAAGTCCGTCCCAAATCATATTTCCGTTGTCCGTCAAAATAATGACACCGTCACGTCCAGAATACATCCGTTGACGCGGTATCAGTTCACTGACATCAAAAACGAGGCATGCGGAAACCATTCCACCGCATAGACCGGTGGGCAAAAGCCAACGAGTGCGTGCATGGCTCGGTTCGACGTTACCCTTGGCAACCAGCATTGCGGCAGCGTACTCCTGCATTGCGAACAGCAACAGGGAAATCGCCAGAACCATTCCGAAGAAAGGAATCTCGTAGCCGACGAATGTCACCAATAGAATGCCGGCGCAAGAACCAGTCGTATTCCACGCATAGATGCGGCCGATGTCGTCTCCCCACGACTTCGCGGTATCGGCGGCGACGCGGCCAAACAGATATCCAAAAGCAATGCAGGGTAGAAAATACGGCGACTTCAATAACACGAAGCGAACCAATGACAAGGTTCCGTCGATCTGCATTTTTGAATCGATGACGAACATTGGAATCGTTGCGCAACACATCAAGGCGCAAATACGTAGAGCTGTCGACACTGACGGGCCACCTTTCCGCGAACTGAGTGCCGCTCCAAGACTCCAGAATGAAAGAAAGCCAGCAAGAACCGCAGCAAACGTAAACGGCAACGGTTCGTGCCGCAGTGGAATCAAGCGAAACAGGTACATTTCATAACCAAGCGAACAGAATCCAAGTCCGAATGCGAGGACCTCAGCGAGTCCTGGCTTCCTCCAAGAGTGCTTTTTGACAGGTAGTTCCAGTCGTCGCTGTGGAATGGCAACTTCTCGAATCGCCCGCGTGAGCAAGAGCAGCAGTAGTCCCGCCACAAGGTTCAGCCCAGCCGCAATCAACAGCGACTTCGACAGTCCCAAGTGTGAAATCATGTAACCGCTTGAGACAACGGTTCCGACGACACTTCCAACGGTGTTCACAAAGAATAGCAGGCCGATGAGGCGAGAATTCAACAATCCAAGGTTACGCTGACACGTTTCCGCAGCCAGAGGCATCGTTGCCCCCATCAGCAAGCATGGCACCGCCAGCACGGTGGTTGCCAGAACCGCATATAACAACAACAGGGGAACTCCCAGCGAAATGGCGATCTGTTGCAGCACAAACACCGATGCGGTCGCGTCCGATGCCAATAATGTGCAGACACCCAGATTGACGATCGAGAGCAGGACTTCGACCAGCCCGAATGCTTTCAAGGGATTGCGGAAACCGGACGCCCGACGCCCCATCCAGACAGATCCGATTCCCAGCCCACCCATAAAGACCAGGACGACTACGGTCGAACAAATCGTTTCACTGCCACCAAGAAAGACTTTAAGCGATCGTTGCCACACAACCTGGTTCACCAACCCCGCTGCACCCGAGCTGAACAGCGATAGCCCAACAAGCCCCGCAGCAAGAGTGAGTGAGCCGGATCGCGTCGTTTGCGTCTGGTCGCGCCATTCTGCATGGGTTGAAACAAGCTGGTTTTCGGGATTTGGAAATGTCTGGGAAGGAAGGTTCATCGTGCCAAGCCAAGGTTTGCAGGTAGAAACGGGGAAACGCAAAGCGCCCGGAGTCTCACCGAAGTCGTTCCAGCAAACCTAGGACAGGACAATGCCCTCTCGAAATAGATTTTTCAACAGGATCCCATCGCTTTTATCAATGCAAGAGTTTCGCTTACTACCGCGTCACTTTGGCCAACGAGTGATGCGATTCGGGTGACCCACCCGCACTGGCTATGGTTCTCGGAATAGATTTTCTCGCGCGGACTCTCGAATTGCCACCACAGCGGGGTGCTTGAGGCGGCGTTCCACAGAGATGGCATAGAATCGTTCGATGACCTCCGGGATGCGGCCGATCGGCTTCAGCGAGTACTGTGAAGCGACTTCGTCGGATATAGCCGTCGGGACGACGACCATCCCCTCGCCTGCTTGTCCGAACACTTTCAGTAGCGCGCTGTCTTCAATCTCATGAACGATATCGGGACGAATGTTTTGGCTGTCAAACCATTGTTCGAGCGATCGCCGAAGCGTTGTGTTCTGAGTCGGAAACAGCATCGGCGCACCTTCGAGCGATTTGGGAAAACCCGTCGTGTATTTCTTTGCCATCGCTGCCGTTCCAAAGACGCTTACATCGCACTGTCCCAGCAGGTGATTGAACCCACGGACATTCAGTTCCGGCGTCAATTGCGAATCCGCAAGCACGACATCCAAGCGATGCATCGCGAGATCGGCGAGCAGATCCTTGAGTTTGCCTTCGTAGCAAACCAGTTTCACACGCTTGCCCATCTCGAGCACAGGCTTCAAGATTCGATAAGTCACCAGTTTAGGAAGTACATCGGGCACTCCAACCGATAACCGAATCGAATTCTCCGTAGACTGTCCGCGGACGGCATGGGCGAGTTGATTGCCGAGACTGAAGATTTCGTCCGCAAAGCGAAACACCATCTGGCCGCGCTCAGTCAGGCGCAAGCCGCGCCCTTTGCGTTCAAACAGCGTCATTCCCATCGACTTCTCGAGCTTCTGAATTTGACTGCTAAGTGTGGGCTGAGATAAATGCAGCAGTTCCGCTGCGGGTGTGATACCGCCTTCTTTGGCGACCATCCAAAAGTACATCAGATGGTGGTAGTTGACCCAATCGACCATCGCGAACCTCGGTTAGTTTTTTTCAATGGACCGTATGTTTTGCTTCTATGTTGTCTAACTGTATCGATCTGTTGTAGATTTCCACAATATGAACCACAAGTTTGCTCGGACTTGCTTTTCCTTTCGAGGTTCGGCTGCGTGCGTTTCGATCACCGACCTAAATGATCTTCTCAGTGATAAAAACAATCGTTGGGTACACAGCCTCCGCGAACAAAGGCATAAGACAGCGTAAGCGGCGATTAGTCTGCTTCGACACCCCGCCAAGCTAGTCTTGGAAAATGAGCTTCGATGGCCTCGTGCGCGCTTCGAACTGCGTTGAATGAAAGCGAGAGTCGACGCGAGCCGTAAAATGCCTGTGTTCATTTTGACAGTTTACAAACGGATAAAGGAATCGGCATGCTTTCACTTCGCATCAATCTGTTCGTCCTTGGTTCCATATCGTGGTGGATCGTCGCCCAAGCCACCGATTCCTGGCACCGCGTCGAAATGGAAGGCACAACTCAAACGGTAGCGCCGATGACGGGTATTGTTCTCTGGGATGACAATGACAAAAACTCAACCGACGCAATACAGCTTGAGTATTCCTACGTCGGCTACGATCAGGTTGTTTCGAGAAGGGGAGTCTACGACTGGCGTGTTGTCGACCAGAAGCTTTTGAACATCGAAAAACGCGGGCATCAAGCGGTGCTACGGTTTTACTTCGACTACGTCGGAAAACCGACAACCGTGCCAGCCTACATTAAAGAACTGAGTGACTATTCCGAAGTTAGCGCGAAGAGCGAAGGCAAGCCGACTGGATTTTGCGACTGGTCGCATCCTGAGCTGCAATCGTTCACGATCGAGTTCTACACCGAGTTTGCAAAGCGATACGACGGTGATCGCCGAATGGCATTCCTGCAAACAGGATTTGGACTATGGGCCGAGTATCATATTTATGATGGTCCGCTGGTCGTAGGCAAGACGTTTCCCAGCAAAGCATTTCAAGCCCGGTTTGCCCGACATTTAGACTCAACCTTCAACCACTTGCCTTGGATGATTTCAATCGATGCTGCCGATAAGGAATGGTCGCCGATGGCCGAGGATGATGAGTTACGCGGGCTTCGATTCGGTCTGTTCGATGACTCCTTCCTTTGTAAGGAGCATCCGAAAGTCAATGCGCTCAATTGGCAAGCTTTTGGCGATGATCGCTGGAAACGCGCTCCTGCGGGCGGCGAATTCAGTTACTACAACAAGCGTGACCAAAGATTGGCGCTCGCACCATCCGGTCCGAATGGGGATAGCTTCGCGGACGCAGCGGCTCGTTTTCATGTTTCGTTCATGATCGGCGATGATCAAACCAAGTTTCAATCGCTCGATCGGATACGAGAAGTCGGTATGCAATGCGGTTACAAGTTTCATGTTGAAGAGCTAGAAACTGACGGCAAGGAGACTCGCGGTATCATCATCAATCGCGGGGTCGCACCGATTTACTTTGATGCGTACCCAGCCATCCTTAAGTCTGGAACCGACGTTCGTTCAAGCGTTACGCTGAAGCATCTGCTACCGGGCGAACAACGCCGTTTTACGATTCCCGCGGGTGCTTCGGAATCCAACTTTCGAATCGCCTGTGATCGCTTGGTCGAGGGGCAGCAGATTCCCTTTCAATCGCAGTAGTGATTCGCCAGTAGCGGTGCACCCCTGAGTATCGAGTCATCAATCGGAAACTCAGTCGAGAAGACGTTCTGAAAGAATAACTGAGGATTGATGCTCACACCGTCTCTTTCAGACGACACAATGATTTTTCTCGCCTCGATTGACCACCGCACAGACGCCTCGTTTGAACGGTACACACTAGAACTCCGGATGAAAGAAAGCCGGAATCTGAAGATCCCAGTGATCGAGATCTTCAAAATGAGTTCTGAAGCCATCCTGCTTCAACTCGATGCCGTCCTTGGTCCGGCAGAGAAGATACCAGGACGTGGCAGGGGCTCTGGGAAGCGTTGAAGTCCAGATGCCTACTTGAATGTTGTAGAGCTCAGAAATCTTACCAGCTAAGCTCCCTTCCGCTTTTTCAAAATAGCGGAGTTCATCGGTTACTGCCGCTTGGACAAGCTCTCCATTCGCGAAAATGCGTTCCGCCAGGGACGCTTTATCCCGAGTAAAAGTAAACGTCACCGACTCCGCGCGAAATCCTGGCACGTCGTTCACGACAATTCGAAAGCCTTTCAGGTTTGTTTCTTTCAACGCTTCAGCAAATCGACTCTCGGCTGGATTCGACTCAGGCACGTTCTTTACGGATGCGAGATTCGTACCCAGTTTGCGTAGGTGGAACCGATGGTCAACGCGGCGTCCGACTTCGACGTTCGCGGGCACTTCATCAAGACTGGTCACTTTGTAACCTTGGGGCACGTGCAAGATATAGAAGAAGTACCCCGGGATTGGCTTCGTTTCGATGCGAACCGTCCCATCAGCATTACTCCTGCCGACCGGCATCGCCCAATCTTCACCGAGAAGGTTTTCTTTCACAAACTCCACATCCCTGATCGGCTCACCGGTATCCGCATCGATGGCGTGCAGCACGACGGTTCCGGTCTTCAGTGGCTGCCTGATGAAACGAAAAGCGAATTCGGTTTAAGACGGCAAGTTCCCTTGCGCTACCTGAATCGACGGACAGCACGAGTCGTTCGCCTGGTTGAAGCGTGACAAGTTCGTCGAATCTCAGCACCAAGGTATGGGCCTGGGCATCTGCCGGCAGAGCAGGAACAGTCCAGCCGGTATCAGATTGATAGTCGATGCAATGGATTGTCGTATCGTCATCCGGATTCAGCAGAGAGACGCAACTGGAGAACTCATGAATGGTGGATTCTCCGGTTTGCTTTTCCAGCCTTGCTTTGACTTCGAACAGGATCAACTCCTCACCACCGCGTCCAAATTGGAGCCCCTCAGGAGATTTGACCGGCAGCAACTCCAGACGCAATTCATCGAGAGTGGTCGCGTTGTTGAACGCGAAATAAATGTTCGGCTCTTGCGACGATACGTCTCCTTCAAGTCCGACGCTGTTGTCGGTATGGATAATGGCGGAGCCCGCAGAGACGGCCGTCTTCAGCGGACGGGCAGGAATCCAACTCACTGGTTTCTCGGTGTGATCGTCTCTGGTGACAGTTTCGTCGGTCACCGCATTATTCTGCTTCTTAGGCTTTCTCAACTGTATGCTGCGGCGAATCACTTCTCCTGGATTCTGCTTCGCATCATCGAGTAGTTCTTTCATCGACAGCTCAGCAGTTAAACCAGTATGCTCAATACGCAAGGTCCCAATGTCGGCATTCGGGGGAAACTTTGTTGCAATCATTCCCTGCGCGTCAGATAGCACTTCATGATCCTCAAGACAATCCAGTCCGTTGGGATATTGAAACGTCAATTTCGCTTTTTCGGCAGGAGCACCGTCAACCAACAGGACTTTTAGCTCAACGTCGGGCATTGGCTTCAGGCGAACATCGCGCCGGATCGGATTACTTCTGTCCAATTCATAAGGTAGCCGAAATGCTTTAGCCTCATAACCGGACGCGGAGATCCGAATCGTCTCTTTGGTGATCTGCGGCGAGATCGGAATGAAATTGTGCTGCATTTGTGATCCATCGACGAGTGCGAACTGCCACCAACGGTTTGTTGTCGGATCCTGAAAAAATATCTCCGACCAGAAAACGATTTCATCCGTCGCGTCATCAACGATGTTGAATTCCAAATCGACGTGCGGCGTCATCGTGAGCGTCACCGTTAGAACGCCATCCTTGATTTCCGTTTGGACGTTGGCTCGCGGCGGTTTCGCTTGAGTGCATTTGGTCATTGTGGTTGAAATGAGCGTGTAGCAACCCGCGAGTCCTTTGTTCGAGGGCGAGAGTTGTAGACATCCGAAGCTGTTTGGTGTCACCCCAAAATCGGCCACGCCCAACTCGTCGGTCCGCTTGCTTACCATCTCGAACTTTTGTTTTTGGCCCGCACGATGTGAATTTCGGTCGTAGAACAAAACGGCTGCACCCGGAACCGGTTTTCCATCGGAGTCAACTGTTTTTACGATCAACCTGGGCAGTTGGCGTTTGTCGACTGACTTATCTATTTGATTGACTTCGTCATGGTCATGGTTATGGTCGTCGGCGACAGTGATCGTTCCCAGGTCCATTTCGTCGTTGGCGGATCCTGTGCAGTCGAACGGTTGTTCCAGCAAGATTGCTTCACCTGGGATAGCGACCACCAACAACATCGGTCTTTCGGGCACGCCATAAATGGTAAACCCACCGTCGTCCGTGATCGCCCCGGGAACATTCGAGTTCATCAATATGAGATTCTTGTCCTCCAACTCGCATCCCTCCGCAGTGCTTGACCACTTGATCCGCCACGCACGTCGCTCTTCTTTGTTGACTTCGTCAGTCAAATCTTCCGGGTAGGGAATGGGCAACAAATGGTTGCGAGCGTACACCTTGATTTTGTTTTTCTCCACGTGCTCCGGGAAACTCAGTTTTCCGGTGACCGTGATACCCGCACCGATTTCAATGTGCGTGTTCCTGCCGCTTTCGCATTGGTAAACCGCTCCGT
>JANOBM010000128.1:0-2351 GCA_031411655.1 Planctomycetaceae bacterium
GTCAGACTATCACCGACGTGTTCACTTACACGATGCAAGATACGTTAGGCTTGGCCAGCACGACACAAATCACAGTCACCATCCAAGGCGCCAATGATGCGCCCGATGGAACGGATATTACCAAGACGATCAACGAAGATAGTCCGTTAACGCTGACAGCTACGGATTTCGGGTTCACCGATATCGATAGTGGTGATTCACTGAGTGCGGTCCGCGTCGATGTTTTACCGGTCGCAGGAACGCTCTCATTGACGGGGAGTGGGGCCGTAACTGCCGGCCAAGTTATTACCGTAGCGGATATCAACTCCGGCAAGTTAGTGTTCACGGCGGTGGCTGACGGCAACGGGACGGCTTACGTTTCAATTACTTTCAGTGTGGCCGATGCGGGCAACGCATTTGACGGCAGCCCCAACACTGTCACCATCAACGTAACGCCAGTCAACGACGCGCCGGTACTCGATAATTCGGGTGGTCCGTTCTTTTTGACGGGAATTACCGAAGACCAGACGAATAATTCGGGCGATACGGTGGCATCGATCATCGCCAGCTTGTCGGGCGATCGGATCACCGACGTCGACGCCAGCCCAGTCGAGGGGATCGCGATTCGTTCGGTCACGGGTGGCAATGGAACGTGGAAATATTCGCTCGATGGTTCAACTTGGCTGAGCGTCGGCACGGTCAATACCACCGCGTCACTGCTGCTGCGCTCGACGGACCTATTGCAGTATGTGCCAGACGCGATGAACAGCGATGTATCAACGATCTCGTTTGTAGCATGGGATCAAACATCGGGGGACACTGCTGGAACGAAAGTCAGTACCACCACGACCGGCGGCACCACAGCCTTCAGCAACAATGTGGGCGTAGCGCAGGTGAACGTCTCAGCGGTAAACGACGCGCCGACGATCACGGATACTTTTACAGTTAATCTCACTGGGACCAACGAAGACACCGAATCCTCACCGGCTAGCGTGGATGCGATTGTTTCCTCAGCGGGCTGGAGCGATGTCGATAATGGTGCCGTCAAGGGAATCGCCGTTACTGGTACCACTGGCAATGGTATGTGGCAGTACTCGACTAACGGCACTACCTGGACCAATTTTAGTGCGATCACTTCCAGCAATGCATTATTACTGAGTGCAGCGACTCAGGTTCGTTATGCGCCCGACTTGCTGAACGGCGAAACGGCCACGTTTAGCTTCGTCGCCTGGGATACAACGACGGGTGCGGCGTCCTCCTACAATGCACCAAGCTACTCGAACCCCGGCAGCGGGGGCGGAACGACTGCCTATTCCAGTCAAGCCGCCACTGCCTCGATTGTCGTCACGAGCCTCAATGACGCAGTGGTCGCTGTACCTGACGCAGACAATGCGACCGAGGCGGGTGGTATTGCCAATGCCACGGCGGGATCCAACCCCAGCGGCAACGTTTTAACCAATGACATCGAAGTCGATTCGGGAGATGCACTCAATGTGACCGGAGTCGCGTCCGGCACCGTCTCATCGGCTTCGGGCAGCGTTGGCGTCTCGGTCAGTGGCGTTTACGGTGCAATCAGCATCGCTGCCAACGGCTCGTACACGTACAGCGTCGACAACAACAATGCTATCGTCCAAGCCCTGCGATCCTCAGGGCAAACGATCATGGACACTTTCACTTATACGGTACAAGACTCTGGCGGCGCTTACTCGTCGACCCAAATTGTCATCACCATTCATGGCCAGAACGACGCGCCGGTGGCTGTCACCGACAACGTCGTCGCGACTGAAGCGGGTGGGCTCAACAACACGAGCGCTGGCTCGAACCCGACCGGTAATGTGCTGACCAACGATACCGATGTCGACTCGGGGGATACGAAGACGGTCACCGGCGTGGTCGTAGGCACAGCCGGTTCGGCCAGCGGGAATGTGGCTAGCGCTGTCACTGGCAGCTACGGTTCGATCACGATCAACGCCGATGGAAGCTATGTTTACAGCGTCGACAACAATAACGCGACCGTGCAAACACTTAGGACGTCGTCGGATACACTGCAAGATGTTTTTACCTACAGTATGGTGGATATGGCAGGAGCGAGTTCCACCACGCAGGTCACGGTCACCATCCAAGGGCAGAACGACGATCCCACTGCATTCGATGACAATGCTGTCGCCGTGGAATCAGGCGGGATCAGTAACGGGGTGGCAGGCACAAATCCTAGCGGCAACGTGCTCACCAATGATACTGACATTGATGCCGGAGATACAAAATCAGTGATCGGTGTCGCTGCGGGTGCGCAGTCAAGCGCCTCGGGGTCGGTTGGCAGCTCGGTTGTCGGTTCGTACGGCTCGATTTCGATCGCTGCCGGCGGAGCCTAC
>JANOBM010000129.1:0-16728 GCA_031411655.1 Planctomycetaceae bacterium
CAGTAAAATCAGTACACATGTTTCTTAAACGTTATCTTACCCGTTGTTCACTGCCTCTCAATGCGAGTGACCATGGTCGCTGTGGTCGTGATCATGCTTGATCTCTCCGTGATACGGCGTCCCATTGATCGTGACCATTAACTTTGGCAAAGCGGCTTCATCGTCGATGTGTTCCGCCAGCCCTGCATCAGCGAGCCTAAAACGCGATGACTTACCATTTGCATCTCCCGTCTCTGGACTGGCGGCCAGCTTGAACTGCTCAGGAGTTCCATCGTGCATCAAGTTGATTGTCAGTTCCATGGCATCGATTGAAGCGGGGCTAGTGGCCGAAGAATCGAGCATGTAAATCGTCACCGATTGATCATCGTGAACAACTTCGGCGTGATATTCTTCGTTCCCGAGTTCTACTAGCGTTCCATGATGCGGTCCTTCGCTTCGGTGCGAATGCGGCTCAGCGGCCACTGGTGAGGACGAATCTGTAGGTACACCGGCTGTTGTTTCTGACGATTTGGGTGTGCAACCGGCCATGATGAAAAGGCATACAGCAATGATGGTTGAGTATTGAAAGAAATGCATGAGCGCCTCAGAATGGAAATGGGGGATCGTGGTTTTCGAGTGTTGATTTGCAATTGGGATTTGAACTCTAAAAAACGGAGCTGAGCGGTGCGGCTCACCCCGTACTTCTTCTCTTCTGTATGAGTGTTTTGGCCATCAACCTTTTGGTTTGAATCATGCAGTCCACTTGCCATTAGCCGCAAGTAGATCGTGTCGCCTAATGAGGACATTCAGGTGAAGGTAAAAGTGAGTGCTGTGACCAACATTTGCAGGAGTGCCGCGAAGTGAGGTTGTCATGAACTTTTTCAACAACTTCCGTTTGACATGCGACAATGCGTTAGAATGGAAACAAACCTGTAAACATGAACTTGCAGGTTTCACCATTAGGGGCTCACCGGCGCAGGCGAATCTTGACTGACTGGGTAGGACGCAGGTTCGTTTGCATGGATCAAAGGGGCTCCGGGCGTTAATTCTTCAAGTTCCACTTCGCCCCTTTGCTCATCGATCGCACGTTCGGTGGCTTTCATTCCAAACAACCAAAACAAGGCTGGATGAACGAAAAAGTCAAGCATGGTCGAGCTTATTAAACCGCCCAAAATTACCGTTGCTACAGGATACAAAATTTCTTTCCCCGGTTCACCGGCTGCTATTACCAGTGGCACGAGGGCAATTCCTGATGCCAGCGCGGTCATCAGCACTGGAGCCAAACGTTCTAATCCGGCGCGGATGATCATCGGCTTCGTGAACTGACCACCTTCGTGTTTAACGAGGTAGACATAGTGATTGATAAGCAGAATGCCATTTCGCGATGCGATCCCCGCCAAGGAGATAAAGCCAACCATCGCAGCGATGGTTAGTGTCTGCCCTGTAAGTACCAACGCGGCGACTGACCCGATAAACGCCATTGGCAAAGCTGCCATGACTTGAAGTGATAAGTTGACCGAGCGGAACATGCTGAACAAGACGATAAAGACGCCGACCATCGAGATCATGAAAAGAATTCCAATCAAGCGACTAGCCGATTTTTGGCTTTCAAATTGGCCGCCGTATTCGACGAAGTAACCCAACGGCAGCGATGCCGTAATGGGAGCGACGGCCTTTTGAATATCGGTCACCACATCGACTACTCCGCGGTCGGCAACATTACACTGCAAAACCACTCGTCGATGCACATTTTCACGATTGACCGTATTGGGCCCGCCAGACTCATAGATTTTGGCGAGGCCAGATAAAGGAATCGTGCCACCATCGGGAAGTAAGATTGAAAGTCGTCTTAACTCATCGATGTTTTCCCGATACTCGTCTTTCATTCGCACGACGAGATCAAAGGTTCGCTGGTCAAGTAGCACTTCGGAGACGACCGTTCCATTCATCGCTGTTTGGATGAAATCGTTAACACTTCCAGCAGTTAAGCCGTATTGCAACAGTCGATCACGATCTAATTCGATGCGCAATTGAGGAATAATGACTTGGGGTTCAACCATCAAGTCGGTCACGCCTGCGACCGTTGAAACTTCTGCTTTCATCGCTTCTGCTTTTTGCCGCAGCAGGTCGAGATCATCACCGTAGATCTTGATGCCAATCTGTGCCTTGACGCCTGACAACATGTGCGAAATCAAATGAGCGATCGGCTGTTCTACGGCCGTAACGATTCCCGGAATCTCTCCCATCGCATCGCGGATTTCAATCAATTGTTCTTCGCGTGTCCGTCGAGACTGAGGATCAAGTTCAATAATGTACTCGGACATATTGACACCCTCCGCATGTTCGTCCAATTCGGCGCGACCGGTTCGCCGTGCAAAGCGATCGACATCCTCAATCTCTTTTAACGACCGTTCAACCGTTTGATTGATCTGGTTGGATGCGGCGAGCGAAGTCCCCGGCGGCAAGACAACGTTAAGCTGAATCGTACCTTCATTGAACGGGGGCAAGAAATCTTTTTCAAGTCGGAAAACAAAGGCTGCTGCCACCACCACACAAATCCCCGTTACGGTCAAGTTTAGCCAGGGGAAAGTGAGACTGAATCCGATCACTCGGGAAGCGATCGCCTTCAAGCCGCGCAGCATGAAACCATCGTTTTCATGACTTAAGCGTTTATCGCGTGCCAGCAACCAGTAGGACAACACCGGCGTCACCGTCAACGACACGACCAGCGAGGCAAGGATCGAAACGATGTAGGCAACGCCCAGCGGTGCGAAAAGCTTGCCTTCCATACCACTGAGTGCGAATAAGGGTATAAAGACAAGTACGACGATGATCGTACTGTAGACGATTGATGAACGAACCTCTGTACTAGCGCGAAACACTACTAAGAGTGGATGAAAAGGGTTTTTAGCCGCTTTATTTTCTTTCAGCCTGCGGAAGATATTTTCCACATCCACGATCGCATCGTCCACAAGCTCACCCATTGCGACTGCTAGCCCTCCCAGTGTCATCGTGTTAATCGATAATCCGAAGACTGCAAATACGATTGCAGTCATCACGAGGGACAGTGGAATCGCCGTCAGCGTTATGAACGTCGTACGGATGTTCATAAGGAATAGAAATAACACGATCACGACTAAGATCACACCGTCACGAAGCGCCTCGGTCACATTATCAATCGCGCGATCGATAAATGACTTTTGCGAATAAATCGGTTCGATGTGGACGCCTTTGGCTATCGATGGCAGTAGATCTTTGACAGCAGCCATAATGTCATCGGTCACGCGGCGAGTATCTGCGCCAGGCTGCTTGTTGATGGTGAGTACCACTGCGGGACCTCCTGACCACCGATCGCTGCGACGCGGATCTGCGATCTTTTTTCCATCCTCACTGCCCTCGACTGTACCTTCACGAACAAACGCCGTGCTATCACCGCGTTTGACTTGAGCCCCCTCAATGACTTCGGCAACTTGTGAAAGCAGCAGGGGACGGCCCTCACGCATCGCGATGGGGACTTTTTGCAAATCCTCGATTGATTGAATGCGACCGAGTGATCGAACAAGCAGCTCGCTTGGCCCTTGTCGATCCAAATACCCGCCGGTTCCATTTTCGTTGCTAGCCGTTACAGCTGCTTCAACATCGGCCAACGTCACGCCAAAACTCAGCATGGCACTTGGATCTACCAAGACTTGAAACTGTTTCCGTTTTCCGCCCATCGTAAAAACTTGCGAGACACCGGGAATGGTTAACAACCTTTGACGTACCACCCAGTCGGCTGCTGTTCGAAGTTCCATCGTGTCCAGGTTGGGATCGTCGCTCCACATACCCAGCATTAGAATCTGCCCCATGATCGACGAGATCGGTGCGAGTTGTGGGGAGATCCCTTTGGGCAGGCGGTCCTGCACCATCTGCATCCTTTCGGCGACAATTTGACGATCCGTGTAGATGTCAGTTCCATAGGCGAACTCGACATAAACCACCGAGATGCCTACGCCGGAAGAGCTCCGAACGGCTTCGACTCCGTTGGCACCATTCATCGTTGTTTCAATCGGAAAAGTAATGAGTGATTCAACTTCCTCCGGAGCCATGCCGGGTGCTTCGGTCATGACGACCACCCGTGGCCGATTGAGGTCAGGAAAGACATCGATTGGCATCACACTCGCCTGCCATGTTCCGTACCCTGTTAAGAACAAGGCAACAGCGATGACCAGCAGACGTTGTTGAAGCGCAAATCGGATGACGGAGTTAAGCATTTGGGACTGGATGGGAAAAGGAAAACGAAAGACTTGGAAAAAAGGGTCGGGACAATCAATGTCACTGTCTCCTCTCCTCCATTCACTATTTGCGGCTAGTGCGAATGTCCTGCATGTGGATCGGCACTCACTCCCGATTTGTTCTTAATCGCCATCTGCATTTGATGAGCGGATTTCAGAGCGATCACATCGCCCGGATAAATGGATCCTTCGTTAGCGATGACTGCTGAGGTTTGATCGCGGTGTTTGATATGAACGGGAACGCGATGGAAACGTTTTCCGTTTTGCTGAAAGACAAACCAATCCGCACCTTCTTTAGCTACGGCATCGACAGGAACCACCATTTGGTTTTCCCACTCTTCAACGGGAACCTGTAACTGAAGACGCTGGCCAAGCCGATACTTCCACGACATAAAGCGTTGACCCTCGGCATTGGTTTCGTCACGCATGATTTCGTTCGGCAAGTGCACAAATAGGGACAGCGTGCGCGTGTCTTGGTTGATTGAGTTACCCACAAACGCCAGTTTCAATGCAGTGATCTTGGTCACGCCTGTCGCTCCCTGGAACTCCGCATCAACCGTCCATCCACGAGCCGCGGCGTTATTCACAGCAGCGATGTCCTGCTCGAATGCTTTTCCTTCTATGAAAAGATTCGAGTAATCCGAAAGAGAACATAACTTTTCGCCCGCAGTGACGGATTGACCCTTGTTGACTCGCAAATCGTCGATCACCAACGGGCGACGCGTATTCTTAGCGTGGTCGTCACTATTCGGCGATTGACCATAGGAGACATTTCGAATGGGATGCTGGCTAAGATGCAGTTCTTCGTCATCGGTATGTTGATCGATATCCGGCGCAACGACTTGCAAGTCGCGCAACAATCGACCATCAATGCCAATTGCATCGATCTGCCGATCCGATAGGCCATGCAATCGAAGAGCTTCTCGCTGTGACCTCAACTGAGCTTCAAGCTTCTCCTTTGCATAACGACGTTCGAGCAATGATTTTCCAGAAATTGCTCCCGATTCCGTTGCGCTTTCCAATCTTTTAATTTCACGAGCTTCGACTTCCAACTCACTGATTGTTTTTAGGTACAGCGTTTGCGTTTCTACTAAGTCTTCGTAAGTTAATCGGACTTCAAACAGCAATGCACCGGGAGTAACGACCTCGCCTGAAGTCGCATGCACATGGGTGATGATGCCATTGAGCGGAGAGGTAACAATAATCTGCGAGCGGCCCGGCACCGGTACAACCACCGCGGGCATCGTGATCGACCGTCGATAGGTTGATAGCTTCAGCGGACTGAGAAATTCCGGAGTTAGCCCCAGATTAAGTCGGGCCTGAGCAGTCAGCTCCAGCGTAGTGGATTCCGCAAAGGCGGTTTCGTTTTCAGCCGCATGGTGCGCATGCACATCATCGCCCCGACGTTCCGATGCGACTCGATGCGATAGTAGCTTTGTATCAATCCAGGCAGAAACCATGGGCCGCCACGATCCATACGTCAACCAAACGGCCACGATTGCTACAAGTGCAATGACGAGTCGAAAGTGGGTCAGAGGAAATGCGGATAACTTCGGTTGCATAGAAAACACTCGATCAGTTGGTCGATATCATGGGACAGCTCACCACCGCTCACGTCGGTTTCGGCTGTAAGCGATTTACAGGCTAAAAGACTGGGAAAGAACGCCGAATAAAAACGAACCTTCGCTGTCGTTTTTAATCGATGCGCGAGCTCAGGCCCTGGGGAGCGGCCTCACGCGATTGGCAATCTCAAAAAAGAATCGGTTTTGCAGCTTTGCACAAAACAATCGCAAGCATGCTCAAATCTGCCAAGATTGCAGACGAACACACGTGTCAAACGACGACGTGCCGAGGCTGCGTCCTTCGAAACCATTCGGCGTCGAAAGTCGGTAATTTGACAAGTTGTCAAATCGGGCGCAGCTGACGGAAGAATCTAGCTTCATTTGCTCCCCATCAGTCTGCAAAGACTTTGCAGAAGACGTGACAAACGTGCACTGACTTTCGTGGCAGTTACGTGGGCATCGGACAGGAAGATGGCACTCGCCATCCAAAACTAGAATATCAGTGACATCAGTCTGCTTGGATGTCAAAGCTTGATGCGATGGAAGTACAAGGTGTTCGTAACCATGATGATGGCTGCCGTGTTTTGAACAAAGGGAACTCGACGACGCACAACCGCGGTCGCGGCACTGCTCATCAAGCGGGCCATGCTTGTGGTGTGTACAGCATCCAAACACCGCGTGAACGGCGAACGCGACAAGCGTTAATGTTTGTACAAATTTTGCGAGCACGTTCATATTTAAAAAGAGCACCACCGTCGGCCATTCTTCGCATTCACTACAATCGGGTCAATGGTTGGGCTGCCTGAGTTGTTTTTTCGGTTTTTTGTTATGCGACTTTCGGTGCATTTCGGCTGCGGATGCAAATGCAAGCCAAACGTCGAGCGGAGCGACTGCCAAAGCGACAGATTACGACTGTGTGTTCCTAAGTTTCCAGTGTTGAGTGCCGTAGGGTGAACGTTACACCACGCAAACGGCAGGGCGCCTTGGCGTGGGGGCCTGGTTCGAAACGCCCCTCACCAAGAGTCCATAAACACGGGATTCGGGTGAAGAGATTGTCGAAATCGCCCATAACTGAAGATAGGCATTTGTTACATGCGCGGGCGTCAAAACGAGTGTAACGGAGTCGATTTCTGACAGCTTGGGAGGTTTGAGGCGACTCGCCAGAAAACGAGAAAACCCCAAAAAAACTGGTGTTTTCCGGGGTTTTGTTGAATCGGGGCGACAAGAATTGAACTTGCGACCTCTGCGTCCCGAAGGTCCCTGAACGCCCTTAGCTGAGTTGCATTTTATGCTAAAAAACCCACCGTTTCCGTGAGTATATCGCGGATCGGGACATTGTAAAGTATTGCACTCTGTGGCGTCGATTGTGGCATTGCGCAAGCCAACTACGTTCTGTACCGCGTATTCTTGGGTATGAAATCGCGTGTGGATGCAGCTCTCAGAGTTGCCGGCCTTTGTCTTACTTGATGCCGATACTGAAACCAATTTTCCCATTTACGCGTTCGCGAAGTGCCGCTCGATCCACTCGTGATTTCATCGACTTCCCGCACTTAAATTGAACGATGCATCCACAGTGAATCGCCATTCGCCTTAGGTAACGCCAACGATGACGTGAAACAGCAGCCGCCCTCAATTGGTCTGGCTCAAATAATTTGCTTCGATGTTTCCGTTGACTCTGTTCGTTACCGGCCTTTACGTCAATCATGCTGGGGCCAGTGCCAACGTGTTTCCGCGACTTCGCCATTGCGTGCCGTGCGTACGCTGGCAGTCAAATCTGGACTCCGACTTTTACCATCCGAACGGTGATTCCTATACACAAGGTGTGATAGGTTCCACGGAGTTGACGTTTGGACCAAGAAAACGGATGGACTTGCCACCGGCTATGACTATCTCATGCTTCTCCAATCGGGCAATCCCTTCTTCATCGCCTTCGTTGTCTGCTTCGGATCGAACTTTTCTGGGTCGAACCGACCGCCGATCCACTCCAGCATGTTCTCATGTTCTTCATGCTTCGGGTTACTGATCGCTTCAAGGAAATCGCCGTAGCCCCAGACCCCACCGCAGTCTTCGGGTGGGCAGGCTTGTTCACCTTCCAGGCAAAGCGGGTATTTGGCTTTGGGATCGACTGTCGGGGTTCCCTCGAACAAGACCTCGTGTTCCCAGCCGTCGCCGAAATCGTACTCGTAATTGAAGGTGAATCTTTTGCCGGTCGTGGGCAGGATTTGACTGAGGTTGGTCTTCGTGGAATCGACGCACTCGAAGTCCTCGAACCCGTCATCCAGCAGGTCGGGATCACCGTAGCGCTCGCCCTTGATTTCGAACTGATGCAGATGGCTGTTGGTCCAGCCCATCGCTGTCTGGATATGTTCGTGGAGTTTGTCGAGCGTGCAGTCCTTCACCTGGATTCGTCGCCAGATCGGAGGCTTGGGACCGAGCAGCGTGATTTTAAACTGGTAAATAGCGTCGGTCAGCTTGGACTTCTTAGCCGTGACGATGGCTGGTACGGCGGGAACCACGTTGACTTGCAAACAGTCGGTGAGCTTCTTGGTGATGAACAGCCGCTTCAGCCGTTGCAGTGGCTCGCCTTCCAGCAGAGATTCAGCCAGGGCCAAGACGATGGTGGCGGTGTCGGCCGCCGGAGCGCGCTGGCGACGTGGTCGTATCTCGCTTCGGCCGATGGCACAGATGAGACTTCAGCAATCTCGAAATTGACTTCGGCTTGTCCAATCGACTGCAGTTGAGAGTTTTCGGGTTGAGTTGGTTTTGGGGGATTCGCAATCCGTAATCCTCGGACCCAGGTAGACCCTGCCGCTGGGTTCACGCGACACTGAGAAGCGGGGCTAGGCGTATCGATGCTCATGAGGCTTTGCGTGCTTGAAACGCGTTGGATATGTCGCCCTACGCAACAAGATCGTCGCGCTAACTCCATGCGGTCACGCCCAGGTGAATTGACCTATTCGCTGACGATCGCGTGCGACGTCGGTGACTCAAAAGGGGGGCTCCGCTCCTAGAGACGAGTGTTGCTGCATTGAACAACGCTCTCGGGCCAACGTGACTTCTGATCCGCCGCTTTGTTGATTGCCACCTGCCTAGCGGCTGAAGATGACTCGAGGGGTTTCGGCTACATTGTATTGTCCGCTCCGGCGATACAATTTCTAATAGGAAGTTATGATCGAATCTCATTCCGACGGACCGACACAAGACCTGAGTGAAACCGTTGTCACTTTTGCCTCTAGTCCGGTAGAAACCGGTTCTTCGCAAGATCCTGGCCAAATCGGGCGTTACCGCATCCTGAAGGTTCTGGGTAAGGGCGGATATGGGATCGTCTATCTGGCATTCGACGAGAAATTGGAGCGGCAAGTTGCCGTCAAGGTTCCGCACCAGAACCTGTTCTCACATCCGGAAGCGGCCGAGAAGTATCTGACCGAGGCACGCACGGTCGCAAATCTTGATCATCCACACATCGTACCCGTTTACGATGTTGGTAGTACGGATGAGTGCCCCTGGTTTATCGTCTCGAAGTTCATCAACGGGATGGACCTAGCGGCGAAGCTGAAGCAAGCCCGTCTGACTTTCACTCGCTCCGCTGAACTGGTCGCAACAGTGGCCGACGCTCTGCAATACGCGCACCAGCAAGGGCTGGTTCATTGCGACGTCAAACCGGGAAACATCTTCCTCGATGAAAATGAAACGCCCTGGTTGGCTGATTTTGGACTCGCGTTGCGTGAACAAGATGTTAGTTATGCGAAAGTGTATGTGGGTACGACATTCTACATGAGTCCTGAGCAGGCCAGCGGCGAAGGGCATCGAGTCGACGCACGGTCGGACATCTTCAGCCTGGGCATTGTGCTCTACGAGTTGCTCGCGGGACAACGTCCTTTCGTGGGCGGTTCTACGAATGAAGTTCTGGGGCGGATCATCCATGATGATGCACGGCCGCTATGCCAACACGACAAGACACTGCCCAGAGAGCTGGAACGTATCTGCCAAAAGGCAATGGCAAAGCGTGTCAGCGAACGTTACTCGTCAGCGATCAACTTTGCTGAAGATCTGCGACACTTCCTGGCCGAACAATCCACCGCGACGAGTCCCGCCAAAAAAGTTGATGCGCCCACAGCGACTCCCCGCCCGATACCGGATACGGCGATTCCTACGTCCCGCGCCAGCGAACCAAGCCGGGGCTCGAGCGATTCCACGGCGTCTTGGAAAATGAATCCTGCGGTTCGGATCGTTCCCAAAGGGTTGCGATCATTCGATACGCACGACGCCGATTTCTATTTACATCTGCTCCCGGGACCTCGGGACCGTCGTGGTCTGCCCAATGCAATTCGGTTCTGGAAGCATCGAATTGAAGAGTCTGATTCCGATCACACTTTTTCTGTCGGTGTGATTTATGGCCCATCGGGTTGTGGCAAGTCGTCGCTGGTCAAGGCCGGCTTGCTGCCGCGGCTTGCCGAGGATGTCTGCGCCGTGTACGTGGAGGCTACGGCCGTAACGACAGAGTCTCGATTGTTACATCTGATCGGTAAACACACTCCTGATTCGGAACCCAACCTGGGGCTTAGAGAAATCCTGGCCGCCGTGCGTCGAGGACGGGGAATCCCGAGCGGCAAGAAATTGCTGATCGTGATCGACCAGTTCGAGCAATGGTTGCATGTCCATCAGGACATTGAAAGCAGCGAGTTGGTGGGCGCGCTTCGGCAATGCGATGGTGGTCGCGTGCAGTGCATCGTGATGGTGCGCGATGAGTTTTGGCTAGCGGTGAGTCGGTTTATGCAAGCACTAGAGCTCAGCCTCGAAGACGGTCAAAACAGTTCATTGGTCGATCTATTCGATGAGCACCACGCGAGGAACGTGTTGGCTGCTTTTGGGGCGGCCTACGGCAATCTGCCCGAATTCGAGGAGCAGATGTCGGGAGAACAGAAGCAATTCCTCAAGCGGGCCGTGGCAGGTCTGGCAAAGGACGGCAGAGTGAGTTGCATACGACTAGCGCTGCTGGCCGATATGATGAAGAGTAAGCAGTGGACCACAGACGGTCTGCGCCATGCGGGTGGCACGTTGGGTGTTGGCGAAACGTTTCTCGAAGAGACGTTCGGCGCTTCTACAGCACCTCTGACCCACCGCTATCACGAGCCCGCTGCTCATGCTGTTCTTAAATCACTACTCCCGGAACGCGGAACCGACATCAAAGGACAAATGAAGTCTCGTGAGGAGCTTTTCCAGGCTTCTGGCTATGTCAGTCCCGACGAATTCGATGAGCTGATCAAGATTCTGGATAACGAACTTCGACTCATCTCGGTTGTTGACACTGACGGCATCGAGTCAGAGAACAACGTTGAGTCGTCCCCTCTGGCCGGGCGAATTTACTACCAGTTGACCCACGATTATCTGGTGCACTCACTGTGGCAGTGGCTAAGTCGCAAGCAGAAAGAGAGTCGACGAGGTCGTGCTGAAACTCGACTTGCCGAACGCTCAGCCCTCTGGAATGCCAGACCGGAGATCCGCCAGCTCCCCTCATGGTGGGAATACCTCAATATTCAACTATTCACACGCTCGGACCAGTGGAGTAAGCAGGAACGGAAACTACTAACGAGCGCCGGACGATACCATCTTGTCCACAAGGGCGGGCTCATGGTGTTGTCGATTGCTATCGGAATCGGAACGTGGCAATCTCTGAATTCGATCCACGCACGCCGGGTTCAGGTTGAGGAAAAGCTTCAGGAGCAAGCGGCGATCAATCGATCTGTTGCTCTAGTGCAACAATTGCGTGATGCCGATATGGGGTCCGTGGCAGAGATCGCTGGGGAATTGGAATCCTGGCGACCTTGGTCCGATCCTGTCATCACCGAAGGATTCCAACAAGCTGCGGAAGGCTCCAGCCAAAAGCTTCGTCTTGCGATTGCGCTGATGGCAATCGACCAGGCGGGTGTTGATTACGTGGCCGAATCACTGCCGGATCTTAACGGGGAACCGTTTGATGTTGCGCTTCAGGCGCTGCAGCCACATCAGGACACGGCATGTGAGAGTCTGTGGCGCCACCTGGAAGTCTCTCAACTCGATCAGCGGACATTGTTGTCGACTGCGATCGCGCTGGCATCGTTTTCTCCAGATGACGTCAGGTGGAATCCGCTTCTCCCCGTTGTTGCGACGCAACTGATCAAGGAGGCCAGATCCGAGCAGTACATAGCGAGACTTGGGACTGTGGCGCCGCGACTTGTGACTCCGATACGAGAATTGTACCGTAACGCATCGTTGCCAGAGGCCCAGCGGCGGCGCGCTGCGATGGCATTGTGCAGTATTCTTAGCGTCGAGCAACAGATTGCTTATGCGCTTCCAGATATTCTCGTCGAGTGGATCCTGGAAACGAATGATGCCGATGAATTCCAAAGCTTGCTTGGCGCCTTGCGCCCGCACTCGTACGGCGTCCAACAAAAGATGCGGGCGACACTTGACGAGTCGCCGCAAGTCGTCACACAAAATCGCCGAATGAATGCCGCAGCCGTTCTCCTTCGTTTTGGCGAGCCCGACAACGTCTGGCCTTTATTGCGGCAGAGTCCCGACCCCTCATTTCGCAACCGATTGATCGACCGGATCACCCAATTCGGTGTGGCTCAGCAGATGCTCGCCGATCAATTGGCTGAGCAAGAAGACGCTTCGGTGCGCCAAGCGATGATTCTGATCCTCGGCGGCTCAAAACAACAACTTGCTGCAGATAAGCGGCATGGTATCGCGGAACAACTTGAGCAATTTTACCTAAACGATCCAGATGCCGGGGTGCATTCTGCGGTGAACTGGACGCTTCGCAGCTGGCGGATGGAGACCAAACTAGTGGAGCTGGATGACAAACTGAGCCGACAGTATGACCAGGATTTTGGGGGGCGGCGCGACTGGACAGTCAATTCCTTGGGGCAAACTTAGATTAGGGTTTCCCCGCCTGCTGAGTTTCTGTCGGGAGATGCGTCTAGCGGCAATTCGTTGCGTCCGGTGAAGATTAACTATGGCTTTGCCATTGCGGCCAACGAAGTCACCGTTGCTGAGTTCCAAGCGTTTCGCAAGCAACACAAGCATGCCATCAAGTTTGCCCCGGACATCAACTGTCCGGTCAATGATGTTTCCTGGTATGACGCCGTCGCATTCTGCAACTGGCTCAGTGACAAAGAGGGACTGATTCGCTGCTACGAACCCAACACCGCGTCCGATTACGCGGCCGGTGTTCGCATCCCCGATGATCTTTTGCAACGCAGCGGTTATCGCCTGCCAACGGTACTGGAACTGGAGTGTCTGTGTCGAGCCGGCACGGTCTCTGAATACTCATTTGGTGATGCGCCCGATTTGCTTCCCAACTACGCTTGGTTTGAAAGTAACTCCGAGAATCGTACGTGGCCGGTTGGCAGCAAACTACCAAATGCTTGGGGAGCTTTTGACGTGCATGGAAATCTCTGGGAGTGGTCTGGAGACCTAGAACGAATCGCCGATCAAGCCACCGATCGTGTCGCCGTCGATCAAGACGCGCGACTACTGTGCGGCGGAGCATTCGACAATTCAATGTCTCGAGTGCATTCCGGCGATCACCTCGTGCATTTTCCACACGAGTACAAATACAGCTATGGTTTCCGGCCGGCCCGGACTCTTTCGCCGAAATGACGTGCACCTTTGATGAGTTAGGCTGATTCAACTAGTCCTATCTCCCGGGCGCACGGATAGTCACCTCAGCCAGTGGTGCCCGCGAACTGCATGCGTCTACATCGACGCAGCGCAGCAGCAGGCCATTCGACGCTCCGGCTTCATCGACCGGTGCAGGCATTCAGCACCATTCTCGGACTGTCGGCATGATGCACCGGTGGCCGACGCCGGAGCAATCCCACGCCCCAGCTTTTCACGCTGACGTGCAGTTTCTTTGAATCTCGCAGTCCGCGTGAGCGTTTACAGTCTGCGCGAGTTGCATCAGTACAACAACGAAACAGAAAACGACCGTTTAACGGTTTGTTTCGTTCGTACCTCAGCGATTTCTAGTCGGCCAAACTTCAAGCGGTGCAGATTACGTCGGCAAATAGAAAGGCATGGGAGTAAATCCCAGCGGTACAAACAACAAGCTGGCCCAACCCAGAACGATCCGCCCAGTTCCGAGTGATACATCATCATTCGTGGTTGGAGGGTGCACAGGCCCCATCCACACCAGCAAGATCAGCATCAGCGTCCACCCCCAGTAACCCCAGAGAATCACCGCCAACGCGGCAGCCAGCAGAAGACCTTTCGCCAACCTGTGAGCCCTTTGAAGCAATAACGCGTAAAGGACATGCCCACCATCGAGCTGACCAATCGGAAACAGGTTCAGCGCCGTAATAAAGATGCCAACCCAGCCAGCGAAGGCGACCGGGTGCAGAATCACATCCTGGCCCTCTACCAACGGACCGAAACTGAGGTAGACCATCAGTTTGAACAAGAGTGGCTCGCCCAGCATCAGTCCCGTTTGGTTGTCGGCAATTACCACGACCTCAGACCACTGCAGTCCGAGAATGCAGAACAGCAAGGCGGGCACGAGCCCGACAAGTGGTCCGGTAATTCCAATATCAAACAATGTCCGACGGTTGCCCATCCCGGGCAACATCAAGATCACCGCCCCCATCGTGCCAATGGGACTGAGTGGCATGGGAATAAAGTAAGGCAGACTGGCCGGCACGCCATAGCGACGAGCTTGAAGATAATGCCCCAGCTCGTGGGCCAATAAGGTAAAAAGCAGGGCCATGGAAAAAGCTAGGCCGCCTGTCAGGTACGTGCTGAGGCCGGTGGCAACGAAGAGAACGATCGGCAAAAGCCAGCGTGAACGAAGTTGTTTCACAGACGCCTGGGGCTCGACAAGGTCCGTTGCCCCGATTGTTTCGCGTGTTCGAGAAAATGGCGATGGCTGTTCAGATGGCATGCTGAAAACTATACCACGCGGTGTTGATCGCAGTATGCCTCGACGCCTATTTGCGAACGACACAATTGCGGCCGATACATCACTAGTACCGTCGACGGAGTTCCGCGAAATGGTGCATTCTTGAGACAGCCAGCGTTAGTAGCTCGATTGACTTCGATGCGACCATTCGTCAACGACGTCATTGCGTGGGAATATACTTGTTGTACTTCTCTGCGTAATCTTCGCGAATTGGCGAGAAGACATCCAACACAATTGAGGCTTCCAGAGCGTGTACTCTGTGCGGCACATTCGGTGGAATCAAAAACATCGCGCCCGCTTCTACGATGCGAGTTTCTTCACCAAGCATGAATTCTAGTTTGCCTTCGATCAGCATACCTCCCTGTTCGTGAGGATGGTCGTGCAGTGGAATGACGGCTCCTTTGTCCATCTCGAGATACGACAGCATCAAGTTTACTCCATACGGGGTTCTCAGCCGACACCCCGGTAGAACTTCTAGCGATGGCCAGCTTTTAATATCGATGAAAGGCATGACTCGAGTCCATGTTTGAGCGGCAACGGATAAGTGAGCAGTCCCCACATTCTAACCGTGTTGACTTGTTCTCTCACACAGTCCATAGCCAACGTGGTATGTCGAAGTTCTCTTCAGTGCCAAGTACCTTCATCGTTGGCATAACCCTGAAGCAGTATCAGCCATGAATGGCTATATTTCACGCCATTTCCCGCTACGTATAGGTGAAGGTGGCTGTTGTAGCTGCCGGTACCTATCTCTTTTGTTGCGGAGGTGCGTATGTCGCACGTTGTGATGGTGCAGACGCAGGTTAAGGATGCTGCGGCGGTTCGGGCAGGTTGCAAACGATTGCAACTCGATGCGCCGGTCGAAGGTGAAACCAGGCTGTTCAGCCAGACCGTGAGCGGGCTCGCGGTGCGGCTTCGTGAGTGGCGGTATCCGGTCGTGTTCAATCTCGCGACCGGTGAGTCCAAGTTTGATAACTATGGAGGTCTCTGGGGCAAGCAGGAACGGCTCGATGAGTTCTTGCAGGCTTACGCCATCGAAGTGACCAAGATCGAAGCTCGACGCAAAGGCTACTCGATTGTCGAACAACCGCTCGTCGATGGCTCAGTCAAGCTCACGCTTCAAGTGGGAGGTGTCGCTTGAAAACGATCGATGTGATTGTCTCTCGCGATGGTTCGACTCGCGTAGAAACCCATGGTTTTGCTGGCACCCAGTGCAAAGAAGCCAGCCAATTTCTGGAACAGGCCCTCGGGCTGAAACAGAACGAACAGTTGACTGCTGATTTCTATCGCAGCGAGGTCAACGCACAGCAGCAAGCCCGGCAGCAGCCCTAACAGCATGCTCGCTGGGTGCTTCTCCACCAGTTGCCGACGCGGTCGGCAGCTTTGGCCGTAACGCGTTAGCTTCGATTCTCTCGCGTGGAGCCGGTGCGATCGCACATCGGCTGATTCCAATCTTTAACAAAGGGTAAACTACATGTCACTGACAACACGTATGAATGAGCTGATCCGCGCCGGGTTCTCCGGGATCTGGATCAGCTCCTGTGAACATCAAGATGCGATCGCGGAGCTCGCCGCGATGGCTCGGGATGAATCCTGGCAGCTCGCCTGCTGGAATATCGATCGAGGGCTTCACGCCGTCGGTAATATCTCTATCACCGCTGAAGCGACCGATCCGCTTGCGGCGGTACGGGCGGCAGCATCCACAGATGCGAACGCTGGTACGTCGATTTTCGTCTTGGAGAACTTTCATCGGTTCTTAGGATCAGCAGAGATCGTGCAGGCGATCAGCCATGCGGTCGTTTTGGGAAAACTGAACCGATCGTTCATCGTGATCATCAGCCCATCGGTTCAGCTTCCCGCTGAACTGGAAAAGCTGTTCGTCACGGTCGAACACGAACTGCCCAGCCGCGATCAATTGCTGGAAATCGCTCGCGGTATCGCTACGGAATCCGGTGAACTGCCCGATGGCCGCGAACTG
>JANOBM010000130.1:0-16594 GCA_031411655.1 Planctomycetaceae bacterium
GATTCTCGGTTCCAAAACCGCGATTGCTCAGGCGTTCGCGCGGTCGCCCAGGTTCTTCCGTTCGTTCGGGAATTCCAATCTCTGGTCGGAAGCGCCCGCCTCTTTCAAAAATTCGCAGCGTGTTACCGGGGTGAGAAATCTGGTAGGGCAGCAACGGATCAAGACTAGCCAGAACACCTTTGGTGCGTGTCTCATCCGCAGTCGGCAGCGGAACCGTTTGCATGCGTTGAGGCGTTCCTCGCATGCTGTAGGACTCACCGTATTGAGGATGCTTCACTCCCGTTCCGCCATTGTTGTACAAAGCGGCGCCCCACAACATACATCCGTGCGTCATCATGCTCTTGCGAAGCTGTAAGACTTCGTTTGCATGGCATTGCCCACACGCAATGTGCGCAACACGCAAGTCGCCGGGGTTAACGAATCGTACGAACTCGGGTGATTCGTGATTAAGAAGCGTGTAACTGCGGACTGGATTCGCACTACTGTTCCAGACGCCCTCGATTTTCGGCTGAACGTGCGCACGTTTCTTGTCGACGGTTTGAGCGTTCCCGCCGTGACAGTCCGTGCAGCCGATATGCACCGTGTTCTCGGGGTGCATATTGCCCACGTTGGTATGACACTGCACACAACCTTCGCTCTTGAAGTTCGCGTCGCCTGCGGATTGACGAGCCAAGTCATCATGCCGCATCGACTCTGGAATGGGATATGACGAATTGTCGGCAATGCCTAGACGGCGAGCCAAATCCCAAGGATCAGAGCCATCCGGACCGATGCCTGACTCTTTGGCACCATCGGGTCCCGGTGCTTGACCGGTGCCTGCGCC
The DNA here is from genome assembly GCA_031411655.1 of Planctomycetaceae bacterium. Classification (GTDB taxonomy): domain Bacteria; phylum Planctomycetota; class Planctomycetia; order Pirellulales; family Pirellulaceae; genus UBA6163. Next base: position 824 of record JANOBM010000130.1, read on the forward strand.
AAACGAAGCTAACTGAAGTTTGCTGCCATCGGGCTGAACGGGACGACCGTGGAACGTTCCGTTGAACAACGAGGCAGGAAGTGGTGTGCGTGCGTCAGATGGAGGACTGTCGGCAAATTGATTTACATTAGATGCCGAGGGCGAGGTCAGCTTTGCTTGTTTTGGGGATGGAGTTACCTTGTCTTCACCGCGACGAGCAGCCTGAATCCATTCGCGAAGCGCGGGCAGAGTACCACTGATTTTTGATTTTGATGCGACACGTGGCGAGATCGCGTCGTCTTGTGCCGTCGCCGAGGACGTTTGCAAACAAGCGAGGATCGTCAAGCCGATGATCGCAATGCGGTGAGAGGTACGCATGGTGTTCATGGGATGGACTGGTTGGGGGAACAATCAGGGCTGCATTCGAAGCTAAAACTCGAGGACCATTTCGACGAAACCAGCCACGTGATTTCGGGTTTTTCCCTGGAGAGTCTGGAACAGGTCCTGGAAACCCTCGCCGGAAATGAGCGTTGAAAGTCCGCTTAGGAAAATGATGTTGTTATTTAGTAAGGGTCGGTACTCGAGTCCGGTGCTAAGGTCGGTGCCAATAAAGTTTCGGACATTGCCAGTAAACAGGTAGGTTTCCAATGGACTGGTCTCGTCAAACCATAATAGGTTGGCATTGTTGATTGACCTTAGACGAGGGGTGAGGTCCGCGTCGAGACCAAGGTTATAGAGATGGAGCCCCGGATTAACAAAATTCTGCTGCCCCTGGAACTTGCTGGACTTAAGACTTGGATTCAAGCTGAGACGGTTGGTCAACTCGACGCCGAACAATCGAATCCCTTGGCGACCCCAATAGCTAAACTCGGTACCAGCGAAGTTGGGGTTTGGAAAGATTGCATCGAAACCTGTCGCCTTTCCGTCGTTCGCGTTGCTATCACCGCTGTTGTAGAAGTACGACGTACGGAATCGCACCCAGTCGCGATCGTAAGACAACTCAATCGCTGCCATGTAGGCACTGATGTCGACCCGCCGTCCAGCGAGCGGATTCAAGTCGTCTCGGCCAAAAACGTAGTAAAACGCAGTGCTTAGATTGTAACGCTCAACGTGACCGTTGGTCGCGGTACCTAAGTAGTACGAACGAACGTCGTGCTCTGCAAAAACCCCAACCGGATCCGGACGAACCAAAAAATTATTGCGATCAAATTCGGTCGACGGCTTATCATGGTTGGCATGAAACGAAAAATTTAGGTTGTTTCCCGGATAAAGGAAATCGTTCCGATAGTAGTTCGCTATCCAAGTGTTTTGGTGACGATCCTTATCAATCCGATTGAGCAAGCTATTGCTATCTTTTTCCGTCTGATCCAACCACATCACGTTGTATTGGTCTCGGTTGCTTAACCGCGACCCAAACAATCGCACGCCACGGTTAGTATCTGAAAAGATGAATCCCCTAAAGTCGCTCGTAAAGAATTGGCTACCCGCCCGAATCGACGCGAAGTCGTAGTAGGGGCTGGTATCCGCGAGTTTTATTTCGCCGAAGTATTCCTCAGGAACAAAGTCTTGACGGAAGCGGCTGTGGCCGGCACGAACATCGGGATTGATCACCGCGAGTTCATCGGCATTGAGATTGTTCATGTTGTAGATCAGCGTCGAACGAAACCGCCAGTCCACAGGCTTAAACGATGAGTTGCCATGGAATAGTTCAGTGGTCAGCGACGTGTTCTGGACAGTGAGTACAGAATCAGGATCGCCAAAAAACTCGGCCGACCCTGGGTTGCGAGTGGCTTCAAATGGAGTCGTCGGCGTCGGCAGTTGCCGAGGCTCATACAGCGTTTGACTCCGACCGGTAAGCTTCAAGAAAGTATGCTGTCCATAAATCGGATAGTCACCCTTCAGCACATTTTCGTTGTAGGGGTCGTACCAAGCACCCTTTACCCCCGGATAATCATCCATGAGTGGGTGACCCTTGCCATAGCGGTCGGCGTCCGGAGAACCCAGTCGCCAACGGTCTTCGACAGGGACAAAGTGACTGCTAGTTTGTCGCTCGGTAGGCTGGACACCGGTGGGCCCTGTGAACCCGTAGGGGTATTGTGCTGGGACGCGCTCAAGCGGGTTGGTATGGTCTTCACCAGCGGCGATGTCCGGAAGTGCAAACGCTTGCTCATCTGCATCGCGAAGGACCGGCGGTCGGATATCTTCCTCGGGTCGAATCCCGTCGATCGCAGTGACCAAGTCGACGCCCGCCTGGACAGCGACTCCCGCATCAATGAACTCTTCTTGGCTGATCAGCTCCCGAAACGTCTTGTTAGACGGGTCCACCGGTAAATCTTGCGCGACGGTCGCAGTGGCAACGAAGATCAACGCCATTGCGGCGATTACCGTTGAGTGAATGCGACGTGAGGTCATGGCAAAATGCCGATTTGAGAACGTGTTTTGAAGCAATCTGCTTGCATTAACGCGTGATGCGCGCCCGCCCCGCCCATTGGGGTTAACGGTTGTATCGGCAACAGGGGTCGTAAACTTCGTGACGACTTTTAGGATTTTTCGGATTCGACGGATCAATGCACCACTATTTCGCGTCTGAAATCGACCCAGATTGCCATGGAGCACAACTTTGAGGATTTTTCCGAAGTTTCTGCGTGTCCGATTGTTTTTGCTTGTAACGACTGCAACCAGCCGACTTTGAATTAGGATTGTGAGGACCCCACGGTTGGGTCGGACATCCTTGCCACCCAGCCGCCACGTACCCGAGAAATCAGTGATGCGAAAGAAAAACAACCGAGTCCTTCGACTTGAATCGCTCGAAAAACGTGAAGTTTTTGCAAGTGATCTGAGTGCCGCCACCCACAATTCAGTGACCGCAGCCGATGTGAATGTGGATTCGCAAGTCAGCTCGTTGGATGCGCTGTTGGTCATCAACGAACTTGGACGCCGACAACGCGGCGGAACGGTCAGTGCGTTGGCTGCCAGTGGGCAACGTCACTATGACGTCAATCAAGATGGCAATGTCACCTCGACCGATGCACTCGGCGTGATCAATGCGTTGTCTCGCAGCGCCCGCCAAGTAGCGGCGTCGCCTGACCCGGTGGTTGCGCTCATGGGCCTCATGGATGACCCAGGAAAGGCGCCCGGCGTAGGTTCCACTTATCGCGCAACGCTAAACAACAATGAAGCGACGAGCCCCACGGATAATCTGATCACTGCTGCAGACGTGGATGTCTTATTGGATCGTGCATCGGCTGCATCGAGCAGCACCGACGCAATCATTGCGATTGTCGACCGCACCGGACGAATCTTGGGAGTGCGAGTTGAGAGCGGCGTAAGCGCAGCATTACAGGGAGACCCAGAACGGCTCGCCTTCGCGATTGACGGCGCTGTCGCCAAGGCAAGGACAGCCGCCTTCTTCAGCAATAATGAGGCCCCACTAACCAGCCGAACGATTCGCTACATCAGTCAATCAACAATGACTCAGCGCGAAGTTGAATCATGGTCCGGCTCGGCGGAGCCGAGGTACTACGGTCCCGGGTTCGTAGCACCGATCGGTGTCGGTGGACACTTCCCGCCACAAACCGCCTTTACCCCACAGGTTGACTTGTTCGCGATTGAGCATCAAAGCCGCGACAGTCAAGTTCATGCGGGTGCTGACGGCGTTAAGGGCAGTGGCGATGACTTTACGCTCCAAAGTCGCTTCAACGCCGATCGCAGTTTTGTCCCTGCGGCTGCCGATGCGTTCTTCAACACTTGGCCTGAATCCTACGGCGTCGCGACCAACACCGCACCGAACCTACAATCTCGTGGAATCGCGACTCTGCCGGGCGGTGTTCCACTTTACAAAGCGACCGTAAACGCAACGGGTGATCTTATTCTTAGAACCCCCGGTGCCAAGCTGAGTGACAGCGTGAACTTGGTTGGTGGTATCGGCGTGTTTTTCCCTGGCGAGGACGGCTATGCGACCCATGAGCAAGGCTTCCAGCACGCATCGCTTCGCGGCGGCAAAGCTCAGACGGAAGCATCACGTACCAGCGCCTCGAAAGTTCTGGAGGCCGAATTCATTGCTTTAGCCGCTGCTGCTGCAGGAAATGACGGCAAGTTGGTCAATGGTCGTCTTGTGAATACCGTCATTGTCGACAACCGCGATTTTGTTCGGGACTTTTCATTTATCAACAATGTGCTGCCTGCCGCCCCACGTTTTGTCGCGCTCACCGGTCGCATCGACCTGGTTGGGCTGTCGCTTGAAATCTATGGGCCTACCCCAACAAGACAAAACAAGGCCGCAGGTATCGATCAAGTCATCGCCGCCGGTAAACGAGTTGGCCCCGGTGTAAGTATTGGTACTGACATGCCTGTGAACCAGGCCCTGTCGCAGTACCTCGCCGGCCAAGCGGTCCCTGAAGGGTGGTTAGTCGCGCCACACGCTTCCAGCCAGCCTGGCGGACTGTCGGCTGCGGATGCTGAACGCATCATCACTCAGGGGATCGTACAAGCCGATCAAACTCGCGCCGCAATCCGCCTTAACGTGAATGATTCATTCCGACCCGGCGCACGTACGAAGATGGTTCTGTCCGTAGCCGATACCAATGGCGACCTTTTGGCCGTTTATCGTATGCCCGATGCAACCATCTTCTCGATTGATGTTTCGATCGCGAAGGCACGCAACACGGCCTATTACGCGGACCCAATCGATCTATTAGCCACTGACCGACTCGACTTCAACGACGATGGTACCTTCGGCGCGGTCTCCAAATCGCTCCGAACGGCAGGAGATACGTTGCCGCTCGGAACGGCTGCGAGTAACCGTACATTCCGATTCTTGGTCGAACCACGTTTCCCGACTGGCACCGAACTTCCACGAAATGCAGCGAAGGGCCTGGTCAGCGATGCCAATCGAACACTTCGTAGCCAGAAAGCGAATGTCGCGAGAATTGTGGGACCAGAAAGTACGCTGCAGATGCCCGGTATCAATCCTTTGACCGGCGAGAACATCGACCCAAACAATCCTTTGCCTTCATCGGTTTATACCGATGTAAACAAAGCAACCATACTCTCGTTTGCTTCTTTTGTACCAAGCCGCAATTTCCGGGATCCCGGAGATGCACAAGTCGTCATCAACACTCCGGCAGGTCCCGGTGCGGCACAACCGCTTGCCAATCAAAACGGTATCGTGTTCTTCCCTGGAAGCACGTCGCTTTACGTCAATGGTAACGCTCAGTCCCTAGTAGGTGGATTTGGCGTCAGCGGCGACGGCGTTGATCAAGACGACGTCGTCACCGCTGCAGGCCAAGTCGGTTATGCGCCTCCGCAGGCGATTCGGGTCGACAATTACAACGTCGGTAAGGTTCGTCTGCCGTTCCAGAAGTTCAACCGAAATCCCAACGGCAGATAGTTCCTTCAGCCTTTCCACAGCCTCCGTCAAGTCCGCTTGGCGGGGGTTTGCCACTCGACAAACATTCTAGCCGCAACCCGTCCCCCTGATTCGCACGTCTGCAGACCAGAGCGGAACATCTGGGTCTTGCTACCCGTTTTTACTAATCCTTCTGCACAAGTCGGCGTTCCCGATCACGTCGCTGTGGAAACTTCTTTGCTTTGGACACGCCTGTCCGTGTCCGTCCCGCTCGGCTGCTGCTTCTCGGATGACGCTTATCGGATTAATTCCCTGTCATGAAGCCACGATACAGGTGTACCATTGGGGTATGATCATTGGTCGATCGATGCGTGGAGTGATACCCCAGCGCTGGGATTGATCATCCTGTCCGATGCCTGCGATTTCCTACCGTGGTACGCTCCTCATGTCGACGGTACCAACCAATCGATTTCCTCCTTTCCATTTGCTAACGATGTACTTTCAAATCAAGCCGTCCGCGCTCTCCTACGGATTGCCACTGTTGATCGCATTTGGACTGACCTTTTCTGTGCCGAAAGCCTTACATGCGGATGAGACGCGTCCCAACTTTCTATTCATCCTTGTTGATGATCAGTCGCCCTTCGATTTGAAGATTTACAATCCAACTTCAACATTGGAGACACCGACTCTTGACCGTCTGGCCGCCGAGGGAATGACCTTTGACGGTGCTTATCACATGGGATCATTCTCAGGCGCGGTGTGTATGCCGTCACGACACATGATCATGAGCGGGCGAACGGTCTGGCATCTGCCACCATCATCCAAAGGAACCGAAACTTGTCCGCCCAATCTAGAGCAGCAGACGATTCCCGCCGTCTTCAATCGCGCGGGTTATGCAACGATGCGCACCTGTAAGATCGGCAACAGCTACGAAGCCGCTAACAAGCTTTTTACGATTCGGCATGATGCGACCAAGCGAGGTGGAACACCCGAAACGGGAAGTGCATGGCATGGCGATCGCGTCATGGAATACTTAACGACGCGAGCCTCGACGAAAGAATCAAAGCCCTTTCTTATCTATTATGGATTTTCGCATCCTCACGACGAACGAGACGGTACACCCGAGTTACTCGCGAAATATGGTGCGACGAATCATACGAACCCAGACACCCCACCTGCACTCCATCCTTCGCAACCGGCATTGCCACCAAACTACCTTGCGAAACAACCGTTCGATACAACCGACTCCCATGTTCGAGATGAAGTTGCCGTCAGTGGTGTATGGAAGCGTCGCGACGAAGCCAGCATTCGCAATGAACTGGGACGCGAGTTCGCATGTAGCGAAAACATCGATCATCAAATCGCTCGTGTCTTAGCGAAGCTAGACGAACTCGGTGAACTCGACAACACCTACGTCATCTATACTTCCGATCATGGCATGTCGATTGGTCGACATGGGCTGATGGGAAAACAAAATCTCTACCAGCACACTTGGCGGGTTCCGTTTATCGTCAAGGGCCCCGGCATCGCGGCCGGCGTGCGAGTGGAAGGCAATATCTATCTTTTAGACATACTCGCAACGCTGTGCGATCTTGCACACTTCACACCTCCTGATACCAACGAAGGACTCAGCTTCCGACCCGTTCTCGAAGGCAAACAGACAGCGATACGAGAGGTGCTGTATGGTGCCTATTGTGGCGGAAGCAAGCCCGGGATGAGGTGCGTCAAGCGCGGCGACTGGAAGCTGATTCAATACGAAGCTCCAGATCGAGGCGTCGACGAAGTCCAACTCTTCAACCTCAAGGAAAACCCGCAAGAATTCTTAGAGCAACATCGCGATCATTCGCTTCACTCACTCACCGGGATCAACCCTAAGCCAAGCCAGACGAATTTGGCGAATGACCCAGCTCACGCCATGAAGCGTGCCGAATTGGAAGCACTTCTGCTTTCAGAAATGCGTCGCCTCGATGACCCCTACCGCTTTTCGAATCAGCCAAACGAAGTGCCACCCTTAACAGTACGGACCCCGGCAGGAAAAGGGAAGGAAAAGGCAGTGAAGCCCGTAAAAGCACAGTCGACCGGGAAAACCAATCGCGTTTTGCGCTCGGCTCGATGAGTTGGTGTCGGCCGGAAACGCTTTTGCTTGCACTCATCGCGAAACTCAACTAGATTGGCGTAGCAGTCTAAATCTAGAGTGCAGTCTAAACATAGACACACGTCTCTCCCGCCGCACCGATTGGATCGCTCGCCCGATGGTAAACGGAATCCTCGACGAAGCCGCCCCGCTACAGTGCATGTCAGCAGCCGATGTCGATGCGTTGCCGGCCCCGACAGTAGCGAAGACGATGGCCATCATTGAAACGGTTGGCAAATATCCTGAGGGGTTAACGCAAAGCGAAGTAGTTCAACTCACAGGTTGCTCGGCAAATCTTGTGTATCGCGCTCTCAGCACTCTTGTCACACTCGGTTACATAACACGGCAAGACGACGATCGGCGATACCTGCTTACCGGTCGCCTGCTTGAAAGTAGCCAACCACGTCCCAACGACAAGAGTTTGGTTATTTGTGCACATTCTGCAATGCTTTGGTTGCGTGAACAGACGCGAGAAACGGTGCAGTTGATGATTGCTGTGAATCAAAAAGGAATCGTGATCGAACAATTGTCTGGACTGGAGGCTTTGCAGGTGATGGGCCGGGTCGGTATGCAAGTTCCTCTCTACTCCTGCGCCCCTGGAAAAGCGATCTTAGCGCATTGGTCCGAGGAATCGCTGGACCAATGGTTTACCAAGGTTCCTCTCAAGTCGTTCACGCCAAACACGAAGACTACTCGATCGGCCTTGCTAGACGATTTGGAACAAGTTCGTCGCAGGGGCTATTCAGAAGATCGGGAAGAGGGCATCGAAGGAATTCGCTGCGTTGCAGCGCCAATCCTCGACGCCCATCGTCGACCCGTTGGAGCGATCACCGTGATGTCGCCTGCGAAACGGTTGCCTCAGAGGCGGTTCACCGAAATTGGAAATTGGTGCATGCAGGCCGCCGCTCGAATAAGAGGAGAATTACTGTCGTGATCTATCGGTCTCCCATCATCGTGTCACTCGCTTGCATATGCTCAGTTACTTGTTTCGTTCTAACGCATGAACGGTGCGTTGCGCAGCAGATTGCGAAACCAGATGCAATTAGTACCGCAGATTCACTTGTCGATTTCGATCTTCACGTGGCCCCGCTACTGGTGTCGCACTGCCTCGAATGTCACTCCGGATCGGAGGTAAAAGGCGGTTTATCCCTGGCCGACAAAACCTTAGCTGCTGCTGGGGGCGATAGCGGGCCGTCGATCGTTTTAGGAAACGCCGAAAAAAGTTTGTTGTGGGAGCGAGTCTCCTCTGACGAAATGCCCCCGAAGCATCCACTGAACGATGCGGAAAAAACGGTTATTAAACGTTGGATCGACCAAGGTGCCATTTGGGGCATGAGCCCGATCGATCGATTTGCATGGACGACGCCCACACGGGGCGGACGAGACTGGTGGTCCCTCCAAGCGGTAAACAACGTGACACTGCCTCCGCCGCCGCCTGGCGTCGCAGCGTGGGGCCGTAACGAGATCGACACATTTATACTCAACCGCCTTGCCGCTTCCCATTTGAAACCCTCGCCGGAAGCCACTCCACGCTCTCTCGTACGACGACTTTACTTCGATTTGATCGGGCTTCCACCTACGCCTGAACAGGTTGCGGCATTTGTGGCGCAGCCGACCGATTCTGCTTATGATGCCTTGGTCGACGAACTCTTGTCGTCAAAACATTACGGTGAACGCTGGGGAAGGCACTGGTTGGATGTAGTTCGATTTGGCGAAAGTGATGGATTCGAACGGAATTTCCAACGCGAGAACGCGTGGCCCTATCGCGACTGGGTAATCGACGCATTGAACGCCGATATGCCTTACAACGAATTCGTACAAATGCAGCTTATCGGTGATCAGATAAAAGGAGGACTCGAGGGCGCCGCTGCAACAGGCTTTTGGGTGGCAGGTGTTCACAACACGGTTGTCGGTGGCAGCAAACGGATGCAACTCCTAGCTCGCGACGACGAGATCGAAGAAGTTCTCGCGACCGTGGGGCAAACATTCGTTGGGCTGACGATAAACTGTGCCCGCTGCCATGATCACAAGTTTGATCCCATCACACAAAATGAATACTATCAACTTTCATCGGCCATCTCAGGCCTCGGTTTTGGAGAGCGTGTTGAGCGGTCAACGGAAGAAGCCAGTCACTTGGGTCAGCTTGAGCAGAAACTCGCAGAGTTGCAATCTCAACTTTCCGCAATCGAACAAGTTGCTCGTGATACGATTCTCGCCGCGCGCCAGATCGATACCTTCAAGCAGCCTGACCCACCACCTGCCTTGGCGCGATGGGAGTTCGACGGAAACCTGAACGACAGCATGGGCAGCTTGCACGGCAAAGCGGTCGGCAACCTTAAATTTGAGAACGGTGCAGTGGTTTTAGACGGGCAGAGCTTCGTCGAGACGTCACCTATCGCCCTCGATATCACTGAAAAAACGCTTGAAGTTTGGGTTGAATTAGGCTCCCTTGAGCAGCGAGGCGGCGCCGCGGTGTCTTTGGGAAATCGCGATGGCGGTGTGTTCGACGCCATCGTTTTTGGAGAATTGGAAGCGAAACGTTGGATGGCAGGAAGCGAAGGTTTCGCTCGTTCCGACTCTTTTCATGGCGAAATGGAAGATGCCGCGAGCACTCGTTCCGTTCACATCGCGTTCGTCTATCAAAAAGACGGCACAATCATCGGGTATCGAGAAGGCAAACCCTACGGCAAGCCTATTCATAAGAATGCCCTCCAAACCTTCAAAGCGGGTAACGCAGAGATACTTTTCGGCCTTCGGCACAAACCCTCGGGGGGCAACCGGTTCCTTAATGCAAAGATCCATCGGGCCGCCTTTTATGATCGCGCGCTTACCGCAGAGGAGGTCGCAATCTCCGCCGGCAACTCGATCGATTTCGTCTCGGAACAACAAATAGTAGGCGCACTAAAAGATGAGCAACGGGCTCGTCGTGACAAATTAAAAGCCAACATTGCCGCTTTGACCACCGAGAAGATCGCTCAGGTAGCGAAGGCAAATCGCACTGTTTACACGTTGCAGCCCCAACCTGGAAAATCGACGAACGTTCTCCTACGCGGTGACCCTGAAATGATTGGCGATGTGGTCGCGCCTGGATCAATGGCAGCCGTAACGACTCTTTCAGCCGACTTCGGACTGGCCCCCGATTCGCCAGAAGCGTCCCGTCGTCGCAAACTCTCCGATTGGATCACCAGCGATGCCAACCCATTGTTTGCACGTGTCATGGTGAACCGAGTTTGGCACTATCATTTTGGGATAGGGTTGGTCGAGACTCCCAATGACTTCGGCTTCAATGGAGGCCGTCCCACGCATCCCGATTTACTAGATTTTTTGGCTGCACGGTTCTGCAGCGAAGGATACCGCCTGAAATCTCTTCATCGACTAATCGTTACGTCCAGCACCTATCGACAATCGACCTTTGCAACTCAGGATACAGCAAGAACCATTGCTGAACGAACCGACGCAGAGAATCGGTTGCTATGGCGAGGGTCGGTGCGACGCTTGGAAGCAGAAGCGATCCGCGACTCCATCCTCAGTGTAGCCGGACAGCTGAACACGACGATGGGCGGCCCAAGCTTTAAAGACGTTTCGGTGACGCTCAATAGTGGCACAACCTATTACGAGCCGATCGATGTCGATGGCAAAGACATATGGCGACGAACGGTCTATCGTTTCAATCCACGTGGTGGAAGGAGCGCACTGCTCGATACTTTTGACTGCCCTGATCCATCGGCCACAGCGCCAAGGCGCTCAGTAACCACAACACCTCTGCAAGCGCTAAGCCTATTGAATGACTCATTCGTGCTGCGGATGGCTGAATACATGGCGATTCGTGTTTCAAGCGAAGCGGGTGATGACGTGATGAAACAGGTTTCTCATGCCTGGCAGTTGGCGGTAATGCGAGAACCAACCACACGGGAAATGCAGCTTTCCGTGCAACTCGTCGAGCAGCATGGTTTGGCCTCGCTTTGTCGCGGTCTTTTCAATTCCAATGAATTCGTGATGATCGAGTAACTCATGAGCGTAGATTTCATTCCTAATCGCCGCGACCTTTTTCACTGGGGACTGAATGGGCTCGGTGGAACCGCACTCGCATCGCTTCTTTGTCGCGATGGGTTCGCATCGACAGACACCTCTACTCAAACACAAACTGTTTCTCGTGCGGGTGCAAAGGCCAAGCGAGCCATCCATATCTGTTTGGTAGGAGGCCTTAGCCATGTCGACTCGTTTGATTACAAGCCTGAATTGGCGAAGCTACACGGGAAGACACTTCAAACCAGCGAGCAGCCGGACCTCTTCTTTGGGCAAGTGGGGCAACTGCGTCAAGCCGATTGGGAATTCAAACCACGCGGCGAATGCGGATTGATGATTTCGGATATGTTCCCCCACATCGCGGAACTAGCCGATGACTTGACGATCCTGCGTTCGTTGGAATCAAAATCCGCGAACCACACGCCGGCATTATTCCTTGCAAACAGTGGCTTCGAGTTCAATGGGTTTCCGTCCATGGGTAGCTGGGTCTCTTACGGCATGGGACTCGAAAATGAATCTTTGCCCGCTTATGTCGTCCTCAATGATGAACGTGGGGCACCCAACACCGGAGCATCCACGTGGAGCAGCGCCTTCCTCCCATCGAATCACCAAGGCGTGGTGCTACAGGGTGGCGAACAACCAGTCCGCGATCTTTTTCCTGCGCGGAAACTGGACCCCAGCGCTGACATCGCCACAAGGCAATTTATCAATGCGATCAATCAACATCACTTCGACCGGACAGGTACTGATGCGGCGTTACTCGCACGATTAAAAAGTTACGAGTTAGCTGCAAAGATGCAGACATCGATTCCCGATGTCAGTAATCTGGCTGGCGAAACAGCAGAGACTCAAGAGTTATATGGAATTCATGATGGAAAGACTGCTGATATGGGGCGGCGATGCCTCCTCGGCCGACGCCTACTCGAGCAGGGTGTTCGCTTCATACAACTGTTTTCGGGAGGACCTGTAGCAGGCAGCCCTCGAGCCAGTTGGGACGCTCATGAAAACGTCAAAGAGAACCACTCGATCGAAGCGGGCCGAATCGACAAGCCTGTCGCGGCGCTATTGAAGGACCTGAAGCGACGTGGAATGTTGGAAGACACACTCGTGCTATTTACCACGGAATTCGGGCGCACTCCCTTCGCGCAGTCAGCAGCGGATCAAGTGGGGCCTGGGCGCGATCACAACCGGTACGGCTTCAGCAGTTGGATGGCCGGCGCGGGGCTTAAGCCAGGCATCGCATTCGGCAGTACGGATGATATTGGTTGGAAGGTAGCCGAGCACGCAATTCCTTGGCATGATTTCCATGCGACCATCTTGCATCTTTTTGGTATCGACCATGAACGGCTGACGTTCTATCACAACGGCATTCAGCGCCGCCTGACAAACGTCCACGGGAGAGTCGTCACAAAGATTTTATCTTAGCTTGTCTGCTGCATTGCCATAACGGAGGCAGCGCTGCGCACGGGTGCGGGATTCTTTACGGTGCATCAAACGATTCAAACTTGAAAGTCCGCAACCGAAGGGCATTGACCACGATGATCAAGTCCGATGCGGCCATTGCAAACGCCGCTGAGATCGGGTGAAGCATTCGCAGGTAGTCGGGCAGGAAATGCCATGACGCCAAAACGCCTGCGGCGATCGGAATCAGCAGTACGTTGTAGCCGAAGGCCCAAAATAAGTTTTGGCGAATATTTCGTAGTGTCGCGGCGGATAATTGAATCGACTCGGAAATGCCACTAAGCGAATCTCGCATTAAGATCACATCGGCTGTCTCAATGGCTACATCGGTTCCGGTGCCGATAGCGATCCCAACGTCGGCGGCGGCCAAGGCCGGCGCATCATTGATTCCATCACCGACCATCGCAACAACATATCCTTTCGATTTCAAGAAACGAATTTTGTCCGCTTTCTTTGACGGAAGCACCTCTGCTTCGACATCCTCGATTCCAAGGCGGTTTGCGATAGCGACGGCCGTTGCGCGGTTGTCCCCTGTCAATAACACAACGTGCAACCCCTTGTATTTTAACTTTCGAACAACATCCTCCGCTCCCACTTTCATCGTGTCAGCCACCGCTATAAAACCACATAACGCGCCATCGACGGAAATGCATACAGTTGTCTTCCCCTGTGCCTGGGTTGCAACGATTTTGGGGCGTAAAGATTCAATCCCCGTGGACTCCCGTTCCATCAGGGCCACGTTTCCTAGTCCGACGGAGCGCCCATCGACGACGGCTTTCACTCCATACCCAGCCAACGCCTCGAAGTGCTCCGGGCGTCGCGTCGCCAATCCACGAACGCGGGCTGCTTCAAGGATTGCTTCGGCAATCGGATGCTCGCTAACGCCCTCTACACCTGCAGCAAGCTTCAAAAGGTCATCCGGCGACATGGAAACGTTGGGCGCAACAACGATATCGGTTACAGCAAGATTTCCTGTTGTCACCGTTCCGGTTTTATCCAGAACGATTGCCGACAATTGTTCCATCCGCTGAAGCGCTGCGCTGGACTTAAACAAAATCCCCCGCTCCGCACCCCGTCCCATACCGACCATCACCGCAAGAGGCGTTGCGAGGCCCATGGCGCATGGACACGAAATGATTAGCACTGCAATCATGCGAAGAAGGGCGACCGTTAATCCTTCACCAAGCATCCACCACGTCAAGAATGTGATGCCTGCGATCGCAACCACTACGGGCACGAACACGCTTGATATTTTATCGGCTAACGCTTGGATGGGGGCCTTACTCGCCTGTGCCTGCTCGACCAACCGGACAATTTGTGACAACGTTGAGGCATCACCGAGTGAATTCGCTTCAAGGGTAATCGTACCCTGTCGATTCAGCGAAGCTCCTACGACGTGATCTCCGATGTTCTTTTCGACCGGTAGGCTTTCGCCTGTGAGCATGCTCTCATCCACCGTCGAAGAGCCAGTGATGACAATCCCATCCACTGGTATCTTCTCACCGGGACGAACCAAAACGTGGTCACCAACTTTAACCTCGTGAATGGGAACATCGACATCTCGACCGGCGCGAACGATTCGCGCAGTGTGTGCTCCTAAGCCGATCAATCGCTCGAGCGCCTGCCCCGTTTTGCGGTGGGCTCGAAGTTCAATGAATCGGCCCAGCAAAATAAGAGTAACTATCGTTGCCGATGTCTCAAAGTAAACGTGGTGCCCTAGTCCATCGATACTCAGTTGGTTCGCCAATGTTACGACAACGCTGTACACGTACGCGGTCGTAGAACTCAGCGCCACCAAAACGTCCATGTTGGCATAGCCATGGCGAAGACTTTGAAAGGCTCCTCGGTAGTAATCCCGCCCGGAATAAAACTGTACAGGCGTTGCCATCACCAACATAAACCAGTTGACCCAATCGGCATGCGACCATTCGCCAACTAAACCGAAATCACGAGCCATACTAAGTAGGAACAGCGGCACTGTGAAAAGAACCGCAACGATCATCTGCCGCTGCTTCTCCTGCTCTTCTAAAGCTCGCTTTGCCTCAAGCACCTCAGAAACTGGACCCTTGCCACGTATTACAGAATCGTCTTCTGCAACGCGGAACCCAGCCGATCGAATACTGTTTACCAGAACCTCACGATCCACGTGCGAGTCGTCATAGGTGATCACCGCACGCTCACGCGGGAAGCTTACCGTTGCCTCCGAGACCCCATCAACTTTAATGAGCTCGGCCTGAATATGCCCCGCGCAACTTACACAATTCATCCCCTGAATCGCGATTTCAGTAGTGGTAAGTTTTGTAGTCAATCAATCTATCCTTCCGGTGGAAACCAAAATTTGGCGGCACATTGCGAACCGAAGATGATAACCCACACAGGCACGGTTACACAGCTAAGCTGCAGTGGCAGTCCATTTCTGTAACGGAGCAGGATGAAGAAACGAAATCGTCCACATCCAGTACTCGTCAAAAACATGAACCGACTAATCACCGACGGCTCGAAAGGAATCGCTATGCGGATGTCATGCGCGCACGATTCACTGCAGGCTGGGCCCCACACAGCCAAAATGATCTGTCCGGGCTCCGCACTGTACTGAAGCAGCTGTGTACAGCCCTCCCCGGCAGTTCCGAAGAGGAGATGCACCGCTCATCGGCACGAAATCAACGAATAGAGTATCTCGCCAACTCGACACCTAGCGCGACGGCGTCATTTTCCGTTCAAAACCTTAGAAAGTTCTGACGCTAACACGGAGCCTTTCTAGCTCGCTTGATACTACGCCTATGCGTAGCGTTCCAGCGAGTTCAATAAACAGACGGTTGAACCC
>JANOBM010000131.1:0-17117 GCA_031411655.1 Planctomycetaceae bacterium
ACCAATGCCGCCCTGGACCACAAACAACTGGATTGCGTCGAGTACCATGCGACTGGTCGGCAACTTGAGACGGCTGGAATCAGTACGCGAGTGGAAGAATACGTTGGAGAGCATAGAAAGCGAGAAGGCAAGCGCCCGGTGCCCGGTGGAGATGATCGACGCTTTGTCGAGGTGTGGGAATACCGTCAAACCGTCGCGAGGCTCCTGTTTGAAATCGCCGCAGAGATTGCTTTAGGAAAGCAATGCCTCCGCGACGGAAGAGAGGCGTCTCCATGGGGCGATGATATCGAAATCCTTTTTCGGATTGTGATGCAGTGCCAGATCATCGACGATGTTCTCGATTACGAGCAGGACTTATCCGCTGGACTTCCCAGTTTCGTGACGGCCGCTGCGTCACTTCACCAGTCGCTTGAGTGGACGGGCCAAGCGTCTCGGTACTACGCATCGCACGTTGGCGTTTCGCAGGCAAACAGTTTGTTTCCGCTACGCGTCGCACTGTATGCTGTCTCTGGATTGGCCCAATTGGTCATTCGCATTTCGCTTAGGCGGATCCGTCGAAAACCTCCCGCGACACCTGAGAGGTTCGTGCTACGGTCCAATGGATCGATCAACGGTGGTCGCATCCCAAATACATTCTGAAGGATAATCTTCATCGCAACGCGGGTAGTGCTGCCGTCGGTCGTCATCAAGTGTTCTACCCCAGGCTAACTTTAATGCTAACTTTAATTTTGCTTTGGTCGTACTTAAAAACCTAGCCTGGACGGCTCCGCTAATGCGTTATTTCGGTCAGCGACAACCAACCGTCTACGTCTCGATCCTGCTCTGCGTTGGCAAAGCGAAGTGGCGGTCCATTGGGCAATGGATTCGGGACTCGCACGGCCAGAATGCATTTCCCTCGCGGAACGTCAGAGACATCGATCACGTCGTTCCAAACACGTGCCTTGTCACCAGGCAATAAGCCCGTCAGCGCGCCTGTGGAACGGGTCGTCTTATTGACCTTTCCGTCGACGATCAATCCGTATTCGGCCTTCCAGTCGTAATAGAACGGTGCTATGCCACGGTTTTCCAGGGCCAGCCTTACCTTCCATTCGTCCTTGTTGGACGAAACGCTGACCATGGGAACATGGAACTCATAACCCATCCGCCGCACTTCGGCCTCAGCTCGTTGCTTTCGTTCTTGGCTTGGCTGCTTTTGGAACATACCGGTATCCATCAGCCAGGATACATGCGTTTGCTCGACGCACTCGCGAAAGTTTTGAATGTTCTTGTCACCCGGTTCCGCATCGAACACTTTGCCCCAGGCTTCCGGACGGATTTCGCCGCCAATGGGATGCGTTTTCCATTTCACAACCGCTGCAGTGCCCGCTTTTTTCAATGCGGGCAGGTAGAACCAGTCGTCTTCTTTCTTTCCGGTCTCCAGTGTTGCCCAAGCAAAAGAATCGTCGTGATAGCCGAAAGGTCGTGTGGCGTTCGCCGCCTTGCCCCAGGCGTCTTCACCGGCCGGATAACGTAGCAGCACAGGAGTTACCTTGAACGCGGCTGCGTAGGCATCCATCACTTCACTTTGCACGGCTTTCGATGCGAATAGTTCTTCCCTCGGATACGTATGCCATTCGCCCCAGGTGCCCAGCAATCCCGCAGTGATGAATCCGATCCGTGGGTCGGCATCGTACTTCTTGCCAAACGCCGCGATGAAATTCTTCAGCGCCCTTCGGAGGTTTTGATCTTCGTAGTCCGGCGTCTCCACCTTTGAAGGCGGAAACGGCTGAGTGTTCGTGTTTAAGTATTGATGAACCTTCAAACCATCATCCAGCAAAAATTTCGGGATGACGTTCGTCTTCGCCGGGTACTCCAGATATATGCGAAACACGGCCTGGTGCCCACGCCCGGCGATTTCATCCAGCAAGTCCTCCAGCGCCTTCCAATCGAATTCTTCGTATCCCTTCATCAAGTCGGCAAGGGCAACGTAGTTGAACTCCATCGAGTGTGGGAAATTCACATTGGTGTCGCTCGCATACGGAACCAGCCCCTTCAATGGATTCGCTATCGGGCTAGGAGCATATGAGAGAGCTATTCGCTCGTCCGCTAACCCATCGAGCGTCGGAACGAAAAGTAAAAAAAAGACTAAAAGACGATTTATTTTAAGCGCCGTATCCATTCACAACTTTTCAATTCGAGGTTGATGTGGACGCCCCTCATTGCGACTGCGGCCACTCGGTACACTATTAAAACTCTTCCCAATCGCCATGAAAACAGCGCCGACTTCGCGACCACGGGTTGGATTTTCCTGCTCTCTTGTTTGTCCAATCATGGGACTCGGGATGCTTGCCGGCAGCGTCGTCATTGTATCGCAATTTCCCCAGGCCCAGATCACACTCAAGAAGGCGACCAGCGGCCAGCAACAAGGTTCGATCAGTTTCGCTGTTGGAGGCGTTCCGATTCATTGGCGATCGCTGGATGGGCTTGTTTACGTTGAATGTTGAGTTTGTCTGGTTAAGAGTAGGTTTCAAAGTAGTGGCGATTGCCTGATGCGCCACCTAGGGCGAGTTGTCTTCCTGAATGAACAGGGCCAAGTACTTGCATGGGCCGAACGGACAGCACTTCTGAATGCTGACGTAAAAGTCGCTCAATATCTAAATAATTTGGATTCGGAATTCTCGTTTGCTGAGCAAGTTCAAGATTGGCGGTGGGAGCGCATTCAGTTCGCTATCGACACAGCGCGTATTCGAAAGATGTCGCGACGACTCAAGAGTTAGAGCGAGTGATTGCCAAAGACCCCAATAGCCCGTCCAGACAATCGCTACAAAATTCGCCCGTTTAAAAGGATGAACAGTCGGCTGAACCGGCCGACTCATCCGCGTTGCAGGCTGTCCTGGGCACTAACATTGCAAAGTTAAAGTGTTCGATGCATCATTGCGATCGACAAGATCCGATTGGGGCGACCGGTCCACGCGGCTTATCCATCGCTTCGATGAGACCAGTGTGAAGAATGACAGAGAACAGCACCCCTCCAACCCGCAGGCAGCACGTGCGGAAGTCATAATTCTCGGGGAAGTCTGGGCCCGGATTTCCTGGCAGGTAGTTGGACTCTTCTCATTTACTACGACTTGTACACGCGGCATGTGCCGCCTAGGGCACCGCAACCGTGGTGCACCTCGAGGCAGCGCCGCTTTAGCTTAGCGCCACGTCATTTTGAAACGGGACGACAGCACGGTGCCGAAGCCAACTTCTGAGAGCGACGATTTAATCGTAAGGGAAGCGTTGTCTCAGCGATACACTTAGAAGTCGCAAAATGAAACTTGCGGTCTCCTACGATTGACCTCGGTACCTTTGCTAAAGAAACGATTAAAAACTGATTTTTTCAAAGCATGCACTTCGTTTTTGCGCAATACTGTTAGCAGATGCGAAACGCGAGTGATCGAAGCCGGCTTACCGTGCCCCGGAGCTGAACTTTCTTGCTAGCGTTGCACAATGGTACGATGCGGGCCCCCGGTTTGTTGCCCCCGAACTTTGGGGCCCGCAAAAGTACGTGATCGGCTTATGGAGCGGAAATCCGCGGGTTTTCGGTCCGAAGTCGTGACGGTGGAGTTGTGAAAAGAGGGCCTGCAATGGTTGTAGGCACGTTTTTTGCTCGGCAGGTCTAACCTTCTTCAAGGGTCATCTGGACCCGTCGCTGCTTTTCTAAACATCCTATTTGATTGGGCACCTGGGGCATGAGTGAAACTTCCGTTGTCGACAACACTGAGTTGCCATATCCGGCATCATTCAGCAGGCCACTTGCGGAGGAGAAGGATCTCATTGTCGCCGACATCATTCGATGGGCGCAGACCGATCGGTCACATGAACTCGATTTGCCAAATTCCGAATCGATCGTGATCATCAAAAATACAGATCGAGTGGTGACGTTTCAAAATGCTGCGAGCAAGCGATTCCTAACCGACGGTGCATCGATCGTCGGGACAAGCGTCGAACAGCACATGGATCCAAAGTTCCAAAGGCTGTCGAGACAGACAGACGGGCTCATCCTAGACGGCGTGACCTCGCTCGAGTTTGAGCATGTTGCGATGGATTCCAATCGAGCAACTTGCACATTTGTCTCGCGAAAGAGACGTCTTCAAGAGATCAATGATCCAAACTATGCAATTTTGGTCATCTCAAGACCCATTTCCATCCTAAACGTCGGAGCTCCGAACCGTCGTAAAGACTTAAGAACCATGTTATCCATGCTTCAGGCCTTGGACATTACGGATCAGAAAATTTGCAACGGTTATGGCATGGGTGAATCGACAAAACACATTGCGGCGAGTGTAGGGTTAACAACGCGATCAGTCGAACTACGCAGACAGAAGGTAATGGACCTTTTTGGGTTTTCGCATCCCATCGAAATTGTGAAAATGCTGGTCCGTCTCGAAGAAAATGGCCTCATTTTTTCGCCTGGCCGCGAACTCTAGAGCCGCGTCATCCAACTTCGCAGTAGGAAGCTTCTTGGCGAGTCGATAGAACGTCTGATCAAAGGCGCCAATGGAAAGTGTCTGGCCAATCCATCAGATTCGCAGGCTCCACTAGCGCGGAATTCCTCGACACGCCATAGTCAATCGGTATTTGATGCAGCTAATTGCCCCACTGCCAGTTTCACAGCAGGAATAGCTGGCAACCCAAACAACCTGTCTCAGCTAGTGCCCTCTCTCATAAATTGATGAAGGAAAGCTGGCTCCATGTTTAGGTGTCGTGATGGGTGTCGTTCACGTAAAAAAACCAGCTACCCCGGCAGTACATCAACTCCCAAATGAAGCGGTTGATGCGAGTCGTTAAGGTTGGCGTTGCTGAGGGCATGCTTCCGGCAGCGGTACACCAAAATCTGAAATGCGTGGATCCGCTCATGCGTGGCCGCAGTGATGCACCAGAGGCGGAGTCGATTAAACCGGTAGCGATCGAGATTGTTGAGGCCACTATCGAACACTTGCCGGCAGTGGTTCGGGATATGCTCGAACTACAACTACTACTTGTTGTCGTCCCGGTGAAATCTGCAAGTTGACGCCGGCGATGGTAGATCGCTCCGAGGAAGTGGCGAATCGCTCGCTGGTGTGCGGCCCAATCTCGCCGTGTATGACATCGACCCGTATGTAATACCGGGCGATGCGACGAGCGGCCTGCTGCTCTTCATTCAAGACATGAAACCGCAGCCAGAGGGTAGCGGTTGACGATGGGCTACGGTTTCCGCTGGAAGTTCAGCAAAGACCCGGACCGTCGGCCGATGGACCCGCCAGAGTACTATGGTCCGAAGCAGTTCGTGCTGTACCGTCGCGGATTTAAAAACAAGGCTGGCATCGATATGGGCCGCCGCATAAGGGGCAAGCTCGGCTCCTACGAAGAAGCAGGCGGACGCATTCACTCCATCGGCCAAGGGAATCTCTCGCGCGCATTGATCGCACCAACGAACTACGGCAGCAACGCCGCGTATCCAGACGGCGACTACGCCACTCGCGCCCGCATTTGAAACGCGGACCAGGAGTTCATGCGCGGCATGACACACTTCCTGCGCACCGACGACTGCGTGCCAGACAAGTTCAAACAACTCGCCACCGAACTTGGCTTTCAGCGAGGCATCTTCGACGATACACAGGGTTGGCCTCATCAGGTCTATGTTCGCGAGGCCCGTCGCATGAAGTCGGACTATGTCGTGACTCAAAAAGACGTCGAAGGCACTACCGATCCGGCCGACAGCATCGGACTCGCTTTGTATGGCGTGGATGACTGGCCCTACGCAACCTATGTCCATGAAGGCAAAGTGGCGCAATACGGCGGCGAGTTCTCGATGCTCTACCTCGATGAGAAGCACGAAGGCATCTACAAGATCCCGTGTCGCACCATTACTCCGAAGCAAAACGAGTGCACGAATCTCGTCGTACCCGTGTGCGTTTCCGCCAGCCACATCGCCATGACCTCCATTCGCATGGAACCCGTGTGGATGATCCTCGGCGAGTCCGCTGGCGTCGCTGCTTCGATAGCCGTGGCGGGCAAAATTCCAGTGCAAAGAGTCGAATTCGGCCAACTGCAAGCAAAGTTCCTCAACCTCAGGTAAAAGCTGGACCGGCCGGCATGAGGCACTCCGATCGTTCGACCAAAGCAAAGGTGGTATCGCTGCATTTGTTTGCACATTAGTACCTTCATCTAGGCCGTCTGGTATGATGACTTGCACGGCCTGGAAATGCCGTTTGGTACGAAGTTTCGGACGGCCCGGAAAGGCCGCCCTACGGAGACACGAACGACTAAAATGCTGAAATGAAGCCGTTTTCACTTGCCCTTCTGACGCTGTTGTGTTTCAGGTCGGTGACCGTTGTCGCGCAGGAATTTGAAAAGGAAGTCCTTCCCATTCTCCAGACGCATTGCTTCAAATGCCACGGTCCTGAGGAACAGAAATCAGGATTGAGGTTGGACAGCCGTGCAGCGTTGTTAAGCGGCGGTGACTTCGGTGCCGCGATCGTGCCTGGCGTTGCGGAGAACAGCCTGCTTATCGAGGTCATTAGCAGTAGTGACGATGATGTGAAAATGCCTCCTAAGGGTGATCGCCTCACAAGCGAGCAAATCGAGACGCTGAAAAAATGGATCGCCGACGGCGCAGTTTGGCCGGATCAAATGGATGCGGTCGCGGAAGAAAAGGTCAGTAGCGATCATTGGTCTTTCCAACCGCTCGCAAAGACTTTTACACATGAATCGATCGATGGCTTTCTCGGCACGATCAATGTGCCCGTGGCGGATCGCCGCTCGCTGATCCGTCGCATCACGCTCGACGTCACTGGCCTGCCGCCAACGCCGCAAGAGGTGGAGTCGTTCGTGCAGGATACGGACAATCGAGCCCTACAAAAAGGTCGTTCAGCGTTTGCTTGCATCAAAGCACTACGGCGAGCGCTGGGCCCAGCATTGGCTCGATGTCATCCGCTACGCTGACACACGCGGCTACGAATACAATTCACTGCGCGATAATACTTGGCCCTTTCGTGATTGGGTCATCGAGGCGCTGAACCATGATCTGCCCTACGACCAGTTTCTCTTTCAGCAGATCGCGGGTGATACCGTGGGAGTCGACCCGGCCACCGGATTCCTGGTCACTGCGCCGTTGCCAACGCCGCCTGAAATCGGGCAAGAGCTAACTGCGATCAAAACCGCCCGTTTCAATGCGCTTGATGAGATCATCCAGAACGTTGGCGCATCAATGCTTGGTCTGGGTGCTTGTGACCAGCAATCTTATCTCGGCCGGTTGCCGCAATTGTTCTTCGAGCCACGTCCACTGAGTCTCTCCCAACATCGTTTTGTCAGGCGACTCATCCGGCTCATACACGCCCCCGACGCGCTGGACACCGGTTCTCAGCGGCAAGCGAAAATAGCGGGTATCCAGCATGATGACTTGGATACGCTTGCCTTCGGGACCGAAGAATGAAGCATCGTAGACACCATGCGATTGGCGGCGTTGCGACTGAGACGGTACTGGCCAGAAATTCATGAACTCGACTTGCGAGACATCTCGAAATGCGAAGTCGCCGCCACCATCGTTCATGCAATAGTCGTGGTCGCCCCAAGTAGCCATTACCCGTGTCGAGGTAATCAATCGCTGGAAGTCTGGCTTGTCAGCAAGAGCAGCGTACTTTGCTCTGATCACTTTACCATCACTGGTGTCGCCGCAGATATTGTCGCCGATAAACAACCTTAGTCGCGGCTCTTCCTTGGCAATCGTCGAGAGGATCGGACAGTCCAAGTCTTGCTTGATACAGGAACCAAAGGCGATCGGCGAAACAGGCTCATCGAGAGACACTTTACGGTGCGGTTCTACGTCAACCCAAATCGCTCGATCGTCCGAGGCAGCAGACTCAGCGACTACATTCGTATCCAGCACTCGCACACCAAAGTCTGTATTCAACGAAGTTCGTATCGGCATCATGTAGTCGATTTGTTCGGATGGCGTATGTACGGGAACGGTGAAGTGTTCTTGACTAGGTCGGTTCCAGTGACTGCTCAATTGATCTAGCACGGAACTCGTCGGTACCGCATTTAGATCTCCGGCCAGACAAACGGGATGGTCGAGAATCGAAGCGGTCATTTGGTTGATCATTTGCGCGCTGGCCAATCGCTGGGCGTGATCGGGTCGATGATCAAAATAAGTTGCCAGCACGGTCAATCGATACGATTGGGGCAGCTCCAATTCCACCTGCAGCACGCCACGTTGTTCACCACCTCCGGTATTGGGCAGCAAATGGTTGACGGACGACTTGATGGGCAAGCGTGAGAGCAAGGCGTTGCCATAATGGCCACCTTGCAGTTCTAGATTGCCGCCAAACGCGTAGTGCAGATCCAAGAGTTTCGCCAGCGTTTGCGGTTGGTCGATTGTGCCGGAGCGACCAACATTCTTGTCGACTTCCTGCAATGCCACGACGTCTGCGCCCGTCTGACGGATCGCACTGGCAATGCGCTGGACGTCCAACTTTCCATCGAAACCTTCGGCGTGATGAATGTTATAAGTCAAAATTCGAACTCGTTGAGGCGAGTGAGCTTCAGCAAGGGCGAGTTCCGTAACGGTCAGCCAGAACACGAGAGCAAGCACGCGGTTCCGTATTGTCATGGCACACTTCGATCGAGTTTAGATTGGGATTTGCGTTGTGAACTCGACGTACAGAGAGTTAATACAAGCACGAAGGGAGTTGCGAAAGACTTTCAGGGACATTCACCTACCATCGGTGTGTTGGAAACGTGAGAGTCTGTTTGGCAGGTGGGTGCGAGTTGGATAAACGACAGCCTGCCAGTCCCAGTGTGGCCTGCCGAAAGATTGACATTGGCGCGCCGGCTTCGCCGCTTCGGTTGCGATAGGCAATACTGACAGGCGATATGACGACCAATCACCGCGACTTCCTGAGGTTCGCAATCGGCGTACTTCTAAACTAGACCTTCTTTTAACGCCTTCGCCACTGCTCCGCCGCGTGTGTGGACTTGCAGTTTGCCGTAAACGCTGCGGATGTATTCGTCGGCGGTATGAAAGGAAATGCCGAGGGCGGCAGCGGCTTCTTTTACGGTTTTGCCATCGACTAGGATTTGTAGGATTTCCTGCTCGCGCGGGCTGAGACCGTAATCGGCTTTGGGCGGGTTCGCCTTAGCGAACATCTCTAATACTCGGCGGGCGATGCGAGGCGTCATGGGTGAGCCACCGCTCTGAACCTCGGCCACGGCGGAGGCTATCTCCGCAGTCGTCGAGGTTTTCAAAAGATAGCCGTTGGCTCCGGCGCAGATAGCACGAAAAATTTTATCATCGTCCTCGAACGCAGTCAGAATGAGGATTTGCACATCAGGTGCAGCAGCCTTAAGCGGAGCGATCCCTTCAATACCGGACATCCCGGGTAGGCCGACATCGAGCAGCACAATGTCCGGCAGGGTTGCGTCGGCGAGAGCTGCGATTGCTTCTTCAAAAGCGCCAAAGCCTCGAACGCTTTCGACGTTCTGCAGTCGGCTGATGACTCGCTGAATAGTGCGGCAAAAGGATGCGTTGTCTTCGATGAGCCAAAGAGTGAGCGACATAGGGTTCATATTTTGGAGGTGAGAGTGAGTCGCGTGCCTTGCCCCGGCGCAGCGATGATGTGAAGTTCACCGCCGAGCTTGAGGGCCCGCTGACGCAAACTGACGAGTCCATGGCCCTCGTGGTTGGCCGTTGGATTAAAGCCGATCCCGTCGTCGCGAACGTCAACGACCAATTCGCGTCCACTGTAGGCAACTTTCATTTGAACGTGCTTTGCGGCAGCATGCTTGCGGATGTTGTGCAACATTTCTTTGAACGCGAGAATCAGATGACGCTGCGCATCGAGCGGTGGTAGGTCACGTAAGCCTTCGCTGCTGAATGTCCACTCGATGCCGGTGAGCGATCGCGCGGCGATGTTGCGAAAATGCTGGGAAAGGTCCTCTGTCGTTAACGCGGGCCGCTGCAACAGCGAGACGATTTCACGCATCGATTCGGCCGTTTCTTGGGCGATGCGGTGAATCTCCTGAAGATCTTCGCGTGTTGCACCCATGCTTTGTGCGGCGACGATTTCACTAAGTAGTGAAATATTGCCAAGATTGCTACCGATGTCATCGTGCAGATCGCTTGCGATGCGCTTACGCAGTTGTTCGAGTTCCAGTCGTCGGTTTCGCTGAGATTTCAAGAGGACGTAGCTAATTCCCGCCGCTGTCACAACCACCAAGGCAAGCATGCCTCGATCAAAAAGCCAACGCAAATGACGATGTGCGCTCGCCAGTTTGGATTCAGCCACAGTCAATTCACCGAGCGCTTCGCGTCGACGTGAGAGTCCGTGCAGCCATACTGGCCACTCGCTCAGTCGCCGCTCACTACTGAAACCATCAGTGAGGTGTTCGGGCCTCCAGTTACCGCTCTTTGTCGGATATTCGTCCAGACAGGTGACGGGTTTGCCGACAGCGATGTTGTTGCCGTCCGCGTAAGCTTGAAGTTCGGCGAGGCAGAACGCAAAGTTTTCCGCGCGTTGCCAGAGCTTGGTTGCTGTGACCCGAAGGAAGCGTCCACCTTGGCCATGACAGAGTAGCGTGACGGGATTGGTCGCGGGATTGATAAAATCAGCCGTCGTTTCGTCCGCGATTGTTACAGCGCTTTTAAACGTTTCATCGTCCGACAACTCGACTTTGAACCGCAGCGGAAAGCCAAAGCCCGAACGCCCTGGAAACTGCGGCACGCGCGCAGCGATGAGTCGGACTTCATCGAGGGCAACGGACGCACCAAGGTCGATCTGCACCCATTTGGTCACGTCGGCGCGATCCGCCATGGCAGAGTGAAAGCCCAACGTTCGGCTGTCCTCTTTGCTGCTAGGGGCACCAAGAAGACTCTGGCCATCAATGACGTTTGCCTTCCTCCATACGTGTAAGCTTTCAAAGCTCACGTTCGACGAAACGGCACTCGATGGCAGCCCAGCCGCGACATTATCGTTTCCTCTCAGGGCCATGATCTCGCCGAGTGCGAAGACATCGATGCCATCTTTTTGCCTCCAGGGCTCGGTCATCGT
Source organism: Planctomycetaceae bacterium (assembly GCA_031411655.1). Lineage (GTDB taxonomy): Bacteria > Planctomycetota > Planctomycetia > Pirellulales > Pirellulaceae > UBA6163. The sequence continues at coordinate 11,052 of JANOBM010000131.1, forward strand.
GACGCGGATGTAGCGCGCGATTTTGCCTTGCACCGACAACCAGAGCGGCAGGCCGCCAGGATTGGCAAAATCATTCAAAGTATGGTCGGCGATGGTTTGTACAGGTTCATTAGCATCTCCACGAATCTCGACGCGGAACCTTGACGGAAATCCGTAGCCAGGCCCCAAGAACTCACGATAAGGAGCATCGACTGGCACGAACACGATGGCATCGAGTGGCTGCTCTTTTCCAAGGTCCACTTCAACCCAAACGTTCTTTTGCTCCGGATCCCACACGGAGCGCCAAAACTGGTAGCCCAATCGCTCGCTTTGTTGATTTACCGGAGCGACCGGCAAAGTCTGTAACTCGGCTTCAAGGGCCGATCGCTGATCATCTAGCGTTCGATACTTGCTATCGATGGTCCGAAAAAGTGGCGTCAGTCCTCCCGCCTGCCCCGACGACCCGATCAGGACGAAGGCGGTGATTGCAGAGATACCGCGGAGGCATCGTCTACACAGTGGTTCTCGGGAAGGGAATCGCATCCTTGAATCGTAGCTGGGACCAAGCCCCACGGAACCCCCGCGTTCACGCGGATTGAGAATACTTACTGCAGTTGAGAAGATGACAGGTATAGATCTCCTCTGCCGCCAGCCTGACTCGAGTGCGGGAGAAGCATTTTACGAACCGTGTTCCTTAGCAAGATGACCACCTCTAAAATCAACGATATGATCAAATCACTCGCCGCAGTTCTTGTCTTGCTAGCCAACCTTTGGCTGGTCCCTATCGCGGTCGTTGCCGCCGACAAGCCCAATGTTCTTTTCATCATGTGCGACGATCTGAACGATTACGTTGGCGTGCTCGGTGGGCATCCGCAGGCGAGAACACCGAACATTGACCGGCTCCTTAAAAGCGGAGTCACGTTCACGCAAGCACACTGTAACATACCCATCTGCGCTCCATCGCGCTCGAGTCTTTTCACCGGGCTCTATCCGCATACTTCACGGAACTTCGGTTTTGATAACTGGGATGAAAATCCTGTCCTGAAGAACAACCGCACGTTGATGGATCATTTCCGGGCCAATGGCTATCAGACGATGGGCACCGGCAAGATCATGCACAACCGCGACCGCAAGGAGTGGCAGCAATACGGTAACCCGGTGGACTACGGCCCCCTCGCGAAGCAGGGCGAAAAGGAAGTCGCTCACCCAGACACACCAGCACCCTTTCGGGATGATTTCGGCTCCATCGACGGGTCCTTTGGTCCACTCAAAAATTTGCAAGGAAGCGGCTTCTCCTGGGTCACCGGAAGTTGGCAGGGCATGCACACGCTCCGCTACGTCTCGGACGACGACCGCGACCCAACGCACGACGAGCTGAACAGACAGTGGGCGGTGGAGAATCTCCGCGAACTCGCAGCAAGGCCCAACGCAAAACCCTTTTTCATGGGCGTGGGGTTCATGCGACCGCACACGCCGCTCATCGTGCCGCAGAAGTACTTTGACCTCTTTCCATTGGATTCGATCCAATTGCCCGAGATCAAAGCGGGTGACATCGACGACACGTTCAAGCACACCGTCACCGCTGAGGGCGATGAACGTGGAAGGAAGATTCACAATAGTTTAGTCGCTTCTTACAACAACGATCGCGAGATGGCGTTGAAGAGATTCATTCAAGCCTACCTCGCATGCATCGCCTCTGTAGATGATCATGTGGGGCTGATTCTCGATACTCTGGATGCCTCACCACTGAAGAATAACACAATCGTTGTTCTCACCAGCGACCATGGCTGGCAGATGGGCCAGAAGGATTACCTTTATAAGAACTCGTTGTGGCAAGAGAGCACACGCATACCGCTGGCGATTCGAGCGCCGGGCGTGTCGAAGGCTGGCGGTGAATGCTCGCACCCCGTTTCGCTCATCGACGTCTATCCAACCTTGGTCGACCTCTGCGGCCTTCCCACTGATACGAAGAAAAATCCGCAAGGTAGTCCGCTCGACGGGCACAGTCTTGAGCCGCTGCTATCCAATCCCGAGAACGGCAAGTGGACTGGACCTGCCACCGCACTCACCGCCTTGAGCAAGTGGGCAAAGACCTACGATGCAGCGCAGCAAAGCTATGCGTTTCGCAGTCGTGACTGGCGGTACATCCGTTACGAGAACGGCAAAGAAGAGCTTTATCATGTGATAGATGATCCACATGAGTGGAATAACGTTGCAGCCAAGCCTGAGCACGCCAAGCAGTTAAAAGAGTTTCGCTCACAATTGTTGGCTATGATTTCAACTTCAAAGCTCGCGGCGAACCCAGGTACCGAGCTGGCCGCAGCGGAATGGAAAGACACCTTCTTCAAAACTCATCCCGCCGCCGATGCGAACGGTGACAGCACGCTAAGTTGGCCTGAATATAAGGATTACAAGAAGAGGCTGGATGCCGGAGAGGTCATAAATCCCAAGGCGAATGCAAAGGCCACTCCGATTGCACCCGCCGCCCCAGGCCGACTGCAAACCACCGGAACGTTTCGCAGGTCAGAGGATGGCGGACTGATCTTCACCGACCAATCAGGCGGACAGGTCTACTATGTGATCAAAGAACTTGCGGGCTCAGTCGAGTCTCATGGTGATAATCCCGTGAAGATCGTTGCCAATGTGAAAAGATCGACCAACGGCAAGGCGATGATGATGGTGCATATTGTTTCGATTCAAGCGGCGGAGGTGGGGATGTCAAAGGCGAATCCTACCGCGAAGGCCAGCGTGCCGGCCGCCTCAGGGCGTCTGCAAACCAACGGCACATTTAGCAAGTCAGCCGACGGTAGCCTGGTCTTCACCGACCAATCGGGCGGACAAGTTTACTACGTGATCAAAGAACTTGCTTCTTCGGTTGAAACTCACCTGGATATGCCAGTAAAGATCGTCGCCAATGTAAAAGACTCGACCAAAGGCAGGGCAAAAATGATGGTGCATATCGTTTCGGTCAAGGCGGGCCAATGAATTGCTCCCACTTTAGCGCGAGTAAGATGAGAATGTCCAACGTCATCTTACTGATTATTCTCTGCGTCCATGTGACTCTGCGTGAGACCGGCGCCGCCATTGACTTCGACAAAGAAATCAAACCTATCCTCGCGGAGCGTTGCCTCGAGTGTCATGGCGAGGAGGAACAAAATTCCGGCATCCGTCTAGACCAACGGCCAATCATGCTTCGAGGTGGCGACTCGGGGATAGGCGAATCGATGCCGTAACTGCCAGTGATGCCGAGGACTTCCGCAAATGGCTGCTGACCAAAGGAAACGAGCGCAGGGGCTATAAGTGCGGGCTGGCCACAAACACCGTCCGCCGCAGAATCGGACGAAGCAAGCAGTTTTTTAAGGCTGCTATTAGGCACGAACTACTAACACGTAACCCATTCACAGACGAAGCATCGGCAGTGGGCGGTAACGATGAACGGCTGTACCTGGTGCCGTCAGACTGGGTGGAACGCTACATCAAAGCTGCACCCTGTGAAGATTGGCGAATAATCCTAGCCTTTGCCCGATATGCAGGCATGCGCAGCCACAAATGCCGCATCCAGCGGTGGGAGGACATCGACCTAGCTAACAATCGGATGATTGTCCGCAGCAACAAAATGCCCCCGGTACGCAGCTGCCCTATCTTTCCTGAACTACGGCAACACCTGCTGCGAGCACGGGAAATGGCACCTGCGGGTGCTGAGTTTGTCCAGACCCGTTACAGCCACGATGCCAACATCCTGACCACGCTGGTAAAGATCGTCACCAAGGCAGGGCTGGTGCCCTGGCCAAAGCTGATGCAGAACCTGCGAGCGACTAGGGAAACCGAACTGCTGGCACACTACCCTGCCAAGGATGTTACCAGCTGGTTAGGTAACAGCCCGAATGTGGCAAACAAGCACTATGCCATGACGATGCAGGCATCATTCGACCGAGCAGTCAGCGAAGGGGCAAAGATAGCAGGGGTAACCTGTGGGGTAGTGCCACAAAAACTACCACAAAAACTACCACAGACCATGCAGGACAATCAGCCCTTAACCCGAGACATAAAAAAAGCCGATGCTGAAAACCCCGTAAATAACTGGGATTGTCTTGCATCGGCTATGGCTGCCTTACCCTTAAGCTACCCCGCTAGGGCTCGAACCTAGGAAAACGGAACCAAAATCCGTTGTGTTACCACTACACTACGGGGTAGGAGCGTGAGGCCAGAGTCTACAGAAACTTTGCCGGCTGTTGAATAGGAGCTTGTCGCTCGAAAGCAGGTTCAGCCGGGTTTTTTCTTCTTTTTGGGTCGGGTTTCAACGTCGGCGGTGGCCGCGTCATTTTGCCGCGTTTGCTGAGAAACATGGAACGCCAACCGCTGTATCTCCGTCGCCAAGTCAACATTCACCACTCGGACCTCCTTGGGAAGTTTCAAAGCGGTAGGAGCAAAGTTCAAAATCCCACTGATACCCGCACGCGTCAATGACGTGGCGACCCCTGCGGCGGCTTCAGCAGGGACGGCCAAAATGGCGAGCTGCGGACGGTGTGTTTGAAAAACTTTCGCCATTTTTTCGAACCCCTCAATCGTCACTCCTCCGATCTTTTCGCCGATTCGCCTGGGGTCCACGTCCAGCGCTGCCACCAACTGAAATCCGAGGCGTTCAAATCCACGGTAGCGAAGTAACGCGTGACCGAGCGAGCCTGTTCCTACAAGTACGACTCGCCAATCAGTATTTGATCCGAGAATAGCTCGCAGGCGCGTCGCAAGTGTCGACACATCGTAGCCAACGCCACGCCTTCCAACCGAACCCAGCCACGCTAAATCGCGCCTGACCACGTCCGCAGACACGTCCAGCTTCTTTGCCAGGTCACGACTGCTGATCGAAGTTACCGCCGAATCCTCAAGTCGATGCAGTTCCCTCAGATAGAGACTCATCCTCCCAATAGCGGCGGCTGGCGGGCGCAACGTCTGCAGCTCTGGCCGCCCGACATTTTCACCACAACTCGACTTGGCGATCGAATCGAGTGGTTGTTCGGACAGTGCGGCAGATAACGATTTTGACAATTCTGACGACGACTCAGTCTTCATCCAACCATTGGAACCACTCCCGCATCCGCTCACAACTCTTACGGCGGGGTGGCTAGAGATTTTGTGCAATCGCGCAGGTCCACGGCAACAAAATTTGAACCAACATTGCGTTGCCCGACTAATCGTTACCAGCTGAACCAACGGCACTCAATCTCCACCCAAACCTCCTGTTTTCGCTTGGCGATACAGATTGCGTGATTAACGCTTTCCCCAGAGACGATGTAGACGGTGCATCGCATTCTTCTTCGCTCGTCCGCACCTCTTACCACGCTCATCGTTGGAGCGTGAGTTCAAAAATAGGGGCGAGGCCTGAAAGAAGCGATGACAGCGGCCGCCCTTGGGGGGTAGTGCCGGTTGCTGCGTCCTGTCAATCCAACGTAAGAAACAACCTCGGAGAAATGAAAATGAAAAGGCTATGGATTATTCCTGCCTTGGCGATCACGACGATCGCTTCAGGAAACTCGGCTCGCGCCGCTTATTGTGGCGCGATCAGCTATCAAAACTGTGGTGGCTGTAGTGAAGGCGTCGTTGCTGACGGTGCCGTTGCTGATGGTGCAGTAGTCGAAGGCGGCGCAGCTGTGGACAGCTCCGTTGTCGCTTCGCCCGCACCTGCCAGTGGCGGATCGTACACCGTAATGCGAACCGTTCGTGAAACGGTATACGAGCAGCAACAAGTGACTCGTTATCGTTCACGCAACGAAACGTACTACGAAGACCAAGTCATCAACGAAACTCGAATGGTTCCTGAAACCCAGTCGAAAGAAGTTTCGTACACGGTGATGGTTCCTACGTACGAGCAGAAGTCACGCACGATCAACTACACAGTTCAGAAACCTGTGTACGAGACCAAGACTCGCACGATCAACTACACGGTTCAGAAGCCCGTCTACGAAACACATTCGAAGACGATCAACTACACCGTCATGAAGCCTGTGTATGAGCAGAAACAGCGAGTGATCAACTACACGGTTCAGAAACCAGTGTACGAGACCAAGACTCGCACGATCAACTACACCG
>JANOBM010000132.1:0-50196 GCA_031411655.1 Planctomycetaceae bacterium
TCCGTTTGGCGTGGCCGTGTGACGTCCACATGCATACGATCAAGTTTGCCATCGTCATCCGAATCAAATTCCGTTTCCACCCAAAGGTCTTCGCGAATCCAAAAGTCGGGATCTTCAAAAGCTTTGACGACTTGCGCTTGACCTTCCTTAACAACCGGGCCAGCCTTGACGGTTTCTGCGTCTTCGGCAGGTGCGTCGGCAAGTCCCGAAACGGGTTGCCAGCACACGACCGAAACGACACATAGGAAAGGGACCGCAAAAGCACGGCTCAGCATCATCAAAGATCCGTAATAGGTATGGTGATTGGGTTGAGTTCTATCCAATTTCGTTTTTATGTAGTGGAGCTTGCTGAAGATCCAAAGCACTGAGAGCGTATCTGAAAAGGGGTCTGCCCCTCTCCGGCGAGACCAAAAAACCAAGGAAATCGACTCGCCTCCAAAGGGTCAGACCCCTTTTCGGATAAGCAGCCCCCTTTTCGGATACGCTCTGAGAATCAGAAACAACATCCAGTACAGAAATCATCAATTCGCTTTCTTGTCGTCGCTACCAGAAGCGTTCTTGCCTTCGACTGAATCCGATTCGTTCGATTTCGCTGCGGCGGCGTCCGTTTGCTTCTGAAACGCCTTGAATTCCTCTTTGATCTTCTCAGTCTCCTTTCGCAGTTCGCCGAGCGCCTTGCGAAGTTCAATCACTTCAGCGGGTGCAGCGGGCGACTTCTCATCCAGGTTACTGATCGCTCGCTCGGCCGCGAGTTTGATTCTTTCGTTCAACGAATGCGCATACGATTCCAAAATCGCGCCGCCGCGTCGATCACCTAACTCACCCAAGGCCGCGATCATCGCCACTTGAACGTTGGTCTTGGGGTGATCCAATTGAGCCGCGATGTAGTCAAAGCATTCGGATTGTGCGTCGGTGTCTTGGCATAATTTCGCCACTGTGCCGATCAAGCGAGCCATCCCGCCTGAACGGAGTTCGGTACCGCGCTGACGCAACATTTTCATCAGCGGCGCGGCATAAACCGGATCATTCTGGCGACCCATCGCGTTAACCGCAGCCAATGCCAATTCGTCGTTGAAGGACTTGGAATCAAGCAATTCAATTAACTTCGATTGAGTCGGTTCGCCATGAAATTTTGCGAGTGCTGCGATGGCGGTCGCCTGGATCGCTGGATTGGACTCCTGTTCTAATACCAACATAGCGTCATACAGCGTGCTGGGTTGAAACTTAGCAAGCATTGCACTGACGACTTCTGAGCGAACGCGAGCGTCGGTTTGATTTCGCCAACTGGCACTTAGAATCTTGATCGCTTCGTCCGTTTCCTGTTTCCCCAACGCTCGGGCTGCTGCAATCCGAACACCATAGAACGTGTCTTCGTTGAGCCGCTCCGTCAGCAGTTCGACGGCTGCTTTGGTTTTTCGTTTCTCGAGTAATTCGACGGCCAGCAAACGCCCCATCATGTCGTCTTTGTACTGGACTTGCGCAGCGATCAAGTCGTCGGGCTTATCAAAGTCAATGCTCGCCAGCACCGTGTACTCTGGATCGAAACGCACGATCGTTGGTTGTGCGGGCAGAGCAACGTAGAAATCTTCGGCAGCGTCCTGCACAGTGATTTCATGGTCGATGACTTTTCCGCCGACTACAAACCGCAGCTTCGTCGGAAACTGGTACAGCAACACGTCATCGCTGATCGGTTGGGTTTGGCGGACCGTGACTTTGGCAAGGTTCTGCACGGGAATCCAACTATACGTGATCTTCAAATCAGGATATCGCGGATGGTACAGCCATTGGTCAAAAAATTGATCCATCGGACGACCGGACTGCTCTTCGATGATTTGTCGCAAATCATCGGTGACGACACTTGTTAGCCCGTGTTTTTCTAAATACGCTTGAATGCACTTACGATACAGATCGTCGCCGAGTTGGCTGCGTAACATGTGCAATACCCAGGCACCTTTGGGGTAAGCACGGTAATCGAACTGTTGCATTGGGTCGGTGTATTCTTTGTAAACAATCGACTTGGTGTCTTTGTCATTTCTTAAAATCTGGCCAACCGCGTCGCGATGCAATTCATAGAGCATCGCATCACGGCCAAACTTGTGACCTTCGTACAGATGCGTGTAATAAGTCGCAAATCCTTCGTTGAGCCACAAATGGCTCCAGTCTTTACACGTCACATAGTCGCCGAACCACTGGTGCGCCATTTCATGGGCATCGAGGGAACGTGTGGAGCGAACGTTCTCGGTCGCTTTGGAAAACACTGTGCCGTCGGTAAGTGTGGTCAACGTCGTGTTCTCCATTCCACCAGCCGTGAAATCCGCAATGGTGACTTGATCGTATTTGACCCATGGAAACGGCATGCCGATTTCTTTTTCAAAAAACGCCATGATGTCAGGCGTGTCGACAAAACTGTTTGGTGCGTGTTCGGCCAACGAAGGTTGCGTGTAGAAACCGAGTGGGATGTCACGATGCTGTTGTTCAAACTTGGTCAAATTCCCAGCGACCAAGCACATCAAATAATTTACATGAGGTTTCTCTTGCAGCCACCGAACGGCTTTCAGACCGGCGGCATCGGTATGCTCACCCATCCGTTTGCCGTTACTCAGCACGGTCATCTCCGCGGGCACATGACAGATAATCTCCGTCGATGAACGCTCATTGGGATAATCGAAACAAGGAAACCAATGGCGAGCTTCGTGGGCTTCACCTTGCGTCCAAATGTGGGTATCGGATTCTGGATAACCCATGTCAGCAGTTCGGAAATACAAACCCGCATTGGGTTGGGCCGAGTAGTCGATATCGACCCGGAATTCTTTGCCCACTGGCAGCGGTGTCTCGAACAAAATTTGCAAGCTGTCGCGAGTAGAGACGAAGTCGGATACGGTGCCGCCATCACAGCGGACTTCGTTAACGCGAATATCGATCGCATCGAGTCGCAACACCGTGACCGGTTCGGAAATCGGTTTGGCTGTGATCGAACTGGTGCCCGAAACCGTTTTCGCTTCCCAATCCGGAGTGACATCTAGTTTGATATGCAAGACATCGACCTGTCGCACGGGTGCGTATTGGTAACGACCGGTCAGCGTCAGCCCCAATGGCAACTGCGATTGAGACTGCCAGTGTGACTCGGCGCAATAACGACAGATTGCTTCTTCGGCCTGCAGGTGGCCGCTTTGCAGGAGGTCGACATGCAGGTAAGCAGCCCCGATTAGAAAAGCGAATATCTTCAGCAGTGATTTCATTTTGTGAGGCTGGCTGGTTCGAAGGATTTGGTGCAAGATTCAGACTAACAGATTAACCTAAGGCGAACGGAAACTCAGAACCAATCCGAAAACCGTTAGCCGCTTTGGCGCTATCCGCGAGTCGCTTCGGTTTTCGGATTGGTTCGAAGTCTTTTTATGCCTGATCGGAGCGAGGCGAAGCTTTTTCCCCTACACCGGAGCTAATGTGTGAATCGGAGTGCAATGCGCCATCGGGGTTATCGTTGGGCCATCAAAAAATCGTGAATGGCGAGTTCTTTTCCCCTTCAGAATTCACGGTGAACTGGGCACTGGATTACTGACGGTTGCCGGTTGCGCCGAGCGAGCGGTCGAGAAGTCGAATGGCGATTGTTCGTTAGCCTGAACAACGACTGAAGCCATGTCACTTCGACTTCTTAGAGAAACTTCTCGTTTGGATAAATGCGGAGGCTCGTTGGCACAGTCGGACGTGGCTTGATTTGTGCATGTCCGTTTTGGCCCCCACTGCTCAAAACGCACCTCGCCAAAACGCCCGGCGCCTTTGCGTAGCTGAAACATTAAGGAATCGCAACCGATGAAACATGAGCTATACCGTGACGGGTTAACTCTTGCGTTTTTGGAAAAGGTGTTTGACGCCGATGGTGCGAAGCACCCATAGGGCCGTTCAGGCCCTATGGGTCAGACACCTTTTCCGCAACATCGACTCTGTCACTGTATACCAGAGCCTTACGGATTCTGTCGTTGAAATGGCATAGAGATCATCAGGCCTGCGGCGCGATCCTCTGTGCTGGTTCGATCCTTGACGTGGCACTTTAAGCATTGCGATGCCAGTCGGATCGATCCAACGTATCGATAGCGGTCGAGTTCAACAGACTCAAAGCTTGGTTGACCTTTGGAAAGAGCCTCGATGGCTAAGTTCTCAAAATCATCGACTGGCTTGTGCTCGAAATTCAGCACGTCCGTATTGACGATCAACCATCGCAACTGAACGTCATAGGTTTTTGCAAGTTCCTTGAACACATCCTCCAATGACGCAGAGGGGATGGCATGACTATCGTCTTCATTAAAAAAGTCCCGATGAATCACCTGCAGCGTACCGTTGATCGTTTCATGCAAGAGACGTGCGCGAGACCTTGCCTCATCAACCGTCGCTGGCAAGGAGATTGCCGTGTGCGCGGGTCCCGGCACGACGGCACGTTCATCAGAGCGAACGGACAAAAGCAATGACGTATGAATGCTCACCATCAACAGGGCAAGCAAAGTGAACTTAACGACAACTGCTTTTCGTTTTCTTCTAGGCAACAAAGCCATTTCTAATCGCCAGTCAATACTAGGCTTGGTGAGCGAGAACAATCGTGACAAGAACCGACGAATGCTCCAGTGACTCCAATGCGTGAGGCTCGCCTTTCGCCAAGTAGAGCATGGTCCCTGCGGCCAACTCGCGAGTCACTCCCATGGCGGAAAACGCAACTCGACCTTCGATGCAATGCACCGTAATGTCCCCTGGTGCTTTGTGAACCGGAATCACTTTTCCTTTTGGCAAAACCAAGCGGAGCACTTCAAGTTGGTGGGATTTAAAAAGCGAACAGGTCTTGTGATCGACGAGCCGGTCACCAAGTGGATGAACATCGATTACTTCGTTCGACTCTGCGTGTTTAATCGCCATCATGGACTCAGCGGCGTTTGCGTTGGATGCCTGAACGACGAATGCGCAGCGGGACTCAGCCCGGATCGGCCAAATCAGCCCGGATCGGCCAAATCAGCCCGATTCCTACTTGATAATCAACGCCGCCGACACGCATTTCTACATATCATGGTACAGAAATAACTCACCTCGTCAAGACGCTGCGGTGAAATCGACTAGGGGAGTTCGAATCACACATTTGTCTCCATTGCGACCGAGCGTCAAAAGGTAGACGGCATTCAGTCGATTGCGTGGCTTTGACAAGGCATCATTCGATTCTGAAATCATCCAAAAAGTGTCTCAATGACCTTACCGGTGGTGGCGCGATGAGGCCTGCCTTCACGATCATTTAACACCGTCCCGACCGGAATGCCCAATGCATGGACAATGGTCGTGCCAAAGTCATAGGGACTTACTGGTTGCGAAATGGGATAGGCGGCTTTCGAGTCGCTTTCACCAAAGAGCATTCCGCCCCGAACGCCTCCGCCGGCCATCAATCCGCTGTAGCAAAATGGCCAATGCTCCCTGCCTGAATTCGCTGCTGTGATTTGCGGTCGTCGCCCAAACTCGCCGACCCAAACGACCAGAGTCTCATCCAGCATACCGCGTTGGCTCAAGTCTTCGAGTAACGCGGATAACGCCATATCAGCGGGCGGTATGAGATCGTTCTTTAAGCGGTTGAAGTTGTCGCCGTGGGTATCCCAAAAGTTCTTTCCGTCGTTGTGCCAATTCACGGTCACCAGTGGAACGCCGTGTTCTACCAACCGGCGAGCCATCAATACCGATTGACCGTGAGTGTTTCGCCCATATCGATCGCGGATAGCGGCGGGTTCCTGCGCAAGATCAAATGCGTCGCGTACTCGTGAAGATGCCAACAGTTCAATCGCGCGTGCTTGATGGCCCTGTAGATTTAAAACCGGCACCGGATCGGAAAGTGATCGCTGAAGCTGCCTTCGTTGTCGATCGAGAAGCTGCAGCAACTCGTATCGCGATTGCAACCGCTCCAGTGAAATGTCGGCCGGCAAGGAAAGCGACGAAGGCGTCCAAGCTGGCGCGTTGGGATCGCCGCTGAGCAGCAACCCATCATGTTCCTTCCCAAGCCAGCCGCCGTGTTGACCGGGCGCTTCCCCTCCCGGCGCTGCGGGATGAAATGCTTTCCAAGGGAGCGTTACAAAGGAAGGCAAGCCTACAGTGTTGGGGCGAATCTTGGATACGAGCGATCCAATATGTGGTGAATCTTTATCGCTCGGCGGTGTGTCGTCACTTTTAAGTACGGGAGCAGGCTGGCCAGTCACAGTCGCATGCCCGCTTGATAAATGGGCCGGGTCATCGTGTGAAAGCGACCGAATAATGGCCAGCTTATCCACATGATTGGCTAGCTGCTGAAAGTGCTCGCAGATATGGATGCCTGGGATGGATGTTGATACAGGTTTGAACGGACCACGAACTTCGTCGGGCGCGTTTGGCTTCATGTCGAATGTGTCCAACTGACTCGGACCGCCCCACATGAATAGAAAAATACACGCTTTGGCTGGTTTTGCTGGTGACGGAGCAACGCCTTCTCTCCTGCTGGGTGAACTCCCAAAAGCATTGGCCTCAGCCCACCAATCTTCCATTCCGAGCCCGAGGGCACTCAACGCACCAATCTCGAGCAATTGCCGGCGCCCAAAACGATTGAGCCGGAGAAACTCATCGCAAACAGGGCGACGCAAGTTTTGACGCTGCCGAAGCAGTGGAGACATCGCGAAAGCCCTCAGTGGGTAGGAGACGGGCAGGGTAGGGGAAGGGCAGAGTACGTGTTGGGCGGGGAGGAGTGAGTCTAGGAAAGAAAGAGTCGCGAAAAAACAAGAGCGGGGAACCTCGACGGAGCGGCCGAGCCACTATCGTGTTAACGGACGCGTACCCACCGAGGAATTGTACAGCATTCTACAACTTCATGCTTTCTTCCGCAGGCAAACACTGAACCTACGCGGATCCAACAATCCGATCGCTAAAATCTGCCTATCAGTCCAGCGAATTCGGGCCACCGACCCGTTTGGTCGACCAAGCGTTTCAAGGAACTACTTTTTGAATTCACTTACGTCTGCCTGGGAAATCCTTGTCATTTCTTGCGGTTTGGATTTCCTTGTTTTCATTTCCGCAGTTGAATTGACGCTAATCGTCCTTGGCATTTGGTTTGTGCGAATTGCCAAGCACCAACAAAGCATTGGGATTTTTCTTCCGTTAACTGCTATTCCCTTGTTGTTCGGAGGGTTTCGCTCGCTGTTAACGCTTACCAATGCGTTGACTTTAATAATGCCCACCAATGCATCGGACCCGTTGCAGCCCGATGGAGCGTTATTGCTTGGCATGTCTGCTGCACCGTTACTGCTCGGAATGGTTTCGATGACGCCCTGCTTTTTACTGATGACTGCAATGAGAGTTACATTGGTCTGGCGCGCAAGTTACCCGGCGACAGACTCTTCATCAATTGTTCAACCTTCTTCTAGTGAGCCGGAGAGAGTGGCGAGAAGCACTCACACAGTCGATGACTGTACGGTCGAAGAAACAGACCGATACATTGCGCAATTAACGCGTTATCATCGATGAAGCAGGCCTGTCACGACGTCCGACGTTCATTGCTCCTCGAATGCAAGTTGAAGCCATGAACGTTTTGTTGTCTGTCTCTACGATCGATAACCAGCTGCGTAAGCAGGTGACGATGCTGACGAATCCGTTCGTTATCGGCCGAAGTGATTCTTGCAATCTTCAGCTTGAAAGCCGAAGCGTCAGTCGTCTGCATTGCGAACTAAAAATCAAGCAATCCCGATTGACCGTCAAGGACTTAGGCAGTCGCAATGGGACACTAGTCAATAAAAGATTCATTGATGTGGGGAGCCGTGTTCTCATTGAAGTGGGCGACTTGATTACCATCGGGAAGTTTCGCATTGGAATCGAGTCAATTGATCTCGACGCTCTGCGTTTAAAGGTCTCTAAAGCGACGGATGTCGTCGCGTCCGTAGAGGAAGGCGACCTCCTCGCTGAGTTCAATAAAATGCTCGAGGCCAGCAGGGAGGAAAACGATCACTTCGTCTCGCACAAGCAAGACCTAATCGCTTTGAACACGAATTCGAGCGGCTGGAAATCAGTTTCACCGAACAAAGAGCCAATCAATGTTTTTCAATTGACGGAGTCGGAAGAGTCTTCTGCCACATCCTCCGATTTCGCTACACGGGAAACAACCACGGATATCGTCGTGAACGGCGAAGCCGCCGAAGATGCGCGCACAGCGATCACCGACGACCAACGAAGGGACGAGCTTCGAAAGCGAATTCAACAATTGAAAGCGAAGGATTCACGCGAGGCAGCCGATAATGCATTGAAACGGCTCTTTGGCCGCCGCTAAAAAACAAACGCGACCAAAACACAAGCTTTGGCCGCGTCGGTAGTATTCAGAACGCAGAGTTGAACTACATGAACATGTAGCCGTCTTCACCATGATCAGTGATGTCGAGGCCTCTTTGTTCGCTTTCGGCTCGAACTCGTAGACCTATCAATAGGTCAATCAGCTTCAACAATATGTAGCTGCCGATTCCAGCGACCGCGTAGGTAACGAGTATCGCAGCGCACTGTCCGATGATGGTTTGACTGTTGCCTTCCAGCAACCCCAGGGGCTCTTGACCGGCGATATTCCAACAGGCGCGGGTGGCAAAAACGCCTGTCAAAACGGCGCCCACAGTCCCACCAACGCCGTGAACTCCGAACGCATCAAGAGCATCGTCGTACTTAAGTTTACGTTTGAGTATTGAGCAGGCGAAGTAACAGAGAATACCTGCGGCAGCCCCCATGAGAAGCGACGGCATTGGTTGTACGAAGCCTGCAGCGGGCGTGATGCAAACCAAGCCCGCGACTGCACCGGAACTGGCGCCAAGAACCGTCGGTTTTCCGTTGAGTGTCCATTCCGTCAACGCCCACGCGACCGCACCCGCGGCGGCTGAAAAATGGGTCACGGCGAACGCACTGCTCGTCAATTCATCCGAGAGCAGTTCGCTGCCGGCATTGAATCCAAACCACCCGAACCAGAGCATCGACGCACCGAGCGCCGTGTACGTCAGATTGTGAGGCTGGTGGGGCTCGTGCGGGTATCCCATTCTTGGACCGATCAAGAGCGCTGCGACCAGCGCTGAAACCCCGCTGCTGATATGAACAACCGTCCCGCCGGCGAAATCAAGAGCACCCCCGGCAATGCTCGACGCATTGTAGGACAACGGTCCCGCATCCCAAACCCAGTGGCACAATGGGCAGTAGATAAACGTACCCCAGAGCAAGCAGAACAATGCCATTGCGCTGAATTTCATTCGTTCGGCAAAGGCACCGCAGATCAGCGCAGGGGTGATAATAAAAAACATGCCTTGAAACAGCATGTGTGTGAGCCGTGGAATACCACCTTCCATCGGTGTAACCGGCGCACCGCTGGCGTCATCCCAGTACCGCTGCACCCCATTCATGAACAGATAGTCTGCGTTGCCCCACCATCCGCCGGACCCACCAAAGGCAAGCGAATAACCGTAAATGGCCCAAACCATGGTCATCATGCCCATTAAGAAAATGCACTGCATCATGACGCTGAGCACGTTCTTTTTCCGCACCAGTCCGCCATAGAACATGGCCAAGCCAGGCGCGGTCATGAAAAGCACCAAAGCACACGAAGTGAGCATCCAAGAATTGTGGCCCGCGAGCGCCGCTGCGGCGATTTTAGCTTCCATCGCTTCCATCGCGCTGACTACCGGTTCCGCCGTATCGGTAGCTGCAACCACCGGCTCAACCACCGCCTCTTGTGTCACTTCTAGCGCTTCTTGACCAAATCCCTGTCCTGCAAAGGCTACGCAGAGAGCAGCGCATAGCAGCGAAAATTGCGAGAATCGACAAAACAGTCGGCTCAATTTGGGCACGATACTGGTCCTCCCGTGGACGGAAAGTATTTAGGCATCGACGGACATTAAAATTCAGCGACTCGAACGAGCCCGCAGAACTCATTAAATTACGCTTGGCGGTCCAGACTTGGAAGCACACATGAGGGTCAACTTTATCCGAAACGTGAAACCCTATGAAATCGAGATATTCGTAGCTCGATGGGCAGGACGCGGGTTTCGCGATGACGACTCCCCCGCTTAGAATCCCCCTAATGGCATTTGTGATCGGCGCGGTCCAAAGTGCATCTACCCCTGACACATTCTTACAACGGTGAATAGTCATGAGCGACGATTGTGATTTCGGACTCATTGGATTGGCGGTGATGGGTGAGAACCTGGCCTTAAACGTCGAAAGTCGTGGCTACAAAGTTGCCGTTTACAATCGGACGACCAGTAAGGTCGACGAGTTGATGTCAGGGCGAGCGAAAGGCAAAAACTTCGTTGGCTGCCATACCGTCGAGGACTTTGTTAAATCCGTTAAACGTCCACGCAAGCTGATGATGCTCGTGCAAGCCGGCCCCGCCGTCGACGCGATCATCGAGCAGTTGTTACCCCTTTGTGACCCCGGCGATATTATCATCGACGGTGGGAACACCTATTACCTCGATACCGAACGTCGAACAAAAACGGTTGAAGATGCGGGACTTTTGTTCTGTGGATGCGGGGTATCTGGCGGGGAAGAGGGAGCTCTCAAGGGCCCAAGTTTGATGCCGGGAGGCAGCAAGGCCGCTTGGCCGCATGTCAAAGAAATGTTCCAGGCGATCGCCGCAAAAGTGGGACCCAACAATGACATTCCCTGCTGCGAATGGGTCGGACCTCGCGGTGCCGGACACTATGTCAAGATGGTCCACAACGGTATCGAATATGGTGATATGCAACTGATCTGCGAAGCGTATCAGTTGTTGCATGAATTAGGCGGACTGACTTATGACGAGCTGTACGATGTATTCGCAGAATGGAACCGAGGCGAGCTTCAGAGTTACTTGATCGAAATCACTCGCGACATTTTTAGTGCGAAAGACGATCGCGGTGGCAAAGACTATCTAGTCGACACGATACTGGATGTTGCTGGTGCAAAGGGAACCGGCAAGTGGATGAGCCAACTCGCACTTGACCTTGGTGTACCGAGTACGCTTGTGACCACTGCTGTTTTCGCACGTGGATTGTCTGCTCAAAAGGATGCACGCGTCCGTGCCAGCAAGGTCCTCAGCGGCCCCAAGGCAACGGACAATGCAGCGATGACCGCTGTTTGCAAACAACTGATCGGGGACAAACGGGCATTCATCGAAGCCGTGAAAAACGCGTTGTATGCGTCGAAGATCGTCAGTTACGCGCAAGGCTTTGTTCAGCTTCAGGCTGCCTCAGCGGAGCACGCGTGGGACCTCGAATACGGTCAAAGTGCATTACTATGGCGTGGTGGTTGCATCATTCGCGCACAATTCCTTGATCGAATCAAAGAAGCGTTTGACGAAACACCTAACCTCGAGAACTTGCTCATTTATCCCTACTTCAAGAATGCTGTGGACAAGGCACAGCCTGGATGGCGGTCGGTGGTTGCAACAGCCGCAGCGATGGGAATTCCTGTACCGGCATTTAGCGTTGCGCTCAACTACTACGATGGCTATCGCATGGCAAGGCTTCCCGCCAACTTGTTGCAAGCACAACGGGATTATTTCGGTGCCCACACTTACAAACGAGTGGACATGGAAGGAACGTTCCACAGCGAGTGGCTTGATTTACGGAAAAAGCCAACCGCTTAGTCGCGGCGATGACGCTGATTGCCCCGCGATTCACGTCGCGGGGCGCGTGGCAAGTCCTTCGCTATCACAGCGACGATGCCTGAATGCGCCATGCCCGCTGGAATGGCCGATCTCTTTAGATCGCCAGCCGACGAGCCCTGCGGAACACCGCGTTGCACCGAAACGATTGATTTTGCCCCAGGGCTTCAACCAATCTAAATAGGAGGGCTGGCGGGGATGCTTACGACGGACTACCAGTCCGTCGGTGACGATATTTGCCGACGGATTAGAATTCCGTCGTACCCTCAAATTAAATGTTGACGAGGCCCTACGCTCTACTTAGGCTCGATGACAAACCAGCCCGAGTCATCTCGAGGCGTTGCACGCTTCGAGGGCAGCGGCGGGAATGCTTCAAGACGTGTTGGCGCGGCCGGCGCCGAAGCGTATCGAAGCGAACCGGATTCCGACTGACTCATATTCGAATCAAGGTCACTGTCCACCTGAGCCGTACGTGGCTCGTCGAAGGAAGGCGAAGGCTGTGTCCAACTCTCGCGTCCGCTATCGACCGACGTCGCGTTTGGCTCGGAGTACAACTCCGCCCAGTTCGGGGCGCGGTACTCGTCTGACGCGGGGATTGGAGCAATCGTCCGGTAACGCTCATGGAGGTCTCCATCGCCCGCTACTATGTTGCTCGACGCATTGCCGAATTCTCGATTCACGGATCGCCCGGACCAATCCGAGTTGGCGGGTAACGGTGGTGCCTGCAAGCTGCCCCCAGTCGATGGCCATAGCGACGATGCAGGTGGGAGCAGAGGGACCGATGGCGAGGCCGGTGGCAACACGGGCTGGACTGGGACGGCGTTGGATGGTGTCGACCAATCCGGCCGCGCCGCGCCAAGCTGCGGTGGCTCAATCGGCGAAGCGTCCGACGAGGCTGCATTGGGATAGCCGGTCAACGGCAAAGTCGCGGGCTGCGAATTGATATCGGGCGATCCTGGAGTGAAGCCGCTGTACGGGACGGTCGATGGGATTGGCGATGCGACGATTGGCGCCCCAAATCCATTGACGCCCTGACTGTAGGCGCCATTCGAGCCATTCAACGGCGCCATCGCTGTTGCCTGCGATACGGCTGAGGGATATCCGCCTATCGACGATGGCGCGTACCCGCTCGATGGAATCATTGGGGTCGAAAAAGTCGAGAGAGGTGCGTAGCGAGGTGGTTCACCTCCGCACACTGGCTCGCCAAAATAGGGCACAGCGGCAGGCGCAGTCGGTTGAAGGCTCGCATAAGGAGACCGTTGCACCTGCTGAGTGATCGAGGTGCAGGGTTGCTGGACGATGACCGTCGCACCTGTCGCAGGGTCAATTTGAGCTACCGGTCGATAGGTTGTGGTCGGCACGTTGTAATACGCGGTTTGATAGTTCGTACCGAATAAACGACTAAAGAATCCGCCGATACCCGTGTTGGACGGTGGGGGAACCAGGGCGGCAGGTGGCAACGCGATCGCACCCGCTGTTCCGCTCGAATAATCGAATCCGGACGCCGCAACCACACCTGATCCGGGGACCGGCATCACTGGACGGCCAGTCAACACCGAAGGGTTTTCGATCGGCGTACCGTACGCTGGCGCCTGCAAAGCATAGCTAGGCGGGATACTGGCATAGTTTGCTGCGTAGGGCGAATAGGTTCCGGCCGTCGCAGGATTTGACGAATTGGCTGTTGGCGGATAGTTCGCAACTAGCGGGCTCCCCGGAACCAAGGTCGGAGGACCAATAGGCGTGACGGTTGTCGCTGGTGGATACGCTGCGGTATAAGGGAACACCGGCGCGGCCGGCTTGCCGAACAGCCAATCAAGGCAGCCGGCGTGCGCTGGCTGCGACAGCGAAGTCGCGACGAGAGCGGCAAGCAGTGCACGGCGTTTTTGGTTCATAGGATTGATTGCGTTTGCAGCAGTTGGGAAGCTCGACCCCCAATGGGTCAAAACAATGAGCGCTGAAATGGAGGTTCTAAAACGTAACCGGTCAACGATCGAATCAGCAAACACGACGAACTGCCAGACCTTGGCACCACACCGCTACCGTTTGTAGCGATTTTAATGCTTCACTCGCCAACGCTAACGTGGGCGACTACTCAATCTTGCCTCGCCTCGAACAGACTCAATTGCTTTTTGAAGAACCGAATCATCCAAGTCCGATGCGATTTTACCGTCTTCGCTTGGACGCGCGGCAATATAAGTTGGTTGCACGACAACATCGGGTGTAACCCCGCGCTCACTGATCCCCTGACCACTTGGGGAGAAGAACTTGGCCGTCGTAAGACACAAGCCGAACTTAGCGGTTTGCATCCGGAATATCCCTTGAACGCTACCCTTCCCATAGCTGGTTTCGCCAACTAGCGTGCCGCGACGATGATCTCGAATCGCACCTGCAAAGATCTCGCTTGCACTGGCACTATCACTATCGATGAGCACCGCAAGAGGGATGGTCCATGTATTCGCACGATGTGCCGAGTAGTCAAAATTCTCACGAACGTTGCGGCCTCGCGTGGTCACGATTCGGCCTGATGGCAAGAACCGGTCAGCGACCTCCACGGCGGCAGAAAGTAAACCGCCAGGATTGCCACGAACATCAATGATCAGCGATTTCATCCCTTGCCGATGCAGATCCCACAATGCCTTCTCGACATCACGTGAGGTTGTCTTTTGAAAATTAGTTAAACGCAGATAGCCAATTGCAGAATCAGCATCGACTAGGTGCACATTATCAACGCACGGAACGTCAACCCGTCGACGTTGAACGCTCATCTCGCGGGACTGCCCATC
This sequence comes from Planctomycetaceae bacterium, assembly GCA_031411655.1. Taxonomy (GTDB): domain Bacteria; phylum Planctomycetota; class Planctomycetia; order Pirellulales; family Pirellulaceae; genus UBA6163. Next base: position 14,434 of record JANOBM010000132.1, read on the forward strand.
GGTTCCCAAAATCGTGATCGAGACGTAGCTCATTTCGGGTCCGCGAAGCATATCAGCAACATAATTTGGATCGGTGTCGTTTGTGTTCGCATTCTCAACGCGAACGATTGACTCGCCAGCCTTGATACCGGCGACCGCAGCCGGCCCGCCAGGTATGACGCCAAGGATCATTAGCTTGCCAACTGTTTCCTTCAATTCGACACCTAAACCGACGAAATTACCTTCGATATTCGAGAAAGTCTCGTCGAGCTGACTGCTAGTCAGAAACCTCGAGTAGGGATCGAGTGCTGCCATGGCACCACAGGCGAACTCCAGAACCGTGGCAGTACCGGCTAAGCCTAATTCTTGCCGTGCAGTTCCAGCAATGTACGAAGCGATTGCCCGGAGGTCATAGCGACTTGACGTATTTCGTCCGGCAACCTGCAGATGTACATTCTGACGAAACCGTTCGATCGCTTCAGGCGAGGTGGAACTCAGTTGTCGCTCGACGAACAACGGTTCGGTAAGAGCGACTTCCAGTGAGGCTGTCCCGTGGCGAAGGATCTCCGACCACTCCACCGGATCGACGTAATGTGTCTCTAGACTGGCGAGCAGTTCAGCATAAAAATCGAGCGCCTGCGCGGTGGACAGTTCACTGACGCTTGCTACAAAACTTGCATCTTGATAACGGCGTTCCACGTCATAGTGCAATCGACAAATGACCAATCGCTGACGCAGACTGACGTTTCCAGGATAAGCGCGAAGTGCGTCTTCATAGTGGCGAATTCCTTCAGCCCAAAGCATCTTGGCTTCGAAAGCCAAGCCGTCATCGATGGTTTTCTGTTGCGACGCATCGATGGACGATTCCACCGCAACAAGCGGCGATTGGCCATCGAGAGGTCGTGAATCTTGTGCCGAAGTCCATCCGGCGAAAAGTAGGATCCATCCGGTAACGCAAAACGTGCGAAGCATCAGCGTTTCGTCCGGTTGATGGCGCGGGGGGTCAAAACCGCCTGTGGCGCGGCTCTGAGCGACCGCACGCATGGACTGCGGCCGCGTAAACATAGGTCACGATAGATGCCCGGTCAAAAGACTTTTGAAGACAAACGGTTGGAGATTCGTTACGATCGATTCGACTGTATTGTACAGGTTCCGGTGGCACCGATCATGGGCGACTTGGCAGGCAAATTTCGCGAAATACTTTTACGGTTGATCGATACCGCCAGCGACCTACTCAGCAATCGGTGATCGCAATCGGTGATCAATAAGCGTCGGACTCCGCTTGCAGCCCCAGCACAGGCAGGACTTCGCAAGACGGTAAACAGAAGTTTATTGAACGTACGATTCGTTGCTTCCAACCACACTTGAGCCTTCTTTTGCGCATCCTGGCGCGACGGCGGTCACCGCAGCATGGGCGTTTCGACACTCCGCCTCGATACTGCAATTCCCGTCCGCATCACGACCATTGAGAACGTGAAACAGACGCGTGAAACAGATCGAGCGAAATATCCCGCGACATCATCGCGGCGGCACATCCATGACAAACAGCTTCCTGTTGGGCGTCGTGTGAAGAATAGGCAGATGTCCCGTTGGAGTCAAACAACGATCTGAAAATGTTGACTCCCCTTCGATCCGCCATCTTTACAAAAAGGCACATGAACCGTGATGGACAACGACGCCGGGTCTTTCCCGTACGCTCGGGCGACTTCGTGGCGTCGCATGAACGCTTCAGTTCATCCACTGCACTTCGAAACATCTTGGCTTGCTAAGTCGTTACAGTAACAGTGATTCGCTTACACCTCTCAATTGTCGTATCCAGCATGCAAGTCTTTGAATCAAGCGTCGAGTTGCCAGTCAGCATTGAGCAGGCCTTCGCCTATCACGAACGAGATGGCGCGTTGAATCGTCTGATTCCGCCTTGGGAATCGGTCGCGATCGAATCGTCCGATGGATCGATCAAGCCGGGTTCGCGTGTCACGCTCGTGATGCGAGTACTGGGAGTTCCGTTTCGCTGGCGAGCCGAGCACGGCACCTATGATCCCCCGAATCGCTTCGAAGATCGAAGCCTTGCCGGACCATTCGCTTACTGGCATCATCGGCATATCTTCCAATCGCTCGGCCCCCAACAAACACGTCTTATCGATCGGGTCGACTACAAAGTGCCACTCGGCACATTCGGCCAAGCGATTGGTGGTGCATTTGTCAGACGCCAACTTGCCACAATGTTCAATTATCGCCATCGCGTCACACGGGATGATCTCACGATGATGGCGCAGAATCCAATGCCGCCGATGACGATCGGGGTGACTGGATCGAACGGCTTGGTCGGTAACGAACTCGTCAATCTGTTGTCGCTCATGGGGCATCAGGTGTTTCGTGCAAAAAGAAATGGATCGGGGGCCTCGACAACGTTCTCGCTGGACCGACCCAACGGTTGGAACGATTGTGACATTGTTATCCATTTGGCGGGCAAATCGATCGCCGAGCAACGATGGTCGCCACGGGTAAAAGATGAGTTACGCGATAGCCGTGTGACACCCACTCGGACACTTTGCGAAACACTCGCATCACAGCCTAAGCCACCTAAGGCTTTTTTGTGTGCATCGGCAACTGGCATTTACGGCAATCGTGGTGATGAAATCCTTACCGAGCAATCGCAACTAGGGAGTGATTTCTTGGCTGAGATTGCCAAGGATTGGGAAGCCGCTTGCGAACCTGCGAGGAATGCACGAATCCGGACCGTCAACCTACGATTTGGAATCGTTGTTTCTCCGCGCGGCGGTGCGTTAGCAAAGATGCTCACGCCGGCGAAGTGGGGACTTGGTGGGTCGATCGGGTCTGGCAATCAGTGGTGGAGCTGGTTGTCGATTGATGACCTGCTGGGGATCGTCTACCACATCATTGCAAACGATTCTATTGAAGGTCCCATCAACTGCGTGTCACCCAATGCTGTGACGAGTAGTGAGTTTTCCAAAACCCTCGGAGGCGTGCTCCGAAGACCTTCATTCATGTCGCTTCCATCGCCGGCAGTTCGCTTGGCACTTGGTGAAATGGCGGACGCATTGTTGCTGGCCAGTTCACGTGTGCAACCGCTTCGACTTCTCCAATCGGGATACCTTTTTCGCCATCCACAGCTGGCTGACACTCTTCAGGATCTGCTCGGACAAGTTGAATTGGTACCAATTTCGTAGGCGATTGGGGAACCAAAGGTGGATGAAATGTCAAGGTAGGCATGAAAAATACCGAAAAAACCCGCGTTTTTTGAGTCTGCCGGGTTGCGTGGCCGGCGCGAAAGGCTTTAATCATGCTCCTGAGGCGGGACGGAGGAAGAAAAGGCTTGTTCAGCCTTCCGCACCGCACACTAATTACCTACCGCATAACGCAGAGAGGATGAAGTTCATGGCAAAAGTCGCACCCAAGGCGCTTACGAAGACTCAAATCATTTCGAACATCGCTGACAAGACCGAGATGCAAAAGAAGGACGTCGCAGGCGTTTTCGATGCATTGTTCAGCGAGATCCAAGAACAGCTAAAGAAGGGCGGCGCTGGCCAGTTTACGATCCCTGGTCTTTGCAAAATCATTCTCAAGGACGTTCCTGCAAAGCCCAAGCGCAAGGGTCGCAATCCAGCAGACGGTTCCGAAATTTGGTTGAATCCAAAGCCAGCAAGTAAGAAGCTTTCGATTCGTCCGCTCAAAGCTCTCAAAGACATCGTCTAGTCACTAGCGACTTACTCTTTTTCTTTACACTTAAACGTCGGTTGCTGACTTAACAGCAAGCGACGTTTTTTTACGGAGCGTCTTAGTCTGCTTCTTCGTAATCGACTCTCATTTCCGTCTCGATAAAGATTGCCGGTAAAAGCGTTTGAGCCGCATACGGGTTCGCTTTTGATTGTTTCTTTGGCAGATCAGGCGACCTTAGTCCCGATTCAAAGAATTGAGCGACTTTATCATCCGCCGATGTCCAATTCGTCAGGAGCAACGTCATCGGTACAGGCTCTACGACAATTTGCTAGGAGCACCGAAAGGACTTGAATGTTTTTTCGCGACTGGATAAGCAAATGAAAGTGGCCCGATATCATCGCGTGTCGCCGCGGCGTATCGATCGTTTGGGAGACCAATCCGTCGATCTTCGAACGCTGAGAACTCACTCCCTCGGAGACCTAAACTACACCATGATGGTCTGCCTCCCCTCCAGTGTTGACTTGTTGTCACTCAGAAAACTAGTTGAAAAAAAGTTATGTGAGATAGGAACGCTCGAACCCGACCAGTTTCCGCTGACTGAAAGGAGCGTCCTAAGAGCAAACCGCGTTTGCGGAGTTTACTTTTGCCTTCATGGGCCACGGAGCGTTAAACTCACCGCGATCGCTGATTTTGATCGGTCCAGCCTAATCTGCTATGGTACCGATGGCTCGCGCTCCATGGAAGAAAAAATCGCCTGCTGATTTTCTTTACGCTGTCACTTGCAGCCTCATCCTCTCTCCGATTCTTTGAGCGAATAACTCAAGGAATCAAAGGCTCCGAGGAATCAAAGGCTCCGAGGAATCAAGCGATTAAAAGCATCGGCTCAGCCGATGCCGCTATTGCTTCTACGCTGGCGCCGCACCCTGGGCGAACGATAACGTTGCAACGACCGCAATGACTTTCTAAGCCAGCTCAGTGAGACGGCCGCTGCTATCGCCAATCGATTCAGCAGGAGTTCCCATCATGTCGAGCATGGACAAAAAGAGATTGCCCATCGGTCGATCACTATCACAAACAATGTGACGCCCCGTTCGCAGCTTTCCACCAGCACCTCCGGCCAGCACCACAGGCAAATCATCATGACTGTGACGATTGCCGTCGCTCAGGCCACTGCCGTAGAGGACCATGCTGTTATCAAGCAGCGACCTACCGTTGCCTTCCTTGATCGAATCGAGCCGCTCAAGGAAGTAAGCAAACTGCTCGACGAGGTAGTGGTCAATCTTCTCGATCTTTGCCACGGTTTCCGCTTCGTTGCGGTGATGACTAAGACCGTGGTGAGATTCTTTCACACCCACATCCACGTAGCTGCGATCGCCACCTGCATTGTCAAGCATTAACGTTGCAACCCGCGTGGTATCGGTTTGAAAACCGATCGCCATCAAGTCGAACATGAGACGTGCATGCTCTTTGAAACTGTCGACGCGTCCATATGGCACATCGATATCTGGAAGTGCCGCCTTGTCCAGCACTTCGGCTTGCTGAATACGAAGCTCGACTTCGCGCACACCATAAAAATACTCATCGAGTTTTCTACGGTCGGTGTCTCCGACCTGTTTCATCAATCGCCGAGCGTCTTCGGATACAACATCCAAAATGCTCTTCCGAACGACATTCAGTTCATGCCGCTCATGAGCATCTCCAGACCCGAACATCCTTTCAAAGGCAAGTCGAGGAATCGTTTCCTTGGCCATCGGTTGCGTTTCACTGCGCCAGGAAATATTGGATGAATAGGCGCAACTGTAGCCTGAATCGCAGCTACCCGCGCCACGACTGGCGGTCAGACCAAGCTCGATCGATGCCAACCGAGTTTGTCCTGCCAGCTGATTGGCGGCCAATTGATCCACCGAAACACCTAACTGAACGCGACTCGATGTCTTCAGCGGGCGAGCCGCAGTCAAAAACGTCGCTGCGGAGCGTGCGTGATCTCCAGCGCCGTCTTTCTTCGCCCAACCGTTATCGTGTGCCAACCCCGAGATGACGTTGATCTTTGACTTAACTTGCTGAAGGGGCATGAGGGTTGGCGATAATTCCCAACTGTCTCCGCTACCTTCACATTTCCACTTGGGCACGATGACGCCGTTGGGAAAAAACAGGCAAGCCATTCGAACCGGAGCGGTTTCCGCGTCACTTTCCGACGCAAACACGCTTTTTGCAATCGGCGACATCGCTTCAAGCAGCGGCAGTCCCAATGCTAAACCAGCGCCCCTCAAGACCGTACGTCGCGCGATACGAGACCGGCTGTGGGAAACTGCAAAACGACTGTGGTTACGATTCATGAAACTCATATTATCCGCCAAGTTTTTTGCGATCACTTGTTTTCGTCCGTTGGACTTAGACTTTTATTTTCAGGATGGAAGTATTGAAACGGGCGGCTTAACACGATGCTTTTTACCATATCGGCTAACCGGAAGTTGCTTTTTTCGTTATCTGCAACAATCTTATCGATCGCGCAGCGATCTTCAGGCGATAGCTCGCGTCCCAGGGAGAAACCAAGCAGTTTACCAGTAACCGTCGAGGCGAACTTTGTACTCTCGGTAGCCTTCAGTGTTTCAGCAAGCTCCTTACCACCATTGAACTTGCGGCCTCCAGGCAATTCACCGCTGGCATCGATCTGGGTATCACTGCGATGCCGCCCAATCGCGTCAAAATTTTCAAAACCAAATCCCAGTTGATCCATGACGCGATGACAGGATGCACATGCAGGGTTGGCTCGATGCAATGCGAGTTGCTCTCGAATGGTCGCCCCTGGTGCGCTCTTCGTTGCCTCCAATTCCGGAACATTGGGGGGAGGTTCGGGAGGCGGTGTGCCAAGAATATTTTCAAGTATCCACTTTCCGCGCTGAACCGGGCTGGTACGCGTCGGATAACTAGTAACCGTTAGCACGCTCGCATGAGTCAACACTCCGCGCCTTGGCGTACCTTCCAGCGATACACGACGAAACTCGAGTCCATCACTGGGCTCTTCCGTACTTCTATCGCCGGTGCCCTGTTCCCAGGGAAGTCCGTAAAACTTGGCAAGCGTCTCATCCACGAAGGTGTAGTTTGCATCTAGCAAATCGACCACGGACTGATTTTCATGAAGGACGTGCATGAACAGAGTTTTGGTTTCCCTCGCCATCGAGTCACGCAACTTCGCGTCAAACTCGCCAAATTGGTCCGCGTCTCTTTCCAATCCGCTCAGCTTTCGGAGACCTAGCCATTGGGCAGCAAACTCATCAGCAAGCGAACTCGCCCGTGAGTCCGCGAGCATTCGATCGATTTGCCACAACATTTGTTTTTCGTCATGCAGTTTGCCATTTTTAGCCGCTTGCAGAAGCTCGTCGTCAGGTGTGCTACTCCATAGAAAATACGACAGCCGGGATGCCAACTGGAGGTTAGTCAAACGGTATTCACCGGCATCGTCAGGCTCCACGCCGGGCTCAGGTAACTCAACTCGGAAAAGAAAGTGGGGCGAAATCAACATCGCAGTAATCGCGATTTGCATGCCCCGATGAAAACTAGTGCCTCGGTCGGTAGCTCGTTTCACTAGATCCACATACCGACCAAGTTCATCCGCATCGACGGGTCGGCGAAATGTACGTTCCATTAGCGGCTTGAGGCATTCGATAGCCGCTTGCTCGACACCTTCGTACTCTCCGCGACGTTGCCGAGCAACTCGCTTTAGGATTTTTGCCTGGCTTGTAGGAATCTCTGCTTGAGCGAATTCAACCGGTCCCTCGATCTCAACTTTTCGGACCATCAACCGGAGTTCGTCGCCTTCCACCTCACTGTCAACACTAAGCGGTTTGCCGAACTGCTCGCGGCCGGCACGCAACGCATTCTCGTCGAGTCGATCCAGCATTGGAAACTTGCCGATCGTTTCTGGCTTAGTTTCGTCGTAATCATCAGGAAGCTGGTCCAGTGGCGCGACGATAAAAATCCGTTTTCCCGCCTCGAGATCGCGTGAAAAAGTGGCGCTGTGACTGTCTCCTCCACCAGACCTTTGCGAGAATTCTCCGGCGTAAAGCGGCATGCCGAGCTCGTCATAAACGCAGTATGCTTGGGCGGGTCGCTTTGCATTCCACCCCGATCCCTCGACGCGGATCCGGTACTTTCCGCTTTGCTTGACGTCGAACTCAACCCATGCAAACGAACTAATCTCAAGAATCCTTCCGTAGAAGGATTCCGTTTTGGAGTTGCCGACGACGCCTATGCCGTCACCGCTTCGCTCTTGTTCGGTTGACTGAAGCTCTTTCGGATCCAAAATAACCAACGACGTTACGCGTTCGGCGGAGTCGATGTATTTCTCGAGCAACATGGCCGGCATCGAAAGCACGTCCGCATTGTTATCAAACCCACCGCCGACCTCGTCCGACGGGAAGTCATCCGCGACATGGAAATCGATACCAAACAAATCCCGAATTGAGTTGTTGTACTCCGTTCGATTCAATCGCCGGGCGGTCACCCGTCCCGCTTTGGGGCGCAGATCGCAAGCGACTTTATACAGCGTCCTATCGATGGTGTCCGCTAGTTGGCGGCGTTCCGCTTCGGTAGGCATCGTCGCATCTTCCGGAGGCATGGCGCCGAATCGAATCATCTGCAGCGCGCGGTCCCACATTTCCGAGTTGTCTGATGCCGTTCCCTCACTTTGCATCAAACTTAAGTCCACCTCTGCCTCTTGGAATTCCTGGTTGTGACACTCGATGCAGAACTTTTGAATGAGCGGCCAACCGTCCTGCTGCCAAGAAGTAAGACCGGGATCTGACGCGACAACTGGAACCACTGTGGCGGATTCCGAGGAGCCTTCCAATTCATCACCACTTACCACCAACGACATCGCGGCACTCATCGCAGCGATAAACGCGACGAGGAATCGGCCGTTAAGCACGAAGCAACCGTTCACGGTGACGAAACCGGACAATGGCAAGCCCATCATGTATCGGGAGGGAAAATAAACCGTTCTCAAGGACTGTGCGAGAGAACGGAGGGCTAGGGAGGTGGGAGGTCCACATTTCGGTGACCTGCAACAATTGTATCCGAAAGGCTATCCCCATCCAAGCGGAAACGGCAAGTCCGTGGATTAGACGGATTCCCGTTCATTTTTGGTCCCGACTAAATGAAGTCGGACGGACTCGATTTGCCGGTTGCTGGCACGAACGATTTCAAATTCGACTTCGCCTATCGTGATGCGCTGCCCATCTTCCGGAATCGCGCCGGTATGGTGAAGAACGTAACCTGCGACGGTTTCATAGTCATCGCTTTCGGGGAGTTGCCATCCGAGTTCATCGTTCAAATCGTCAATCATGACTCGCCCATCGGCCTGAGCGGTTTCAGGGTCGATGATCGTGATCGCTGACTCTTCTTCCTCGTCCGATTCATCGACGATTTCGCCGACGATTTCTTCAAGTGCGTCTTCAATCGTTACAACGCCGGCAGTCTGCTGAAACTCATCATGAACGATCGCCATGTGGCTCCGGCTATGGAGGAACTCTCGTAGTAGGAACTCGACGTTTTGATCGATCGGTACTGTCCAAGGTTTTCGCATGATCGACGTTGGAGTAATCGTATCGAGTGTACCTGCACACAAACGAGGCAACAAATCCTTGACGTAAAGCACTCCGACGATTTTGTCGAGCGTATTTTCGTAGACCGGCAGTCGTGTCCGCCCGGAGTCGATCACCACCTGGAGTATGTCCTGCCAATTCGCGGTTGCCGAAACGGCTTCGACATCGCTACGGGGCGTCATGATGTGTGCGACCGTATCTTCCTTCAGTTCCATCACGCCTTGAATCATGTCGCGAATGCCTGGGCCGAAATAACCTTCTCGAGTACCCGCCGTGACCATCGTACGGATCTCATCCTCCAATTGCTCTTCGTCTTCATCTTCGTCCGGCGGGTTCCCGGTAAGTCGACGTGTGATGACAGCAAGCAATTCACCTGGCGCGGAGAGCGGTGCCATCACCAATGAAAGCGCCCTCCAGAATCCCCATGTATGGTAAAGCACGGGAGCCGAGGTAAAGCGAGTCAATGCATTGGGCACCCAAATATGTGCGAGCATCATTGCTCCGGCGGCAAAAACACCCCACATCGCAAGGTTCATGACTTGAGGTCCACCCAGCTGAAGCATGACTGCGACCGTACCTGCGACAAGAAACGTGACCGTGCCGATCACCCTCAAGTACTTCGATGCCGCCAAAGCATTGTCTTGTCCATCGAGTACCGCACCAAACCGCTCTCGGTGTCGACGAAGGCGGCAATAAGCCTCCAGAGTTTTCCCCGCGAACCGATCCAGCAGCTCTGTCCCCAGGCCACCAATCGAACTGACAAGAAAGCCGCAAAGCGCTAAACCTATCCACCACGAAATCATCATGAGCGATTCATCGTTGGTTGAGCGCTTGTATCCAGTTCTTTGGCGACTGGGGTTGCTGAATCAGGAGAAAACCGAGCGGCATCTGAAATGCCGATCGTGGCGAGAGCATCGCTTTCGCATCGACGCATTTCGCGACATGCTGATTCGTCTCCGTCGTCCATTCCGCAAACATGTAACGTCCCGTGTACTACATAGAGCAACAGTTCGTTCAGCGTTGTCCAGCCGAGGAGATTTGCCTGGCGAAAGGCCGTATCAAGACTGACGACCATCTCGCCTTCCACTTTGGGAAACTCTTGCACGTAACCGAAACTGATCACATCGGTTGGAAAATCGTGTTTCAAATACTCACGATTGATGACGTGAATCGCCTCGTCGTCGGTCACGAGCACTCCAATGGTCCCCGTTGTGAAGCCCCTGACCACTGCTGCGGCTGTAGCCGCCGAACGAATCTTGTCGCAAAGCATCTCGTCAGTGAGACCGTCAAGCATGGGCTCGAGCGAATCGAAGTCGATGGTGACGGGAACGTCAAGTTTGGTCATAGAGCGCACGGGATCAAGCGGATTGTTGACCCGGGTATTTTACACGCGCGTGATAAATGGATGTGAGGGTCTTCACCAAACTAGCTTTGACCTGGTCAAGCTGCTTGAATGTCATTCCACACTCGTCGAATTGGCCGTCGGTCACCTTTTTCTCCGCAATCATTTCAACCAATCCGGCTATTCTTGCCGAAGTTGGGTCGACCAATGTTCGACTTGCGCTTTCGACTGCGTCGGCAACCATCAAAACGGCCGCTTCAAGAGTTTGGGGTTTGGGCCCTGGGTATCGAAAATCCTTGTCGCTAACTTCTTCTCGATTCGGACTGGCTTCGCTTCGTTTCGCCGCTTCCCGATAAAAATACTCGACCAACGTGGTCCCATGATGCTGGAGAATAAAGTCGATGATCGGTTGGGGAAGGTGGTTGGTGCGAGCCAAATCAGCACCATCTTTCACGTGAGCCACAATCACGAGAGTACTCATCGCAGGTTGAAGCGAGTCGTGTTGGTTCTTACCTTGGCCCTGATTTTCAATAAAGTACTCGGGCTTAAACATCTTCCCGATATCGTGAAAGTAGGCCCCCACTCGAACAAGTAATCCGTTTGCACCAATCGCATCGGCCGCAGCCTCCGCGATCGAAGCGACATTGATGGAGTGGTTGTAAGTGCCAGGGGCGCGTTGCGCCAGTCGACGTAGTAGAGGGTGACTAGCATCGCCAAGTTCAAGCAGACTCAAATCGGTCTGTACTGAGAATCCTTTCTCAACCAGTGGCAATAAGCCAGTCATTCCGAGCGAGGCGATAACGACGCACCCAGCCGCCCACCACGCCTCGCTGACGAGTACATTGAGCGTTGTACTCAAGTCGACGGACGGAGCGAGCGTTAATGATTCGGCCGCGGCCTCGCCGGTGGCAAACATTTGGCCGGTAACCACCCCGACACCAACAACCGTCGCGGCGGAGATCGCTGCACTGCCAAGACCTACATAGAGAAGGTGGGTACGACTTCGAATACGACCGAGAAGCAAAACACATGATGTACAGGCAGCTGCCATCATGACCAACTCGGCAACGTCGGCGCCGATGAAAAGCGTCACTGAAAGACTGATCGCAGCCATCAACAACATCGCGAGTTCACGTCCGTAAACGACGGCGGCTACCATCGCACCCATCGACAACGGAATCAATTCGGCTCGCCATTGGTCGCTCGAAGCGTGGTAACAGAAGGCGATGACCGTCACGATAAAAGTGAGAAGCTTCCCGAGCTTCCAAAAATCGCGAAGCAAATCTCGATCGTCGATAAAGTAGATGTAGGTCCCACAAAGCAGGTAAAAAGCAGCAATCATCCCAGTAAAAGCAACGAATCGCGCCAATCGGTCCGGCCACCGGGTTTGCAGAACGATTTGTCGCCATTCTTGTCGCAACAACTCAATTTGCGGAACTTGAAGTGACTCGCCGGCTCGGGCCAACGCGGTCGTACCGCTACGATAGGTTTTCATCACCACGTCGACTTCTGCAGCCGCCGCCTGTCTTGCGCGGTTGGAGAGATCGTCGTCGTAGGAAAGGGTTTCGGGAAGCCGCGACGAAAGCCAGTGGTTCACCATCGCTGCCACTTTCTGCGACTCTGCTCCCTCAAACTGTTGCCGGAATTGCTCCTTAATTCGCTGCTCTAAGTCGACCTTGGCCTGAGCAATCCGAACTTTCGATACTTCCACCGCGCGAGATTCCGATGGATTCCCAGGAGAATAGACGCGAATGACCCGAAGATCGCCTTGCTCTGCACTATGGGTCAAGGATTGGAGCAGGCCCGTTTCCATCAGTGGGAGAATCGCCGCCCCGACCGCCTGTTCAACTTTTACGAGATCGACATCGCCGGCTAACACGCTCTTCAGCGTCGCAAAGCGATCCGCTTCGGTATCACCTGGTCCTGCTGTCTCGTCAGCTTCATACATGTCGCTGAACGCCCGTCGCTCCTCCGCGGTCATCTCACCAAACGATTGGGCACTGGTGACCAAAAACAGTTGATCTTTCAGCTCGTCGCGTCGCTGTGACAAAGCTTGACTACGGTTGACGTAGAAGGCGAAGGTTTCCCGGCGCTTCTGGATTCGCGCGGCTTCGGTTGCAGCTTCGTCAGGGACTTGAAAATCAACTCGCGCGATGATGTTTCGCTGCGGATAATCGCCGAGCCGATACGAAAATGGCGGCTCCCAGGTGCGGCAGACGAGCATCATTAACAGGGCTGCCAGCAAAACCATCGCGAAGCGACTCCAGAGCGCCGTCCCGCGATTTACCGACCACCATTGAACGAAGCGATTCTTCGGAATTCCGAGGGACTGAAGCCGCTCTTTGCCAGCGCGTTTATTGGATGACGTACTCATCTAGCCGTATGGCGGGAGGTGGTAAACCACTCTCCGCTTCGCCTTTGCGCCCCTTGAACTTTGGCTTCCAGCCGCTGCAATCTAAACATCCTGCTCGTACGCCTCAACGATGCGTTGTACCAAGCGATGGCGCACGATATCCGTTTTTTCTAAACGTACAATCGCAACCGAGTCAATGTTACTGAGCCGCCGAACCGCGTCGGCCAGTCCACTGGTAACACCGTACGAAAGGTCCTGCTGACTGGTATCGCCGCTTACGACCATTTTACTGCTTTGTCCCATCCGTGTCAGGAACATCTTCATCTGAGCAACCGTCGCGTTTTGAGCTTCGTCAAGGATAATAAACGCGTCATTGAGAGTACGTCCCCGCATGTATGCGAGCGGAACAACCTCAATGATTTCCTGCTCCATCAGCGAACGGACCTGGTCAAAGTCGACCATATCGTTCAAAGAATCCATCAGTGGCCGCATGTACGGATTCAATTTGGCACGTAAATCTCCGGGTAAGAAACCGAGATTCTCACCCGCCTCGACGGCCGGTCGGACCAGCACGATCTTTCGTACCTGCCCTGCTTTCAAGGCTTCGATCGCGGTTGCCACGGCCAAAAAAGTTTTGCCCGTACCGGCCGGACCGATGGCGATCGTCAGGTCATGCTGCCGAATCATTTCGACATACCGAGCCTGACCTTCGGTTCGTGGAAGAACTTTTCGCTTGGCATGCCGGATCTCCACATTGCCAGCAAGACTCAAAGAAGTCATTTCGCCTTCACCAGAGACCCCCTCCTCAGCGGCAGCAGCCTGCACGTCAAGAGGGCTAATCACTCCCTTTCTCCGGCTAAGGTGGCGAAGTTTTTCAAGCACTCGAGTCGTTTGCTGAACAGCGTCAGGCTCTCCCGTTACTCGAATCTGGCCTTGCCGATGCGTAATCGACACTTCAAAGAGTCTCCGAAGGGTTCGGAGGTGTTGGTCTCGAGCCCCGAATAGCGTCAGGATCTCGTCGGGCGAGTTTACCGCCAATGTTGCTTCAGTCATTCATTACCTTTATACCCTTTCGATCTCCCTTTCTGCAGGAAACCGATTCCAGGGCGAAATGGTTTAGGTCCGATCCTCATCAATCCGTTTTCGCACCGAAACTGGTGCGAACTGCGGCCGGCGCAAACTGCTGCTAGCAACATTGTATACTGCGCACCCGCCTAAAAACACTACGAGCCGATCAATCCTGCCGAGATCATTATCCACGCCGGCATAATCGTTACCAGCAGTGAATCCGTTACGTCCCACACTCCACCCAGGCCGGGCAGCCAGTTCCCGCTATCTTTGACGCCGGTTTCGCGTTTCACAAGCGACTCGGCAAGATCACCGATCATCCCCATGACTGCGCAAACGCTTCCAAAAAGGAGCGGTCCCCACCACGGTGGCCCCTGGGTAACCGTGAGCAATTTTGGAAATAAACCCATAAAACAGGCGTAGCTAACCAAGATCGAAACAACAATGCCACCCAGAGCTCCCTCCCAAGTTTTACCCGGACTCAGATGGGGAATCAGCTTATGGCGTCCCAATGTTCGGCCCGTGAAATAAGCTCCCGCGTCACACGATTTGGTTACCGTGATCGTTGCGACAAGGGCCGCCAAGCCCCAAGCGGCGTTATTTGCTGGATTGGTACTCGCGGTTCCATTCCCACTCACTCTGACGACAACCATCAGTGCCATCGGCACTCCCACACACACGGAGGCGAATGCTCCCGACAAGGTTCGCTCAAGAGCTTGGCCATTACCCGGTCGATACAAGCAAATTTCACGAAACATGCAAACGAAGATCGCGCTAAGAACCCCCACTACCACCCATCCTGGCGTTCCGATCGGGCAATCCACCGGATAGGTCGCGCCGAATACGGGCCACAACATTGGGACACACGGTGATAGCGAGGCAACCCCGGTGGCGACGAGCACCGTTCGGCGACTAATCGCACGTCCGCCGTGCTTCAACATGGTTGCCAAGTCACGCGCCGTACCGAGCGAAAAAACCATCAGCAGTGGCAAAAGCCACCATCCGTAACTACCCCCTAGCGGATACTTCGCATCGAGAAACAGTAAACCGAGGACAGCGGAGATCAACACCGCCGAGGTGAGCAGTCGGTCGCGGAGCACGAGGGTTCCTTTCTATGTCAAATCAAAGTTAAAACGTAAGAACCGATTCGAAAACCGAAGAGACCCGCGCCTAGCGCCAAAGCGACTAATGGTTTTCGGATAGGTTCTAACTCGAGGAGCCACTTGAATCATCGATCCCACCGAAGCGACGGTCACGCTGAGCATAAGACTCAATCGCGTCCAGGAAGTCTTCTTTCGAGAATTCAGGCCACGAACGATTGGTAACCCACAACTCGGCATAGCTTAGTTGCCATAGCAGAAAGTTACTGATTCTCAATTCGCCGCCCGTTCGAATCATCAAGTCAGGATCCGGCAAGTCGTGCGTATCGAGGCGTGTTGAAATCGATGATTCATCGATTTCCGCAACGCTTAACCTACCGGCGATGACGTCACCGGCAATTCTCTTTACCGCACGTGTGAGCTCGTCCCGCCCACCATAGTCAATCGCAAGCACTAATCTCGTCCCCTGGTTTTGTGCTGAGAGTGCGATGGTCTTTTCCATCTCATCGATGACTGATTGCGGCAATCGATCTCGTCGACCGATGACGCGAAGCACCAGATTTTGCTTCATGATCAGGCCACGTTCTTCGATCAGATATTGCTCAAGCAAATGCATCAGGAAATCGATCTCAGCCTGAGGGCGTTTCCAATTTTCACTCGACAGGCAGTACAAGGTGATTGCCTGGAGCCCCAGCTCGGTCGCTGTTTCACAAACCATCCGTACCGTCGAGACGCCACGGCGATGCCCCTCAACACGAGGCAGTCCGCGCTGCTGCGCCCAACGACCATTCCCGTCCATGATGATCGCAACGTGTCGCGGTTGGTTTTCGATCATCTTCGACGAGTGCTCGACTCAAAAAGGGATCTCTGCCGCGACAAGGGAAACGAATCCATTTACATTTTCCCGCGTTTCGGCCTTTAAAAAGGCGATTTCTCAAACAACAACCTGGTTCATACCGCGTTGAGAATCGCGACAGTTTTTTGTGCAGGCAGTGGCGGTTGATTAGCTGTAAAAATCGTTTGCTTACGATCGGGACCAACCGACAGGATACCTACCGGAACGCCCACCAATTGTTCGATCCGTTTGATATAAGCAATCGCTGCCGGCGGAAAATCATCAACGTGGGTGGCGTCATCAACCATCGTATTCCAACCCACAAGCGTTTCGTAGATCGGGATGCACCGACGAAGATCTTCAGCAGAACTCGGCAGGCGAGTGATACGTTCACCATCCAGTTCGTAAGCGATGCAGATTTTTAGTTCTTCAAAGTGGCTAAGTACATCCATCATCATCAGAGACAACTGGGTTACACCGCTAAGCCTTGCGGTGTAACGAACCGCCACCGCATCGAACCAACCGCAGCGCCGGGGTCGCCCTGTCGTTGTACCATATTCACGTCCCAGCTCGCGAATTTTCTGGCCAGTGGCATCGGTGAGTTCGGTCGGAAACGGTCCCCCGCCCACTCTGGTGCTGTATGCCTTGCAAACTCCGATGACGGTCTTGATCCAACGTGGCGGAACGCCCGCGCCGGCACAGACTCCCACGCCGCTACTATTGCTACTTGTCACAAATGGATAGGTACCGTGATCGATGTCCAGTAGCGAACCTTGGGCTCCTTCAAATAATGCTTGCTTGCCCTCCTCGAGCGCGTCGAGAAGAAAATCAGTCGTATCGCCGATCATTGGGCGAAGGGCGTCACCCCAAGCAGCTGCCAGCTGTTGAACTCGATCTGTTCCAATGGCAGCAAGCTCCTCTTCGCTGGCACCAAGTCCTGTAAGGACAGCGCGTTTCGCCTCGGCAACCGTCGCGATTCGCTCGTCTCGTGACGCGTCGATCAAGTCCGCAATGCGTATCGCATGAGTCCTTCCCACTTTGTCGCGATAGCAGGGACCGATACCGCGATTGGTCGTTCCGATCGACTCGCCTCGTACTTTCTGCGCGTTGATCAACCGGTCTTCGATCATGTGCCAAGGCATGACAAGATGCGCACGTTCGCTCACCCTCAGGTTTTTGCGAATATCGATCCCGCGTGCCAATAGCCCATTCATCTCGTCGATCATGGTCGCCGGATTGATAACCACGCCTGGCGTGATCAGGTTTTGAACATGGCTGTGAAGGATACCGCTGGGGATATGGTGAAGCTTGTAGGTTTCACTGCCGGCAACGACCGTGTGTCCTGCGTTGGCGCCACCTTGATATCTCACCACCAAATCGAATCGCGGCGCGAGCAGGTCGACGAGCTTACCCTTGGCCTCATCTCCCCACTGCAAACCGATAACACAAGTACCGCTCACCGAGTTGGCTCCCAAATAAGTCTAAATCATTGGCCGGCAGACGCCGTCTGCGCAACTCGGACTACCCAATCAAACGAGTTGGACTGAAAGTCGCATGCCGCAAGGCCAAGAGCCTATGCTGCGGCCTAATCGGTGACAAGAAGCTAGACACGAGTTACTTTCCGGAAATACATCGCTTAGAAACGATCCGAAAGCCGAACAGACCCGCAGCTAGCGCCAAAGCGGCTCATGGCTTTCGCAAAGATTCTTGCTCTTTCTCTCTCCCGCTCTCTCCCGCTCTTTGCCGCTCCTACCCGAAACCGGACCTTACTTTTCCAAAGCTTGTTGCCATATCCGCTGGTCCAGTTCGTCGACCAAAGGATCAAATTGGGGTAACTCGACGGCATTGTTCCCCTGTTCATGCTTTCGGAACAGCAATAAATAAGTCTCGTTCTGCGGCCGGTGGCGATGGAAAAACAGCTCGTT
This sequence comes from Planctomycetaceae bacterium, assembly GCA_031411655.1. Lineage (GTDB taxonomy): Bacteria > Planctomycetota > Planctomycetia > Pirellulales > Pirellulaceae > UBA6163. Next base: position 32,320 of record JANOBM010000132.1, read on the forward strand.
CTTACGAATGATGAGCGCATTCAGCTCGCCATCCACAGCGCTGCTCGCCCGCTCTCCGACAAGCTGATCCGCCAGTTGGACGCCAATCGATTCGTAACCGCTCTCACTTGGGACTAGGCGGTCGTCGCTCCAGTCGTTGCATTGGGCCGAAACGACAGCCGAATCGGTTTCCTTGGCAACGACGTCGACCGTATTGACGCAGGCATCGATCGCCTCTTGATATCCCTTCGTCCGAATACCCGGAACGACAAAGGGCCTCAATAAAACGACCCGGCAGGGCATTTCCTTGATCGATTGAACCAATTTCCTAAGGCCTGACCCAAAGGAAGCGATTCCCTCCTTCCCGTTGCTGGCTTCGGCGAAACCATAGGAAATCATCACAATTGTGGGTGATGCGATCTTCAAATCAGCCATTAAACGTTCGAATCCACGCTGTGGATCGGACTCAAACACCTTTCGGGCAACGCCGTGAACATCATCACCGGACCAACCGAGATTACGCACTCGCAATTGCCAATCCGGGCGGCGACATTGAAGTTCGTTTTCCAGTGCCGCGGTTGATTGCATGCGCTCAATAAAAGTCCCACCCACCAATGCGAGCGTGTCCCCAGACCTAAGAATAGGTGACTGCGCGGTCGCGATCCCAAGATCAAAACCGAAGACGAACGCCGATACGGCACAATAAATCGGAATTGCAAACCGGACCATTTATCCCCCACTCAGCGGTCATGAACGCGAGTACAGTAAACATCCCACTGGCGAAATCGCATCTGCTCAGCTTACACAAAGCACGCAAGCTATCGAAGAAAGCTAAAATTTGCGATTGAACCTGGCAACCGTTGACGTGAATATAGCAACAGTCATTTTCCTGCCGCCTGCACGATTGCCCAGATCCTGAACGCTCAAAATAAAATTCTGCTCTGCCTTGTGATCGGAGTCGGCGCTAGCGGGGTCATGCTGTGGTACCGGGGTCTGGAAGCGTCAGGCGGTTATGGTGCGGCGTCGCTGATCCGGATTTCGCTGATTTTGGCGGCGGCTTGGCTAGCGTGGCCGTCGCTAAAGCGTCCCGCGAGCTGGCTCCCACCAGGCATCGCTGCCATCACGCTGATTGCGATTGGCGCGTGCGCCGTGCAGCCGAAACTAGCCATCGCCCTTGTGCCAATTGTGGGCGGATTGATTACTTTTGCAGGCTTCTTGCGATTTTTCCGTGGTCGCTAGCAAAGCTGCTGGTTTCTTCGGAATGACCGAAAAAACGGTTATCGACGCTAAAATCAGAAAAAACCTACCAGGACGCGCTCCAAATGGCCGAAACAATCTGAAACCGCTCTACGAACGTACCGAGGGTGCGCGATCGGATAAGCGGAAACTGGGTTGAGGACTGTAGGAGGCACTCCATGCGACGATACTTTATGGCGGCTGCGATCCTTTCGATCGTCGCCGGTGGGCCGCTCCAGGCCCTCGCAGGCGATCGAGAGATCGCTGAACAAATCATCCAAAAACTGAAGGTACAGCGTGATGCCGGTGCCCTCAAGGACTTTACGCTTGATCTTAAGGTCGACAAGGGCATCGTGCTGCTTCGAGGCAACGTCCGCGAAGCGGGACAAAAGGAAAGCGTTCTCGCTGCTGCGAAGGGTATCGCGGACATCGTTGAAGTTGTCGACGAAATCAGCGTGAGCCCGATCGCCAAGAACTCGGCAACAAAAACCGATGCGTTGGCTCAGACGGCAACCGTTGTTCGACCCAATGCGGCAGTTACTGCAGTAGCCGAACCGAAATCGAAGGATTCATTTTCTTTCGAGAAGGCTTTGGCGGCTGCCAATACGAAGCCGACATCCAAGCCAGCGATTGCTCCCGTGGTGATTCCACCAGCAGTCGCTCAGGCAAGCAAACCTGAATCTTGGCAGCAAGCCGGCCAGATTGCGATGGCTGGGGCAACCGAGTCGACCGTTGAGTCGGACCGAAACGTTACCTCTGCGGTCGTTGCAGCGTTGGGTGAAGCCCAACGTCAAGGACGGCTCAAAGGCTTCGGCGTCGACGTCAACACGCAAGATGGTCGTGTATTCCTAAACGGCCGCGCTAGCTCCGAAGCACACCGTCAGCTGATTGCCGACATCGTTCGTCAGACACCAGGTGTTGCTGACGTGGTAGAAGAAATCGCCGTCTATAATTCGACTAGCCCAATTCCCCAGCCGGTTATGGAGAGCGGTTCTAACGAACCGACGCCGATCACCGACTACGCATCCAACCTGACACCGATCGATCGTAGTGGCACACCCGCCATTGCGGCTTCGACTCGTCCATCAGGCGTTCCCGTGCAAACAGCGCCGTACCAGATGAATCCTGCCGGTATGCAAGCGATGCCTGCAGGTATGCCGATGAACGGAGGCATGATGGGAGCTCCCGTCCCAATGGCTCCGTATGCAGGTGGCGCAGCAGCACCTCGCTACGAGCAGCCATACCTGCCAAACTACGCTTGGCCAGGCTACGCGGCATATCCGAACTATGCCGCTGTAACCTATCCACAGCAGTACAGTCCGTCCGCGTTCCCTTACATCGGTCCTTTCTATCCCTATCCGCAGGTTCCGCTCGGCTGGCGTAAAGTGAGCCTCGAATGGGACGACGGCTGGTGGTTCCTCGACTTCACCGATCGTTAACCGATCAGTGATCGATACCGCACCGATTCATGAACCCATCGCCTATCAAAAGGCGGTGGGTTTTTTCGTTTCGTTAAGTATCTTTCCCCGACCGATCAAATCCGTATCCATGCTCGCCAGGTCGTGCTGGTCAGGTCGTGCTGGTCAGGCGTCGCCGATCGCATGTCAGCTTCGCTTTCAGGTGATTCAATTGCCCGCTAGAGACCCGTACCCGCGATCGTGGCGACATCCACAAGCCGGTAGCAGCAAGCATCGATCGCGATCGGTCGCTGGCGGGACACTACGGCCGCATCGGCCCCATGCGTCCTCGGCGCAGCGTCTTTCCCGAGATCGAGCGAAAATCCCCTTGCAATGCCTGCCGGAGTGAAGACCGGGTCAGGCCACCGAGCCGCTCACCCAACGCAAACTCGCCGCCGATCATCACCTATATTTTCACGACGGAAAACCTAAAAATTCGGATTTATCCGCAAGACCGTTACAGATTGACACGATACATCTATTACGCCAAATCAATGACGCGAGTACCCCGGTCGATACGGACCCTACTCCCAAATGATTGACGCAATGACCTCGAACAAGCTGAATCGTCCGAACAACCAAGTCATGAGTGACTCGATGAGCACTAGCGAATCATCCCAGCGAAATCGAGTCGGACGCCGACTTGTCGTCACCGGAATATTGGCGGCGATCATCGCGCCAACCGCCGGTTGCCTCGGTTTTGCGGGACCGAATCTGGGAATTTTTGCCGTTCCCATTCCGGTTAGTCCGTACTATCAACATCGTCAGGAAGAGAAGTTCTGGGAGCACGAGCGATACGATCGTGTTCCGATTCTCGCACCGACCACTGCAGGCGGTCCTCCCGTCGCACTCGATCCGCCGACGGATGATGAAGTCGTCCGCGCGTTGGAGAAGGCTCGTCCCGTCCAAGGCGGCGTTCCTTTCCTTTATGAAAAGCAGCGGAACAACGTTCGCATCATCAAGGAAAAGATCGCTGATTACATCGATCCACCCCGTTTTTATCCGCTGATTGGTCCAGCCCAGTTGCATCACGCACACTACAAGTGCACGATCTACTGCAGCGAACGAGCCATCGTCGGCTATCCTGTCCCGCACACGCTGGACGATCGCGAAGTGATTGAGGTCATCTACATTGACCATAATCACTTCCATATGGTCGGCGACGTCGAACCCTACACGACGCCCAACCTTTAACCCCTGGCCTCTGGCGTGAGCCACGATCCAAACGATTTATCCAGCGGCAAATCTCAACCGCTGTCTGGGACGACGGCAGTTGTCACCGGAGCGTCCAGCGGCATTGGTAAGCAAATCGCGATCCGCTTTGCCGCCGCCGGATGCAGCAACCTGCTGTTGCACTGCCATCGCCATCGCGACGGCGCAGAACAAACCGCTGCACAGGTTCGCAGCAGTGGCTGCGATGCGATTGTCGATCAAGCCAATTTCGCGGACGCCTTCGATACAAGCCAGTTTATTAATCGCACATTAACGCGATTTGCTCGGATCGATTCCTGGGTTCACTGTGCCGGCGCGGACGTTCTGACCGGAGACGCTGCTGCGTGGACGTTTGAGCAAAAACTGAAACAGCTTATCGAAGTCGATTTGGTCGGCTCGATAACGACTGGGCGCGCTGTAGGCTCCCACTTTCGCAAACAAGCCAGTAAGGATCTCGCTTACCCACCGCCGTCACTTATTTTTATCGGCTGGGACCAAGCCACAGCCGGGATGGAAGCCGACGCCGGACAAATGTTCGCGCCCATCAAAGCCGCCGTGGAGGCATTCGCCAACTCATTAGCCCAGGAGCTCGCCCCGGCGGTGCGAGTCAATACCATCGCACCCGGCTGGATAAAGACGTCGTGGGGTGAATGCACCAGCGATTACTGGAATCAGCGGGCGAAGGGCCAATCTCTCATGAACCGATGGGGAACTCCCGACGACGTCGCCGACGCTGCGATCTTCCTGGCTACTCCAACTCATACTTTTTTTACGGGCCAGACCATTGTCGTCAACGGCGGGTGGAACCGACGATTCGTTCCTCAAGCTCCAAGCTCTCACGCCGATCCATAGTGTTCTCCGAAATGGGTTCTCAATGATTCTTTTGGAGGAATTTAAATAAGTCTTTTGCACCCGATTGAAAGTGATTCAAACTGACCAATCCAACATCTGCCCTTTCGATATGGCATGCAGGAGTGAATGCGGTCCGCGCCGATCAGTTACTTTCACAAGCACTTTCATTTGATGACAACTGGATGCATTTGGGTGACATAGCAATCGACCGGAGCACCTTCGACCGAGTACTGGTGGTTGGGGGCGGTAAAGCGGCTGCGGCGATGGCCATCGAATTCCAACGAATGGTCTCGCCTCACTTTCCTGTTTATGGCTGGGTCAATGTTCCGGAGGGTACGACCGATCCGTCACCCATCGGCAAGCCGGACATGTCGACAGGGCAAGTCCGCATTCACCCGGCGCGACCGGCAGGATTGAACGAACCGACACAGACCGCAGTCGAGGGAACAAAAGAGATTTTCAGGCTGGTGCAATCGGCAAACGATCGTGACCTATGCGTTTGCCTGATCACAGGCGGCGGATCGGCGCTGTTGACGTGGCCAAGCGATGGAATTTCTCTCGACGATAAATTGGCTGTGATCCGAAAGCTCAGCGGTTCAGGGGCCGACATCACCGAACTCAACACCGTGCGTAAACAACTAAGCAATGTTAAAGGCGGAGGACTTTTACGTGCCTGCCGCGCAGGCCAACTTGTCACTCTGATCTTGTCGGATGTACTGGGTGATCCGCTGGACCTCATCGCATCGGGGCCAACCGTCCCCGACCGGTCCACCCCGCGCGACGCTTTGACAATCTTGAAGAAGTACGACCCTACCCAAGAATTGCCCACTGCCGTCTATCAATCACTGCAACATAAGTCCGGTTCCAACCTTGTGAGTCATCCAAAGTCCCAAACCATTATCCTGGGCAACAACGCCACTGCCGTCGACGCCGCCGGCGTTTGTGCAGAGACACTTGGCTACTCGCATGCAATGACTGCGGCGACCTCCAGCGAAGGCGGTGCGGCAGATGTCGGAATTCACCTTGCCGACATGGCGGTTTGGATGCTTCAAGACGTCATCCGTGGGAAGCATTCACCCGATTGCCTGATCACCGGCGGCGAGCCCACCGTCAAACTTCCGCCAACTGGTAGTCGCGGAAGAGGAGGTCGAAACACTCACGTCGTTTTGGCAGCTGCAAAGCGGCTTCGAGACCTGCAAGTGGATCAGTCAAGCCTGGACCAAATCGTGATCCTTTCTGGTGGGACCGATGGTGAGGATGGTCCAACCGATGCAGCAGGTGCCATCCTGTCGGAAAACGTGTGGCGAGAAGCCAATCGTTTGCAACTCGATCCAGCGGACTTCCTAGAACGATGTGATTCGTACACGTTCTTTCAGTTAACAGGAGGCTTGATTATAACAGGCCCCACCCATACCAACGTGTGTGACCTGCGAGTCGCCATCGTGCGATAGGCTGCCATATCGATCGCAAGTGAGCGGGCGACATCGAACAAACGGTTGAGCCAGAGCGACTAGGCCACTCCGGCTGAAGAACTCGGCTAACCTGTACGCAAGGCTCGCCTTTCCTGTATTTGTCCGTTAGCACCCATCACTACGTCACCCAGACAGCGGGCAAGGGTTTCCAAGCTAGTCCACCGAAAACTTGAGCTTACAAGAACGCATCTAACCCACGGGCTTCCAATTCCTTCACTGCCTCACGAACTCGCTCTTCCGATCGTTTAGGTGCAACCAGCGTCGCATTTTCCGTATGGACGACAATAAGATCCTCTACATCAATTGTGACGATGGCATGGGTTGCATCGCCGTAGATGATCGTATTGCGAGTGTCGATGCCAATGTGGGTCCCGCGAACGGAGTTGCCATTTGCATCGGGCGCGTTCAAACGTGAGATAGCCTGCCAGCTTCCGACATCGTCCCAACGGAACGGAGCCTCCACCACTGCAACGTTGGCGTAACGTTCCATGACCGCATAGTCGATTGATTTTCCTTTGATCTGACCGAAGCGTTCACGGAACACTTCATCGAAGTCCTTGGTTCCAACACTTGCCCCAATCGCATCAATGTGAGCAGCCATTTCCGGTTCATGCTTGCGCAGAAGTTCAAGGATCAGGCTTGCCCGCCAGAGAAAAATGCCTGCATTCCAATAAAACGTTCCTGCATCGCAGTACTCGCGGGCGGTTTCTAGGCTCGGTTTCTCGCGAAAACGAACGACGTGATACGCTTTGGCGTTTTCAAGTGCGATTGCATCGCCTCGCTCGACGTATCCGAACGACGCGGCAGGATAATTCGGTTTGATCCCGAAGGTCACAATCCGAGTAGGGTCTTGATCCAACAGGGTGAGTCCTGATTGAATCGCCATTTGAAACTGCTCGTCGGTACTAATCACATGATCCGACGGCATCACCAACATCGTAGCGTCAGGGTCGTTCGCCAAAAGAATCGCTGCTGCCAACCCAACACAAGGAGCCGTGTCTCGCTTACACGGCTCACCAACGACGGTTGCTGTCGGCAACTGTGCACTGATCGCAGGAACAAGTGACGCATTGGTCACAACCATGACGCGATCAGCCGGAACTAATTCCCCGAGTCGCGACGATGTATCTTGAATCATCGTCCGAGTGCCGGAGAATGAAAGTAACTGCTTGGGTGTTTCTCGTCGCGATGCCGGCCAAAAGCGAGTTCCGCTTCCGCCGGCCATGATCACTGCATGGAGCATTTAACTATTTCGATCGAAAAAGGGAATCCAAAAAAGTGGCGGTTTTCCATTCAAGCCCCCTGATCCAGAGCGACTCGCGCCAATGACATCCTAAACCAGATACTAGACCAGAAGACACAACGCATCGGACTTTGACGGCAAGCATACAATTTTCTGATCGCTATTTTCGGCTTTGCCAGGCGAGATTACCAAGCATTTGGGGCACAGCACATGCGGCGAACTGAATTATCGTTGGAGACGGCAAATTGCGCCCAGTTGAATGGACGAAGTTGCTAATTCCGAGGTTTCCTCCCGATTTTTTGCTATTATCATGAGTCATTGAATCCGACTGTGTCCGACCCGTACTTTGGTGAACTCTGTGCCCAGCTATCCAAACATCGAGAACTCATCGGTATTGCGATTGAGCGATCTGCTTCCAACGGTTTGGCGATACCGATGGTCCGCTGTGTTCCTTACCATCCTGTTGGCGCCGCTGTTTGCTGCAATCGTGTATTTGATTCCGCCGAAGTATGAGTCGACCGCGAAGCTCCTTGTGCGACTGGGTCGTGGCGCAGTGTCGATTGACCCCACCGCAAACCTTTCACAAACGGTCTCTCTACAGGAAAGTCGTCTCGCGCAGGTCAACTCGGTCAAAGAACTTTTGGCAAGCCGCGAACTCGCCGAGCGGGTCGTCGACCAGGTCGGTGCGGAACGGATCCTGGCATCGTACAGCCCATTCGAAAAAGCGTTAGAGAACGTATCCGAAAAGGCCAGGAATTCGCGCCTCGGTAAGTATATCCCCGTCGAGCCTGTGGTCGCTCAAGGTGATTATTCGGCCACGGAGATCGAGAAACATGTCCAACTTGAAAAAGCATGCATGAAGTTGATGGAAAGCATGTACGTAGGGTCGCCGAAGGATGCCTACACTATCTCGGTTGAGGTAAAATCTGGCGACCCGTTTCTCTCTCGCGATCTTGTCGCAGCATTCGTCGACCAGTACAAAAAATTCCATGTCGAATCCTATCAATCGACTGGGTCGCTTGGTTTTTTTGAAGAACAGGCTGAAAAAGCACAACGACACGCCGCCGATTCGCAGGCAGCTTTGCGGGATGCAAAAACCGAGCGTGGGATCGTAGAATTGTCCAACGCAAAACTGGCACTCAGTACCTCGATCAGCAATATCAAACAACAGATCATTTCAACCGACGGCGAGGTTGCCGCTGCCAAGTCAGAATTAGAAAGTCTTCAGTCGCAAATCGCGGTGATGCCAGCGAACCTTCAGACCGAAGTCACCCTTGGCATTCAAAAAGTCACTGGCAATGCGATGCGGCAGATTCTTTATGACCTTGAAGTGGCCTATGAACAATTTGCGGTAAAGTTTACGGAGGACAATCCAAAGTTAGTCGCACTGCGAGAACAATTGGAAGCCGCCCGCGAAATTGCGAAGTCGGAAGAGGGTGAACAACGGCAAGCCAAAGAGACAATCAATCCGATCCGCCAGCAGCTCGAGCTCGCATCGAAGACAACGATTGCAAAACTCGCAGGCTCCGAATCGAAACGCGAAATTTTGACCACGCAACTTGAAGAATTGACCAACAATCTCGCGACGCTCAATCAGGATGAAGTCGAGCTTAACCAACTCACTTGGGAAGCAACGCTGGCGGAGACAGATTACCTTCAGACAGCCGCAGCCAGATCCAGAGCCCGCCAAATCAACGCCCTCGACGAACAAAACTTGAGCGAGATCTCCATTGTCCAACCAGCAACGCTCACATTGAAAAAAGTTTCTCCCCAGAGACTCGTTCTGCTTGTGCTGTCGACGGCGTTAGCCATGGCTTTGGCCGGAGGACAAGCACTGTTGAGAGGACTCTTTAACTCACCAGCCCCATCACCGAACGAGTCCGCCGAAGCAGTGAACGTCCCAGCAAGTCGAGATCGGGGATGGAAAGACGAATTGCCGAGAGAAAGCCTTTCACCCACGCTTCGCCCGAATCCCATCGAGCAGTCAGAACTCGTCAGTGCTACGCATTAGTCGTCGAGCTTGATCGATTGGTGCGTGCGCCCACCTCTTCGTCTTGGTGCTCACCCATGGCGGCTGAGAGTGTTACGGAAACGGACGGGAATGGGCGATTGATCCCATCGACAGCGTCTGTAATGGCAGAAGCCTATGGTCCGAAGCCTATCGGGCTTGGCAGGCGCGGCACCGCTCTCTACCGAAGACCGATGTGGATCTACTCATGAGGGATTGGTCAAAGGGCCTTCGTCCCAATCGCGCCAATCTACTCGATGGGATCGAACGTGATCATCGACAGCTAGGCCAATGGTCGGGTAGAAGTGATCGCTTCCGACTAGGTCAAATAAACCATATCGTTTGAGCCGATCCTTTACCGGCCCTTTCAACTCTGCAAATCCTAATTCGATACCGCATGCGGCCAGTGTTTTATGAAGGTCCTTTAACATGTCAGCGGCAGTGAGGTCGACATCGGTCATGGGTTCCGCAGTCACAACCACGCGTCTCGTTGGTGTCGAAGCAACCGACGCGGCTCGCAGCAAACGCTCCTGAAACAAAGCTGCATTCGCAAAGAACAATGGCGCGTCCCAGCGGTAGAGTACGAGCCCAGGAATGCACTTCGCTTCGGGATGCCTCGATATGTCGTGATAGCCCTTGCGCGAGTCAATGCGACCAAGGATCGCGTCGTACGGACGCCATGCACGCCAGATGAATTCTAGCATTGCAAGCGTCACGGCAAAGAAGATGCCAGGGATGACTCCCAACACCATCACACCCAGGAAACAGACTAAGGAGTTAATCAGCTCACTGCGGCGCAGACTGTACATGCGTTGAACAGCGGCGACTTGGATAAGCCCGACGCAAGCACCAATCACGATCGCCGAGAGTGCAGCGATGGGCATGCTTTTCAGTAAAGCCGGGGCGAACAGCAGCAACAGAGCGATCGCGATCGCGCCCACCAATCCGGCTAACTGCGTTTGGGCCCCCGCCGATTCCGCCACCGGCGTTCGCGACTGACTACCACTAATCGGAAATCCTTGGAACAATCCACAAACGATGTTCACGATCCCAATCGCTCTTAGCTCTTGATTGGCATCCACGGTCTGCCCCTTCCGGTGTGCGAATGTTCTCGAAAGTACGATCGTATCGGCGAACGACACAAACGAAATCGCAATCGCGGCCGGTACCAAGGTACTCAGTTCAGCGAACGACACGGTGGGAAAACTAAAATTTGGAAGGCCCTGAGGAAGCGTTCCGACGACCTCTACATCGAATCGATGCGCAAGGCCGAAGTGAGTAACTAGGAAAGTCGCGACCGCAACGACCACTAGGACCGCGGGAAAACGCGGCATCCAGCGTTTGAATGCCAGTAGGACGCTCAGACAAAGAACGCTAATGATCACGACAGCGCCATTAGCATCGCCGTTAGCAATCATAGACACAATCTCGAATGCTCGTGAAAAGACGCCGTCCGCTTTTGACTTTACACCCAAGGCACCAGGCAGCTGGCTGATGATCACAATCACTGCCACGCCGTTCATATAGCCGTAGCGAATCGGCATGGAAAGCAAGTCAGTGAGAAAGCCGAATCGGGCAATTCCACCGGTAAAGCACAGCAGACCGGATAAAATGGCAAGCATGCCCGCAAGTGCAATGGAGTGTCCCACGTTATCGCCAGCGAGCGGCAGAATGGCTGCGGCAATCAACGCCGACAACGCCGAATCGGGCCCCACAATCAAGATTCTACTTGGACCAAAAACCGCATAAGCAATAAGAGCGGAGATCGTCGCGTACAACCCGTAGATCGCCGGGAGTCCTGATGCTTGAGCATACCCCATTCCCACAGGGACCAGCATGGCAGACAAGGCGATACCGGCAAAGGTGTCTGCGCTAAACTGCTGCCATCGATAGTTTTTTAAGCTGGCAAGCACGGGAAACCAACCATATCGTCGCTCTTGCGTGACTGGTCGTATCGTGCAAGATGGTGCATCGGATTCGATCATTTTACGCCCGGTTCATATACAAGTTGCACGTCAAAGCAATGGACTGAAAAGGCGAGCCACGTTCTCCCCGAATCGACGTAGCCCTGACCTTTGGCCGGCTGCGCTCGAATCCATGATCTCGGAACGATCGATATAGGTTTGTTGTAACGCGCGCAGCAGGCATGAAAATCCCGGATCAAAAATGACCAATGTAATCTCGAAGTTCAACCGGAAACTGCGCGGGTCCATATTCAAAGACCCAAACAAGCTGAGCTCTTTATCGATGGTGACGCTCTTTGTATGGAGCAGTCCCCCATCGAATTGAGCGATCAATACGCCTGCTAACGCAAGCTCTTCTTTGAACGTGCTGCTGGCAAGGCGTACCAAGATGGAATCGACTTTTGTTGGCAATATGACAATGACCTTCACCCCACGATGGGTCGCGGTACTCAGGGCCATTTGCAAAGCTTCGCTGGGAACGAAATAGGGCGTGGTGATCACAATTTCTTCGCGCGCCGCATAGATCGCCGAGATCAGTATCTTCTCGATGGCCTCGACACGATTAGCTGGTCCCGAGGGAAGGACCTGAATCGCGCTGTTTCCTACCTTGTGAAGCTTTTGTTGACCGCTAATGTCGGGTAGCACACGGCTTGTCGAATTGGTTTCGATATACCAATCGATTTGAAACGTGATCGCCAATGCCTCGACCGCAGGACCTTCAATACGCACCATCGCATCGATCCATTGCCCTACTCCGGCTTTTTGTTTGAAGAAACGCGGGTCGACGAGATTTAAACTTCCCGTCCAGGCCACTTGATCATCGATCAATACGATTTTTCGGTGCATTCTCAAATCAAAGCGGATAAACGGCAATCGCCAAATGCCACCGGGAAGTGCTCCTTGCACAATGGCTCCCGCGGATACCAAGGCGCGAGCCGAACGGCTTCGCAGGAACTGCTTACTACCTAAAGAGTCGACTAAAATACGACACACGACACCGCGGCGACAAGCTCGTTCGATCGCCGCAACGATCTCCTCCGTACGTCCTTCTGGTTGCCAAATATAGAACTCAAAGTCGCAGTTAACTTTTGCCCCGTCGATGTCACGAAGTAATTGATCGAATGCGTCTTCCCAATGACCGATCAACTCAATGTGATTGCCCGGCAAAGTAGGCACTTGTAGCAACTGTTGGCCGCAGCGAGCGAGTTGCTGCCAATGCTCGCCCACTTCATGCCAGTTCACTCGGTTACTGGGAGTATCGATAGCCAGGTACCGATTTCGCGTCGGCTCTGTCAATTCCCGCACCAGTCGGGCGCGGCGAGACCCCAAACGAAGTTCACCGACCATTAAGTACATGAACAACCCGACCACGGGCATCGCGAACAAAATGGTGATCCAGGCAAGCGACGCTCCAACGGACCGGCGAGTCATTACGACACGAACCGCTACCACCATCTGTACGGCACCGTGCAACAAAAAGAGCCCAAACGCCCACGTGGATGGCTCTACCAGGGCAAAAATCTCAAGTAACTCGCTCACGTGCTTGGTAGCTTGTTCAAGTCTTGCTGCGTTTCCGAAGCCGTCATCACCAACTTGGTTTCAATAATCCGAAACGGCAGGCCTTTGATCGATGCCCCTCCATTGTGAAAGGTCAATCGATTGAATACGACACCATCGACATTGCGATGCGTGTGTCCAAAATAAACATCGCTCACGCCTAGATCAGGGCCCAATCCCTGCTCATCCAAGTACCGGCTCAGTCTTCGCAGAACCGTTTTACGTCGCTTCACCAATGTTGCCGCCAATCGATGTAACCGGGCATGTACTGCGGCGTCGTAAAGCATGTGTGACACCCACTGTGGGTTCGGCTTGGCATCCACTTTTTCGCGGTGCGCCGCCAGCGCAATATGACAAGGCTCGCAGTCCACTATATCGCCATGCAAAAAAACACAATTCTCAAGTCTCAAAAAGTGCGGATGCCAATCCAGTTTCGCGTGGCATGTCGCAAGTTGCGCCAACGCCGAAACGAACAATGGATGTGCATCGTGGTTGCCTAGCAAGTAATAAAATGAACAGTGCGGATTCGAGACTACGAGTGATTCCAGCCACGAGATGCTATCTGAAATCGAGTGTTCAAGTGACGGGCGGGTACTCCACTTAAAATCGAAAATGTCGCCACCCAGGATCATCGTGTGGGAGTGCTTCGCGATTTCGTGAATGCGAGGAGTCAGACGGTCGGCAGACGAGCGGCGAGCAAACAGATGCAAGTCCGAGAGAAAATAGCTGCTTAACGAAGGCGACATAAAAAGATCCGACGACGTGGTCTTGAAACCCAAATTACATTGTAGAGAAGTCGCGACATGAGTGGTACGTGAATTGCTAAAACGAGTGAATTCACTTATCAAATGACTATTCGGATCAGTGACCTGCTAACCTGCTTGCCAAAGTAAGGTTGCGAGCCCTTCAACATCACCAGGATAACTCTATGAACGATACCAACGCCGTCAAACTCAAATTGGAAGCAAAGCTGAACGAACTCCTTGAGCGTGCATCGGGCATCGAACAGGCACTAAGCGATCCGGGCAATAGCGATTCGGAGGAAAACGCCATCGAGATGGAAAACGACGAAACGATGTTGGCGATCGGTGCTGCAGCCAAAGCCGAAATTCGCGAGATCAAAATAGCCCTCCATCGGATCGAAACCGGCGAATACGGCACTTGTACCGCCTGTGGAAAACACATTCCCAAAGAGCGTTTGGCGTTGTTGCCCTGGACCGGCGTTTGTGCCTCCTGTGTCGGTGTTGGCCGCTGAGCCGATTCCCTTGCGATTCACTGCATCGCCAGTCTTCGTGGCACACAATTCTCATCGCTCCATCAATACGTCACATCGCGTCTCCTCGGCTCGATTGACAATTCCGCTCAGATATACGCGGTATGGGTGGTGCGTTGTCGCACTCGGGAAAGCAATCGGTGTGCGGAACAGCGTTGTGTAACCGATCGGTTTCCGTTCAATCTAATGAGAATCGCAGCAAAGCAGCGGCTGTGTTTTACCGCGTTACAGGCCAGAATCATGAATTACCAACGATAAAAGGGTTGAGCAGCATGCGAATCGCCGTAATTCATGTATCAGTCCACCATCAAAACACCCTTCGCATCGCCGAGGCCATGGCGTCGGCAGTCGGCGCGTCGCTACTGACCGTTACCGAGGCACGTCATTTCAATGACGCCAACTGGAATCTCGTCGGACTCGGTTCCGGCATTTTCTTTTCAAGGCATCATCCACAATTGCTCGACTTTGCTTCGCAATACGATTTTTTGCCGAGACATTGCTTTGTTTTTTCGACCGCTGGCATTCGGCTCCTCTCGCCGATTTGGCATCGTGCGTTGGTTTCTACTCTCACCCGCCGCGGCGTTGGCATTTTGGGACAATTCTGCTCACCAGGTTGGGACACCGTAGGACCACTCAAATACATCGGCGGAATCCATCGAAACCGCCCCAATCAAAGAGATTTAGACAATGCCGCAAAGTTCTCTCAATCCATGGTCCGTCGTCTAGCGGCACAAGCGAACGAAATCCAGGGTGCGAGTGGCTCAGTTGTATAAGGCGGACCACCCATCAATGCTCGCTCGGCATCGCAGACACACTTCTCTTGGTAGGAAGATCGCGAAGCCTTAAACACCACTTCTCAAACAAGTGCCAGCTCACAAACGCAAGCACGAACGTTATCGAAAACATGATTGACACATAGGCCAGTCGCGAGGCAATGGAATTCCCGATTATCGTCTCTAACGACGCCACCGAAACGGCCCATGCGATAAGCGGTATCAGCGGGTTTTGGACGATGTACATGGCATAGCTAAATTTGCCCAGCGTTCGAAGCGGTCGTATTTCTAGCGATCGAACGAGCGAGCCTTGAGGTGCACCCGTAATCGCGATGTAAAGAAATGCAGCCCACACGATCGATACGATCGCTTGAGGTAGTCCGAGAAGTCGCCCGCCAGCGAAACTTGCGATCAACAGGCAAGAAATGCCCAGCATCGCAATCCATGCAACCAAAAGTCGAAGCGATTTCGGTTTCTCAGTGCCACGAATCCAGATCGCAAGAAAGGCTCCCAACAACAACCCTTCGCAACGGAAAATCGTAAGCACACTGGGCGCCAGATCGTTCGTCGATAACGCACAGAAGGCCGCTCGTCCCACCACACAAGAAACCGCCAGCAGAAGCGAAATCATTTTCGCTTGCTTGGGTGTGAGTAGATAAATGACCACCGGCCACACAAAGTAAAAGTGCTCTTCAACAGCGAGCGACCAGTAGTGATCAAGGTATCCGAAGCACCAAGCATTCTCGATCGTCATCTTGACGTTCGTTAAATAGGTCCAAAGATAAAACTGATGTTTTTGTGCGGAGGCAAAGGGATTCTCGCCGTCAATCCACCAAGGAATGAAGATGAGCAAAAACGCGAGAGAGCCGAAGTAAAGCGGAAAGATCCGTAGTGACCGACGAAGAAAAAACGAACGGAAAAAGTTTGGTTTGTGCTTGGTGTCGATCAGAATTCCGGTGATTAAGAAACCAGACAAGACAAAAAAAAGGTCCACTCCTGTCAACCCAATGGAAAACAACACATTTCCAATGACGCCTGCGGTTCCATCATCAAAAGCCTCTTTTCCAAACCGATAGAGCGTGACCAGCAATATTGCTAAGCCTCGGACACCGTCCAAGACTGGCAAATGTTCGCCACGGCGCCATGCGATCGTCCCTTCATCGGTCTGGTGGACGAGCGATGATTCTTGCAGCATCTTTTCTTCTCGGACCGAGCGCACCGGGAACATTTTTTTGTTATCTCGTCAACCGACGAGTGCAATCGTGGATGCGATTCAATGTTTGATTCAAAAAGCAGCTACATACCAGGGTCACATGCTGCTCGCTATGCCAAACAAAAGGGCGACTAGGACAATCATCAAATAAATGCCCAGCACGACGGACACCATAATCCCAAGGTATCGCCAAAACGAAACTTGACGCTGCAAGAGACTTTCCATCGATCCCGATTGATTGGCGGCATAAGCCCGGGCGGATGACGCTGCTTTGAATAACTTAACGGTAGGAACGATGTAAAAAAGTCCAACCAGCACCGCAACGATGGCAAATGCCGCTAAACCTTCCACGATGCCGGAATTATCCAGTCCTGAAAGCACGATCAATTGAAAACCCATAACGCCGATGGCGCCCAGGGACGCGAGAAGCCCAAGGACCGCGAAGTACGTCTGCCATTTTGCCAATGAACTTAACGAGTCATGTATGGAACTCAGATTGGAAGTGACATCCGCAGGCGAGTGACTGTAGTTCGACTGATAGGGATTCGTATTCAAACCTGGTTCCGTCATGACTGTCCCCTGTGATGCGAGTAGCGAATTACCGCGGGGGAGTGTATACCATCTCAACCGTCGGCGGGTAGTCGGAACGTTAACGGGTAGTTAGAAATCGTCGACCCATTCTGAAGTCACGACGCGAAGCACGTTATGGGTATTTTGAATCTTGGAAGTAGCCAAAAGTAATAACGATGTCGTCGGAAACCGGCGGTGGCTAGATTGGCTGTGTCAGTACCCAGCAATTGTAACCGGCATCTTGGTTTTTTTAACCGCTATCGTGTTGCACTGGCTAGGCCAACCGCTTTGGTGTGAGGTTGGCGACTTGACGCCCTGGTCGTGGGATATTTGGTCGGCACACAATTCCCAACACCTCATCGACCCCTATTTTTTCACGCACGTCCTTCACGGCATGGTTTTTTACGGCGTACTCCATTGGACGCTGGGGCAGAGCCCCATTGCCACTCGATTCATAGTTGCCATGTTGATCGAATCGTTATGGGAAGTTTTTGAAAACTCACCAATGGTGATTCAGCGATATCGCCAGACGACGATATCACTTGACTACGTCGGTGACTCGGTTGCAAACGCGATATTCGATATCGTCGCCTGTGGTCTAGGTTACGCGATCGCATTCAAACTCGGATGGCGATTATCGACTTTCGTTTTTTTCGCAACCGAGGCCGTTCTTATCGCCACCATCCGAGATAGTCTGATATTAAATATCGTCATGCTAGTGTGTCCAATCGAGTCCCTTAAGCAGTGGCAAATGTATCACTGACTGGACTGTAGGGCCGCTCCGATTAGCTAAGGACTTTAATTCTTGAAAGTCTCACCGATTGCCGTCGTTGCCGCCGATCCACTCGGGTTCGACGGCTCTAAAGAATTGCTTTGCCATTCCCTGCAAAGGACCGGTCGGTGAGGTCTCGAGCTACCGCATAAATAGCACTCTCTTGCGGAACGGATTGTGCGCACCATTCCAACGGCACGAAGTGTCCCATTGCATGCTTGTAACGATTAACGAATCGCACGGTTGGCTCACCGCGGCTTAGCTTTTCAATTTCTTTCAACGTGCTTTCACAATCG
>JANOBM010000133.1:0-4141 GCA_031411655.1 Planctomycetaceae bacterium
CTTACCAAACGACTTCTGTGAACCCGGGGCCTTCGATTCAATGCGTTACTGCCAGCTCGACCGCATTGTTTTTCTCGACCCTGGCAAGCGCCTCGTCGCCCAGCGAACCTTGCATGCCGAAGAAGACTATCTAAAGGATCACTTTCCAAAATTCCCGGTAATGCCGGGGGTAATGATGCTGGAAGCGTTACACCAAGCCGCCATTTGGATGATTCGCAGCGGCGACGATTTCAAAAGTCCTCTTGTAATGCTTCGCGAGGCAAAAAGCGTCAAATTTGGTGATTTTCTGTGCCCGGGCGAAACATTGGATATCACTGTCGAGACCATCAAGGAGGAAGGTTCGCTGATCACCGTCAAGGCAGTGGCGGAGAAAAACGGCAAGACGACCGTCTCGGCGCGTCTATTGCTCACAAAATGCTCAACGAACCATCCGGAAAGGCTAGGGACTGATAAAATCGTGGGCGATCTGGCGCGAAAGAAGTTCGCCGAACTGTTCGACGGCGCCCTCCCAAAAAACTGAGCCATTTGCTCCCTCCCTGCCGTCTTCCCTTTCTTTGATCGATCGGGAAAATAGCAGGCTTGAAAGATTCACCTAAAGGAAACCAGCGATGACAGCGTCCAGCGAAGAAGTTTTTGAGAAAGTCCAGGCGGCCCTTGTAGACGCATTGGGGGTCGACGATGACGAAGTGACCCCTGGGGCGACGTTGGTCGGAGACCTTGGTGCCGAGTCAATCGATTTCCTTGATATCGTTTTTAAGCTTGAAAAAGCTTTTGGTATCAGCATCCCTCGCGAAGACCTTTCTCCCGAGGACATATTGACCAATAGCCAATTTGTCCAAGGCGGTATGGTTACCGCTGAAGGCATGTCCAAACTGAAAGCTCGTATGCCTTGGGCCGATTTGTCCAAATTCGAAAAGAATCCACGCGTGCAGGACTTCAGTAACTTGCTGACCGTCCAGGACATGTGCAATTACGTCCAAACGAAAATTGGTGATTGATTCGTCGCAAGACGATATCGGTTTGCGGTATTGATGAATTCGCGAGACTAGGTCGGCTGTAGCTATGCGTTGGATGTGGGTTGACCGATTTACCGAGTTTGTCAGTGGCAGCCATGCACGCGGGCTAAAGAATATTGCCTTAGACGAAGACGTTTTGGATGACTACTGCCCAGGTTTCCCTTATCTCCCGCCGACTTTGATTATCGAAGGCATGGCACAGATTGGTGGAATCCTTGTCGCGGAGATGTTCGATTGGGACAAACGAGTCGTGTTGGCGAAGGTCGGCAAAGCCGAATTCTTCGCACCGGCAAGGCCAGGGGACCAACTTCAGTACCACGTGAAGATTGATAGCGCGCAAGAGAATGGCGCCACTGCGATCGGTACCAGCCACTGTAACGGCGTGCTCCAAGCGAACATTGACCTCATGTTTGCTTTCCTAGAGGATGGTCGGTTCGCCGATGGGCCATTGTTCAAACCAGGCGACCTGGCAACGATGCTGCGATTAATGGACCTGTTTCAAGTCGCAGTGGATTCCGACGGCAAACCGATCGAAATTTCTGACAAGTTATAATCCGCGGTAGGGAGTCACATCATGCGACGCCGAGTCGTTGTTACAGGCATCGGAATGATCAACCCCATGGGGCACGATTGCGCCACCGTGTGGGCCGGGCTCAAGGAAGGCAAAAGCGGTGTCGCACCAACCACCCTTTTCGATGCCAGCGGCTTCCCAACCAAGATTTCTGCCGAAGTCAAAAATTGGGACATTGCTTCCACCGGTGAATCGGCTGAGGTTTGGCGAGATCGTGGACGCCACACGAAATTTGCTGCGGGAGCAGCCAAGCAAGCGATCGCCGATAGCGGCATTATGCACACCACCATCGACCCAGTCCGCTTCGGCATTTATCTGGGTAGCGGCGAAGGCAATCAAGACTTTTTAACCTTTACCAAGATGATGGCGGCAGCCCTCGAAGGTGGCGACTACGATGCAGCTAAGTTCATTGCAAAAGGACTGGCACTGCTAAACCCCGCAAAGGAACTTGAGCAGGAACCAAATATGCCCGCTGCGCATTTGGCCGCCATGTTCAATGCTCAAGGCCCTAACTTCAACTGCCTGACGGCTTGCGCTGCCAGTAGCCAAGCGGTCGGTGAGGCTACCGAAATCATCCGCCGAGGCGATGCCGATGTCATGTTGGCCGGCGGCACCCACAGCATGATCCATCCGTTCGGAGTCACTGGCTTTAACCTTTTGACTGCCCTCAGCACAAGCAACGAGCATCCGACAAAGGCAAGTCGTCCATTCGATCGTGAACGCGATGGCTTCGTACTTGGGGAAGGTTCGGCCATGGTGATTCTTGAGGAATTGGAATCCGCTAAAAAACGCGGTGCCAACATCTATGGCGAGGTACTCGGTTATGGAACGACTGCCGATGCATACCGCATCACCGATATCCCACCGGACGGACACGGCGGAATCGCGGCGATGCGAATGGCGATCGCAGATGCGGGACTCAAGCCACAACAAATTGGTTACGTGAATGCCCACGGAACCAGCACGCAGGTCAACGATAAGGTCGAAACGTTAGCTTGCAAGGAAGTTTTTGGCGAATTTGCGACCAAGGTTCCCGTCAGCAGCACGAAGAGCATGATGGGACATTTGATCGCTGCCGCTGGCGTCACCGAAATGATCGTTTGCTTACTTGCGATTCGGGACGGTGTGCTGCCGCCGACGATCAATTATGAGAACCCCGATCCACTTTGCGACTTGGATTACATTCCGAATGTCGCGCGGGAAGCAGACATTCGATACGCACTAAACAATAGCTTCGGGTTCGGTGGGCAGAACGTTACGCTTTGCCTCGGTCGCTATTCTTGAGGCTTTTGCTTCGGCGAAGGGTTCTATCATTTGACTTTCTGAACTGCATTAGCGGAGACGCATGATGGAACCAACGGATTCTCAATTGAGTGCGTACCTCGATGAAGCCCTGCCGTCGGACCAATTAGCAGAAATCGAACGGAACTTGCGGGACAACGAACCACTGCGAAAGCGGTTAGTCGCAGTCATTGGTCGCGAAGACGCCGGGCTTCACAGCATTGGCGTGATTTGGAGACGACGACGTTTATCTTGTCCCGATCGCGCCGAGCTTTCGCAGTATTTGCTGGACGTCCTCGACAATGACCAAGCGGATTATATTCGCTTTCACATTGACGAGGTCGGCTGCCGATACTGCGCCGCAAACCTTGACGATTTACGACAAGCTCAAGCTTCAGCCACGAAGAACGATGTCGAACATGCCGCACGCCGAAGACGATTCTTCGAAACTAGCGCAGGGCACCTTCGCGGCAACACTTGATACCTGACGAAGCCTAGATTCGGCCCAGCAATCCTTCGAGTCGATCAAGTGTATTTACCAACTGGTTCCATTCGGTGACAACTTCGAACGTTGGCATCTGCTCCCCATCGGTGCTGCCATATCCGCGTTCGCTGGTCCGGATCGTACTTCCTAGCACCATCACACCCGTTTCGCGAGACCGAAGTTGCTTGGCCTCCGGTGTGGTATCGACGGCGTCATCCAACGGTATGATTTGCTGCATCGCACGGTGCACCGCCCAAAGGGCAGCGGCTCGCGAGTTGTCAGCTGAAACGACGCACTGCATGGTTCCCGATTCGACGTAAAACTTGGCCATTCCGTTGACTCCAATTTCGATGGTTAAAGTGAGTAAGTATGGCGATTCAGTTTGATTCGCCCCTGACAACACTCTTATCGCCATGGCCAGTGACACGTCTGGTCACAGGCCCCCATCTCAGCCAAGTTTGTTTAAAGCCTGGCCCCGCTTGCACTTTTTTTCGATGCGATCGCCACTTGTCTCTAGAAACCTTCCGGTGCCTGGTTCCCCCGCGTTGAATGTGAAATTGCCGGTGGGGAAACTCTTTGCGTACGCCCCACTGCCTCCTTCCGGGGTGGAAGGGCAGGAATACGGATGGTTACGAGGGCGCATTTGACGAAGTTAAGAACCTATCCGAAAACCGAAGAAACCCGCGGCTAGCGTTAAAGCGGCTAATGGTTTTCGGATAAACTCATAGCATCATCAACGTTCAGCGCCGACAGCGGGTCCAGAGGCGGGTCAGTGGTGCCAGAACCGGG
>JANOBM010000134.1:0-6885 GCA_031411655.1 Planctomycetaceae bacterium
CCTTGCCACTGAACCAGCCCCCGAGATCTCCGGTGGAGTTTGGCGAGCGACGCTGGAACCGGGAGAACTGGTTGGGCTACGAAGTTCGGCGCCATTAAAAGAAATATCCAATCCAGTGATCGCATGGTCGGCTCAAATCGCTGGTGACGAGCATCAAATTGCGGCAATTGGCAAGGTCGTGCGTGATATAGCCGAAGGCATTGCACTGTTTACCGAACCCAACCGGTTCCATTGCATTGAAAACTCTGGTTTCGAAGCCAAGCCCGCGCCGACGCCCGACGTCGTTCAAGCGGTCGCAACGGGCAAAGTGGCATCGAGCCCTGTCAACGTCGCCGGGTGGATTGTCGCGCAGTACCCCTCTGGTTGCGTTGCGATTGACGATACGGTTTCCCTTGAGGGATCTGCGTCAATAAGATTGAGCAATCGCGCAAGTCATTCCAGTGGCACCTGGATCATGACCCGTGCCATTGCGGTACCCGAAACAGGTAGACTAGCGGTGTCATTACGGGCTCGCGGCGCACCTACCGAGGATTCAAGCAAGTCCGAACCGATCATGTTGCGAATCGCCATCGAGAGTACCGTTGCTGGAACAGCGATGCGTCAATCGCGGGTGGTGAAGGTTCCACGAGATGGCCAGTGGTCGGTTGTGCCCTACCGAGTTGAAATAGATGCTTTGCCACGGCATGGAATTGACACCTTACGTCTTGCGATTGATGTGTTGAGTGAAGGAACGGTTTGGATTGATGAAGTTTTGGCTGAAGATTCTTTCATGACCGAATCGGAGAAAGCTGCGTTGCAGGGACAACTGTTCTTGGCGTTAGATGGAGTCGCAAAAGGGGAACTTAGCAATGCGGTAAAATTACTTGACTCGCACTGGGTCCAGCAAATGATTGCCTTGCCAGCTTATCCACAACGTCCTAGCGTGTTACCAGCGTCGAGCTCTAGTGATGATCCGGCTGTGGAAGGTGCGAGTCGGAAGAACAAAAGTCAAGAATCGCCATCGGCAACTCCCGGAGTAGCCGATCGACTCCGCAGTTGGTTACCAAAGAAGCTCCGATTTTGAAATGAAACTTCGTCGAGGGGACGAATGAAACGATCGATCAAAACCGCGTTCGTCATTGTCGCAATCCTCGCAGGAGTCGGCGGAGGGAGTGCATGGTGGGCCGTTCGAAAAACACAACAAGTCCCCGACTTCTATGTTCAGGCAAAAAAGCGCATGCCTGCGGACCTTGCGGCGGCGAGTAAAGAGTTAGAACACGATGTGAGCGAGCTTCAGGGTGCGGTTGCCAATTTGGGTTCGTGGCAAGCGGTGTTTTCCGAGGAGCAGATCAATGCCTGGCTGGTTGAGCAGCTACCGAAGGAGTTCCCGAAGGTACTGCCTGTTGGCGTCGCGGACCCACGAATTGTGATTGAGGACGACCGAGTACTTGCTGCTGCCACTTACAAGAGCAAGCATATTGATACGGTTGTCTCTTTCGAGATCAAAGTCGCTTTAACCGAACATGCGAACGTGATCGCACTCCGCATTGAGAACCTCCGCGCAGGCTCGTTGCCATTGCCCCTTCAAAGCTTTCTAAGAGGAATCTCAACCGAGGCCGCCAAGGGAGACATAAAAGTAGTTTGGGACATGGATGAGAAGGGCCCCGTCGCTTTAGTTACGGTACCAAGTGATCATCCGAGATACAAAAAGACGCCTGTCATTGTCGAGTCTTTTCAGCTTCTTTCCGGCCAGGTATTGCTCGCAGGTCATACCGGTCCCGAAGCGTGGCATGTGTATCGGCCACGTGGAGTGGTCTATCAACTCGCCTCGGTTCGCTCGCGGCGAACCGACAATTGCCAATCAGTACCGTCACCTTCCGCCCGCGTCCGTTGAAACGTAAGCGTTGCGAGGCGATCGCCCCCAACGCTTAGTACCCAACAATCCGGCGATTCGAACATCACTTGAAACTGGCCTCGTTCAACTTGGTGAACGGTGCCACGATCATTTGAAATGGCACCTTCGTAATGGAGGTATTCGCGGCGGTGATCGGCTAAGCGGTCGGCCGATAGAGAAGCGTCACAGTCGAAACCGGGGTGGCTCAGCGTTGCCCAGGTTCGCAGCGAGCCGCCCGCTTCAAACATCCAGTCAAAGTGATCACTTCCACCTCGTGGAAGCGGTTGGCCAGGCATAGCTCGATGATGCAGCACCACGTAATGGAACATCAATAACCGCGTTTAAGCGTCGCGATGCTGTCTGTGGCCAAACGTTCTGGCCCCAACGAGTAGTCAAACACTTCTACACTCAGCCAGCCATCGTAACCGACTTCATCGAGCGTCCTTAGGATTTCAGGGAACGAAACGTCTCCCATCCCAGGGCCTCGCCGATTGGGGTCGTTCGCATGAAAATGGAACAACCAATCAGCATGTTTGCGGATGATGTCAACGATCGGCTCGGGCTCTGCGGTCATCGCCTTAACGTCTAAATGAAGCCCGATATGATCGCTTGGCAACCTTTGCTTTAGTATCCTCGCCTCATCAGCGGTATTCAGGTAATTCCCTTCTTGCGGACCGAGCGGTTCGAGCGCGAGGCGTACATGGTGCTCTTCAAGACAATCGCTAATCGAGTTCAGAATCTCAGCCGTATGCACATAGGCTTGATCCGTCGAAACGCCTTCGGGACGGTTCCGCTGCAATGGGCTACCAAGAACCATCACGTCGCCACCCAGATCGGCGCAAAGGCGTATCAACTCACGCATATAGGACGCAGTCGCCTTGCGGACTTCAGGGTCAGGCGTCGTTAAATGAAAGCCCGTTGTTTTGGCAAGCAACCAATGCAAACCGATCACCTTCATCCCAGCATTTTCGACCGCTGCGCGATAGTCAGCCCTTTCCGATCGCGAAATCATTCGCACATCGGTATTTAACATGAAGGGGGCTACTTCCCAGCCTGTATAGCCCAACTGCGCGGCCATTTTGAGCGCCTTTTCAAGCGGCCAATCGCCAAACGTTTCGTTACAAATGGCAAATCGAGACATTTTAGTTTGATTGAAGTCGTTGGGTGAACAGACAAATGATCAGTAATTCATAAAGGCGTGCGCTAACTCTTGGCCTGATCGATTGCCAACGCGATGGAAAGCCTCGCACAGTTTACTTCGCAAATGTCACCGAGTCATCCGGCTCGGAGTACGCATCACCATGGGACCCGAGCACCGAGAAATTACTTCGCCACTGGACCATTCGGAACCATTGTGGTTGATTGGCATCCAGCAAAATACACGACACTGCGTTAAGAACTCAGTAGCGCAGCGCTAACGACCATCGTCCATCAATAAAACGGTGCCGGAGTAACTCAGGTGGCTCCTCTCTACGCCTACTCCACCAAGTTAACGGTGATATCATTTCTGTAACTATCGAATGGCGCGAGACAGGAAGCCGGCAACACTATCGTGAGTTGCCGAAGTAGCCGCTTATCTTTAACCATAGCAACGCGACATTAACGTCCATTCGTATCCATGCAAAAGATTCTCTCTTCGCTTGGGTCGATTTTGGGAGAGAGTTAAGAGATGAAAAGCCGTGACCCGGTCGCTCCCACATTGCACGGTGACGTGAGTACCCGCTTTGGTGTGGTTCCCAATTTCTTCCGGATGGGACCTGAAGCACCGGAAATCACGGAGAACCTGTGGGGCTTCGCCAAGTTCGCCTACTTGGACAATCCGCTTCCCTCGGTCTTCAAGGAGCGATTATTTGTCTACCTTTCAAGGTTCTGTGACGTTCGCTACTGCATCGCCCGCCATATCGGTTTCCTTGCAGGGTTAGGGTGTCCGTCGGGTGACGTCACCAGTTCCCCTGAATCCGTGGAACAAATCATTCGCCTCCTTCAACGACCGTTACCGCGGGGCGAGGACCTTGATGTGGAGATCGCGATTTTGCAGCGGGCGGAGTCACCGTTGGAAGCGATGCCGGATTCAAATTCGCCTGCGGAAGGGGCGTTATTTTCGTGCGCGACGCACGTCTTTCTTCAGTCACCCCAAGCATCCAATTGCCTTGAGGTTCTCCGGCGTTTATTCGACCCGGCCACGTTCCAGCACTTCTTGGTTTTCATCGCGTTTGTGCGCACTGCACACTTCTGGACCAAGGTTCACCCCGAATTGAAATTTGAAGACGACATCGTTGCGTTACTTTCGATTCAAGAAGCTTTAGCCAACTGCGTAGTCCGTGACCCAGAGTCAAACGCTTGTGCAACGGCGGAGCATCTACAAGACGAGTTGGCTGAACTGCGTCGGGGCCGCCTGGAAAATGCCCAATTAGTAGAATCATTGAAAGAAATAAGTGACTTGAAAGCTGCTTTGGACGAACACGCCATTGTTGCGATCACCGATCCACGGGGCCGTATTACGTTTGTGAACGATAAGTTTTGTGCGATATCGCAGTATTCGCGTGAAGAGCTGATCGGCCGCGATCATCGAATCATCAACTCAGGCTTTCACACCAAAGAGTTCATCGGTGGATTATGGTCCACCATCACAAGCGGCAAAGTTTGGCAGGGCGAAATCAAGAATCGAGCGAAGGATGGTTCTTTCTATTGGGTTGCGACGACCATCGTTCCCTTTCTTGACAACGATGGTAAGCCACGACAGTACGTCGCTATCCGAGCAGACATCACCGAACGCAAAAGGGCCGAAGCGAATCTAGCGTTGCTGGCCTCTGTCAATCAAGATCTCGCGAGGCTGAGAAGCGTCGACGACATCATGCGAATCGTCGGAGCCAAGATTGGTTCCCATTTTAACCTTGCGAGATGCGTGTTTGCAGAGATTGACGATTCGGCAGGCCTTGGCGTCGTGACACATGATTGGACGAGTGAAAATGTTCAAAGCATTGTCGGCGTTCACCGATTACTCGATTTATTTTCGGAAGATTTTCAGAACACTAGCCGTGCTGGAAAAACTTTTATCGTTTTCGATGTAGCCAAAGACGCTCGCGCGGACACCGATGGCCTGTCAAAGCTAGGTGTTGGCTCTTGTGTTTGCATACCCATTATTCAAGACGGCAAATGGCGGTTCGAGCTTGGTGTCAATCGTTCGGAGCCGTCGAATTGGCGTGAAGACGAAATCGACACATTGCAGGAAATAACAAGCCGCTTCTGGTCCTGCGTGGAACGGATTCGAGCGGAAGAGGCACTTGCCAAAACGACTGCCGAATTTGAGAAGCAGTGGCGACTCTACGACTCCATATTATCGACAACTCTCGATCTCGTTTACATCTTTGATTTAAACCATCGATTCACGTATGCCAATGCTGCACTGCTGAAAATGTGGGGGCGGACAACAGCGGATGCAATCGGAAAAAACTGTTTGGAGTTGGGCTACGAGCCCTGGCATGCCGAGATGCATGACCGCGAGCTGGAGAGCGTTATATCTTCCGGTGAACCGATCCGGGGCGAGGTGCCCTTCGTCGGAACAAACGGGCGACGTATTTACGATTACATCTTTGCGCCCGTGTTTGGCGAAAACGGTGAAGTGGAAGCCGTAACAGGAATCACACGCGACGTCACGGAAAGAAGGCAGGTAGAGGCGGCAGAAGCGGCTGAAAAGCGAGTCTTCGAGCTGATCGCGAAGGGGGCTCCGTTACCAGTGATACTCGATACTCTTGTGCGAGAAACCGAGGCCCAGTCGAGCGACCAGATGCGTGGTTCGATCCTACTGCTGAATGAATCCGGGGAAAAGTTAATCCACGGCGCTGCACCCAGTCTTCCCCAAGATTACTGCCAAGCCATCCATGGCGTAAAAATCGGTGCGCAGGTCGGATCGTGTGGAACTGCTGCGTTTCTCAAGCAACCGGTTTTTGTAACCGACATTTCGTCCGATCCGCTGTGGGCCGATTACAAAGACTTGGCGGCTTGCCACGGCCTGGGGGCATGTTGTTCCACGCCTATCCTGTCCAGTCAGGGAAAACTGTTGGGCACGGCAGCGATGTACTACGCGAGTCCGCACACGCCTAGTGCAACGGACTGCAAATTGATCGGTCGCGCTACTCACCTTGCAGCCATCGTTATCGAACGCAAGCAAGCCGAAGAGGCGATCCACGAAAGTGAACAACGGTTTCGTGCCATTGCCGATAACATTCCACAACTGGCTTGGATGGCGGACGGAGATGGAAATGTCCGTTGGCTTAACCAAGCTTGGCTGAGTTATACCGGCACCTCGCTGATTCAAGGCGAGGGCCCATGCTCTCCATCGGTCTATCACCCCGATTACGCTGATCGCGTAACGGAAAAGCTTCAACGTCACTTTCGAGAAGGTCGCGAGTGGGAGGACACGTTCCCGATTCGAAGCACTGACGGTGACTACCGCTGGTTTCTTTCCCGCATGACTGTCATCCGTGATGAGAGGGGTAACGTCGCGCGATTCTTTGGGACAAATACGGATGTGACCGAACAAAGGAAAATCGCAGAGGATTTGCGAGAACTCACGGCACAGTTGTCGGAAGCAGATCGCCGAAAGGATGAGTTTTTAGCCACACTCGCCCATGAGCTTCGTAATCCGTTAGCACCGATTCGAAACGGACTTCAACTCATGCGATTGGTGGGCGGCGGCGGCGAAGCGGGTGATCATGCTCGCGACATGATGGAACGTCAATTGAAGCAAATGGTGCGATTGGTCGATGATCTGTTGGACATCAGCCGGATTAGCCGGAACAAGGTAGAGCTTCGCCGACAGCGTGTGGAATTGGCCTCGATCATTCATCATGCGATTGAGATGTGCCAGCCACTTATCGAACGTGGCGAGCATGAAATCAGCTTAAATCTACCGCAGGAGCCAATCTACTTAAACTCGCTTTTCGGATTCCTTCTTCTCGGTGATGTCTCTGGCCGTTTTCGATATACCCACAATTTCGTTGGCCTCGTCC
>JANOBM010000135.1:0-1905 GCA_031411655.1 Planctomycetaceae bacterium
ATCAACGATGAAAATGCCTTGCGGACGCTCGCGATTGCGATCAGCCAGAAGGCCGGTTCCGCCTTGGAGAAGCTGGATGTCATCGATGAACGCTCGGTTCAATCCTTGAGCGAGAGCGGGATCTGTGAAGTCATAGACCCAAGTAAACGTTGGATTGCCTGATCCAAAACCGAACTGCGCGATCTGGTATCCGGTGTCTCCCGACGCGAGCGTTGGATCCTCTGCAACATCGTCGCCAGAGACGAAATTGAGAGTCTGGGGGACGCCGTCGATGAAGAATCGGAGTCCATGAAGGTTCAACGCCGAGTTGACGCTGTACGCAAATCGAATGACACCTGCCGTATTCGTCGCCGAACCAAGTTCCGCTCGCGTGGCCTGGAAAATCGATACCGGTCGTGTTGTGGCATTAACGGTACCCGACTGCAAATTCCGCGTACCTGTAAACGGTGTGGTAGAGCTTACGGACCAAGGAGCGATTGCGATTGCCGGAATTGTCACGCCCAGCAGAGTCGTGTCCACGGGAACCAAACTAGGGACAGTCGTGGACGGTTCAAAGGAAATCGCGGCCGTTTGGGATGCTTCGTTAACGTGTCGGTCGTTCGTATCAAACGTTGAACCGACAACCACCCCCGTATCGGTTAAGACTCCGTATTCATCGGTACGACGAACTTCGATTTGGTAGGCACCATTGACTACATCTGGAAAGGCACCAGGGTCGTTGTCGCTGGTCCGCGCACCGCCGCCAAACAAATTCGTAATACCGACATCGGGGTTTGTACCTGTAACCATTTCACCGCGTTCTGCGTATCCAACGATAAAATCGTCGACGTAGAACCCTTCGAAGTTATTCGCCGTGCTGCGGATCGATCGTGGCGACCCGCCAGAAGCCATGAACTCACCAAAATTGGTATTGGTTGTTCCCAGAGTCGCATCGGTGTCAAATGCGCCGGCCGTGGTAAAGTCAACTCGCAAGAGGACATTGGCTTCCCCGGCAAAGGTTGACATATCAACACGTGCTTGCCGCCATTGCCCAGAGTTGTCCATCAACTCTTGCACAATCTGCCTGTTTTGTGCTCGTGGAGTCGCGCTGTTCAACCCTGCATCCGAAAGGTGCGAAAGGAAACCCGGAAGTTCGGCAGTACCTGGAGCACTTGTCGGGTCGGCCGCACTTAACAGTGAGCTGTTCGTGGCGACGAGTTCCCATGTGGTGCCGCCATTGCGGGATGCGTAAACGCGAGCACTGTCACGGAACGGGTCATTGCCATTGGATCCGACGGAAGAACCGCCATGCCCTTCCGTGTTCAGGAAGTAATTGAAATAAAGAACGGGACGATCGGAAGCGACTGAGCCCGTTAGGCTAAATCCATTGGTCGTCAACGTACCTAGGCCACCGGCTGGCATATTGTAGGTGTTGCGAATATTCGGATTACTGCTTAAGTCAGCGTGGAACGCAGACGTCAAAATCCCCAGTTGTGCATTGACCGCCGGATCGTAGGTCAAATAGGACAAACTGCCTGCGCCTGGATTCGCTACCCAAGGTTCAAATCCAAACTTGAAACTCGCACCGCCAGCTCCCTGGTTAGTCGTTCGATCGACATCGGCAGACGGCACGGTATAGTCCTCTGCGCCGGGCGCACGAGTTGCATCCGGGGCCGCATTCACCCCGTGACCTGCGTCATCGCTACGCTGCATCGTCGGGTGCCAGAGGTTGAAGTCCAGTGGCGAGAACGTCAATCCAACCGCATTCGCACCGCCACCATTTATGCCGGTCACGTTCATCACGAAGCTGTCACCTAGTCCGTCGCCAGGAACGGCCGAAGCAGTGATGGCAGCACTCGATCCATTGAGCATCGTGAAATTGTTAACTTCAAGATCCGCGACCGTGAGGCCCGCATAGGCACCTTG
>JANOBM010000136.1:0-11549 GCA_031411655.1 Planctomycetaceae bacterium
GCGCTGATTTCACCAAACCTATTCCAGCTCTGCTCCGATGTCGCTTTCTAAGATAATCCACGCGTGTGTGTCCCGTCCCAACCCGAGGAAAACACCCGTGCACCTAGATAATGCCAACGCTCAGGTCGTGACAAGCTATTACGGTGCACCGGTCCTGGTGCCCGCATCGGCAGCGCCAACCGTTTACCAAGCCTACTACGCTCCGCCTGTGGCGACATCACCCGTTGTGACTTCGCCGGTCATCGGCGTCATTCCCGTGCGCAGCGGTTTGTTCGGATGGCGAACGACATACGTGCCCGTGCTTGCACCCGCTACCCTTGCTCCCGCTACCCTTGCTCCCGCGACCCTTGCTCCCATTACCCTCGTACCAAGTGCCTCGTACACGACGAACTATCCTCCCAGTTATGCTTCCCCTACCTACGGTGTGCCTTACGGGGCGGACCGTCCGGTGATCGGTGTACCGAGCACGATTGGACCGGCGTACGGGCAAAATCCCGGTGCGGTGGTGCAATCAGGTTATCGCGGTATCGAACCGGCTACTTCCTATCTTCCGCCCAGTGTTGTCCAGTCCACGAACACGTCGCTTGCCCCACCAACCGCAGGACTGCCGTTTTACGCGATCCCGTCCAACGTGAACCCTCCAGCCGTACCGTATAACGCCCAGCCTGGCGTGACGTTTTCGCCCGGCTCGGTGATGACGATGCAGTAAGCAAAAGCGTTTGTCGCTGCGACCTGAATCCGCAGGTCGTCGAGCAGGGTCGACGCGTCGGTGTTGGCAAAAGCCTTTGTCGGTGGCAAATGGCTTCCGGCAGTAAGAGGAATCGCTATAACTTGTCGTTCGCTCTCCCATGAGTTGACATTCAAGAGTCGGCAATTCACTCTCTTCTGTAAACGATGGCTCGATGAGAAACGCCTTTCTCCGTTTTGTCGCAGTCGTAGTTCTCTTGTCGCTCGTGCTTGTGTTCCTCATGCCTCAGTTGCTTTGGGCGTGGGTCGTGTTGGGGCCGCTGATCGGTTTGGGCTTCTACGATTTCTTCCAAGAAAAGCGATCCATCCCGCGAAATTTCCCCGTGCTTGGACACCTGCGTTATTTCTTTGAGCTGATCCGCCCGGAGATCCATCAGTACTTCATTGAAAGCGATACCAGCGGCGTTCCGTTCGATCGCGATCAACGATCACTCGTCTACCAGCGCGCCAAAGGAGATCGCGATACGATCCCTTTCGGAACGAAGATGGATCTCTATGAGCCAGGTTACGAGTGGGTGAATCATTCCATGGTCCCAGTCCAGCACGTCGCCGAAGAGATGCGAATATGGATCGGCGGCGATCAATGCAAGAAACCGTATAGTTCCAGTCTGCTGAATATCTCTGCGATGAGCTTTGGGTCGCTGAGCCAAAATGCGATCCTCGCGCTGAGCAAAGGCGCCGCGATTGGCAAATTCGCGCACAACACGGGCGAAGGAGGGATCAGTCGATACCATCGCGAGGGCGGCGGTGACCTAATCTGGCAAATTGGAACGGGCTACTTTGGTTGCCGAAATTCCGACGGCACTTTTTGTGCGCCGCTATTTCGCGAAGCGGCAACCGACGAGCAGGTGAAAATGATCGAACTCAAGCTCTCTCAGGGCGCTAAACCTGGCCATGGCGGTATCCTGCCGGCTGCAAAGTTGACTCGTGAGATCGCCGAGATTCGCAAGGTACCAATGGGACAGGATGTCTTGTCACCGCCAGGCCACTCCGCTTTTTCCACTCCGGTTGAATTGCTTGAATTCATCGGCAAACTTCGCGAATTAAGCGACGGCAAACCAATTGGATTTAAACTTTGTGTAGGAAAGCGACGGGAGTTCCTCGCAGTCTGCAAAGCGATGGTAGAAACAGGAATTACGCCGGACTTCATCACCGTCGACGGAGGCGAAGGCGGCACGGGCGCGGCCCCACTTGAGTTCTCTAATCATATCGGTGCCCCATTATTCGATGGCCTTATTTTCGTTCACAACGCCCTGGAAGGCTTTGCATTAAGAAAGAAAATCCGGATCCTTGCCAGCGGTAAGGTCACCTCTGGTTTCGGCATGGTGAAGCGATTGGCGCTCGGGGCGGACGCCTGCAATTCGGCTCGTGGGATGATGCTTGCGCTCGGTTGCATCCAAGCACTCAAATGCAATAGCAACGAATGCCCAGTAGGAGTTGCAACACAAAACCCAAACCTCATGGCGGGCTTGGTTCCTCGCCTCAAGTCGACGAGAGTCGCGAATTTCCATCGAGAGACGATCGAGAGCCTGTGTGAGATGCTTGGCGCGATCGGGTTAGCCAAGTCGAGCGACCTCCGGCCGTGGCACATTATGACACGCATCTCGCAAACCGAAGTGAAGCATTATGGCGAGGTCTACTCTTATCTTCGTGAGGGCGACCTTTTGAAAACACCTCTCCCGGTCGCTTACAAACGAGCCTGTGAAGCCGCTTCAGCGACATCTTTCGGTCACGTGACCAACGGTGATTAGAGCGTCGGTCCCTGTGGTTAATGGCAACCCTCGATGCCACTTCGTTGACCCAGGCGTCTCGCATGGGGGATCTAGCTCAGCGTTCGTTCCAATATGCCAACACGTCCCGATATGCCAACACGTCCCAGCATGCCCACACGTCAAAGTGCTCGATCCGCTGAAATCCGCGTGAGTCGACTGCGATAGATCCGAAGACCACTGAGGGCGTGATAGAGTGCCCCACACTCCAAATCGAGATGACTTGTTTGTTCGAGAATACGGCACACCGCTTCCGCTGCACGAACCACCGATGGATCAGAAATCTGTTCGTCGGTGCCGGCCAATACGATGAATTCGAGTGTGTGACCTGTCGAGCCCAATTCCGCTGACAAATCGCGCGTCCAACCCGGGCGTTCGAAGTAATTGCTGGAAAAAGTTCCGTCTGAATTTTGATATTCGATCGCTTGCTCGATCGCTAAGTCGACCATCTCCTGTGCGGTTTCCCAAATGCCGTCAATCGCTTTGCCTTCGGCTTTGCGTTTGTTTAGCGCTGTCGCAATGGCAAATAAGCGATGCGAACCACCGCATGCACTTTCAGGTGAAAAGCGATCCACCTCCGAAGCGAGCAAGGTTTCAATACTGTAATCCTGTCCATCACGAGCGGTCCAGCGATGCGACGTTTCGCGGTAGGGAACGAGCGCCATCAATGTCCAACTGTACTCCTGTTCAAAGTTGAGTGGCACGTCCCACTCGATCTGGCGAAGCCACGCATCAACGCGTCGAGGGCCATCGAGTGTTTGCACAACCTGATCGATGGGTAGGTGGCACGACGCAAGGTAGGCTAGCCACTGGTCGCGGTGACCTTGCCCTAATTTGGTTCCTGGATCAAGGTCGGCGCGAATGCCCCGGTTGAGTGTCGGATCGTCGGTAACGCTAACTGATCGATTTTCAACCATGTCGAAGCGGTCACCGGAACGGAGAGTGAAACCTTTCACGCTGCCTCCGCGGAGCAAATACTCAACAGCAGGAACCATTCCTTCGGACGTTTGGATTTTGAATTCCATGCCATAGGCCAAAACGCCGTGCAAGATTTGCCAAGCGCCTTGAACATCGTTGGAAAGCCGCCGCGACTCCTGATTGCTCGCAAGAACCGAATCTAAACGCCCCCGCAGTTTCGTCCAATCGGTAACTCCCGCTGCAGTTTCTGCTGACAGGTCGGGAAGCGCTACCGTTTCCACCTCGCCATGGATTTGGGCGTCAAAATCCTGGCCGACCGGGCAACCAACCAATAATCCGGCGACCCCAACGAATAGGAGGGAAACGATGTTGCGATTTGTTTTGAGGGGACGCAAAGAAGTCACTCGAAAATAGGTAAAGTCGCCTTTTCGGCACGCTGGTTGCCTACTCAGACCTTGGTTGTACTGCCGGGGCAGGTGGGCTGCCAATCTGTGTAAGAATGAACGAGCTAACTAACGGATCAAAAAATGGGCTTAGGTATATTGTTGTTCATGATTCCTCCGTTTTTATTGAGCCTCTACGCTCAATGGCGGGTGAAATCGGCTTTCGCCGAGATGAGCCGCGTGCCTGCCAGTATGACTGGTGCTCAGGCCGCTCGACGCATGCTCGACTCTTCTGGGTTGCACTCGGTTGGTATCGAGCGAGTTCCAGGGCATCTGTCTGACCACTATGATCCAAGTGCAAAAGTATTGCGACTGAGTTCCGACGTTTACGATGGCCGTTCGATGTCGGCGCTTGGCGTTGCCTGCCATGAGGCCGGACACGCGTTTCAAGATGCCCAGCGGTATGCACCGCTGGTCATTCGTAATCTTGCCGTTCCCGCGGCGAGTTTCGGGTCCAACATCAGCGGATTCTTGCTGATGATCGGCGTCGCTATGTCTTTCAAACCGCTGCTTTGGGCGGGGATTATACTCTTTTCAGCAGTTGTTTTTTTCCAGCTCGTCAATCT
Organism: Planctomycetaceae bacterium; assembly: GCA_031411655.1. Taxonomy (GTDB): domain Bacteria; phylum Planctomycetota; class Planctomycetia; order Pirellulales; family Pirellulaceae; genus UBA6163. The sequence continues at coordinate 4,444 of JANOBM010000136.1, forward strand.
GCCGGTGGAATTCGATGCTTCTGCACGAGCGAAAAAGCAGCTCGTCGCCTTAGGAATGATCTCCGACAATGACTCGTACTATATCAGTAGGGTGCTAAACGCTGCGGCGCTGACTTATGTTGCTGCGACACTGCAATCGGTGATGACCTTGCTGTACTATGTCTTGCACGCCTTAAGCGATCGGCGTTCGAGTTAGTCACTGCGACGGCTTGAGGATCTCCGGTCGCCACATTCCACCTGCGACCGTGATAACTGTGCCAGTTGCTCGCCAAGAAGTTGATTACCTTCCGGTCCCCGACGTCGCCACCCTCGCCACCCACGGTTCGGGACCGGCGGGAAGCTTGCCGCTTTCGGATGAAATGCTGCGAGACTGGTCGAGCGGCGATCTGTTTGGGCTAACGCAAAGCGCGGGGATGGGGTGGGACCCTAAAAAATTGCTCGGGGACCAGTACTTGATTCTCAGTACTCAGGGAGGGGTCCGCGCTCACGACGGCACCCCAATCGCTCTCGGCTATCACACCGGCCACTGGGAAGTTGGGTTGCTGGTTCAGGAAGCCGCGCGGACCATAAGCGATCTCGATGGCGTTCCCTATGCGGCTTTTTGCAGCGACCCTTGCGATGGGCGAACACAAGGCACGAAGGGCATGTTTGACAGTTTGCCGTATCGCAATGATGCCGCGATTGTCCTCCGTCGATTGATACGCTCTCTTCCACGCCGCAAGGCAGTGATCGGCGTCGCGACTTGTGACAAAGGCCTTCCTGCAATGATGCTCGCCTTGTGTGGTTGCCCTGACCTGCCGTCCGTGCTGGTACCAGGTGGTGTAACATTGCCGCCCACCGTAGGCGAAGATGCAGGAAAAGTACAAACCATTGGGGCACGATACTCTCATGGAGAGATCACCCTGGAGCAGGCTTCACTGGAGGGTTGTCGCGCCTGTGGGACGCCTGGTGGCGGATGTCAATTCCTTGGAACGGCAGCGACCGCCCAAGTCGTCGCCGAAGCACTCGGGTTGACGGTACCCCATGCAGCACTGGCACCTAGCGGTCAACCGGTTTGGCTGCGCTTAGCCAAAGACAGCGCGCTTGCGGCAGCGAGACTGGTTGCTGAGAAGCGGACCCTGCGCGACATCGTCACCGACGATGCGGTGTGGAATTCGATGATCATGCATGCGGCCATCGGCGGAAGTACCAACCTGTTGATCCATATTCCAGCCATCGCTGCTGCCGCAGGGCTTAAGCGCCCCGATGCTGAGGCCTTTCGGAAAGCGAACGCCGCTGTTTCGCGAATCGTTGACTGCCTTCCCAATGGGCCCGTTGGGCATCCGACGGTGAGGTTATTCCTTGCTGGTGGTGTCCCGGAAGTCGCATGGCACTTAAGAGAACTCGGACTCTGGAAAGGCGATGCATTCACTGCGAGCGGCAAGACCTGGAACGAGATTCTTGACGCTTGGCCTACAAGCGAGCGACGGCAAGTCTGTCGTGAACGACTTCGTGAAAGTGACGGCGTCGATCCTAATGACGTCATCATGCCACCCCCGAAAGCAAAAGCGATGGGGATGACCAGCACGGTCTGCTTTCCTGCTGGAAATCTTTGCCCCGAAGGATCAGTGATCAAAGCGACATCGATCGATCCGACAGTGGTCGATGCCGATGGAGTTTACCGCAAGACTGGGCCTGCTCGCGTCTTCACCAGCGAGCGCGCCGCGATCGCAGCGGTGAAAGGCCAAACAGACCGCCCGATCAATCCGGGCGACGTGATGGTATTGATTGGGCGAGGCCCTCTGGGTTGTGGAATGGAGGAAACCTATCAAATCACGTCGGCACTGAAATTCTTAAAATGGGGTAAGGAAGTCGCGCTCGTCACGGACGCACGTTTTTCGGGTGTCAGCACCGGCGCTTGCATCGGTCACGTCGGACCCGAGGCACTTGCTGGTGGACCGATCGGGAAAGTACGCGATGGAGATTTGATTCGCATCGAAGTCGATCGCAATTCGATGGTTGGTTCCGTCGATTTGGTGGCTGCCGCAGGCGAAAGCGGTAAGCCGATCCCTTTGACGAGTGAGGATGCCGTCCGACTATTGCAAACTCGCCACCAGCATCCCGATTTGGCGCCCGACAGTGGGCTCCCCGACGACACTCGGTTATGGGCGGCATTGCAACAAGTTGGGGGCGGTGCTTGGGGCGGCTGTGTTTATGACGTCGATGAAATCATCGAAACCCTTCGCCTGGGCTTAGAAGCCAAGTCGCGAATGAAGGGGGCATGATTTCGATACGGTTTTACCGCCCAAATACCGCACGGTTTCCGCTGGATAACCGCAATGGCGCCGTTTTCGTGCCGCGTTAAGGGAATCCGATCTGCCAGTGAATAGGGTTGGCTCGATCCCCTCTGCCCTTCCGACCTTCGACCCTTGCGACCGGCACCGCTGCTGGCATAATCTCGTTTCACTCGAAATCTTCTATCGACACTCGATCATTTAGGAACTTGTAATGGTCCTCGTCCCGCTTCGCGTTGTTCTCGATCATGCCGCCGAAAACAACTACGGTGTAGCCGCGTTCAATGTGAATAACATGGAACAGATCCAGGCGATCATGATGGCAGCGGAGGAGACGGATTCACCGGTGATCGTGCAAGCGTCGCGTGGAGCGAGGTCCTATTCCCAAGACGCGTACCTTCGTCACTTAATGCTCGCCGCCAGTGAGCTTTATCCCCATATTCCGACGGTCATGCACCAAGATCACGGAAACAGCCCGGAGACGTGTTTGTCGGCAATCGAAAACGGTTTCACAAGTGTCATGATGGATGGCTCACTCGAAGCCGATGGGAAGTCACCTGCATCTTACGAATATAACGTGAGGGTTACGGCGGAGGTCGTTCGCATGGCCCATGCTCGCGGTGTCTCAGTGGAAGGTGAACTCGGTTGTTTGGGGTCGCTGGAACATGGCGAAGGAGAACAAGAGGATGGCCATGGGGCCGTGGGCGTTTTAAGTCACGACCAATTGCTCACCGATCCGGATGAAGCGGCGCGATTTGTTGAAGAAACGGGCGTTGACGCTCTTGCTGTTGCCATTGGAACCAGCCACGGGGCTTATAAATTCACAAAAAAGCCAACCGGTGAAGTCTTGGCAATGAGTCGGATCGAGGAGATTCATGCCAAACTCCCCAACACGCACTTGGTGATGCACGGAAGCAGTAGCGTCCCTCAAGAACTCCAAGACATCATCAACCAGTTTGGCGGTTCGATTAAGCAGACTTATGGAGTACCCGTGGAAGAAATACAACGAGGCATCAAGAGTGGTGTGCGCAAAATCAATGTTGACACCGATTGCCGACTTGCCATTACTGGTGCGATTCGCAAAGTTCTTTTCCAAGATCCAACCAAGTTCGATCCACGTGACTATTTAAAGCCAGCACGTGAAGCGATGAAACAAGTCTGTGTGGCACGCATGACTCAGTTTGGACAGGCTGGCAACGGAGCTAAACTTCGTGCATCGCTAAACGTGACTGCCTAGTCAAAACGTTGAGTCCATGGATTGCCAAGAAGTATTATCAGCGCGGATCGATGAGGCCCCCCTTCAGTCCGCGCTGATTTCGTTTTCTGATCACAATAAACTTGGTGTGAATGGCAGGCCTCACCTAACTCTTTCTTTCACCCTTCTTTCTTGGATCGATCTCGTTTGCGCCGCAGAATCGATGATTCAACGGCTTGAGAAACTTGGGTTTTGCCGTGGTGATCGCGTTGTTCATACCTACGGAAATCGAACCGAAGGTTTGGTTGTAGCGATTGCGTCACTTATCGCTGGCACCGTCGAAGTTCCGCTGGACCCAACGACTCCAGCCAATGAAATAATCTCTGTCGCCAAGCGAGTTAAAGGCCGATGGTTGGAAGCGGATGGCACCACCCTTGCAATGAGATCGAATGAAACCTTGTTGCGATCCTTTCGTAGGCGACTGCAACCTCGCGAGTACGCGCATCCAGCGTTGATACTTTTTACCAGCGGAACGACAGGCGAACCGCAGGGCGTGGTGCTCAGTCAAAAGAATTTGATTTGCAATGCAAACGCTAAACTTGCTGCAGCCCCTCAAACGAGAGACGATGTTCGCCTTACCGTTTTGCCGATCTGGCACGCCTATGCTCGAACCTGTGATGTGATGACATGGTTGATTTCGGGCTGCACTTTGGCAATCGACCTTGGTTGGGAGGGCTTTCAACGACTCGCGCCCGCAGTGGCCCCCACTCTTCTCAATACTGTTCCGAGCCTTGCTTATCGATTGGTCGAAAATGAATTCCAACGACATGCTCCGCGATCTAAAGCGGTATCACGACTAAGGATGCTCGGCTGTGGAGGTGCTGCTTTGGCGGCGTCCGCATTCGATGCGTTGACCAGTCAAGGTGTGACAGTGATTCAAGGCTACGGGTTAACCGAAGCCTCACCTGTCGTCTGTTCAGCGACGCCAGATAATGCAAGGGCGGGTCATGTCGGACGACCAGTCGACGGTTGCGAGACACGGGTAGATAAAAACGGTCAGCTTTGGGTTCGAGGCGACGGAGTGATGGTTGGATACTGGGACAATGAGGAAGCGACGTCAAAGAAGATCGTCAATGGCTGGCTTGATACCGGGGATTGCGTTGAAGTCGATCCGGTCGATGGTCAATTTCGAATCTTGGGACGAGTCGACGACCGCATTACGTTATCAAACGGCCGGAAAGTTTTTCCGTTACCCATCGAGCAGCGAGTTCAACGAATCGCGGGAGTGCGGCACGCAATGGTGGTCCCACACGATCGACATCTATGCGTTTACATCGATGCGGAAAACCCGCTCGCGCATGAGCAAACCGTCTGGCAGGGCATGGTGATGAATGCTGTTGCAGACCTTCCCGATTGGCAACGTCCTCGGAACGTCATTTTCTTTCCACAACCGCTCGCCGATTGCAGAGACCTGTTGACCAGCAAGGGAACGCTACGGCGTCACTTGATCGCCAAAGCATTCCAGTTCGCTTTGTGATCGCCCGCCGAGGTATGGTACCCGTCCAGCTCCAGTCATTCATTCTCGGAATACTTCGACACGATTCACGCGATCGCCGCGGATCAGCTTGCTCCCCAGTCCGGTAGTGCGAAGGTACCAGTCGGGAGGTAGCCCTTCGTACGTCAAAAAATGGGCTTGGGGTGGAGGCGTATTACTCACTTTAAAAATCGCTGTTCCCTCGTCCACTTCGTCAAACATTGCCACTTTTACGAAACTAATTTCCAACGCCGACGCGGCCTCGAATTGCCGCCAATAGAAATCACCCCCAAGCCTTGGAATATTCGTCGAGCCGGCTGGTTTTCGTTGCAGGTTGTCCCAGCTAAACCCCGGGTAAACGACTGGCATAAAACCCATACCGTGTCGACCTGCTTCCTGAATATCTTCGACCCACGTTGCGTCCTGAGCATACAGGTTACCGTCAACCTTTTTCACGTTGCCGACATTCCATGGGCTAATGATGTCGAAGCGGCGAAAAGCACGTGCCCACTCCGGGTTCTTTTCCATTCGCCATGACCATGGGCATCCACCCACCAAAGTCACTTGGTAGGGCCCATCTGCCTTGAAAAAATCGATCAGCTTGTTCGCTAGGTCACCGTCGAATCGATCGCTATAGAAACCCCATACCCCAAGTATGGGCTTGCCATTGTGATGCAGGTACCGCGGATTTTTCGTGATTCCCATTTCGTCCACGAGCCACTTCCAATCGGTAGTGATTCGATCAAAAAGCGACTCAGTAGGTACGCCACTCATGTCATATTCTACGGCAAACACTCGCCCCGTTCGTTGAGCCTCCTTCGCGGCATAACCTAACACACGAACGGAATCAGCCCCGGTTGACTCAGGAACAAACCGTTGCACTAGCGCTCCGTCGAGCCCGTACTTTTCCATCCATTCAAAGTGTCGACCAATGGTACGTTGATGCACAGAACTAAAAAGTTCAGCAGGGCTGCCGTCAGGATAAGCAAAGCCAGTGGCTGGATACTTTTCTTCGGCGGTGAGATCCTTCATATCGGGCCACATTTCGAAAGTGAGCGTGTCACTTGCAATTCGATCACGCGCTCGACTCCAGTGGACCCAGCCACCCTCCGCCGGATCACCCGGACAGCGAAACCAGCCCTGATATCCACACAGAACTTTGTGGTGAAGCGATTTAGCATCGATGTCGTTTCGCGTTTGCCCGACGTATGGCGACATCCAATCTTTTGCGTCCAATTTCTTAAATCGGATAGTCGGCTGGCGAAACAAATGAGCGGACACCACATGCAGTGGAACTTTTCCTTCCGGGGCAACGAGCCGCAGGTCGGCAGCATTGTTTTGAGCCTGGCGAAAATCAGGTTGGTTGAGTTGAAAGACGGCTGTTCGCAAGAGACCACGACCACTGAGTGTATTCTCATGGTCAATCTCGGCCGAATGATACGCACCGAGACCTAACGAAGCGTTGTACTGAAGCGTCATCGATCCAGTACCAATATCGACGTACTCGACTTCGACAAACGCATTCCCAATGATCGGATTACTCAAGTCAGGCAGTCGAAAATACATGTATCGCGATGAAGATCCATCTTTTTGTCTCGCCCCCTGCCAAATCGTTTGACCGTTTAAGTTAACGATCTCAAAGGTTCCGTCTCCCTGCGATATCGGAGTCAATGGGAGGCCGGCATTGTCTGTTTCTGATTCGCCTGAGCCGCCAATGGTTTGGGCGCATGATCTGGAACAAATCGCAAAGTTGTATTGACCGCCCTCCAAGAACAGCGCAAATAAACCGACCGCGAGGCATGAGCGTGTCTTTCCCCAAGCTATAAAAAACATCGCTACCCAGTGTTTCTTTCTCGTATCGAACGGAAGGCAACCGAATGGAAGATAGTCACCCGATTCTGATCAACAGTTACCCATTCTAATGAAAAAAAACGTGATGAAGTAAATGGTTTATCTAGACTCCCCTGCGGCAGGAAATCCAAGGGTATTCTCGTCCGATCACGCCACTTCCCGTGCAAACAAAAGCGGTCCATCCGGGATTATCGTGGGTAGAGATCGAGTCCACCGCAGTAGAAATAGATCGCTGTCTTGAAGTTTTCACGAT
>JANOBM010000137.1:0-3111 GCA_031411655.1 Planctomycetaceae bacterium
ATCGTGAAAACTTCAAGACAGCGATCTATTTCTACTGCGGTGGACTCGATCTCTACCCACGATAATCCCGGATGGACCATGTGTGGGCCGACTAGCATCTCACACTCTATCAGAAGTCGACATCGAATTATATTTGGTGCCGCAATCCATGTTCTTGCAAGGATCTGGAATGAGCATCGAAAAGGTCCGGAAATTTGCAGCTTTGATTCCACTTGTAGCGGGGTTGGCACTTGCTTTTCGTCAAATGACAGAATCGCAATCGCAGATCGATGAAAAGGAATCGAGAAATAAGGGAGGGTCCTTCTTTGCTAACCAACGGACCTCTCGTAACATCCAGCATGCGCGAGATTATTCGTCAGGAATCCACGTCGCGCAACTCAAGTAACAGTGCAAAGCCGGGTCACGCAAGCGGATCCCACATGCTTGGACAACAGTTACAGGCTGTTAAGCGTGACTTGGTCATTTTTCGTAAGGAGCGTAATCCTAGGCCCCATCACCGCGCACGTTTTGCCGTCAGAGCTTGTCTTGCGGCATTCTTCGTGTAGCCGCTCTTGAACCGCAGTTACTTGACCGAGTGCTTGGCATCCTGTTTCCACGATGGAGTCCATTCTCTCGGTTTGGACTCGCTTAAAGAACTCACTATCGACGAATCGAGAGAATAAGCGTCGATGAACGTGCTCCATAGAAAGACCTTGGAGAGAGTCGAAGTAGCGTCCCTCCCAGATCTATCTATGCAAAACAGCCGACGCGAGTGGTATTTCCCATGAAATATGCAGCGATTTAACGCTCCGAACGTCGGGCTAACCCACCTAAGACAGGATCGCACCAAAGTATATTGCTTTGATTCCGTTTAGAAAAACGGCAGGCTTTTACCGATTGGTCAATCGTCGCATTACAATCCTCGCTTCGTTCTGCTGAACATCTCATCGATTCGCTGAGCCACTACGTATGCTACCGGTACGAAAAACACTGCGAGTACGGTCGACGTGATCATACCGCCGAACACGGCGATACCAAGCGAACTGCGACTTGCTGCACCGGCACCTTCTGCGAGCACAAGTGGGACAACACCGGCGATGAACGCGATTGAGGTCATCAAGACCGGTCTGAGTCGTTCACTCGCGGCCTCAATCGCAGCATCCGCGATCGATTTCCCTTCCAGCCGAAGATCGCGGGCGAACTCAACGATTAGAATCGCGTTCTTGCTGGCAATCGCTACGATTAGTACGGCACCAATTTGGACGTAGACATTGAACTCGACTCCAGCGTACAGTGCTGCGCTGGCGACTCCCAATAGCCCCAGTGGAGTTGTCAAAAGAACTGCAAATGGCAAAACCCAGCTCTCATAAAGCGGGGCAAGCACTAAGTACACCATAACCAACGCGAATGCGATCACCACAATGTACTGGCCACCTACTCGCTGTTCCTCAAACGCCAACCCAGTCCACTCTAGCCCCATCGTCGGTGGGAGCGTCTTACCTGCTGCTTGTTCAATAGCGGCGATCGCTGGACCAGAGCTCTTTCCAGGTGGAGCGGAGCCAAAAACTGAAATCGTCGGATAAGTGTTGTATCTTTTTACAAACTGGGGGCCGAATGATTCACGGACGGTGAGCACCGAGCCCAGTGGTACCATAGACCCCTGACGGTTGCGTACAGAAAGACGGAGAATATCGTTCGGCTGGTCACGATAAGCGGCGTCGGCCTGCACCCGAACTTGGAACGTGCGGCCGAATTTGTTGAAGTCATTCACATATACTGAGCCGAGAGCGGTCTGAAGGGTGCCAAACACGTCTTCCATCGTCAAACCCAGTCGATGCACCTTCTCCCGATTGATGTCAGCCTCAAGTTGCGGGACACCCGATCGTAGGGAGGCGGAAAGAGAACCGATTTCCGGAGCTCCTTGAAGTATCTCAAGTAGCCGATTTGTATGTTTTTGCGATTCTTCGTAGCCGACTCCTTCACGGTCCTCGACCTGCAGCTCAAATCCTCCTGCCACGCCTAGACCGATGATGGCTGGAGGCGCGATGGCAAACGCGTTCGCGTCGCGGATCGCGAGAAAATCATTGTTAAGGGAGCCGAGGATCGCTTGTTGGGTCAATTCGGCTCTTCCTTTTCTTTCATCGAATGGTTCGAACATTACAAAGAAGGTTGCTGAATTTGGTGCGTTGGCGCCGTCGAGTAGAGAAAACCCACCGAGTGTCATCCAGGTTTCTACGCCTCGCGTTTTTGCCAGCACTTTTGTCACCTCGTCCGTAGCATTCCGCGTACGGTCCAGCGATGCTGCATCGGGAAGCTGCACGACAACGATGCCATATCCTTGATCGTCAGCCGGTAAGAAGCCGGAGGGCAGCCGCGAGAAAGTCCAAGCGGTGAGAAGCATCAATGGTACAGACAGTGAAAGTACAAGCAGAGGCATCTTGACCAGTCGGCGAATAGTCGAAGCGTAGATCGTCTGGACGAGTTGAAAGGCCTTGTTGAATGCACGGTTAAAAAAATTTCTTCGCGGCTTCGACGCTCTTAGCCAAGTTGCCGACTGAACAGGTTTTAGCGTGATGGCATTCAGTGCGGAAAGAAGTGCTGTCGCGGCGATCGTCAGGGCGAATTGTTGGTACATTCGTCCGGTAGTCCCTTGTAGAAACGACGCGGGAATAAAGACCGCCATCAATACCAGCGTGATTCCAAGGATAGGTCCCGTCACCTCTTTCATGGCACGAAGGGTTGCTTCTCGAGGCGAAAGCCCACGCTCGATATGGCGGGTTACCGCCTCAACGATCACGATTGCATCGTCTACCACGATTCCAATCGCAAGCACGAGCCCGAAGAGTGTCAGAAGATTGACGGAAAATCCAAGCATATGCATAAATGCAAATGCGCCCACGATTGTGACGGGCACAGTCGTGGCAGGCACAAGCGTAGCTCGCCAGCTTCCAAGGAACACAAGTATAACGACCAGCACCAATACTCCTGCTTCTATGAGAGTGCGGTAGACTTCATGTACTGCCGCGTCGACGAATGGAGTCGAGTCGTATGGATGTAAGCGTTCGGTGCGGCTAGCGTTTGGCTAGCTGGCGGCGGCGGGCGCGGCGGTCTTTGGTTTGGGCCGCTCGCGAT
>JANOBM010000138.1:0-12834 GCA_031411655.1 Planctomycetaceae bacterium
GAATGCCACGCTTCCGATGCGAAGGAGTTAAAGGGTGGATTGTTACTGGACTCGAAGGAGGGCTGGCTTGCCGGTGGTGACTCAGGCGAGGTGATCGAATCGGGTGATCCGAATGCCAGCCTACTGATCGAAACTGTCCGATACGAAAATTCTTCGCTTCAGATGCCTCCCAACTATAAGCTTTCCGAAGCCGAAATTGCCATCTTGGAAGATTGGATTGAGATGGGCGCTCCCGATCCCCGAACGGGCGCGGTCGTCGCCAAGGCAGCGGGAATCGATTGGGACAAAGGACGAAAGCATTGGGCTTTCCAGCCGGTCGCTGAACCTGCGGTACCACCCGTCAAAGATGTGAATTGGATACGAGACGACCTCGACGCCTTCATCCTCGAAAAAATAGAAGCGGCCAACCTGCGACCAACAGCGGACGCTGACCGTTTCGCATGGATTCGCCGCGTCTCACTCGATCTCACCGGACTGCCGCCGTCGGTCGAAGAGGTAAGTGCATTTGTCCATGACCCAGCTTCCGACGATGAAGCGTTCGCAACGGTAGTTGACCGCCTGCTTAGGTCACCGACTTTTGGTGAAAGATGGGGCCGACATTGGCTCGACGTGGCTCGTTATGCCGATTCGGTTGGAAAGACACGCAACGTGCCGTTCCCGTTCGCATGGAGATATCGAAACTATGTGATCGATGCCTTCAACGAAGACAAGCCGTACAACCAGTTTCTCACCGAGCAGATAGCGGGCGATTTACTGCCAACAAAGGATCAAAAGCAACGAGAAGAAAACCTCATCGCCACCGGCTTGCTTGCATTGGGGTCGATGGATTTGAACGAACGCGATGCAGATCAGTTTCAGCTTGATCGCATCGACGATCAAATGGACACACTCGGCCGTGCCACGATGGGACTTACACTCGCCTGCGCACGGTGCCACGACCACAAATTTGATCCCATCGCTCAAACCGACTATTACGCGATGGCGGGTATCTTCGCGAGCACCCAAACACTCAGTGGCCAGCAAAACCGCCAGGGAGGCAGCAAAGAGTACCACCAACCAAGCCTTCTCGCTCGTTTAGACTCGCCAGCAAACTCTCGACCAGCGGTCAACAACAGTCCTGACCCCGCCAAGATTGCCTCATTGAGAGAGCGTCTCCGAAAGCTTCAGCTTGAGGCGAAAGACGACAAAACGGCGAGGGCGCGACGCGTCGCATTGAAAAACGAAGCTGCCGAACTGCGGGCCCAACTCCTTAAGCTTACCGCGTCGGATTCAACTGGTAACGCCGCGAACCCCAAGGGCAAGAATTACGCGCCGCCTCAGGCAAAGGTCGACCCTAACGCAGAGTTAGCCATGGCGGTGACCGATAGCCGTATCACTGACCTTGAACTGCGGGTCCGGGGCGAGCCCGACATTAAGGGCGAAAAGGTGCCGCGTGCATTTCCCACCATTCTGCGCGTTGAATCCACTCCGTCCTTGACCACCAACTCCAGTGGCCGAATGGAATTAGCGCAATGGCTCACGTCACCCCAGCATCCTCTGACGGCTAGAGTCATGGTGAATCGTGTTTGGGCACACCTTCTTGGTAGAGGTTTAGTCGAAACCGTTGATAACTTTGGCGCCTCCGGAGCCTTGCCAAGCCATCCGGAATTTCTGGATCATCTCGCCCATCGATTCATGAAAAATGGCTGGTCGGTGAAGTCCCTTATCCGAGCCATCGTACTTAGCAGAACCTATCGGCTCAGCGGCGAAGACATTGCCTCCAATTCCGCAGTGGATGAGAGCAATCGACTCTATTGGCGAGCCAACCTCCGTCGGCTCGAAGCCGAAGCGATTCGTGATTCACTGCTTGTTGCCGGGGGCATGCTGGATCGTGATCGTCCCGACGGAGCGCCCTTTGATATTGCTGTGGACGGTGACCTTGCAAAAGCAGAGAAAAAAGGACGGCGCAATGGAGCAGCTGACCCGATCGCAACACCGGTGCGAAGTGTCTATCTCCCTGTGTTCCGTTCGCGGTTGCCTGGCATGTTTACCGTGTTTGACTTTGCTGAACCTGATCAAGTGAACGGACAACGCGATGTCACGACGGTCGCCCCCCAAGCGTTGTTCTTGCTCAACAGTTCGTTCTCTGTCGATGTAGCCAAGCGTGCCGCGCAGCGCATCCTCGATCAAACGTTGCCGAACGATCAAGCTCGAATCCGTTTCGCCTATGCATACGCGCTGTGCCGATACCCAACCGAAGCGGAAAGCAAAAGGGCACTGGAGTTTGTCGCGTCTGGCGATGATCGATTAAGCAGTTGGTCCGCGTTGACTCAAGCGCTCTATTCTGCAGCTGAGTTTCGTTATATCCCATGATTTCCAACAAATGCCAAACCATGAATACCTGTCGTAACACTTTCACTCCTTTGACTCGTCGCGGCATGCTTCAGCATACCGCTTCCGGATTTGGGTGGATGGCTTTTGCGGCGCTCAACGCCGAATTGGTTCGCGCGGCGACAAGCTTTCAATCCCCACTTGAACCCAAACCGTCACATTTTCCGGCCAAGGCGAAACGGGTCATTTTCCTATTCATGCAAGGTGGGCCTAGCCATCTCGATACATTTGACTGGAAGCCTGAGTTAAAGCAGAACGGAGGAAAAACATCTTCGGGCGACAAAGGACGCGCCGGCAAACTTCTCGCACCGCAATTCGAATTCACGCCCCAAGGCGACAGCGGACTCCCGATCAGCTCGCTGTTCCCTGAGCTCAGTCGTCATGCTGATAATCTTTGCTTGCTAAATGGGATGCACACTTCCAACGCTGCCCACCCCCAAGCAACGATCGCTCTCCATACCGGAAGTGTTAATTTCGTTCGACCTTCGCTTGGTTCATGGGTTACCTACGGTCTCGGCTCCGAAAGCCAAGACTTGCCAGGATTCGTGACCATCAATCCGGCGGGCCTTGGCGGCGCGCAAAACTACGGATCATCGTTCCTCCCAGCTTCGTTTCAAGGCACGCGCGTCGATCTCGCCGCAGGAGGCATCGCCGACATCCGTAATCGCCATTTAAATCAGGCGAGACAACGAGAGCAGATCGACTTGATCCAGGGGATGAATCGCGACCTGCTGGACAAACATCCGGGTAATCAAGAACTCGATGGAGTCATTCAGTCGTTCGAGCTCGCCTATCGGATGCAATCATCCGTCCCGTCTGTGCTCGATCTGAATGCCGAAGACGCGGCTTCTCGCGAGCGCTATGGGATCGACAATCCCGCGACCAAGGATTTCGGTACCCAATGCCTAATGGCTCGGCGACTGGCGGAGTCCGGTGTTCGATTCATTCAAGTTAGCAAAGGCGGCTGGGATCAACACAAAGACTTGAAGTCGGCTCTATCGAATAATTGCAAAGCAATCGACCGCCCCATCGCCGCGTTATTACAAGACTTGAAGGACCGTGACATGCTCAAGGATACGCTCGTCGTTTGGGGAGGTGAATTCGGCCGTAGTCCACAGGACCAAGCAAACGGCGGCGATGGACGTCGCCATAACAATACGGGCTATTCGATGTGGATGGCTGGTGGCGGAGTCAAAGGCGGGATGCGGTACGGTGCAACGGATGAGCTTGGTGGCACTTCGGTGCAGGGTAAGATTGGAACCCACGACCTGCATGCGACGATCTTGCACTTGCTCGGTCTCGACCACAAGCAACTCACTTTTCGCTACTCCGGAAGAGACTTCCGTCTGACCGATGTGTACGGTGAAGTCGCCAAAGACATCATCGCCTAAGCCACGATGATGGCGCCCGCCGTGCTATGTCCTTAGGCTTGGTTTTTCACTTAACCAGCATCTAAAACGATCGCATTGGCCACGCCGTGGCTGGTGTGCGTGATCACTAGTACCGCGCGACCGTCTAGCGGTTCTGGGCTATTTGCGAAGCGACTAGCCACCGCAGGATGAATCGGACCATGATCCGGCGCTTGCGGAATCGTTCCGTGAAAGAGCGACAGTACCGCCGTGACAAGGTACAACGCGCCACTCGCCGCGCCGCTGTGGCCGGCTACCGCGATGGGCGATACAAGCATCGCATGGGGCACCGTGCTAAGTAGTGCTTCACGCTCGGCGGCGTCTCTTTCCGGATCTCCTGTGCCATGAGTGACCACCAATCCGATTTCGGCTGAACGTCGTTTCGACATATCCAGTGCTCCGCGGATCGCTGACGCAATTCCATCTGCTGAACCACGCGTCCCGTCCATAGGTTTCCCAAAACGAGAAGCGTACCCGGTGATGCGTGCTAGCGGCAAAGCAGACCGAAGCTCCGCCGTTGCTCGCGTTTCGACGACGAGAGACGCCGCAGCCTCGCCGAGTACGATGCCGCTTGGGGCAGCGGAGTGTGGACGGCTAGTGGTAGCGAGATCTTTGGGGACCAACGGCATCGGCGCGTCGCCGCGGTAGACCATATAGGTTTCATCAATTCTCGAACTGGTCGCTCCACAAACGACGGTATCGGCAGCACCGCGCCGCAGTACACTGACCGATTCGATCAAGGCAGCAGTCGCCGAAACATCGCCCGAGACCAAGGTGTTATTGGGCCCGGTCGCCCCAAGGCTGATCCCAACATGGCACGCAGCCATATTTGGCAAATACTTCAGCATCCAAAGCGGCATGATGTCGCGCATCGCGGTCGTACCAAACCGCTTGATGTCGCAGACCAGGGCTTCGTCGCCACTATTTTTGACCGCCTCAAGAAGTTCCGATGATGGCCCGTAAAGCATTTGCGAGCCGAACACGGTCGCGATGCGATCGGTTTGAAGTTGGCCCGTCTCCATGGCCCCAGCAATTCCCGCTTGATCGATCGCCATCTGCGACGCAGCAAAGGAGGTCTGAAGCTCTCGTCCCATCACCTTCAGCGCCTTGCGCGGCCGAACGAACTGAGCCGCATCAAATCCAACGATGGGGCCGCCAACCCAACAACCCGCAGCTTCGCTGGTGCGCCAGGCGGCAGGAGGCTTGGGGCCTCCGTCGTCGCGATGCTCAAGCGACCGGACTCCGCTTTTTCCATCCCGCACTGAATGCCAAAAAGAATCCGCTCCAATCCCACATGCCGCCAGCACACCGATGCCAGTCACGACGACATCGGTGGGTTTTGGCTGCATGGGAGAATCGTGGCGATGTTGAAAAGAAAATGCCCTAGCCGATCACATTCGACTTCGACGGTGTCTTCATCGCGTCATCGTTTGACGAATTATCGTGCATAGCCTCAGGAATATCGGCGCCCTTCACGGCGACGACGCTGTGGAACACGGCGAACTCGTCCTCATTGCTTGGCTTCGGCTTTACCTTTTCTTCGCTAACGCTCGCTTCGGCAATAATCGATTCGATGACCTTTCGCTCGACAATTTGGTTACGAAGTGCATCCATCTGGCCAGCTTTCTCCAAGCGAGCCCGAACCCGTCTCGCCGGTTCATCGCTTTGTTGCGCGATTAACTCAATTTCGCTTTCATAGTCCGCTGCATCCGCTTCCAACTTAAGCTCTTCAGCGATCTGTTCAAGGATAAAGTGTTCGCGGAGCGAAACTTCGGTTTCCGCCTGGGCGTTTTGACGGATCGCGTTAACGTACTTGCGAATTTCTTCTTCAGGGAAACCGCTGCGGCGCAGTTCAAGAATTTTTCGCTGCAATTCGCGGCTCGTTTGACGCCTTACCAAGTCCGCTGGCAATTCGAAATTGGCATTGTCCGTAAGCAGGTGAACGACCGCCTTACGAACAGCTTGTTGTTCACGGTACTGTGCTTGTCGGACCAAGCTCGCCCTGACAAATTCGCGGAACTCTTCTTCGGTTTCAAAGTCGCCGACTTCCTGAAGAAATGCCGGGGTAATTTCCGGTATGTTGCGATGAAGCACTTCGACGACGGTAATCTCGCCATCGACTTCTTTGCCGCGCAACGACTCGTCTTCGACGTTGTCGCTCAGCTTGATCTTGACGGTTCGAGTATCACCTTCGACCACACCTTCCATCACTTCGCCGAAAGACTCGCAAACCCCATCGGAGAGCGAAATGCGATTTGCAAGGGTGATGTATTCTTCATCCATGGACGACAAGAATTTTCCATCGGAGGAAAACTTCGCGGTGATCAACAGGCGGTCGCCGACAACGGCCGCGTCGTCTGTCGCTTCCATCGCTGCATTGCGGCTGAGAAGGCGTACAATGGCCTCGTTCACGTCCTTATCAGTGATTTCCTCGACCGGCTTCTTGAGGGTCATCCCCTTCCAATTGGGCGTCGCGAACTCAGGACGTACTTCGATCGAGAACTGGTACTTGAAATCGCCAGAATCCGGCAGCTTGACGGCATCGAAGTCGAACTTCGGTTCGCTGATCGCTGAGAACCCCTGCCCGTCGGTAACCTGACCGAGGCTGTCCATAACCAAATTGGCCTTCACGCGTTCATGGACGGTTTCCTTAAACTGCTTTTCAACCAACTTTCGCGGGGCACGTCCGTGCCGGAAACCGGGCACCTGTGCGTCAGGAACCAATTCGTCAAACGCCGTTTTGAGGTAGCGATCGACTTCCCCACGAGGAATCGTCACGACGACTTCTCGCACACATGCTTGCGGGCTTGCGACCGAAACATCAAGCGTCAATGGCGTTTTTTCCGGTGCGTCCGTTTCAGTGGCTTCTTGCGTGGACATCCTTCGACGGGCCTCAAATGCAGTGGTAGTAATGTTGTTCGGGTTCGCGGCTTAGCGGTATCACTAGCCAATCGGGCAGGGATTTTAGCCTTACCACGGCGATTGCGGGAGGTCCGTCCCGCAGAAAATTCTTGACAAAACCAGCTTTCGGTCGTTCTAAAGCAACCTGCTGATGTCGTTGTAGAAGGCAAAGAGCATCAATGACAGAAGCGCAAGCACACCCGCCATCGTCAATTGCATTTGCAATTTCTCATTCACCGGGCGTCCCATGACGGCCTCGGCCGTCAAGAAAACCATGTGCCCGCCGTCGAGAGCCGGAATCGGCAAAAAATTGAGTATCGCCAAGTTCATGCTTAAAAGCGTCAGAAACATCAGCAACGACGACGTTCCGCGACTGGTTTCGCTGCCGGCCGCCTGAAAAATCATGATCGGGCCACCCACCTGCTTCGATTGGACTTTTCCTTGCACCAGCATTTTCAAGAAACCAAAAACATCGCCAAGCCGCCGCTTGCCTTCACGAATCCCAAGCGACGTGGCCTCGCCGATGCTCGACGCGACCTGCATTCGCTCAATGCCCTTGAAACGAATCCCCCGCTCTCCCCAAGCGACATCGGTCAAGGTGACCTTCGATTTGGCTTCAACCATCTTATCTTGCCGCGATACAACGACGACAAGGTCCGTTCCCGCAGGCAATAATTGCAAGCGATACATCAACGCGGAGAGGGGCCTTCGAGACGACAGCTCCCAACCTTCGCTCAGCGTGTCTCGCTCTTCTTTCATGTAGGATTCTTCGAAGATCGCTGGAACCTTACCTCCCTGCCAACGAACCGCTACCTTTTTGATCTCATCTCCGGCTTGAATCTGTTCGTGTGACGAATCGGCGACCTGCTTTGAAGACTCTGTGTCACCCTCGATAGCATCCGCTTTGATGACTACCGGCGTCGCTTCATAGGTAAATTGAAAACGGTCAAGCGCGATCGAATTGTCGCTTTCACTTACCGGTGGCATCGACCGCGAGCCAGCGGAAGGAGCGATGGTCATTTCGATCGTTTCTTCGGCTTCGGCAACTCCACGTTTGAAAGACATTTTGATGGGCTCCGTCGCCGCAGCCAATTGTGTTGGCAATGAAAAGGCATCGATGTCTTGGTTCCCGTCCACCGCAACCAGACGGTCACCCACTTTCACGCCTGCCTTCGCCGCGACACCGTCCTCTACTAACGCCGACACCGGCCCGATCGCAAATCGAATGCCGGGCTCCTTCATCATCTGAGGTGGGATGGTGACTTCGACATTGCTGTCGTCGGTCCGCTTGAGCGATAGCGTAACGGGCTTGGCTACATTCGCCTGAAGGTATTGAGTCAGCGCGAGCGACGCTTCGACATTGTCGTCGGCGCCATCGCCGGGCAATTTTGTACCGTCAAACGCGAGAACTTTCGCGCCTTTGTCTTTATCCGTCAACGCTTCGCTGGCAACACTGTCGGGCGTTGCCACTTCCACGTCGCTCAATCTCGTTGCCGGCGGCGTCATGATTCCAATGATTCGTTGGCTCGGGTCGTCGGGCCCCGGAGCCGTCATCAATTGGTATTCCTTAACGCCGCTGGGATACTCGATTGAAACGTTCACGGGCTCGGTCGGGCTGTCCATTCCTTCGGTTAAAATGGCCAATCGCATTTCACGAAAGTGCAATTGCTCGTCGCGGGCGATGCTTCCTACGCCGATCACTTTACCGCCAGGCTGAATGCCTGCTTGGTAGGCTGGACTGCCGGGTGCGACGTCGCCGATCACGGCTGGGACATAAGGCACCCCGATCATAAAGGCCAGCCCCGCAAACATGACTCCGGTGATCAAGTTCAACACAACCCCGGCTGAGATGATGATCATCCGTTGCCAGACCGGCTTTGCAGGAAAAGATCGGGGATCGAGCGTAACGGCTGCCGGCTCACCCGCTTCCTCGGGCGCATCGCTCGCATTTCGTATGCGTTTTGCTTCGGCTTCAGCGTTCCGCGGGTCGTCGTCCTGCCCAAGCATTTTGACGTAGCCGCCTAATGGGATCGTACCGATTCCGTATTCGGTTTCTCCGTAGCGAAACCTTCCAAGTGTACGGGGTAGTTTGATGGGACCGATACTGATCGGAACATCGAAACCTACGTAGAACTTTTCGACTTTAACGCCGCACCATTTGGCCGCCAAGAAATGCCCAAGCTCATGGACAAAGACGACGAAACCGATCCCCAGCGCCACGCGAGCCCATAACCAAAAAGTTTGAACCAACGCTCCGGCCCAGCCTCCCGACTCGGCTTGAGCAAGCGGCCCGATGCTAGCGATCAAGCCTGCAAAGTCGCTGTTGAAAAGTAAGTGACCCATCAAGAATACGTTATCGATCGTGCCTGCCACCGCCGTACCTCCGCGCGAGCCCAACGATCCAGCTCGAGCAGCCGGTCGATGGTCGCTGTTTGTTCGAAATCATGATTTTCCAGCGCCATTCGGCATGCCGGAACTATGTCAGTAAACCGAATTTTACCCGCTAAGAATAGACCGACTGCTTCTTCATTGGCCGCGTTGACCACCGCGCCAGCCGTTCCGCCAACGCTCGCAACCTCAAAACCAAGCGTGATTGCCGGAAAACGGTCCCGATCGACCGGCAACAAAGACAATTCAATGATTTTCGTCAAATCAAGCGTCTCGGTCGCTCCTTCGACGCACCGCGGGTGTGTCAGAGCGTGCTGAATGGGCAGTCGCATGTCCGGTGGACTCATCTGCGCAAACATCGAACCATCCGTAGTTTCCACCATGGAGTGGATGATCGATTGAGGGTGAATGACGACTTCGATTCGATCCGATGGAACATCAAACAGCCATCTCGCCTCGATGATTTCCAGTGCTTTGTTCATCATCGTCGCCGAATCGATGGTGATTTTCCTTCCCATTCTCCACGTAGGATGCACCAAAGCCTGCTCCACCGTCGCCGATCGCAACTGCTCCATCGACCAATCGCGAAACGGCCCTCCGCTTGCCGTCAAAACAATTCTCTTGGGCGCATCACGTCCCACCAGGCACTGAAAAATGGCCGAGTGTTCGCTATCGACGGGAAGCAACTCGCCACCCGATTTCTCCAGCAACTCCCTTACTAACGCCCCCGCCACCACCAAAGTCTCTTTATTTGCCAAAGCCACCCGCTTGCCCGCACGAACAGCTTCGACCGTGCTCTCCAAACCGGCTCGTCCAACAATCGCTGCTACCACGGTGTCATTTTCCGGATCGGCAGCAAGGCTGACCAGCTGCTCGCTGCCATATTCAACCCTACAATCCGCCGGAAAACTTGACTTTGATTCGCCGCCCGCCTCGCCACCAGCACCATGGTGCGCTCCCACTGGATCCCCGGTCGACGAGAAGGAACTGTCCGAGATGACAACGCGTGCGGGATGGTGCCTTTGGGCCATCTGGGCAAGCAGGGCTATGTTACGATGACCCGATATACCCTGCAAAATCCAATCGTTCGCCGCGTCAACTTCACGAAGATGTTCAATCACTCGCGCCGTGGCTGTTCCAATACTTCCCGTTGCCCCTAAGATGGCGACACGGCGGCACGTGGAAATCGACATTGCCTGAAACATCCATTACGGGGCTACGTCAGAACTGACGACTGGCGAATCGGCCCAATGAGCGTATCGATACGCTCGCGGAGAATTGAAAACGTATGAGCGATGAAAATAAACGCAAGCCCGCTTCAAGCGAGTCGCGCCAAAGCGGCATTTGGCTGATGCTGGTCGCCTTGCTGGGTGTGATCATTCTGAGCGGCTTTCTGATGCGTTCGGGCACACAACGTGTCCGGTACCCCGACCTGGTCCGATTGCTGGAGGAGACTCAGTATAAGGAATATGGCAGCGACCGGTTGGTGACCTCGACTGGAACCATGATCGACGAAATTGCTGCCCTGGCTGGAGTCACAAGCAGCAGCAACTCACGCCCAAAAAGCGGGAAGATCGTCGTTCCCTACGAGCGAAATCCCGAGACGAAGGTGGAACTCAGTCGCCCGCATAACATCGCGGTCTCCGATGACTTGATCACCGGTACCGTCGAAATCAAATCGCTTGCACGTCCGGACACGAAGCCGGAGAAGGTATCCTTTCGCACCGAGCGCACGATCCGAAATGAGCACGAAGATCAACGTCTGATCCAGCTTTTGAAAGATGCAAATGTCGTTTGGGATACCGATCGCCCCAGCACGTTCCTGGCCGATCACGGCCTCACACTTTTGATGATCGGCGTCCTCATCGGGCTCGGCTACATGATGATCAAGCGAGTCGGCGGGGTGGGATCACCGATGTCCTTTGGTCGCAGTCGCGGCAAGCTATATGGTCACGAAGATCTTGCGATCACCTTTGACGAAGTCGCCGGTATCGATGAAGCAGTTGAAGAAGTTCGCGAGGTGGTCGATTTCCTTAAGCATCCTGAAAAATATCAACAGCTCGGCGCTCGCATTCCACGCGGCGTGTTACTCGTCGGACCACCGGGAACCGGCAAGACGCTTCTCGCCAAGGCAATCGCTGGCGAAGCGGGCGTTCCCTTCTTCGGACTTTCGGGTAGCGATTTCGTCGAAATGTTCGTCGGCGTTGGGGCCGCACGCGTGCGTGACATGTTTCAACAGGCCACCAATCGCGCTCCTTGTATCATTTTCATCGACGAACTCGACGCGCTGGGCAAAATCCGTAGCGGCAATTCAATGGGTGGACACGACGAGCGAGAGCAAACGCTCAATGCCCTACTCGTTGAGATGGACGGCTTTGACAGTAACAACAGCGTCATCGTCGTGGCCGCAACCAACCGACCTGAAATGCTCGATCCTGCGCTACTTCGACCAGGTCGGTTCGATCGGCACGTCCTGGTGGACCGCCCCGACATCTGTGGTCGCGAAGACATTCTCAAGGTCCATGTGAAAAACGTCAAGCTAGACGACGTCGTTGAGCTCAAAGAAGTCGCATCGATCACCAGTGGCTTCGCTGGCGCCGACCTGGCGAACCTCGTCAACGAAGCGACACTGCTCGCCGCGCGAGCTGGAAAGACGGCCGTCGGGATCGACGAGTTCAATGAAGCCGTCGAGCGAGTGACCGCGGGTCTGGAAAAGAAGAATCGCGTGATGAACGAAGATGAGAAGATTCGTGTCGCCTATCACGAAGCTGGCCACGCTCTTGTCGCAACGGCTCTTCCCAACACCGACCCAGTGCACAAGGTCTCCATCATCCCACGTGGCATCGCGGCGTTGGGATACACCATGCAACGCCCCGAAGGTGACCGCTACTTGATGACCAAGAGCGAGCTCGAAAGCCGCATGAAAGTTTTGCTCGCGGGAACATTGACCGAAGAAATGATCTTCTCCGACATCAGTACCGGTGCGCAAAACGACTTGGAACGGTGTACCGAAATCGCTCGCTCCATGGTCATGGACTATGGCATGAGCCGACTGGGACGCGTGAACTACCGCAAGAGCGCCGCGAGCCCTTTCCTTGCCGGGGGAGCGGGTGAGTCCTATCAAGTTTCTCATAGCGAAGAGATGGCCAAACTGATCGACAAAGAGGTCGCGCGCATCTTGGATGAGGCATTGGTTCAAACCCGTGAAATCCTTGAACAGCGTCGCGAAGCGCTCGAAGCCGTCACCCAAAAACTATTGGAAGTCGAATCGATTGACAACGAAGTTCTGCGTCAATTATTGGATGACCATAGCGCTGGCCCTTGGTTGGTTCCCGGTACCGTGATCGAGAAACCTCGCGCCAAGATCCGTGCCCCGCAAAACCCTGGCGTTGATATCGCGCCGACGGCCGACAATCAGATCTAGCTCGATTCGGATTCGGCACACAACGCAGTGCAATTGAACAAGGTCAGGTGATGAAAAAAACAAGTCGCTCAGCTTGGCATCACCAACCTCTGTTTTTCCCCGCCAATCGAAAGGATTCGAAAGGGTCGCTGTCCGTCATCGACTCGTAGGGCAATCGTTCACTGAACGTGCCAGATGCCATTCCGGACTCCGTATCGCTGCCCCAAAATGGATCGGCGACCCCAGCCATCCATCCGCGATCCAATGCCCAGTGCGGAGTCTCAACTCGAAACCGAAACAAATAAGAACCTATCCGAAAACCATTAGCCGCTTTGGCGCTAGCCGCGGGTTGTTCGGTTTTCG
>JANOBM010000139.1:0-1638 GCA_031411655.1 Planctomycetaceae bacterium
GCAGCAAAAGCGAATCCGGACAGCGCTGGCTTGAAAGGATCTGGACGGTGCTGGCAACATGCACGATGCAGAACAAATCACTCTTAGACATCCTTCGCGTGTCGGTCGACCACTATTTCCGCAGCGAACCTCCGCCACCGCTCCTGGCAGTCGATTAAAATCGAACCCACACACGTCCAACTGGCTGGGCGACTGCGCCTATTCCTGAACAGTTACAATCTTTATTTATGGACTGAACGACAATTCAGTGCCTCGAATCACTAAAACGGTTTTCCCAGTGAGTTTGAAATTGATCGATGCTCCGACGAGCGTTTATTATCAATTCGTGAGCGGAAATTGGACTGGCGTTTACCGATTTCAAGTCATCCATTGGGCCGCCATGAGAGATGCGGTGCCGACATTCATGGATCGAATGCGAATGACGATTTTGCATTGGCTCGGTACAGTTCGCATCGATACGACGGTGGTTGTTTTTTTAAACGGCAGAGTGAGACACACGACATTCCTGTCATTTTTTCGGATACCCTGTCTTCATAGTACCGAATGGTTTTTGCTTAATGACGATGGGCGAACCTTCACCGTCCAGATGACTCAACGTCTTGCGCCTTGGATCTGGTTAGATCGCGCATTTCCAAATGGTGTTGGAGTTGTCGAGGATCCCGATGTGGGCGCACTTTATCGTTTGCCTTGGATCGGTGGCGAGATCGAGCAGTATGCCCGACGCGTCCCAAGTGGGATTGAACTTTGCCAAAATGGGACTTGGTTTAATGGAAAGGCTTACTTGCGCCGTGTCATCGAGCAACCTGAGCTTTGTGGCGGCGGGGCACGCGATAGGGCATGAGGCGGGCACTCAGTGCATTAGCGTGGATTCGGGTTGCCTGCTTGGCGACATGATAATTGAAACATCCAATTCCTGGAGTCAGAAATGAACGGCCGACATGAAATGGGTTTAACTCCTGAGAGGCTGCAGCTTTTTATTGCGGGGCTTTCGGGTATGAGTACGGAAGAGGTTCGTAAAGCCAAGTTGCTTTTCCTCCGCAACGAGATGAGCGAACTCCAGGCGATTCAGTCGAGTTTTGCAGCATTTGGAGTCGCCCAGGGGTGCTTCGCAATCATCCCTATTTTTTGGCCAATCATTTGGCTTCAGAGGAAGACAATGAGCTCGGCACTGACTCTTCAGAAAGAACAGATTCGTAACGCTCTTTCTGTCTGGCGAGATGACATTGGCGATGAAGCACGACAAATCGAAAGGGATTTGGATTCGCTGTAATAGGCTATTGAGCGATGCCGTGGCATCACCGACGCTTGGATGTGCATCCTAGGAGTCGATTAGACTGGCCGTTTCGTTCTCATTAGCCTACTGTATCTGAATGAAAGACCTGAGGTTTGCCGATGCGTACCATCGACTCTGTTGGCGTAATCGAAGTCTTCGGGTAGACGGAGACGCGTACGACGGACTTCCAGTCTGTCTTTGACGATCTTTGCCGACGGACTAAAAGTCCAGGGCTTTCAAGGTGTTTTGCCTTTGGCTTCCGCCAGTACTTTCGCAGTTGACACGTGAGTTCTTTTGCGTGTTCGTGGCGGCTTGCTGACAACCTTCTTCGGACCTCGCTTACTCTTTTTGTACTTCGATAAGTT
>JANOBM010000140.1:0-17488 GCA_031411655.1 Planctomycetaceae bacterium
GGCCTACCTTTGCATGCGTTATCGTGGAGCAAGGCTCCGAGAGTTATCGATCGTATTGGGACTATCTCATCCCGATGTTTCAGTAAACCTGGTGCGTCGAGCGAAAGCGAGACTGAAGGACTCTGCGGAGATACGGAAGCAATGCCAGTAAAGCGAACGAAAACTTGGCCTTAAGACCGAAGATCAAGTCTAACCCTGGCGCAGCCAAGCCCCCTCTATTGCGAGCGACCCAAACGTAGCCCGAATTGACATGATGCTGCCACGCAAAAGCAAAGCCGCAGCAAGTGATGTGCCGGACACTATTGCCCACTCCCCTTTTCTGCTTCACGACTATCGTGGTTTCTAGCCATAGTCGAACGAAACAAATGACGGGAGAGCGACGGGTCGCTCTCCCGATTTCCATTTCACTAAAACTATCTGCGGCGATTGATTACCGTCACAGTTTGTAGTAGGTCAAAGCCAACAGGGCCGGTCGCCGTCGATCGCAAACCTGTAAGTCGTACTGAAGTGTCGCCAACTTTCAGTCCCGTATTGCTCGTTGAGAACGTCATCACGAGATCTAGAATCCCGTCGCCGTTAACATCAGTGAAAGTCACTTTGTAGCCTGATTTTCCAGACTTGACGATTGAGGCACCTGACGATGATGAAGGTTCTAGTAAACGAACACTCGCAAGGTCAACTGTAGCAGGGTTGAATTCGAGGCTACCGAGCAGTGCAACTTGAATCTCTTTACTCGCTAGGTTAACAGTGTTGGTAGGATCGCTCGGTAGAACGTCCATGCGCAAGTCAAATACATTCGTAAGCCGCACGCGCACGGAAGATGACGAACTGGCTCCCTCGCTATCAGTTGCTGTACAATTGAACACAAAATCAGTTTGTCGTTCGTAGTCGAGCAAATCGCTATTCACGACCGTCAGTTCGCCGGTGAGCGGATTGATAGTAAAGGGAGCTGCGTCGCTTCCCGAAATGGCGAAGGTCAATCCTGAACTATCAATGTCGGTGGCAACTACCGAACCGATTCGCGTGCCGTTCGGAACGTTTTCAGCGATCGTGAACGTTGCAGCACTGACGCTCGGTGCATCATTTACTGGACGAACGATGACGTTGACGGTTGATGGCAAGCTAGTCGATTCACCATCAGATGCTTGGAAAGAGAATGAGGTGATGCCATTAAAGTCAACTGGCGGACGATAGGCGAATCGCCCATTGGATGCCACTCTCAAACTGCCTCCAGCAGGCGGATTGGCAAAGAAGCTTAACAGCGCACTGTCAGCATCGCTTGCGGATAGTTGGCCTTCGGCTAAACCGTCTTCATCCATTTGAATCGTCATCGGCGCGGCAACTGGTGTATCGTTAACCGCGTTCACGATTAACTCGACTGTTGCAGGCTGCGAATTCAGAGTGCCATCATTGACGGTGTAAATGAACGCATCCTCTCCGAAGAAGTTGGAATTCGGAGTGTAGGTAAAGTTTCCGTTTGTGGTGTCGAACTGAAGGTCTCCGTTTGCAGGAACCGTCAGCAGTTGGAATGTCACTTGACTGCCGTCTGGATCGACACCGACCGTACGATCGCTGAGCTGTGTGTCCTCGTTCAAAGCAAGTCGATTTCCGGATGCGATTGGAGGATCGTTTACTGCATTCACCATGACGTCGACCGTCGCAGTTGCTACTCCGCCGCGCCCATCGCTAACTTCGTAAGTGAACCGGTCGGTACCGAAGTAGTTGGCTGTGGGTTGATAGGTTAATGTGTTGTTCGCGTTGATCGTTACCGTTCCATGCAGTGGAACTGAAGTTGATGTTACGCTCAAATTGTTGCCATCAAGATCGGAATCGTTGCCAAGCACGTTGATCGTTGCTGCAACATCTTCCGATGTGAACAGCGCATCGTTGCCGGCTGTTGGGGTGTTGTTCGGTGCGCCGACTAAGAACATTTTGGTAAATTTCTCGTGGGTTAATGCGAGCCGCCCGTCGACCAACGACATGCCCATTCTCGCGTAACCGTTTGGCAGCCGATGTTCATAGCGCCAAGCCTCTGTCAAACCGTTGAGCTCAAGTGCGTGAACGCGTGCAACACCTTGGCTCGCTGATTCAACAAACACATGCGAGTTGGTAAGGATGACTTCAGTTGTTGTGAGTCCGTCTGGTGCATTCCAAGTTCCGAGAAGAGCTCCATCGCTTTCGCGAAGCAATTTTAGACTGGTCCCACCCGTGACTGCGATAAGTCCATTGCCAACAGCGATGCCACCGACCGAAGAGATATTCGTAGTCCAGATATG
Organism: Planctomycetaceae bacterium; assembly: GCA_031411655.1. Lineage (GTDB taxonomy): Bacteria > Planctomycetota > Planctomycetia > Pirellulales > Pirellulaceae > UBA6163. The sequence goes on from JANOBM010000140.1 coordinate 2,277, forward strand.
TTGATGCGTATCGCCGTTAAAAGCGCTAACACCAAGGGACGAACGAAAAATGATTTGACCTGACGGTGAGACCGTAGGCCGATACATCGCTGTCCCTGGTGTTGGATGAGAAATGAAAGTTCTGGCACCAGTGGCGAGGTTATAGACTTCGTTGTTGAACGCGTATGCGTGGGAATCATCAACTGCGGCGTAGGGCGGATCGTAAGCAGCTCCACGGCCGACGAACCATTGGCGCGTCAATGTGGAAGCTTGATAGGAACTGATGCCGCCATAGTAACCATCTTCAACGATCAGTCGATTGTTGCTAACGACGGGCCGCTCGCCGGAGCCCCATTGAGCTTGGTAGCGCTGCGTCAAAACGATCGCGCCGGTCGACGCATTCAGCCCATAGAGCTTAGGAATCATTGCATCGGTTCCACCTGAGATGCCAGAATGTCCCGATGCGTTGACGTAGACGATTCCATTGGCGTAAGTCGGTTCGCTAACGCCTTCGTGCGCATAGGAAGAGATCGTTGTGGACCAGACGTCGTTACCGGAATTGATGTCACGCGCGACGACTCGGTAATCACCGAATCCGCTGGTGGAAGTGCCCGTCCGTTCCGTGCGGTAGACTCGCACGCCATCGATTGCTAAATCGTATGCCCACGAATTCTGGCTGTATGGATTCGGAGCGGTCCAGGCATGATTGAGCTCCGCAACATCGATCGATGTATCCACATAGCTATCGTGCCCAGCATCTCCACCGCGCTGCGTCCACAAATCGCCAACCAAATGGCGTCTTACTTCAAGACTCTCTAGCTTGAGCTTTCGTGAATTCTTCTTGCGGAGTCGCGTTCTTGACGCTGTTTGGCAATTGGCCGTAGACGATCCACGATAGAAGCGGGATGAGTCATGGGAGCGCTTTCCTAAAAACGGGCGGGATGAGAGAGGAGGGTTGCCTTGAGGTCCACGGCGCGAAAGTCTAGTGCTCGAGAATTTGCCAGTCAAGTTTTTCTGGAATGAAAAAGAAAAGCCAGCGAACGCTTCGAGTGGATCAGACTTGATCGACGGTTTTCATCCGAGTAGCCGATGGTTTTTCTGTCCCGTCGGAGACTCCGAAATGCCTCGCATGCGACGCGTGGAGTACACGAATGCGATCTACCACATTGTTGCTCAATTGTTGCTCAGGGGGATGGTCGACGGAGGCGGTTCCATGATGCTGGTCATTACGATCAATTCACTCAAGGTCTCATCGATGACGTCGACCGAAGTGGGTGGTCCGTGATTGCCTACTGACACATTCATCACTTCACGGACTTTTTGTCGACCCCTGGGTTTTGTCGACCCCTAGATTGCGTTTGTGACCATCGGGCAGTAGGTTCAAGAGAGTGATGGGCTCACCTCGATACGCCAACCATGGATGACGTACAGGGCCCGTGAACATGCTTAAGTACAACACAGACACACCTTTCACACTTTCGCACAGTGGCGCGCATACCTGACGCTCGATGTGTCAATTCGTCACAACGGTGTGCGGATTCGTAGCTGAGGGGCACTGAGGCCAAGGAATCGTAGCTGACTCCAACGCACTTGATCTGGCCTGACGCAAACGCACCACGTAAATCCCAACAACGATAAAAGATGAGCAACGCACACGGCAAGATTTCGTTAGCCGTGAGAATTTTGAAGGCGGCATGAGGTTTGCTCGACCAACCGCTCTGCGTTTACGCCCACGTATCCGCAGAACAGGTTACCGTGAAAAGTATGAAAAGTACTCGTGCGAAGTATCGGTAAGGGATCACCAATCTGAGTCCTCCCGTAATATCGCGGCACGTTCCTATTTGCGCAAAAACTAGCTGGCGAGGGACCGACCTGCGTTGACCCCGGCTGACGTGTGGAGCATTTGCTGTTGCCAGTCGAGTGTGGCCTGTCGCGAAGCCGCTTTTAACTTCTATTTGCGCATCGAGATTTTTATGAGACGTCACAACTCACTTTTCAAAAAGCTTGGTCATCGCTTGGCTCATTCTGGGTTCAAAGGGCAATTCCGTTTGAGAAGGATCCGCCGATTAGGCATCGAAAGGCTTGAGTCGCGGCAGTTGCTGTCAGCGGTGCCGGTCGGGCCGGAAACCTTGGTCAATACGTTTACCTCTGGTCAGCAGGAAACAAGAGATCGAAACGGTGGTGCCGTAGCGATGGACGCGGACGGAGACTACGTCATCACGTGGAGCAGCCAGAATCAGGACAATAGCAGTTTCGGCGTGTACGCTCAGCGTTTCAACACTGCGGGCGTCGCACAGGGAGGCGAGTTCCGGGTCAACACGGCAACCGTGAGTGTACAATTGCGTTCGACGGTGGCGATGGACGCCGATGGTGACTTTGTCATTGCTTGGCAAAGCAGGGATCAGCCCGATGCCGGTTACTGGGGCGTGTATGCCCAGCGTTACAGCGCCACAGGGGTCCCAAAGGGAATCGAGTTCCGGGTCAATTCAAACACGACAAATTCCCAAAGCAGCCCATCCATTGCGATGGATGCGGACGGGGATTTCGTCGTCACCTGGATGAGCTTGGGTCAGGACGGCAGCGAATATGGTGTGTATGCACAGCGTTACAACGCTGCCGGGCTCGGCCAGGGCAGCGAGTTCCGGGTTAACACAACCACGACGGGAGAGCAGCTTGATCCAACGGTCGCGATGGACGCGGATGGAGACTTTGTCATCACGTGGATAAGCAAGGATCAGGACGGTAGCGACTTTGGTGTGTACGCACAGCGTTACAACGCCGCGGGCGTCGCGCAGGGCGGTGAGTTCCAGGTCAATACAACCACGCTTGGTATTCAGCGTTACTCGACGGTGGCGATGGACGCCGACGGGGACTTTGTCGTCACTTGGACCAGCGAATATCAGGACGGCAGCAGTACCGGCATCTATGCCAAGCGTTACAATGCGGCGGGCGGTGCGCAGGGCGGCGAGTTCCGGGTCAATACAACCACGGCGAATTTACAAGAGAAATCGGCGGTGGCGATGGACGAAAACGGGGTGTTCGTCGTCACGTGGACCGGCGATCTTCAGGACGGCAGCGGCTATGGCGTTTATGCTCAACGATACAACGCCGCTGGCATCGCGCAGGGCGGCGAGTTCCAGGTCAATACAATCGTGGCAGGTGATCAGCGGCACTCAACGGTCGCAACGGACGCGGACGGGGAGTTTGTCGTCGTATGGCAAAGTAACGACGACAGCCAGGAAGGTGTTTACGCCCGGCGATATCAACCCAACATTAGGCCGGTGCTAACCTCGCCGACGGCAATCACCCTGATCGACACAGCGGTGACCGACCTATTCGGCGTTCAGACGGGAACCCTGAGTGCGACTGACGCGAATCTTCCCGCGCAGACCCTGACTTACGGGATAACCGCCGGAACGCTCAGCGAAGACTCGCTGACCATGCGGAGGATCGGCACCTTCGGAACGCTGACAGTCACCGTGGCCGATGGCTCTTACAGCTACGCTCCGAACGCGGCGGCGATCAATGCCCTAACTGCCAACCGAAGCGAAAGCTTGAGCGTTACAGTCAGCGACGGTTTGATATCCGACTCGAAGGCTCTTACCGTAAACATTTTGGCCGAAAATGACAAACCTATCGTTGCATCGATCGGTGGCGCTGTAACCTACAACGAGAATTCGGCACGAGTCTTGGTATTCCCTGCTGCCACCATTACTGACGCTGATACCATTTTATTCACCGGTGGCAAGTTAACGGTCACCAATACCAATGGCCAATCGACCGACTCCTTGGCAGTCGTTCCAACCGGCCTAGTGACTGTCTCGGGTACAAATGTACTTTACAACAGCGCTGTAATCGGCAACTTCACCGGTGGCGATGGCAAGACGTCTCTCGCGTTCACTTTTAACATTTCAGCGAACGCAGCGAGAATTCAACTTGTGCTGCGCGCGATCGGATTCGCAAGTTCCTCCGAGAACCCTGTCACCACCGCGCGCTCCATCGCAGTAATCGTCAATGATGGCCTCGCTAACGGTGTCTCGCAAAGCAAGCAAATCAACGTCGTCTCTGTGAATGACAAACCTGTCGTCGCATCGATCGGTGGCGCCGTGACCTACACAGAGAATGCGGCGCGGGTCATGGTGTTCCCAACCGCTACGATCGTTGACGCTGACACTATTCTGTTCACTGGCGGGAAGTTGACGCTCACCAATACCAACGGTCAACCGACCGATTCGCTGGCGATCGCACCAGCAAGCGGAGTGACCGTTTCAGGTGGAAAGGTGCTCTATCAGGACGCGATCATTGGCACCGTCGCCGGAGGCACTGGAACAGCACCGCTTGTGTTCACGTTCAATTCCCTTGCGAATGCCGCACGACTTCAACTTGTGCTGCGCTCGATCGGATTTGCAAGCTCGTCTGAAAACCCTGTTACCACCACACGATCCATCGCGGTAATCGTCAATGATGGCCTAGCCAACAGTGTCTCGCAGAGCAAGCAAATCAACGTTGTCTCTGTGAATGACAAGCCTGTCGTCGCATCAATTGGCAACGCCGTCACCTACACCGAGAATACAGCACGGGTCTTAGTATTCCCCGCCGCTACAGTTACTGACGTCGACACCACGTTGTTTACTGGTGGCAAGTTAACGGTCACCAATACCAGCGGTCAACCGACCGACTCGTTGGCGATCGTTGCCGCAAATGGTGTGACCGTTTCAGGTGCTAACGTACTCTATCAGGGGGCGACCATCGGCAGCTTCGCCGGCGGTGCGGGAACGACTGCATTAGTGGTCACTTTCAACAATCAAGCAAATGCAGCCCGCATTACGCTCGTGCTGCGAGCAATTGGATTCTCCAGTTCTTCCGAAAGCCCAACCATCTCGGCGAGGTCAATTTCGATCGTCGCCAACGACGGCCTAGCGAACAGCGTCTCGCAGAGCAAGCAAGTCAATGTCGTCTCTGTCAATGACGTTCCCGTGATCAGTGCGATCGGTGGCGCCGTGACCTACACCGAGAATGGTGCGCGAGTCTTGGTGTTCCCAACCGCTACAGTTACTGACGTCGACACCACGTTGTTTACTCGTGGCAAGTTAACGGTCACCAATACCAACGGCCAAGCGACCGACTCATTGGCGATCGTTGCCGCAAATGGCGTGGCCGTTTCAGGAATGAATGTACTCTATAATACCGTTGTGATCGGCAGCTTCACTGGCGGTATGGGAACGACTCCGTTAGTGGTCACTTTTAACAATCAAGCCAATGCGGCCCGCGTTACGCTCGTGCTACGAGCGATTGGTTTCGAGAAGTCGCCACTGAGTCCGGTAAAGACCTCGCGGTCAGTCTCAGTAATTGTCAATGACGGTGTAGCAGGCGGAGATAGTGTACTGCAGAGCAAGTTAGTCAATATCGTCGCCTAGCATTTCGGTCGCGAGCAAAGTTATACGCTGTCGACAAAGGCTTTGTGGCCTCAGAGCAATGCGTTCTTGGGGTTAAACAAGGGATTTGCAATTAACGAGTGTGCTCGTTGGCCTCAATCTCGATTGGTCAAGATCTGGATCGTCTGAAGCGAAGATACCGCAGTTAACACGAATGCAGTATGGAAACGCTTTTCTACCACGTCGTAACTCGAAGCGATGGAAGGTGATGATTATTTGATGATCAGGATCACGACGTGCGTTTCATCGACGTGCGGGTTCAACAGGTTGTTCTACTCGGCTGGCTGGTCATCTCGTTCTGTCCGATGCAAACCCAGATGCTCGGTCCTAAAAAACGAAAACCGGAAACACTGAAGCCAGCAATACTGATCCCCCACGGCGCCCAAGGTATGGGGAACGCAGGCAAACGAGTATGATGCCAACCGACGGCAATGTGGGAAGGGCTTAAGGGTCAATCGGGTGACCGTGGTAGAGGTAGAGCGCTCCGTAAGTCCAGTTCGGTTTAGGCATACTCGGGAAATTCACCCGGTCCATCATCAGCGCGATGTAGGGTGCGGGGTATCCTGTTGGCAAGGGGATGACGTTGGGCCAGATCCGGGTACCGTTCTGGTCATTCCATGGCGGCATGTCGAGCTTCAGTTCTCCAGCCGGTTCAAGGTCAGGATAGCTGCGGATGTAGATCTTTCGATCGGCGCTACCAAAAAGTGCGTAGCGTTTATTTCCAAACTTCTGAATCATCGTACCGGTGCTGTCCATTTCGACCGGCCCGGCCAAACGAGTGAACCCTTGATCCCAATCATCACTCTCCCAAATGCTGGCGCGATACTTCTTGTCGTGCTCGCACAGCAACATGCGCCACTTGCCGACCTCTTTGTCATAGATGCAATGTGGATCCTCATGAGCACCCGAGATTCCGATGGGATGAGCCTGCATGATGGAGAATCCCCGTCGCGGATCTCTGACCGAGCTAATCGCCAGAATCGTTTTCACTTCCGCGCGTCCCGCGCCGTCGAGTGCGCTGAAACCCGTTGTCCAACCTCGCCATGCGCCAGACTTGGAATCGCGGAACAGGTGGGAGGCCAAATCGTTGCGGAGCAGGCCATCGTTCATATCGAAGACGATAATGCCCTCGAACCGAAGGTCAAACACTGAGGGGTTGAGCGAGAAGACTCCTTGAAGTGGATGTGGCAAGGCGCGACCCCGCAACGTCATCGTGAACCAAAGACGGCCATCGTCGAGCAGTGGGGCACCTTCCTCGTCGGTGATCGCGCGGATGTCGGCTTGACCGGTACCGGGCGAAAAGCAGGATGAGGCTCCAGCCAACATGACTTCCGATTCCGCCGTTAAGTCTGCGCTCACTGCAAAATCCATCTCATGGATTCTTTTGCGCTCTCGCAAATCAACATGTTGAGAAAAATCGGAGTACCCTATTAGATCGGATCTGCCAGCGGACTCGAGAAAAACATTTACCCCTACCGCCGACATCTGGGCTCGCAGAGTTAGTCCTTGCATATTCGTCTCAGGTGGAACTGGCCAAATCTCTTCAATCACTTGCTCGCCACCGATCACCATACTCCAAGTGACCGATTTGGACTTCCCGTCTTTGAATTGCAGGGAGGCTGTCAGCGAGTCACGGTTGGCTGTGTGAGTGAATACCAATCCAACGGATCCGCTCCCTTTTGCATCGTCCATCACCAAGGCATAGGTGGCAAAGGGATTGAATCCGCCAACCCAGCGCAGCGAAGTGCCAGCGGCGTCGGGCGAAGTACCTGCGAGGCTACCATTGGTGAAACTCCATTTGACTCCGGGGCTAGACAGCTTCTCCGGGTGCATCAGGTCGAGATCGTAAACTTTCGCTGGCCGGAGCGAAGCGAGCGGTATGTTTTGGCTGGAATCGAATACCATGCGGACGACCGCCTGTCGGCGAAACTGGATTTCATCTGGGCGGACGTCGTCGGCTGCGAGAAACGAGGTTAGCGGCGAGAGCAACAGAGCAGTGATCACTGTGACGATTTGTTTCATGGTTCTTGCACGGATGCGCTGTCGGCTGAAGCACTAAGCAACTGGCGGTGACGAGTGATAAAGCGTCCAACAAAAACAGAAAAATGGTCAGGAGGGAGTTCATTGAATGAACATTCGTGCGGGCTTCTCTCAACCGGTGTGGCTCAAGGTGAATTGTTTGCTTTGCTCGAAGATCGTTTTGTTGGCGAGAAAGGCTGAATCTCCCCATCGTTGGGTTGCGGTGTACCGGGCGTACTGCGGCCTTCGCGTTTGTACTTCTCCAAGAGTGTTTTTAATACACGCACTAACTCTGGCTTTTCAGCGAAATGGTTGTAACACTCGGCGACGTCTTCGCGCACATTGAAGAGTTCGCCGGGATGCGAATGGAGGGTGTAACTGCGTTGGTCCTTGAGCCACTGGGGCTCGCCGCGGGCTCCATTGTCGTCGCCAGAAGGGGCATCGATAAGTACCCAGTCGCCTTTGCGTATGGCGAACTTACCCTGGGCGCTGTGATGCACGGTGGCCTCGCGAACGGGGGCGGAAAGTTTTTCGCCAAGCAGTACGGGCAAGACGTTGACGCTGTCTTCACCCGCATTGTCCGGCAGTTTTTCACCCAAGATAGCGGCCACGGTGGCGATCAAGTCTACATGGCACATGGTCTCTTCACTGACAGTGCCCGGTGGAATCTTGCCCGGCCAGCGCGCGATGAACGGCACGCGGTGGCCGCCTTCCCAGGCATCCCTTTTAGCGCCACGCAGTTCGCCGGAACTGTGATGTCCATACCTTTGCACGCGGTCATAGGCACCGGGGGTCACTTCGCCGGTGATCTCAGCGCCGTTGTCACTGGTGAAAATGACCAGGGTGTTTTGCATTACGCCGGCCCGTTCCAACGCATCGAGCAGTTGGCCGATCGACCAGTCGGTTTGGTGAACGAAATCGCCATACTGGCCAGCCTTCGATTTGCCAATGAATTCTGATGCTGGCACGACCGGATAGTGCGGCGACGTTAATGAGAAGTAGAGGAAGAAGGGTTTCTGGGTCACGGCTGTCTCTTCGACCCATCGCACGGCGTGGCGAGTGAGTTCGGGCAAGATATTTTCCAGTTTCCAACCCGGAACCATGGGGCCGGGAATATTGAAATCACTACCCTCAGTCGGCACCGAAGGAATGCCAACGGTGTGTTCGTTCTCGATAAAACAATACGGGGGATAATTGGGCACGATGGTGCCAAAGTAGTGATCAAAGCCCCTCGCGATCGGGCCATCTGTGATCGGCTTCGAGAAATCGACGTTACTTAGTGCGTTTTTTGGGCCACCGATCGGAGGCTTGCCATCCTCGGTGGAATAGTCCTGGCCAAGATGCCACTTGCCGATACATGCGGTTGCGTAGCCATGCTGCTGTACTAGCTTGCCAACGGTGAGCCGCTCGGGCGCGATAAGCGGACTATCCCATGGTCCCAGCACATTCCGCTGCAATCGAGTTCGCCACGCATATCGACCGGTGAGCAATGCATAACGCGTAGGAGTGCAGACCGACGAGGGCGAATGTGCATTCGTGAATCGCATGCCTTCACCGGCGAGCCGATCAAGACGCGGTGTGGGGATCTTCGAGTGCTTGTTGTAACAACCGAGATCGCCATAGCCGAGATCGTCGGCGAGAATGTAAACGATGTTCGGCAATTCTGCAGTGCACAAAACACCGCCGGAGCAGGCGAGACCGGTAAGCAGTACAGCGAGTAGTTTCATAGCTTGCAAGAAGGGATAAAGGCTTGAGCGAAAATCATTACGAGGCATCGCGGAGGCTCGTTCTGCTGTTTCAGACGCTTCGATGGAGAACAATCCTGCGTCGCTTTAGTTTTCTTGAGAGTTCAAGGTTATTTTTCTCAGGCCCAGTCAGATACAAAATTGACTCGCCATTGCACACCGTCGGCTTGCCGTCGGCGCTACGCATCATTTTCAAAAGTGGGGCAGTGGTTTGATCCTCGCCGATGTAGTCAAACGTCTCGGTTCTCGCGTGCCCTTCCATGTTCGATGGGCCAGCTAGAATGAAAACCTTGCGAGCTTTCTCGGCCGCACAGGCGACGGCAGCGAAAAGAAAGGTGGCAAGGAATGCGGTAAAGTATTTCATCATGTTTGGGTGTTAGTGTACCGCGTCGAGTTTCACCTTAGCACTCGCTAACCGAATGCGATTGCCACGTTGGTCCGACAGGGAAGCGTACATGAACCGGAAGTTTTGAGCGCATAAAAGCGATCAAGTCAGAACCGCTTCATAGCTGTTCGCCGGTGATCTCGCTCAGCAGCTTGAAGAAGCCTTGCTTCCGCTCGCTACTGATCTTCCAGTTCACAGGAACACTCTGGTACCCCTCGTCAAAGCTTTCATTCGCCTTGCGGAAATCGAAGTAACCCCAAGAGGCATATTCGTGAACCGCAGCCGCGAAATTGTTATGCGGTTGGTCGAAATTGAAATGGTCGTCCTCGTTGAAGAGGATCGGCATCGGGCGGTAGCCGTCCACATTACGGGTTTGTTGCACCATCTCAGTGATCCGTTGTGGTTCCTTCGCCCCGTTGCCGTGGAGTAGCAAGAAGTCGGACACCTTCACCACATTCGACTTGGGGATCGCTCCGCCGCGATAGCTAGTTCCGGCGAGAATCGCATGATTCTGTTCCGCGCTTCGCTGCTTCACTCGCTCGATCAACTCATGCACCCGACTCGGTTTCAAGATGTCATGGTCGTAACTCTCTACATCGCACTCGTTGTTCACTTCCACCATTACGTTTGTGTAATTCTTTGCGATTAGCCAATCGACGGCTGCCTCGACACTAGCAATCACCGCACGTTCGTCATTCACTCGCTCGTCCTGCCCGAAGTAGTACAACCCGAGGATGATCACCATGCCCAGTTCGTCGGCCTTATCGATTACCCTTTCGAGACGAGTCATATACTTTTCGTCGAGCGTACCGTCGGCATGGATCGCCGAGTTGTGCCACGGCTGCACCTTCGAGTATCCCTCTGGACTGCCACCCTGTAAGTTGAGCGTGACGGCCAGCAGCCCATGCTTACGCAACGTCGGCAACATGGCGATGAATTCAGCCGTGTTACGATCGGCGTCCCACTTCCTAGTATCGGGGTAGGCCCACCGCGCGACGGTGTCCGGGTTGCAGTCGTCGAACGTTGCTTGCACCATGCGGCTATTCAGCAACAATCCTGCGACGGGCTTTCCTTTCCAAATGCGGTCATGATAGGTCAACTGTCCATTGATCTGGAACTTGTCCGCCACGATGGAAACCGTCGTGTTGCGGTTCTGGGGAGTTGGCTTTCGCAGTAAACTTTGTTCGGAGGTGCTAGGTTCCTGTGAGCTCGTTGCAAAGTGGAGCTGTTCTACGAATGCGTTGGTATGGAAAAACTCAGCATCTTGCACCGGCTTCCCACCGATGGTGAGATTCTCGAAAACAAGGTTACGGATGCGGGCGTCGGCCTGACCCCAAAGAATTTGAGGCTCACCCAGAACACTCGGCGCAGCAATCGAGACGTTTTGAAAACGGATACCCGCCAAGCCTCCGCGGTCTCCCTTGGTACCATCGTTAGAATACGGCTTCGGCACAGTCATACAGAGAAAGAACTGCTGTAACGTTGGTCGAGGGTCCTCGATGTTGATATTGCGGAAGATAAGTCCCGTCCCACCTTGACCGGTTCCCTCGCCGCGCATGTTGAAGACACGACCGCCACTCCAGTGATGCCATTTGGCTCGTGAATAGATAACGTCACAGTCCTCTACGACCATCGATCGGCCATCAAGTTGAGGGACGCTGCTCAGCACGAACGATGAACCGTTGGCGTCATTCCACAGCACCGTACGGCGAATACCCAATCCGTTCACATACAGCGAATCATCTTGAGTACGCAGGAAACAGTCCTCGATCAATGTATTGCCAAACGGATTGATCCCATCGCCATTGGCCCGCCATGTGAAAATTTTGGTCCACCGCACCTCGTTTGGATGCTCCGCCTGATAAGGATGGATGAGCATGAGTGAATGAGTCGCTGAGTCTGCAATGGTGAGCCCGTTCACACATGTATCCGTAGCGCCAAGCACCTCAATCGGTCGATATCGCTTGTGTTCGCCTTCCGAGAGCGGCGGCTCGACATACTTGGGATGTTTTAACTTGGCTCCCGACAAGGTACCGAGACCGAAGATGCGCATGTGGTGGCAGTCACCCCATTTCTGATTCGAGAAAGTGCCGTACACCAACGCATCCCCTGGGATGTAATATTGGCGGTTCGCACGTAGCGGAAAAGCCAGCCCAATGTCATGAACACCGGGTAAGAAATAAAGCGTGGTCCAGGGCCCGTCGGAGGGCGGAGTCTCGCCGGGTTTCACCGCCAACACGCCGGGATCATTCAGCTTGGGCTTTCCGACCAACAGCGGATTAGCAAACAGCGAGATCGTGTGAATCGGCGGCCCCTTGTAGCCTTTTCCGGTGTCCTGTTCGTCCATCTGGCCATCAATATCAACAGCGACGAGACAAGGCTGGTCGAGTTTGACGAATACCTTGCCATCCTTGACGGAGCAGGCGGACGCTTTGCGTTGCGGGTGCACCGCGGCCGTACGAATCGGCCGCCCATCAACGTGCGAGATTTCAATCTCCACGGCGCCAGAAGTCTCAAAGTTCACGTACGTGTGTGTCCAGCCCGCTAAGGTGTCAAAATAAGCGTCCGACTCCTTTTCAACAGTTTTACAGGCGGTCACCCAAGCAAAAACATCATGCCATTCGGTGCCATCGCCGCAGGAACGCACGCGTACCTTGTAATGTTCCGAGGCCGCAAGTCCAGGCACAGAAGGATAGACGACCAATTCCGCATCCGCAGCAAACACCGAAGGCGCCGTTCCCACTAGCAGGATGCACATCGTGAGGAAGAATTTCATTAGCATTAAACGGGTCCAGGAGCGAGGTTTTCCAACAGGTATCTCAGTATTTTCATTCTCACATGCACCAGCGTGCCGTCACCTTCGCGAAGCCCATGATCACGGTAGGGGTAGACCATATAATCAAATGGTTTCCCCAGTGCGATGAGCCGGTCGACTAAGCCCTCAATGATCTGGATATGCGTGTTGGTCTCACCCGACCCAGTGATGATCAACAATTTTCCCTTAAGCCCCTCTGCGAAATGGAGGGGAGCGGAACGTTCGTAACCATCAGGATTGACTTTGCGATCACGCATGTAAATCTCCTGAAACCAGGCGTTGTAAAGATGCGGCTGAGGTTTAGGCACTACAGCGATACCAACATGGTATGAATCCGGTTTGCGAAACAACGCATTGAGAGTATTCGAGCCACCCCCGCTCCAACCCCAAATTCCGACACGTGCCAGGTCGATGAAAGGGCATTGAATCGCAATCGCTTTCAACCCCGCTTCTTGCTCTTCTGTCGAAAGTGGCCCGAGGCTTCCCGAAATCGCTCTCCGCCATGCAGCACCCTTGGGAGCCGGCGTTCCCCGATTGTCGATTGAAACGACGACGTATCCCAGTTCGGCGACCACCCGATGAAAATCGATCTGCGCCGCCCCCCATTCATTCAACACCGTCTGCGCATGAGGCTCGCCATAAACATAGACGAAAAGCGGATACTTCTTCGTCGCATCGAAATCCTTGGGCTTGATCATCCATGCATCGAGTACGATTCCGTTACCGATGTCCAACTTGAGAAACTCGGTAGGGTGCGATCCAATCGACTGCATTCGCTCGCGGATCTCGTGATTGTCTTCGAGAGAACTCACCACACGGTGCGTGTCGATATGAACAAGCGTCTGCACCGGAGGCGAGTCCAATGTGGAGTAGGTATGGATCGCCCAGTTAGTGTCGGGCGAAAAAAGATAGTCGTGTGTGCCGACTTGATTTTCAGGCGAGATGCGTTGAGCCTCTCCAGAACCGTCCAGTGCCGCTCGATATAAGTACTTTTCTGTCGCATTTTTGGGAGAGGCGTAGTAGTAATACCAACCGTGTTCTTCGTCGATCACCGAACGATCAATGATGTCGTAGTCCCCTGGGGTCAGCAGGGCGACTTCCGTTCCGTCTCGTGTATAGCGATAGGCGTGCCGCCAGCCATCTCTTTCACTAACGATGACAAACTCTTTACCATCTCGAATCCAAACGAGTCCGGAGTTCTTTCCCTGACTGGACTCAACCCAAGCATCGTTTTTCTCAGAGAAAATCGTTTTGGCTTGGCCGCTCGTGGTGACAAGCAGAAAATCACGTTGATCCCGGAAGCGACTAAACTTTTCCACAAGCACTTCGTCGGAGTTGCCTACCCACTCGACCTGTCCCAAATAGATTCCTTCCGTCGCGTATTCGATGGGTAACCAATGCAATTGCTCTCCCTTGGCATTCACCACACCAACTCTCAGCTTTTCTATTTCTTCCCCCACTCTTGCAAAGCGATGCTGCTGAACCTCCGGGTACGATGGATCACTTGGCACCAATACTGATCTCTGGCGCACATCGGAATAGTCAGCCTCGACAAATACCACCCGAGATCCGTCCGGGCTCCATTGAGCATGACGATACTCAACGTCCCGATTCGGTCCGCCGGATACCAGTAAGATCTCTTTCTGATTCTCTTGATCGATAGCAAGGAGTTTCGCATCTCGAGATTCGAGTCGATGCGTGATAGGTGATGTCTGACTCGCATCACCTGAGCCTGGAGTTTGCTCGTCCGGATTCCAGGCTTGTCGCTCGCCCGAGCGCACCTCATAGAACCATTGAGCGGGCTTCTTCGTGTCAGGATCGACTTCTTCGAGGACGAACCCCGAGCTGTTACTCAGCCACGTCGGTCGATGGATCTTGGCTCGAAAATCACCACGATCGTAGATGGCCTTCAACCGAGATTCCGCGTGGCTCTGCCATCTTGAGTCGTTAGTGTTTTGTGCAGCTAAGTCATCAGCAACGGGCACGATCGTCGTTGCGAGAGCCAGCGCCAGAGAGATGGCGAGGCGCCAATGGACCTGATGATGAGAGCTCATCCGTTGCAACCACATGGAGTTTTCGAATTCAGGTTTTTTCATTGTATGCTTCGGTACTTCTTCCATTCCTGGGGGTGGCGAATTCAAGTCGTACTTTGATCCTTGCCCTAGCAACGATGGCGATCTCATGCCCCTGCTTTATCGCTGCCGTGCATCGGATATCGTCCCGGAAGTCGTCAAGCGTCATCGCATCTGCCCTATGGAGGCAAAGAGCACTTCATTGAGTAGTCTTTGAAAGTGCCCCTAGGCCGTTAATTGTTTGAACGACGCCGAATCATGTCGTGCGATCATTGTCCTAGCAAATAACGATAACTGATCCGACCTTCCACCGGTTTTACTGCTGTAATTCAGCGAGCCATTGCATTGTAATCCTAGCGGTTTGGACGTCGGAGGTGTCTTGGCAAAACGTATCCGTAGAAGATTTGAATCTTTCTCTGATTTAAAAACCTACGCCTGCCCGATTGGGCAAGGCATGAAAACGGTCGGCCTCCGTGCGTTTACGATGACCCACTTTCGCCGAGACCTCGCCGCTTACTTAGAGCGTGGGGCCGTCATTTATCGAACCGCTAACCCGAAATAAGGTTTTCTCTATTTGCATCAAACGACATTTTTAATGTTATCAACAAGGCCTCCGCCGAATCGCAACGAGGGAGACTCGCGAATTCCACGCTTAAAGTTACCGTCATTCCAGTGACTGAATCGCCAGTCGCCTCGACCGAAAATGAGATCGGCGTTTGGCGTTACCGGTACGACAACACCCAGGTCACTGAGATCAACGTG
>JANOBM010000141.1:0-8221 GCA_031411655.1 Planctomycetaceae bacterium
CCATTGACGATCGATTGATCGAGGTGAATCCATTCACAGGGATCAAGATTGACCTAAGAAGCGATACGTCTAAGAATCGCTTCATTGACGCGGCAACGGCGAAAGCGATTCTAGAAGCGTGCCCTGATCAAGAATGGCGAACTATGTTTGCACTGGCACGTTACGGCGGATTGCGAGTTCCATCGGAGGTACTGGGGTTACGCTGGTCGGATATTCAATGGGACCGAGGGCGGATCAAAGTACGATCGCCCAAGACGGAGAAGTCAGGGAAAGCGGAACGCATTGTTCCCCTGTTTCCTGAGTTACTAGCGGAATTGAACGACCTGAGTTCGCTCGTCGAGCCTGGCGTGTCCTGTTCGGTCGATTCGTACGTCGTTTGCCGATACCGGAACTGGGAAACTAACTTCGGTACGACGTTGCTGCGAATCATGGACCGGGCCGGAGTGGAGCGTTGGCCAAAACCGTTTATGGCCCTGCGGGCAAGTCGTCGGACCGAACTTGAGCGCACCGGACGATTCCCGAATCACGTTCTGAACGATTGGTTTGGCCATAGTGGAGCAATTGCCGAAACGCACTATTTGCAAGTCACCGAAGACGACTTCGTCGAAGCGATTGCCCCTCAAGCCGGTTTGGAGGGGCAATCCGAGGGGCAATCCCAAAGGCAGCAGCAGGCACCTAGAAGACTCAAGGCAACAACAAACCCCGGTGAAACCGGGGTTCTGATGGCTGCGTATGGTTCTGGAATGTCCGATCAATACACCCGGAGGGATTTGAACCCCCAACCCTCGGTTCCGAAGACCGATGCTCTATCCAATTGAGCTACGGATGCGTGCGGGTCAGGTGACCCACGCGAGCATTTTAGCGGGTTTGCGAAAATCTCCAATGCCCTCTGGGCTAGGGTTCAGCGAGGTTTTTCGCTTTCCGTTTAGGCAAGAAGCTCCTGGATCACCTTTGCCGGTTCCACTCCGGTTAATTTCTGGTCCAAACCTTGACTCTTGAAGCTAAACCGTTCGTGCTCAATGCCTAGCAAATGCAGGATCGTGGCGTGGAAGTCTCGGACATGTACCCCGTCACGAACAATGTTGTAGCTGAAGTCGTCCGTCTCCCCGTAAATCGTTCCTCCCTTCATGCCCCCGCCTGCCATCCAGACCGTGAAACATCGAGGATGGTGATCGCGCCCATAATTCTCACGCGTCAATTGCCCCTGGCTGTAAATCGTCCTACCAAACTCGCCACCCCAGATCACAAGTGTCGAATCGAGCATTCCCCGCTGTTTCAAATCTTGGATCAATCCCCAGCATGGCTGATCCACGTCCTTGCATTGGCTTGGCAAGCGACCGTTGACGTTGCCGTGGGTGTCCCAATTGTTGTGATAGATCTGCACAAAGCGGACACCTCGTTCAACCAACCGTCGTGCCATGAGCGCACTGTTGGCAAACGTCCCCGGTTTCTTCGCTTCCTCTCCGTAAAGTTCGTACGTCGAAAACGGCTCGTCTTCGATGGCGGTTAATTCAGGCACGCTGGCCTGCATTCGAAACGCCATCTCGTATTGCTGAATCCGCGTTTGTGTCTCTGGGTCGCCTAGCTTCTCATAGGCGAGGCGGTTGAATTCGTTGATACCATCGAGAGTCTGTCGACGAATGGCTGGCGTGACCCCTGGCGGATTGTTGATGAAAAGGATGGGGTCACCTTTGCTTCGAAACGAAACGCCCGCGTGCTGGCCAGGCAAGTAGCCTGCGGTCCAGAGTCGCGCGGAAATGGCTTGCACTTGTTCCTGATTCGATGGGTCGGCGACAAGCACCACAAACGTCGGTAGGTTCTCATTCATCGATCCCAAGCCGTATGAAAGCCACGAACCAATGCAGGGCCGTCCGGTAACTTGATTGCCGGTTTGAATGAACGTGATCGCCGGTTCGTGATTGATGGCCTCGGTGTGCATCGACCGAATAAAGCACATCTCGTCAACCATCTTCGACGTGTAAGGCAACAATTCGCTGACCCACATCCCGCACTGACCATGTTGCGTGAACTTGTATTTCGATGGTGCGATTGGGAATCTGGCTTGTCCGCTTGTCATCGTCGTAAGACGCTGGCCGTTTCGGATGCTTTCCGGTAGGTCCTTGTCGTACATCTCATTCATCATCGGCTTGTGGTCGTACAAGTCGAGTTGCGACGGGCCACCGACCATGTGTAAGTAGATGACCCGCTTTGCTTTGGGCGCGAAATGCGGCAATGACGGAATGCCGCCATGATCATGAGGCAACGAGTTACCCAAGGGAACGTTTGGCGAGGCTGCCGTCGAAGATGACATCCAAGATAAATCGCGGGCACCGGTCGCTTCTCTGCCAATGAGCGATGCCAGCGCGGCATAACCAAAGCCCTGAGAGGTTGCCGTCAAGAATCGGCGCCTTGCAATGGCTTGCTGAAATTCAATGTTCTCGTTCATTTTATTGCCAATCAGAACAGGTCCGGTGCTTTAGCGATTTGGTTATGAGTTGAAGGCAGGTCATCAGTCGCAACCCTTCAGACAAACTTAGAACCAATCCGAAAACCGAAGAGACCCGCGGCTGGTGCCAAAGCGGCTAATGATTTTCGGATAGGTTTCTAATGTCCGAGGTGCATCAAAAACGGTTTACTTTGTCAGTACTTCGTCGATGTTCAACAGTTGGTTCGCGATCATTGTGTAGGCGGCTAATTCAGCAGCAGGTAGGTCACTTTCGACTCCTGAATCCCCGACGTCGAGAAGTTTGCTCGCATCTTCTGGTTGCTTTGCGTAGTGATCAGCTAGCGAAGCGAGTGAGCGTTCGATGAGTTCGCGTTCGTTGGTTTCAAGTGGCCTGGCCAACAAATGCCTTGCGATCGTATCGATACGCACGCCGGTATCGCTGCTCCGTCGCATGGTGTTCGCTGCGAGGTGCCGCGCTGCTTCGATCAATTGCGGGTCGTTGAGTGCGGCGAGCGCTTGAAGCGGCGTGTTGGTACGCTCACGGCGAACGCTGCAAACTTCGCGACTGGGCGCGTTGAATACATCCATCGACGCAGGTGGCGCACTGCGTTTCCAGAACGTGTACATGCTCCGGCGATAAAGGGATTCACCTGAATCTTGTTTGTAGATCCGCGTGTTGCTGGGTGTCATTGCCACCGCTTCCCAAACGCCTTCCGGCTGATAGGGCTTTACGCTTGGACCGCCAACCGTATCGGATAGCAAACCGCTTGCGGCCAAGGCGTAGTCACGAATCATCTCTGCGTCCATGCGGAATCGAGGTCCCCGGGCGAGGAGCCGGTTCTCCGGATCGATCGCAACTTTTTGCAGCGTGGTAGTAGCCGATTGACGGTAGGCAGCACTCGACACAATCAGTCGAATCAATCGTTTGACGTCCCAACCGGATTCGCGAAATTCAACGGCGAGCCAATCGAGCAATTCGGGGTGACTTGGCAAGGCGCCGGTTACGCCGAAGTCACCACTGCTTGCGACCAGACCGGTCCCGAAGATCTCTTGCCAATAGCGATTGACCGTGACGCGAGCGGTCAGCGGATGTTCGGGTGAGACGAGCCATTTTGCCAATCCTAACCGATTGCGAGGGAAATCCTGGGGCATCGGCGGAAGGACAGCCGGCACCGCTGCGCCGACCTTTTCTCGTTGTTGGTCGTATTCGCCACGCTCAAGGATAAATGCCTCTGCCGGCTGAGGGCTCTCGTTCATGATATGTGCGATCGTCCCTCGAGCTCGAATGGACTCCTTTTCAGATTCCAACTTTTTAAGCGCAGTAACCGATTCGAGATAAGCGGCCGCATTGCTGGGCAGCCAATACGCGAACAACTCGTCAGCTTCGCTGGGAGTCCTTTTGTCACTGGGCCGCTGCGCGAGGTAGCTAGCGCGGGTTCCCAAGCTAATGCCCGCAATCTCAGCTTCGGGCAATTCGCGGGCATAAAGCCTTACGTCATTGACGCGGACGCCTACGGCGACGCTACCTACACTGCGGCCACCAATCCGCAGCGGCACGTCGCTGGCGATGCTTCCGGTGAGCGTTTTATTGTGCGTGGTGCGATCGGTTCGGCGAATGCCGTTAACGTAAACCTGTAACCCATCTTGATTACCGCTGCCGTTGTACGTCACGAAAACATGGTGCCAAGTGCCTTTTGCCAGTGGCGTATTGGTAACAACCTTCAATGCATTCTCTGGCCAGCTGTGAACTAAGTGGGCTCCGATGCGCCCACCCTCAAGCCATAGGTCAAACCCGCGATGTTCGTTTTCTTCATTCATGCTTGCGAGCACGGAGTTCGATGCATTGTCGACAGTTGGATTGATCCAAGCGCCGTAGCTGAAAGGTTTGTCGAATTCGAATTCACTGCCAAGCTTGCCAACGAGAACATTCGAATCGTCAGCCAGCAAAAGTGACGCCGGTGCCACGTGACCTTCCGCCCACTTCAGCGGAGCGGTGTACATGTGGAGCCGAAGTTTTCCATCGTTGAGCGAGGCAACTGCGGGGCCCGCACCCTCGGCGAGCAACGCATGGAATTTCAATTGATCCGATGTCACTGAGTCCGCGATCGCGATTGGGTCAAATTGGTTAGCCTCGGAATCGAATCGAGTTCGGGCTTCCGTCCTCGCGACGTCGGACGCGGTTTTCGCACTCGCGATCAACGGATCAAGTTCAATGAACCGAGCCCGATCTTCGTACTTGGGTACGGGAACGATGGGAGGTGTATCGGCGACGTTTCCATCGCGAACTGCTTGAGTCGTATTGTTAAAGAAGGCGGACAGCGCGTAGAAATCATGCTTGGTGATTGGATCGAACTTATGATCGTGACATACTGCGCAACCGGTTGTTAGTGCCATCCAAACGGTACTTGTCGTTTCAGTCCGGTCGCGCGCATAAAGTACCTTGTACTCTTCATCGATGATGCCTCCTTCGTTTGTCGTGATGTTGCAGCGGTTAAAACCGCTGGCAATTTTTTGCTCAAGCGTCGAATCAGGAAGTAGGTCACCGGCGAGTTGTTCGATCGTGAATTGGTCAAATGGCATGTTCTGGTTGAACGCGTCGATGACCCAGTCGCGATACGACCACATTTCGCGATAGTTATCAAAATGAATGCCGTGGGTATCGGCATACCTTGCATAATCCAACCAATATCGACCGCGATGTTCGCCGAACCGGGTTGATTCCAAAAGCGAATCGACATATCGCTCAAAGTATTCCGGCGACGAATCGGACACAAAAGCTTCAACCGCTGAGGGCTCGGGCGGAAGTCCGGTCAAGTCTAGCGAAAGGCGTCTTGCCAATGTACGACGGTCGGCTTCGTCGGCTGGAGTCAGTCCAACCTGATCAAGTCGCTGAAGAATGAACTGATCGATTGGGTTACGAACCCATGACGGGGCGCTGACAGTTGGTAAGGGCGGACGCGAGGGCGGTATCAGAGACCAGTGCGCTTCATACTTTGCGCCTTGAGTGATCCAGCGCTCTAGGACGAGTTTTTGAGTCTCCGTCAACCGCTTGTGACCGCTTGCTGGCGGCATCGCAAGATCGTCGCTTTCATTCAATCGAACGCGAATCAGCAACTCGCTCGCTGCTGCATCGCCGGGAACAAAAGCGTTGGCAGCCGTGGCATCCTCGAAGTTATCAAGCCTCAAATCGGCTTTTCGTGATGCACTGTCCGGGCCGTGGCATGCGAAACAATTGTCAGCGAGGATCGGTCGGACATCTCGGTTGTAAAGCACAATATCGGGGATCGACGTTTCCAACTCGCTTTGAGCGGCCTGCGAATTCAACGATTCGTCGCCAAACGACGCAGTCGCAACGGCCAAAACAAAAAAGAGGATCGGCAGCGATCGTAAAGCTCGTGACGTCAAGGGAATCAAGTCGCTCATAAGAGATTTCAGAAGCGAGGATATAGGCGGGAGGGTTTTGGAAACCAAATCCAGTATAACCATTTGTATACTAGGCATGACACGGTTTGGTATCAATCACGCAATGACTGATCGAGGTTCGTAGTAAATGGGCTTGTTTGCAGGAACAAAATGGGACGTGCCGGCGAAATGCGATACGTGTCAGAAGCTTGAAGCAGATTGTTCTTGTCCCCCAGTGAAACCACCGGCGAAGGCTCCTGCCACTCAAACCGTGCGAGTCCATGTTGAAAAACGCAAAGGCGGTCGCTTTATGACGATTATTTCTGGATTCTCCTTGGACGATCAAGGGCTCGCAGAGCTTTTGACTCAGGCAAAGAATCACTGCGGCGCGGGGGGATCGCGTGAGGGGGACCAATTGACCGTGCAGGGAGATCAGCAAACACGAATTTCGCAGTGGTTGCAGGGGCTTGGGTACAAGGTGAAGTAATGGACTTCCTCAAGCGAACAACCATGATGCCGTCAAGTTGCGCTGGGACCAAACATCGGGGCACAAGCCGAGCTGTAAGGTTGGATGGTAGGTTTTTGGTCTTCGTCTTAGTACTCACCGTCATTTTAGTTGAGTCAAGGTTGGTTTCGGGCGACTTACCGGTCCAACGCACAACGGACTCGGCGGACGTGGATCTGGTCAACGCGTTGGTGTCTCGAGGGCTACTCCAAACCGCTGATGCTATTTGCAATCGGCATTTTCAAAGCGAGCCATTGGGTAGCGACGACGCGGTGAAGTGGGCCATCCAGTGGGCTCAAGTGAAAGCTGCGAAAATGCTGAGGGACTCACCCGAAGCTGCGGCGGGACATATCGATGAAGCGATGCAAATCATCGACCAACTTCTGGTCGCGTATCCGGAACACGAGCGAGCCCCTTGGCTGCAATTCCAGCGGATCCTGATTTCACTTGCCGATGCACAACGCGGTGTCTTGAGGGCGATTGTCACCCCGGCGGACGATCCGCTTCGCGAGGAAGTTTTAACGCGAATCGTGCGATTAACTTCCGAGCTGAGCACTCTTGGGCAGGCCGTCGACGAGCAGATAAATATTGCACGGCAGGATTCAAAAGGAACGTCCCGCGCGGCCGATCTAAACGCATTGTCGAGGGAAATCGCGACAAGGCGTATCGATGCGATCATGATGCGCGGCGACTTATTTGAAGTCGGGTCCCAGGATTACGTCGCTTCCGCAACCGAGGGATTTGTTGCTGCACAATCTTTTTTTGAATCGTTGCCGGTGGTTCGCGACGAAAACATTCTCGTCGCGCGGACGAAGTCTGCGTTAGCGATCGGCGAATGTTTGCGTCGAACCGGCGAATTGGAAAAGGCGGAGCTATTAACGCAGACGTTGTTGAAGGCCTCGCCGACCGATGACGCTACATTGGCGTTAGCAGCTAGGATATTCACGGATTTAGGGCAGCTCTCACAGGCGAGTGAGCTGATCGATCGTGTCCAGGGCGGCGCAAAGTCAGTCGATTTGGAGCTAGCGGGACTGCGTCTCTTGATCGCCAAATCGATCGACGGTGATCGGCCAGCATCACAATCGCAAACGGAAATTGGTGATGCGATCCAACGCATCGGAGAACGATTCGGCGATTACTCGAGGCGACTGGCTGAACGGATTGTACTTGCGGCGGGAATCGACGGCGAAGCAAACGAACTCGATCCACGAATCATGATGGCCCAGGCTGCAAGTCGCTTGCGTGAAGGAGAACCGGCTCAGGCCGCCGAGATGTTGTCGCAAGCAGCGCGATCGGCGAACGATGGAGACAGAGCGATTAAGTTCGCCATCGCTGGCGCCGCAGCCTTCCGCCAGGCAAAAGACAACGCCGGCGCGGCCGCTTTGCTTCGCGAAGTTTCGCTCTCTCGGTTTGAACATCCGTCGGCGCCCAAGCTGCACTTTCAATCTGCAATGCTCCGTGCCGATGCCATATCACCCGATTCATTGATCGAACAGCTTGACGAGTTTTTAGCGACTTGGCCAAAAGACGCACTCGCCGCACAGGCGACCGACTGGTTAGTGCGAATTCATCAGGCGCGCGAGGATTGGGAACTGGCTGCCATCGCAGCGACTTCCGGTGACCCGTCATGGATGACACCCGATCGAATAAGAGTGGCAGGTTTTGCGTGGGTTAAATGGCTGATGGCTGCATCCCAACCCACTTCGAAAAACGACATTGCTGCAACGCCAGACGGCGATGGCCTTCCCGAAAGCGGTAACCAAGACCCGCCTTCGGCGACGGCGGGACGAGAGTTCAGCGGAGACGCTGGCGTTGCGAGCGGAGATTTGATCCGAGAGCGTGAAAAACGTGCGGCTCAAGCGACTTCG
>JANOBM010000142.1:0-24267 GCA_031411655.1 Planctomycetaceae bacterium
CGGCGCGAAGCATCCTCTCACGGTGCTCCAGTTTCTGTAGCTCTTGACCTAACAATTCGAGCGGCTTTTCGGTCTGTGTTCTCGCCTCGGGACTTGTCGCGCGTTGCTGCTGCAAAATCAAATCTTCGATGGAATCTGCGACGGTGCGTTTGGCTGCCGCAATGGATGCGTAATCTCGCTCAGCCAAGGATAGTCTCTCGCTCAACCACTCCATTTGTCGGGCTTCTTGCATTCGATGGATATAAAGTCCTGTCACGGGCAAGACGATCGCAAGCAGAACCAGCGCGCTACCGAGTTTCGCCATGGCTCCGCGTTTTCCAGAAGTAAGATTTCTCGCGGTGAGTACGCCTTCGTGTCCTTGACCTGTCGTGCGAAGAAGCCACCAAGCAGCCAGTGGAAGCGCGAGCGTACCTAGCAGACCAATGGAAACAATCATGGCTTCATCAATTGCCGGATTCCAAGAGAGGTCATCAATGAATTGGGTGAAGAAGAAAGCGGAAAAGATGGCGATAGGGATCCAAAGGATGCTGGCCGTCCAAGCAAGCCAATGCAAAAGCCTAATCGACGGTCCTTGGGGTGCGGATTGCCTGCGGCGGCGCATCGAAACGTTCCAGGTGATAACCAGAAATCCTCCTAAGGCCGATAACGGCATCAGCAGCCAGATTATTCCTGCGAGACTGCCATCGCGAAAACGCAAGGCGACCGTACTCAAGACGAGGCAAACCGCACAGGCATAAAAGATGGTGAGACTCGTCGCGATGAAAACGCCTAATTGGCGAGGTCGTGTCGTGAATGGTAGCCCGGAATGGAGACTCGTTGGAGTGGTCTGATGATTGTTTGTATGTCCCGATGGAGTGCTCGCTTCATCGTGAACCAGGGTCTCGATCTGTGTTTGTAATGCCGCAGCGGTTGGCCATCGCAGTTCCGGGTTAACTTCGAGCGCGCGAAGTACGATTGCGTCGAGTCGAACGTCCACTTGGACACGCCGGGAAGGGACGTCAAAGGCGCCCTGCGGCAGTTCGCCGGTCAACATCTCGTACAGCACGACACCCAACGAATAGACGTCCGCGCGATGATCAACGGACGCTGGATGGCGGAGTTGCTCGGGAGCCATGTATTGCGGCGTGCCAACAATAGCATGACTCGTATTGCCAGCATCCGATACGGTTCCGCTCAATCCATTCGGCTTTGGCGCTTCCGTAACGGACACTGGGTCATGGCTTGATCGCAAAATCCTTGCAATTCCAAAGTCCGCGATCTTTATCCGTCCATCGCGGTCGAGCAATAAATTCTCTGGCTTGATATCTCGATGCACGATGCCTCGCTGGTGCGCGAACTGCAACGCCTCGCAAACCGGGGGCACGATTGAAAGTGCTTGCGCCGGCAAAAGCCGTCCCGCGTCCATCGCCTGGCGTAGATTCACACCATCGACGTATTCCATGAGCAGGAAATAAAAGTCACCAGCCTGACCGAAATCATGAATCGTGACGATGTTTGGATGACTGAGTTCGGCGAGTGCTCGGGCTTCGCGGGTAAACCGAGCTTCAAAGTCCTGTTGCCCGGTACTGCGCCGCGTTAACAATTTCAAAGCAACGAATCTCTGCAGCGATTTTTGTTTCGCTTTGTACACTGCACCCATTCCGCCTTGGCCAATGAGTTCAATGACCTCTAGCTGAGGAAACGCAGCGCGTACATCTTCAATCGGCGGAAGCGGCTCACGTGTTTTTTCGTTCGGAGCATCCTGTGGACCGCCATCGCCGGTATCCAAAGCGGCTTGTCGAATAAGGCAACGAGGGCACAGGCCACCCAGTGTATCGGCTATCACTGCCGCTCCGCACTGCGGACAACGGGGAGAATCGAGCGGAGAAACGGTAGAAGGCGTTGGCGACATCGTTGGACCTAAAAAAGCAATTCTACAAGTCAGACTGTGTTAGTTGACTACTTGAGGATTCCACGCTGCCGGATAACGCGAATTCCCGTGAGAATTAAACTTTTCATTAGCGGGTGATCATTTTCGGATGCTTCCCGCGTCGGTGCACGCCTTCTCAACCGTTCCAAAAGGGCGTCGGCCGCATGGATTCAACGATACGGGACAGCTTACGGGGTAGATCGCTCTACTTCGAATGCCAATGGTGCGCGCCCGCAAGAAAGTGGCGCAATCGCCCAACCGGTTGCACGTTGAACTCAAAGTGACGGTTCCATCCAGTCAGGAATCCCTGACTCAGCCTTCTGCTTGTTGAACCATTCGTGATACGGTTTAGTGGGTGACATGGTTGCGGTCTCGTTGACCATGAGCGGACGTGCTTCGTTCCAATACTGGTCGTAGGCGGCTTGCATCTTGGCGACGATATCCGGATGTTGCTCAGCGATGTTGGTACTCTGCTCGGGATCGGCCTCCATGTCATAAAGCGATGGCTTTAGGGACGCGTTGTTTCTCCCCTTCTTCTGTGATCCGGTAGGTTCGGAACCTACATAACGATATCGCTGGGAGCGAACCGCGAAGTTGCTGTCCTTAAAGTCGTTTGGATCTGCGCCGGTTGGCCAGCGGCAAAGATGAGTGAAAAAGTATCGATCAGGCCAATCAACTGCATGACCTTCGAGAAGCGGAAGCAAACTGCGTCCTTCGACTTGGTTTGGCGGCAAGTTGCAGCCTGTGAGTGCAGCCAGCGTCGGCAAAACATCGATGTGTGCCGCGATCTGGTTGATGTCTTGTCCGGCTCTGATCTTACCAGGCCAGCGTACAAAGAATGGCACTCGAACGCCGCCTTCGTCGGTAGAACCCTTGAGACCTTTCTGCCCAGCATTAAAGAATGGATAGCCAGGCGCTAGGTCTTGTTTCGGAACGCCGGACCCGCCGCCGGTCATGCCGTTGTCGGACATGAATATCACCAGGGTCTTGTCGCTGAGTTGCCACTGGTCAAGCTTTGTCAGCAATCGTCCTATATTCTCATCGATATTCTCGATCATCCCATAGAAACCAGCTTGTTCTCTGCCAAAGCCGATATCCGTAAACCGCTTTGCGTTTTTTTCTGGGGCAATAAACGGCCCATGAGGTGCGTTCGTAGCGATGTACGCAAAGAATGGCTCATCGCTATCTGACTTTTCTTTGATCCAACCAAGAGCCGCGCTAAAGAAGACGTCGGTGCAGAAGCCGGACGTTTGCACGAAACGCCCGTTATGCCGAATGATCGGGTGGTTGTATTGGTTACCCGGCGCATCAGCGCAAGAGCAATCATAGGCTTGTCCGATCCCTCCAGCGCCATGGATGAAAACTTCATCGAATCCGCGTTGGTCTGGCTGATAGGCGTGTTCGTCGCCAAGATGCCATTTTCCAAAAATCCCTGACGTGTAACCCGCAGACTTGAGCACCTGTGGAAGGATCGTGGCGTCGAGGGTCATCCTTTCTCGCTCAAGAATCGTATGGGTGATCCCATTCTTTTCTGGATGCCGTCCCGTCATGATCGCAGAACGAGTTGGTGAGCAGGTGGGCGACACGAGAAAACGAGTGAATCGTGTACTCGCATCGTGAAGTGTGTCCAGGTTCGGCGTTTGCAACCAGGGATGCCCGTGGCGTCCGATTGGCGGATAGCCCTGGTCGTCTGTGATGACAAGAATGATGTTCGGACGGGAATTAGCCAATTCCGCATTCGCTGCCCAAACGCAAGCGTCGGACACCAGTACCGTAATCATGATGAGGCGGATGACTAGGTGAGGGAACATACTGACGATCCTGTTGAAGAACCAGAAAAAACCAACAAAGGCCGTTTGCGAAACAATGCTCAGAACTGCATTCGCCTAGGTAGCATAGTAAATGTTCCTGGAGCCACGTATCCGGCGGGTCGAAAGCAATGAAATTTTCCTTCACCGCCATTTAGGCTATAAATGCTGAGCCTATGGCATGGTGAGTAAAGTTCGTGTGGAACAGCTGCTCGGTCGTTTCTTCCGTTTGAAGCTTTTAGTGCCTTGGGTAATAACGGGAAGCCAATGAGCCTGTACAATCGCTTTGTAAAGGCGCGGGTGATGTTGAGCTTGAGGAACGAAACGTTTGAAAATCCGTTGTGACGGATGTTTTGAACCAAAGATTTAGCTGGAGAGCGTCAGCAATCGAGTCGGTTGTCGATCTAAAATAGCCCGAACCGAAAGCGATTGGTATTGGCGTAAGTGATTGACTCGCTTGGGATTCGGCCGAATATTCGCAGCTAGTTCGCGTATTCCAGTTAGCGCGTTGCGCAATTCCATGTAAAACCGATACGACCGTGGGTGGTGCTTCGAATGCTCCGGAATCACTTTTGCTCTGCGTTAGGCGTTTTATTGACCGTTTTGGCAGGCTGCGATGGGACGGAGCAGAGCACCAGCGTGGGCCCCTCGCAAGATGAAATTCGCCGCTTTATCGATGAGAACCCCAGGTATGGGGAAACGAATGAAAAGCAATCACTGCCAAACTCCGAGCTTACATTGGGTCCGTGAGTCCAGTGCACAGGCTGCTCGCAGGACAAGAGACGGATTCACGCTAGTCGAGCTTTTGGTCGTGATTGCGATCATCGGCGTCATGGTGGGGTTACTCTTGCCCGCTGTCCAGGCCGCTCGTGAGGCCGCTCGCCGGATGGCCTGCGGCAACAACATCAAGCAGATCGGATTGGGGCTTCATAACTATCATGCAGCCTATAAGAAGCTGCCGCAGTACCAAGGCGGTAGCGGCGGCTTCCCGATCGCGTCATCTTTCGATCCGATTGTGGGCGTGAATGCGAATTCGCTCAGCATTTTTGTCGGAACGCTACCATTTATCGAGCAGCAGGCACTTTGGGAACAGATCAGTAGTCCGTTGGTCGATCCCATCACAAGTGCACCGTTTCCGCCCATGGGGCCAACTCCCTACAAACGCCTCATCAGCCACCTCGCCACGCGTTACCAGCCTTGGCTGACGGAGATTGGAACATTGCGTTGCCCCAGTGACCCAGGCAGTGGGCTTCCAGCTCATGCACGTAACAATTACGCGGCCTGCCTTGGCGATTCAGCGATGGTGAACCATGCACCACTTTTACCGGATTTTGGGCCTTGGCAAGAAGATTCCATTGCGGCGTCCGCGGCACGAGTGAATTGCCGAGGAACTTTTGCGGCAAGACAGTTTTTGAGTTTCTCTGACATTCGCGATGGTTTAGCCAACACCATTATGGTTGGAGAGATCAATACCGATTTCGGCGACGATGACATCACCACTCAGCTTTCCGTTGTCAACTTGGTGGATGTTGCTTCCAATCCACGGTACTGCTACGACCAAGGATATCGCAACCCGAAACGACCTCGGTTTTGGGGACCGAACTCAACCTCCGTAGAAATCGACTATCGTCGTGGTCACGCCTGGGCATTAGGGCTTCACCTGTGCACCGCATTCAACACAATCCTCCCTCCTAATGAAGGTATGTGCGGTTCCATCGGTTCAGTGATATCACCGATGATGGGCGGGGTAGTGCCGCCAAGCAGTCGCCATCAAGGTGGAGCGCACATCTTGATGGCCGATGGAGCGGTTCGCTTTGTGACGGACTCCATTGAAGCTGGCAATTCGAGTTCATCCACCGTTTTCTTTGATATGAATGCGGATGGTAATCCAGCCGACAGCAGTCCGGCGCCCTATCAGGTTGGCTCAAAAAGCCCTTTTGGTTTGTGGGGTGCCATGGGCACGCGGGCATCGAGTGAAGTGATCCAGGACAACTGAAATCGATTGGGTGCTGGACTCATCGGACTTCCATTTTGGTGATCGTTTTGCTTTTTCGCGTGCCGTCGCGCCCACCCTGGACGCATTTCAAGCCATAATGTTGGACGACAAAGCATTCGCCAGCGAGTTCCTATCGAGCACGCTTTTCCTTTTTTTACTTTCTGGGGCATGATCATGAAGCATTTAAAGGCTTGTAGTTCCTTTACTGCATTAATGCAAGCGTTAGTGATAGTGATGGCACCTTTGTGGTTGGGCTGCATGAACGCTTCGGCTGAAACGTGGTCCGATGCATCAGGCACCTTCAGGATCGAGGCTGATTTCGCGGGCGTCAGCGGTGCCAATGTGATGCTGCGCAAGTCGGATGGAAAAACAATCAATGTACCCATTAACAAGCTGAGCCCCGAAAGCCGTGCTCAGGCGAAGAAGCTGTACGAAAAGAGCAAGTCAAATGGAACTGCAACCGCAAAATCACCAGCGACGTCAAAGCCCCAGGTTTCATCGGCGAACGGCGCGATGGCAGCAACGGCGGGTTCGGCGTACAAACCGGCTTTGCGGGCCTTAAACTTCACCCCGCCAGTTCCTCCGCCAATCGCGGCAATGCCGCCGTTTCCAGAAGGTTTATCGTTGAAAGAAACGGTGGATCACATTCGTGAACAAGTCTTAGCTGGCCACCTGGAGGTCGCTTGGTTTGCATTCCCCGATGATTATCGGGCAATCGTCGATAGTCCTGAGTTTTGCGAAGCACACAGGCCTCACTTTAAAGAGCACGGAAAAACGATAGATAAAAAGAGATATGAAGTTTTCGACAAGCTCGTGGAAATTCTCATAACAAAGAAAACATTCATTATGAATTCACCCCTGCTCGCTCAGGTTCCTACACCGATGAAGCCGCTGATCGATCAAGCGTATGAGCCCGTCGTAGGTCTCGTCTATGAAGTGACAAGGACGTTGGAATCAAGCATCAGGCTCTGCGATCAGTCACCAACCGCATTCATTTCTTATCATCTGCCGCGTATAGGCGCTCACTTTCAAGCATTGGTCAAACTCGCGCCACCTGGCATCGTCGATCAATTCCTGCCCCAAATGGTTGTCGAACAGCCAAGCGAAACAGCAGGTACGATCACCGCTCTTATTCAAAACGGCGAAACACAAACTCTGGAGGCAGTCCGGTACAATGGACGTTGGGTCCCAAGGACTTTTGCAGAGATTTGGCAGTCTGACAAGGACAAGATTATAAATGATCCTCGCTGGGGTCTTGGCCGTAAAAACAGCGCTCAGGAAGAATCGTCGCTAAACGCAGCTGTCGAACAAGCGGATGCACTGCTCAACCCGGTGCTTGCGGCGAAGAATCAACAAGAGTTTGATTTCGCCATAAGCCAGGCAATGATGCCGGTCATGATGATGATGATGGGCAATTAGGGCGGTGGACCGGGTGGACCGGGCTTCCCTGGCGCGCCTGGAGCTGGGCCCGCGTTTCCCGGCGGCCCCAGCGCTGGTGGACCTGGAGCAGGACCTGCACCTGGTGGACAACCCGCGCCGCCTTTTGGAAATTAGGCGGCGTTGCACGTTCCACTCGGCTTATGGTCGCGTCGCGTCAATTGGTCGATGGGGGCGAAGGCGTGTCGCCGAGCCCTTCCTGTCGGTTGGCTTTAGCGGACGTGACGCTGCGGATAGGGCTGAACGGAAAAAATACGCTTTTAAAAGTTGAACTCTGGAACCCTACCGATCGATATCTTCATGCAAAACCTTCGCCTGTTGATTGCCACCGCGCTGCTTAGTCTCTCCATGGCGGTTAGTGCCGCCGAACCGATAACGACCCAACCGACAACGCAGCGGCTTCTCTATGTTGTCTGCCCTGGGATTCGTGATTACCAAGAATTCGGCGGCTCGGGGATACTCGTCTTCGACATCGACCGTGAACACCAATTTGTGAAGCGGATCGTAACGCCTGCAAGTGAGGTCGACAAACCTCGGAACATCAAAGGCGTTTGTGCATCCGCCGTCACCGGCCGACTTTACTTTTCGACCCCCGAAACCTTGTACTGCGTCGACCTTGTCACAGAAGAAACCCTTTGGCAGATTGCGCCACCCGAGGGCTGTGATCGAATGTCACTGACACCGGATGGCAAGACGCTCTACGTTCCATCGTTTGAGAAAGACACTTGGAATGTCATCGACGCAATGACTGGACAATCGCTGGCCTCCATTGAAACAAAGAGCGGTGCACACAACACCGTCGTGTCACGGGACGGTACCCGAATGTACCTTGGCGGTTTAAAGTCGCCGTTTCTGTTCGTCGCCGACACTTCAAAGCATGAGATCATTCAAAAAGTCGGCCCTTTCGCGGGATCGGTGCGTCCATTTGTTGTCAATGGTGCCAAGACGCGAGCGTATGTCTGTGTTAATGAATTGCTTGGTTTTGAAGTGGCAGATCTCACGTCGAGCAAGCTACTCCATCGAGTCGAGGTCGCTGGCTTCAAACAAGGTCCGATCAAACGGCATGGATGTCCAAGTCATGGCATTGGGATGACGCCGAAGGAGGACGAAGTTTGGGTGGTCGATGCATTCAATGAACGATTGCATGTGTTCGACAACTCGGTATCGCCTCCCAAGCAATTGGACTCCATCAAAGTGCGCGAACAACCAGGCTGGATCACGTTTAGCCTCGACGGAAAGCGAGCCTACCCTTCGACCGGGGACGTCATTGATGTCCAGTCGAAACGCATCGTCGGTGGATTAACGGACGAGCAAGGGCGCCAGGTCCATAGCGAAAAAATGGTCGAAATCCATTTCCAGGGGAAAAAGCCGGTAGCAGTAGGCGACCAATTTGGCGTCGGACGAGCGATCTGACGAAGCGACAGGATAGGCTCCAATCCTAACCGACGAAGCTTTAATCCATGAATCGAATGCGTACGCCGGTGGACGGCCCCATGGTGACGTTGCGCCTTTTGGGAACAACCGGTTTGGTTTCTACCAGTTCGAAATCGTAGCGGTGCATCAGGGTTCCAAGGACAATTGTCATTTCGTAGGAAGCGAATGCCGCACCAATGCATCGGCGATGACCACCACCAAAAGGCATGTACTCGAACGGTGAAAATGACCGTTCCAAAAAACGCTCCGGTCTGAATTGATTAGGCTCGGGATAGGTTATTGCGTTGTAATGAGCGAGCACCGTGGCAGGTGCGATCCCCATGCCAGCAGGAAGTGAATAGCCGCCAAGCTCAATCGGCAATTTTAACTTTCGTAACGTCTCCGTCACGATTGGGTGAATCCGTAGTGTTTCCTGAATGGTTGCCTTCAAATAAGCTGCGCCGGACAGTGTTGCTGGCGCGTCGTCCGGCAATGCAGAAAGTTCCGCCTTCAACTGTGAGCGTGGACTTGCATTCGAAAGCAGGTGATACATCGCCCAAGTCAATGACAGCGCTGTCGTCTCATGTCCGGCAAAGAGGAACGTCATCAGTTCGGATCGAATGTCTTCTCGCGTGATCGGTTGCCCATCTTCATACGTCGCGCGGCAGAGCATCGATAAGATGTCGTCACGGTTGTCGTCACTGGTTTGCCGCCGATCAATCGCGGAGTCAAACAGACCATAGAGACTTTCTCTTGCGGACCGATAACGGTCCATCGGACTTAGCCCAAACAACCCGAAATGCATTTTGTCGGAGAAAAATAAAAGCGGGTTACTTCTCCTCATGACTTGCCGACTAGCTTCGATCAATCGTTCGGCCTGTGCGCGATCTTCACCACCAAAAATGCAGTGAACAATGACCTCCAGCGAGATATCGGTCATCAATTGAAGAGTGTCTAAGCCCTTATTCGAGGAATATTTTTCAAGCTGTTGGAGCGCGATCTGTTGAATGGAAACGCCATAGGCTTTCATTCGATCGCCGTGGAACATTGGCATTGCAAGCCGTCGCTCCCGGCGGTGACGAGCACCGTCCATCACGAGCATAGAGCCATTGCCCAACATGGGACCGATCGTTTGCGTCGCAAACGTTGAATAGACGTCCGGATCTTGGCCATGGATGGCGCGAATAAGATCTTCCCGCCCTGTTACGACCACAGGGCCATTCAGCGCATTCAGCAAAAATGGATCGCCGAATTCTTCCGCCCACCCTTCCAACGCTGCTCGCGGGTTACGAATCAGGCGAAGTGTTGGTAACCAAGATCCGCGCGGTCCCTTTGGAAGTAGCGCTTTATTTTGTTCCATGACGCCGTCAGCCCTTCGCAAGATCGAAGGTGTGATGATCGATACGCAAGGGAGCGACCATGAGTCAAACACGGTACGTGATTGAAAGCGAACCGAGTGGCTGGCAACCGATTGGCCCAGCCACCCTAAATCAATTCGCGAGGCTAGACCGCGGACGGCTCGCTGACGAACACTCGCATCGAATGACACTGCATCGGAACGACGCGATTGCTCGGCGGCAACGGGCCGTTGAGCGATGGAAAAATATCATTTGGCGAATCCGCAGCGGTGTCGAGAAACGATGTCCAATTCATACCGCGACCGATCTGCGGCATTGAAAATTCACGAGGAACGCCCGTACTATTGAACATCATCAACAAATCTCTCCCCAATCCTTCCGGATCCGCTGCTTTCACTGGCGCGGCGATGTAGACCATCATCGCCAGTTCATGTTGGCTCCAATTCAATGGAGTTCCATCCGGTGCATACCAGGAAACATCGGGTACAAGCCGGCCTTCTATTTGTTGGCCGGTGAGAAACGCCGTCCGCCGCACCGTTGGTTGGGTTCGTCGAAAGGCGATCAGGCTTTGCGTGAAACGGAACAAGTCCGCATTCTTCTCCACCAGCTTCCAGTCAAACCAACTCGTTTCGTTGTCTTGGCAATAAGCATTGTTGTTTCCGCGTTGGGTTCGACGCACTTCGTCACCGCTGACGAGCATCGGAACACCTTGGCTCAACATCAATGTGGCGAGCATGTTTTTGATCTGCCGCGTCCGGACGTCGTTGATCAGCTTTTTGCGAGTCGGCCCTTCGACACCGTAGTTATCGCTGATGTTGTGGTTGTCACCGTCGCGATTCTCTTCGCCGTTGGCCAAATTATGTTTGTGTTTATAAGACACCAAGTCGTTCATCGTGAAGCCGTCGTGGCTGGTCACGAAATTGATGCTACATGCAGGCGGACGACCGGCATGCTGGTAAAGATCGCTGCTACCGGCCAAGCGGGTCGCCAAAGCGCCCAAGGTTCCACTATCGCCGCGCCAAAACGCACGCACATCGTCTCGATACCGACCGTTCCACTCCGCCCAGCGCGAATTCCCAAATGAACCGACCTGATAGGCACCCGCAGCGTCCCAGGCTTCGGCAATGATCTTGGTATCAGCCAGCAGTGGATCTTCGGCAATCAACTCTACCATTGGCGGATTGGGAACCAAGTTACCTTTACGATCTCGACTAAGGATCGACGCCAGGTCGAATCGGAAGCCGTCGATGTGGTAATTGTGCACCCAGCTTCGCAGGCAGTGAAAGATCATTTCACGAACCACGGGGTGATTGCCATTAAGCGTATTGCCACAACCGCTGTAGTTACTGAAGTGCCGACCTTCGCTCAGGATGTAGTAGACCTGGTTTTCAAGCCCCTTGAACGACAGCGTCGGACCGTTTTCATTTCCTTCACAGGTGTGATTGAAAACCACATCCAAGATGACTTCGATGCCCGCAGCATGAAGTGCTTTGACCATTGTTTTGAATTCATTCACCTGCGCCCCTGGAACAAGGCTGTGGGCATAGCCACGATGCGGCGCGAAGAACGCCATGGGGTCGTATCCCCAATAGTTTGGCCTCGCCGTTTTGGCGCCGTAAATATTTCGAATCGGGAACTCGTGGATCGGCATCAACTCTACCGCGGTGACTCCGAGCGATTTCAAGTACGGAATCTTTTCGATGACACCGAGATACGATCCTGCAGCGGTCGATTGCGATGAACGGCTCTTGGTCAAACCACGAACGTGCATTTCGTAGATGATGGATTCGGCGAGCGGTCGTCGGATGTGTCGATCGCCTTCCCAATCGAAGTCATGGTCGACCACGACGCAACGCGGAGGACGAATCACTCCGTCATCGGACTTCTGGAACGTCCCGGCAAGGGCTGCCGCGTAAGGGTCAATCAGCCTTGCACCGCTGTCGAAACGGTGCCCTTGCTCGGGTGCCCAAGGACCACTGGCCTGAAAGTGATAGAGTTGACCGGCATCGACTCCGGGCACATTCACACTCCAGACATCACCCCATCGATCGGTATCACGATCGAATTCGATGATTTCGCTGGGTTCACGATCCGAGACGCTGTTGTAAAGCAGCAATCTCATCGCCGTCGCAGAGCGGCTGAAAACGGAGAACTGTACACCATTCTCGTTGACGGTTGCGCCGAACGGGGTGTGGTAGGAAAACTGCAACGGAGGACAGGGGTGTCGCATAAGCATAGGGCAGGTCTTTCCTTGATCTTTACCGTAGCGGTTAGGTCGTAAGTCTTGGGTTGCGGAATCGTGTGGGTGACCAACGTAAAACGGAGCCCAGGGGCCGCCATTTCGGTGCGTTGGCTTTAACTTGGCAACTGAAACCTACCACCCGTCTTGAATCACGCCTGAATTAGGGCACGATCCAAGTTCGCAATTCCGCGACCCCGTGTGGGTGAAGCGGATCGGGTAAAAGTGCTCGAAAAAACCTTGCGTTCGTGTCCGGGAGTTTGTGCGCTGTACCGCCGAGTTTTACGGCATTGACTGTGCACCAGAATAGCTTGTGGAACTGCTTGACGTGCGGCCCCTTTTGCTCTGGCGTAAATAAAGGAAGATCATCTTCCCAAATCCTCTGTTCATTACGCGAAACTGCCATCGTTATGCCAGCTACCTACCGCGACGCCGGGGTCGACCTCGATATTTACGCCGAATCCATGGGCCGCCTGCCCGCGCTGATGCATCGAACGTTCAGCCCTCGGGTTCTACGAAATGATGGCGGTTTCGCCGGACTTTTTCGTTTGGATTTCGACGGCAAGCTTTTTGCAAGAAATTACAAAGAACCGATTTTGGTCAGCGGGACCGACGGAGTGGGAACGAAGTTGAAGGTCGCCCAGTCCACCGGACGGCATGCGACCGTCGGCATCGATTTGGTAGCCATGTGCGTCAACGACTTGCTATGCACTGGTGCCGAGCCACTTTTTTTCCTTGATTACGTCGCGATGGGCCGCGACGACCCAGATCGTTTGGAACAAATCGTTCGGGGAATCAGCGACGGATGCGTTACCGCCGATTGCTCCTTGCTTGGCGGTGAAACGGCAATCATGCCCGACATGTATGCCACCGATGATTATGACCTGGCCGGTTTTGCGGTCGGCGTTGTCGACCGGGAACGTTTGATCGACGGTAAAGCAATCTCCCTCGGCGATCGTGTGATCGGCTTGGCCAGTAACGGACTGCACAGCAACGGATATAGTTTGGTTCGAAAAATTGTCCGCGACAGTGGCATCGATTTTGAATCGAACGATGCCCGACTGGGTGGTATCGTCGCTGACGAGCTGCTGCGGCCCACAACGATCTACGTCAATGCCGTTCGGGCCATTCAATCGCATTACCGGGTAAAGCAGGTGATTCACGGCATCGCTCACATCACCGGGGGCGGTATCGAAGAAAACCTGGACCGCATTTTGCCAAAGTCGATGGACGCTAAAGTCATTGAAGGAAGTTGGTCGATTCCTCGCGTGTTCACCTGGCTGCAAGAACTTGGGGAAGTGGATCCAAAGGAAATGCGGCGGGTGTTCAATATGGGAATTGGCTTGACGATCGTCGTCAGTCCCTATTATGCCGCTAGTGTCATGAGCCAAATACAGTCGCTAGGTATCGACTGCTTCGACATCGGGGAGATCATTCCGGGTACGGGGAAAGTCCAAATGGTTACGTCTTAGCTGTCGTTTTCGCTGCGGACAGCTCCATCCGTTCGTTAACTTGCATCGGGAGGTTAAATCGCCTCTGGGAATTGGCCAAATAGCAGGCGACCTCGCATGGCCTTTGACCAACCGAAATCACTTTGGAAGCTCGAACGCACAGCAACCAAACTCCAAGCGGTCAGCCGTGCCATCGTCCGCGCAATCGGCCGCGGAAAAAACATCGGCGGCAAGCGAATAAATGATCGATTTGCCTTGACGCTGTGTGCTGACAAGCCGCTCTCGTCTGAGCACCTTCAAATGGTGCGAGATGTTTTTAATGTCGTTGTCCAGCAACGCTGCCAGGTCAGAAACGCTCTGTGGCCGTTCAATCAACGCCCGAATGAGATTCAAGCGATCTGGATCGGCGATCGCTTTCAATCGATTGGCGCAGTCGTGAGCCGAATTATCGCTTGTCAAAGCTGAACCCTCGCAGTTGAATTCCAGCCCTCACTCGGTCTGAACCAGAGCACTGCGAACACCGCATGCCTTGTCTTTCGAACATCCACCGGTTCACCCCCGAAACCACGCCGCGCTACTTGCTGCTGATTCTAACGTTTGTTAGAACAAGACGGAATCCGACACGCCATTGAATTGCTCCATGAAGTCGCTCAACGCCGATCCGAGTTCTGCAAAAGTGAAGCCAGCGTTTGGAACCGTCTTACTTGCCGAGGCACTTGGTACCTTCATCCTGATTTTCTTCGGATGTGGCGCTGTCCACGCTTCCGTCCTGCTGGATGCACAGAGCGGTGTTTGGCAGGTTGCCGTGGTATGGGGCATCGCGATCTCGCTCGCCATTTACACGGTTGACGCGATTAGCGGCGCTCACATCAACCCCGCCATGACAATTGCCTTCGCGGTTTGGGGTCGCCATGCTTGGTCAAGGGTGGTTCCCTATGTCATGGCTCAAACCACTGGCGCATTTGTCGCGGCGGCACTTCTCTACACGCTATTCTCCGGATTCATCGCGGCGAAGGAAACCGAGAAACGTGTGGTGCGCGGAGAACCGGGAAGTATCGTCACCGCAATGTGCTACGGCGAATACTTTCCAAATCCCGGCGCGATCGCCGCCAAAGCAGGCGCTTACGATGAGAAGGCTCACGCGGAACTAAAAGCGAGGTTTGGGCATCGCGCCGCTTGGCTTGCGGAATTTGTGGGTACGCTGCTTCTCGCCTGCATTGTTTTCGGCCTCACGGATACGATCAACAATGCCAGACCGATGGCGAATTTGGCTCCTGTTTTCATCGGCCTTACCGTGGCAGCACTCATTTCGGTACTCGCACCGTTGACACAAGCTTGCTTTAATCCGGCAAGAGATTTTGGTCCGCGGTTGTTTTCCTATTTCGCAGGTTGGGGAAACGTCGCATTTCCTGGTTTGGATGACCTTAGTTGGTTAACTGTCTACATACTCGCCCCAATTGCCGGCGCCGTTACGGGCGGGGGGCTATTTCAATGCATTATCCGGCCCTCTTTGCAAAGCATCGCCGACGAACGATGAATACCAAATCCATTCTCCCTTTTTTATTGTTGAACGTCCTTGCTTTGTCATTGCTCGATAGCGGTCGCTCGCTCGCGGAGCAGTCGGAAGCGGTTTTATCGCTTGACCCCAACATGGACTATCAAGCGGTAAAAGAGAACCCGGTTACCTACGACGTTGACTTTTCCATCGTGGTAACGGCACCTTACAAAACCAAGCGTTTGCAAGTTTGGCTACCGATTCCCCAGTCGGACTTCGCGCAGGAAATCACGGATCGAAAGCTGACCACGTTTCCGATGAGCGTTACGCCAACTATCGGCGCTGAGAAAGTGTACGGTAATCAGTTTGCCTACTTTGAATTCCAGTCCCCTCAGGGCGCGCAGGTTATTCGGCGCCAGTTTCGTGTGCGAGCGTGGGAACTGCACTGGAATTTGGATCCAAAGCGGTTGGTGGCTGTCAACGAATGGCCGTCAAGTTTTGCTCCCTATCGCTCGAGTGATTCGATGGCAGTCGTGGTCGATCAACGATTTCGCGACATCCTCGGCGAGATTGTTCCCCAGCGATCGAACCCATTCCAAGACTTCAGCAGAGTCATGTCCTGGGTGCAACAAAATGTCGAGTACGACCACCAGGTTGCTTCTTTGAAAGCTAGTTCAGAACACATCCTTGCGCACCGACGCGGGCATTGCAGCGACTATCACAGTTTCTGTGCATCGTTGGGGCGCGAAATCGGCGTGCCAACCCGGGTCGTCTACGGTATCAATCCCTTTCCGAAAAATTCGCCATCACACTGCAAGCTAGAAGCATACCTGGCTCCCTATGGATGGGTCAGTTTTGATGTTTCCGAAACTCAGAAGCTGATTGCTGGAATCGATGCGGCTGACGGACTGTCCTCCGCCATGAAAAAATCGTTGGTCGATCGGGCCACTCAAAGGTTGTCCAGCGGTTTTCGAGACAACACCTGGTTCATGCAAACGAAAGGAACGGGCTATGAACTTGAACCTAAGGCCAGTCAAAAGGTGAATGTGGTCCGTACCGCTTACATTGAAGCAGACGGAGTTCCATTGGCCGATCCCGATCCGGCCGCCAAAGGCGAGACGGAGTTTTCCTGGATGACCGTTCATGACTATCGTCCTGATTGCATCGTGCCGTATCCGTTCGCTGACTGGAATTCGCTAGGCAGGTCAGCCGATTGAAACGGTTTCATCGCCGACGTCCCGGCGCGGTTGCCGGCGATTAGCTGGACAGCGCCACTTTCACGTTTATACCAGCACGAAGCGCTAGCGAGTGAATCAGTTACGTCAAAACCGACTTGCTCGCGGTTCGTGCTAGTATTTGCAGGGTTTCCATTGCAAACTGGCCCTGTTCAGTTAGGTACCATGCCGGTGACTTCAAGAAGTCGCTAAAGGATGCCGCTTGAGTCGACTTCCTTTACTCTTCGCACCATGGCGACGGACCGCATGGTCTCATCCGCGTTCCCGTCGTTCTGCCATCCAACCGAGATTTGATGACCTATCCCGCTAACTTATCGCGATGACACGAACGCGCCTTCTTGCGTTCGTGACGCATGGTCACACGATGCGTACGCACGCTCACCATCAATCTCAAGAGACCATGCATCTCTACCAATGACGTTTCAAAACGTTTCCCGTCGCGGCCGATCACCTGTTTTCGGTTCTTCGATCGGTGGATCTGAATCCAGGTGGGGCTGGCCTGTGCAAACGCGCTGACGATTGGAAGCACGGTACCACTTGCCTGAGAAAATCCTGTAAGCCCAAGGCAAACGCGCCAAAATGAGCTGCGTCAACTTTCAATTGAGCAGCGTCACCTTTCTTCCTCTCGTCTCTTCCATCAAGCGAAGTCACGCTGAGTCCAAAGATGTCCGTTGGCTGCGGAAATAGTACCAAAGTCATCGACGCCGTTCCAAATGGTCACTAAAGTCGTCCCTAAACCCGATCGAACCGACAGATTGGGAGCCAACTTGATCTTATCAAACCGGGATACGAAATCGGTAATGGTATCATTGCCAAATGTTTGGTTAACACCAGTAAAAGGTTGGCCAAAAAAGAATGTATCTGAGCCCCGGCCGCCTGTTAGTGTGTCATTGCCACCTGGATTGAAACCTTCATCGCCATTGATATTATTATTGCCGGCCCCACCGATGAGAATGTCGTCGCCATCACGGCCGGCCAGCGTGTTAGCGTTAGCGCTATAGTCGATGATCCGTTGACGGAAACCAGCACCACCTAGCGTTGCGCTGCTACTTCGGTAACTGGCTAAAAGTGCGTCGCCGTTGCTGCCGAGACCAATTCCGCCAGTACCATTGAAGGTGAATAAGCTGCCTTGGATGGTCGTGTCCGTAATCCCAAACTTGTATCTAGACGAGGCATCAAGCACTGGAACGACAAAGTTAAACCCGAAGGAGTTCGTACCTACATCACGAAGCTCCTTTGCCGTCGCATCAATCGTCAGGACAGCAGCCGAAAGGACCCCGCCGGTCACGAATGAAACAATGTCGGATTGCGTTGATGACATGTCAGTGACAACGTCTATGCCATCGCCGATACCGTGATGCCCAAACTCATCTTGCCCGGCCCCGCCAGTGAACCGATTGACTCGTGTGTTCCCGATTAGCACATCATTCAATGCGCCGCCAATTGCATTCTCAAATGTGTTGTTGGCTGACAACTTGATCGTTAGGTTGGTTGCCACGAGTTGAGGTGTTGCCTTGCTCAAGTCAACTGTAACACCGGTCGTGGTGACCGCTGAAAACCGTAACGTGTCGGTTCCCTGACCTGAAAGCTCTGTCAAACTATCAATGCCCTCGGGATTATCGGGGTCGAACGCGTAACTGTCGTTGCCGAGTCCGCCTTTCAACGAGTCTGAGCCTGCACCACCGATGAGCGTGTCGTTTCCGATGCCACCAGAAATCGTATCGTCTCCCGCGTTACCCATCAAAGTATCGTTACCGTCTTCCCCATCCAGACGGTCGTCGCCCGCATCGCCGAAAACTTTATCGTTATTCAAGCCGCCAAAAATAACATCAACTCCCGCTCCGCCGTGTAACTCGTCATCTCCATCTTGCCCGGATATCCTGTCATCGCCAGTGCCGCCAAAAACAATGTCGTTGCCGGGGCCACCAAAAATAATATCCGCGCCGGAGCCACTCTGAATCGTATCATTCCCGCTGCCACCAAAGATGGTTACGCGAGGTAACGATCCACCGATTTCTTTCAACGTGATAGTGTCGTTTCCCGCTTTGCCGTTGAGAACAATCTTCGCTACGTTGTTTAACGTTGGCACGCCACCGATGGTCGTTATTTGCGAATCGGCTGTAACAGTCAAATTTCCATTCGCTTGCCGCGTTAGTGTGATGTTGTTTCCAGCATTATCGCCATCAATGGTCAAATTACCGTTCTGGAACGTCACTGTAACAGCGAAAGCAAGCCGGTTCTCAAGCTGTTCAATTTGTAAGTCAGGCTGGTGGCGCGTCGCGCGCTTCGCAGGTCGTCGCGCCACAAAAACTGAAGAGAAGGGTGATTTCCAGTGTTTTCTAAACATAGATGCACCTAAGGTGAGTCAGTGAAAGACGAGCAAGCGAAAAGGGTTTTACCAACTCTTCCCGATACCTATATTAGCCGATCTGCATAGGCAGGGTAAACACTTTCATCACCAGTTGTTTTTCGTCCATCCGGCTGTACCGTGGGTCGAGATCGAGTCTGGCGCAGAAAAATAGATCGCAGTCCGGAAGTTTTCACGATTGCGGCAGTCGCCGACTCGTCTCTTGATGGACAGGATCTTGCTGTTCATCTTTTAGGCGACAGCGTTAGTGATTCCGTGAGTACAGTAGCGGAGGAGGTTGGCCAGTCGCTCGGCAATCGTCTTAGCAACCCTCTTCAGCGGTTTCAGCTTGGTATAAATCACTCGTTTTCACCCGTCCTTAAAGGAGTCCCGTGCCGAAGCGGCGAGAAGCGATTGGGACAAGGTAGTTACAAGATTCATTGTTGGAAGAAGACTTGCTTCGGAGCTAATCATGCCCCGACACAAGCGAACGGATGAGGTTGGCATCGTCTATCACGCGATCAGTCGGCGGAATGCTCGCCAACCGATTTTCTTAAAGCACGAAGACTCGCCTTCCTACGAGTGATTTCGGAGCGACTAGAGAAGTACCCTGTCGCGTTATTCTCATTGACGCTGATGCCGAATCATTGGCAATTAGAACCTATCCGAAACCCGAAGAGACCCGCGGCTCGCGCCAAAGCGGCTAATGGTTTTCGGATAGGTTTCTAGTCTTGCGGCCACACAAAGACCCGCAGACGGAACGTCGCTTCGTTGGGTAACACCAATCCATTCGTTCCGTTATCATGGGTGCTACCTTACACGTGGCGAAGGTCATTTCTGTCTTGCCCGCTTCAAGAGCTTGCCCGTTCAGAATGATTCTTGTTTCTACGTCCTATGTCGCTATGTCGAACGAAATCCACTGCGAGCCAACTAGGTTAAATGCGCAGAGCATTCGGAGTATGGATCGCTTTTTCGATGGAACCATTCAACGGAACCACTTCCTAAGCTCCATTCTCGTTGCCGACCCCTGGGCTTCCGAACTGGATGAAGCGAGTCAATGAACCACGCCATGAAACACATTTGCAAGCGGCCCAAACTCGCGTTTATCGGCGATGACCCTATGGCGATGAGCAGTGGACAGAAGAAGTTTCGAAGAGGTACGGGATATGGTTCACGATGCGTCCGATCGCACGACCCCGTAAGGAGCGTACACCAGCAAAAATCACGCGTCGATGTGAGCCTCCGTCCCCATTGTTGCCCCCGTCCATCAATTGAATCGGATAGAATCACTATGAAGCAGATCGTCGCGATTGTTATTGCTCTGTTCCTGACGCCATTGACGACTAGCGTTGCGGCGGAAGCTTCACACGAAGCAGATATTTGTATCTACGGAGGCACGTCCGGTGGAATCACCGCTGCGATTCAGGCTGCCCGCGAAGGCCATACGGTCGTGCTCATTGAGCCGACGATGTTCCTCGGAGGACTGACCACCGGAGGCCTTGGCGCCACCGATATCGGCA
This sequence comes from Planctomycetaceae bacterium, assembly GCA_031411655.1. Classification (GTDB taxonomy): domain Bacteria; phylum Planctomycetota; class Planctomycetia; order Pirellulales; family Pirellulaceae; genus UBA6163. Next base: position 20,209 of record JANOBM010000142.1, read on the forward strand.
ACAAGCAAGCCATCGGCGGTGTCTCCCGGGAATTCTACGCCGCCATCTTCAAATACTACTCGGACGAATCCAAGTGGACCCACCAGACTCGGGCTGAATACTTCGCTGGCCGACCCCACGGTAACGCCGCTAACGAATCCACGATGTGGACCTTCGAGCCTCACGTGGCCACCACCGTCTATGACCAGATGCTCAAGGCCGCCGGTGCTAAGGTGACCGTGGTTTATGGTGAACGACTCGACCTCAACAAAGGCGTCGTCAAGGACGGTGCACGAATCGTGAAAATCGTCATGGAGAGCGGTCGCGAATTCACTGGTAAAGTCTTCATCGATGCGACCTACGAAGGCGACTTGATGGCTAAGGCCGGCGTGAGCTACCACGTGGGGCGCGAAGCCAACGCGACCTACGGCGAGACGCTCAACGGCGTTCAGATCGGACACGCGAAGCATCACCAGTTCATTAAGAACGTCGATCCGTACATGAAGAAGGGTGACCCGAAGAGCGGACTTCTACCCGGCATCGAAAAAGATATCCCCGGACCTGACGGCGCTAGCGACCGCAAGGTCCAGGCCTACAACTTCCGCATGTGCACGACCGACGCCCCAGCTAACCGACAGGATTGGGAGAAGCCAGTCAATTACGACGAACGCTGGTTTGAACTCGCCCTCCGCAACGCCGAAGCTGGCGAAGACCGTATCTCCTGGGCGCCGACGCCGATGCCCAACCGGAAGACCGACACGAATAACAATTTCGCCATCAGCACGGATTTCATTGGCCAGAACTGGGATTACATCGAAGCCGACTACGCGACTCGCGATAAGATCTGGCGTGCCCACGAAGACTGGCAGAAGGGGCTGATGTGGACCTATGCCTATCATCCGAGAGTGCCTGAGAAGATGCGGCTCGCCTTCCAGCGCTTCGGCCTCGCCAAGGACGAGTTCAATGACAACGGCAACTGGCCTCGCCAGCTCTATATCCGCGAGGCCCGCCGCATGGTCTCCGACTACGTCATGTCCGAGAAGAACTGCCGCCGCACCGAAGTCATCGATGACTCGGTCGGAATGGGCGCTTACAACATGGATTCTCACCACATACAACGTTACGTCACCAAGGAAGGTTATGTGCGCAACGAGGGGGACGTCCAAGTGGGCAGCAAGCCTTACCCCATTAGCTTTCGCAGCTTGCGGCCCAAGGCTTCCGAGTGCACCAACCTTCTCGTCCCGGTCTGCCTTAGCGCGAGCCACATCGCCTACGGCTCCATCCGCATGGAACCCGTCTTCATGGTTCTCGGTCAGTCTGCAGCTACGGCCGCTGGACTCGCCATTGAGCGAGGTACATCCGTTCAAGCAGTCGATTACGGTGAACTCCAAGAACGCCTCCTCGCTTCCGGCCAAGTCCTCGACTTTGTTGCAACCAGCTCCGCCGGAGCCAGCCAAGGCATCCCCAAAGCCAAGTTCGCTGGCGTGGTCATCGACGACGCCGAAGCCGTGCTAAAGGGCTTCGATCAGACCGGCAACACGACCCCAGGTTATGTCGGCGATGTCTATCGACACGACGGCGACGAAGAGAAAGGCGCAATGTCCGCACGCTTCACACCCGACCTGCCCCAGGGCGGCACCTACCGCGTTGCAATCTCCTACAACGTCAACCCCAACCGCGCCACCAACGTCCCGGTCACGATCCGCCATGCCAATGGCGAAACCAAGATTCTTGTGAACCAGCAACTCCAGCCCAACGGGCATGTTCCCTTTCACGACATCGGAACCTTTGACTTTGTCGCCGGCAGGAATGGCTCCGTTGAGATCAGTAATGCTCACACCACCGGGCACGTGATCGTCGACGCGGTCCAGTGGCTGCCGTTGAGTCTCGCCTCCGGTGGTCTTCAAGCCGAAGAGTCAGCGGCTGCTAGGGCTTCCTCGTTTTTCGAAAAGCTAAATTCAGGAGACAAGTGCAGCGTTGTCGTTTATGGCACCAGCCTCACCCACGGCGGCGCATGGGCGGTGTCCATGAAGGAGTGGTTCGATACGAAAAGCCCACGCAAGATCACCTTCTATAATGGCGCCGGACCGGGTCAGAACTCGGATTGGGGAGTTGCAAACCTGAAGGCCAAGGTGCTCGACCACCATCCCGATCTCGTGCTTATCGAGTTCTCCTATAACGACGCCCATGAAAAATTTAAGCTGCCGGTTTCCAAGGCGCAGAGCAACCTGGATGAAATGGTAACGTCCATTCGGAATCAGAATCCGCACGCCTGCATCGTCCTGCAAATCATGAACGCCAATTGGGACGCGCCCAATGGCAAAGGCAGTTCACTCAATCGTCCCGAACTTGCAGCCTACAACCAAAGCTACCGTGATTATGCACAGGCGAATCACCTGCCTTTGCTTGACCACTACGCCGCCTGGCAGAAACTCAAGGAAACGGATGTTGACAAGTTTCGTCGATACATACCCGATGGCACCCACCCCAACCAAGAAGGTAGCCTTGCCATCACTTGGCCATTGATTCGGGAATGGTTGGACAACTCTGGTAATCCGCCCATCACGCAGCCGTGACTGGGGATCGAGTTGGGGTTTTGCCTTTAGGCGATTCCTTAGTTCATTCGCGCCGCTCATCGTCCTACAGAAGCAGATGGGACGGGGGCAATACTGTTGCGGATGCTTCCGAATGGTCAGCGATGCACACTCAACAATGGAAAGAACTGAACCAAGTGCGCGAGCTGTTGCAACAGCAGATCGATGCAACGGAGCGGAAAATGCCTGGATTTCTCGTGCAAACGCGCTACGGGCAATTGCTCAGCGTGCCAGGCATCAGCAGGGGCGTCGGTCGATGCTGCGTGACCGACGCCAGTGGGTTGTTCGGTCTGCTCGGCCACCTCGGTGTGTGACGTGTTGAACCCTGTGCCAGGCTCTGCGTTGTCCTAGCAGCCCGCTTGAAGGTGCGACCGGTTAATTCCATCGCGGTTGGTCCGCAAGTCGATTAAAATTGATGTTTTGACGAACGAAATGTCTTTCTCGTCCACGTTTCGCTAAACTAAATGCAGGCTAGAAATCCAGCATCCGCTCCGGTTTCGGGACACCAGCTCTGCAGAATCGCTCGTTCCAGGCTTGCCAATCATGCGAAAATCAACAGTTCGGATTTCTGGTTTTACGCTGATTGAGGTGCTCGTCGTCATCGCGATTGTTAGTATCCTGCTGGCGTTGCTACTGCCGGCGATCGGTGCGGCTAGGGAAGCGGCTCGTCGGATGGATTGCAGCAATCGGCTGAAGCAAGTTTCGCTGGCGATGAGCAACTACGAGTCCGTTTACAAAAAGTATCCGAGGTCGAGGCGCGGGTCGTTTTACAGCGAAGATCCCTATGCACGCGTTAGCGGATTCATTTCGATCTTGCCGTTCATGGAACAGCAGGCACTTTATGAGAAGCTCGAAGGATCGATCTCCTACACGCATGTTGTATCGACTGCGCCCAGCTTCAGCAGTCTGAGTTTGCTCAGCTTGTTCCCTTCAACCTGGATGATGTGTCCCGCTCCGCGACCATCCACCAGCACCGTCCGAATTCAACCTTGGCTCGATCAACTTGATGCGCTGCGTTGCCCAAGCGATCCGCGCCGCGAGTACCCCGGCGAAATGGGCTACACGAACTATGCGTTCTCGGTCGGCGATACAATCGTCGACAATGCGAACGGACAAACGCGAGGTATGTTTGAGGCGTCGACCTTTCGCCGGCTTCGCGACGTGACCGATGGATTGTCCCATACGATCTTTTTGAGCGAGATCAAAGTCGATGGCGAGATGATCGAATGGCTCGACGATTCGGTGCTTTCCGTGCCGGCGAACTATTCCAAGAGTGGCGGTAACAGTTCGAGCGTCATCGCGAATATACCACCGGATGCACCGGAGTTTTATGGACGAGGTCGACGCTGGGTGGACGGTGCGCCGATTTTTACGGCATTCAATACGATCCTGCCGCCAGGCGACTTGAGTGCAAATCATCGCAACGTCGATGATTTGACCTATGGAAACTTTGCCGCCGGATCTCACCACGCCAGTGGCGGCGTGA
>JANOBM010000143.1:0-13368 GCA_031411655.1 Planctomycetaceae bacterium
GCTAACTGGGTTTGTTTTGGGTGGTTGGGGTTTTGAAGTTCCAAACAACCTTGCCAGCCCAGTTAGCTTCTGGCAATCAGGCTGAAAAAACAAAGTTTACCAGCCATCTAAAATATGCGTTTCGGGTTTGAGTTCACCTTCTGCGTCCGACATAGTTGGTTTGGATTGCGAATTGCAATGTGGAGGCAACGATGGCGTTTGCGAGTTTATGAAGAAGAACCAACATTGGCTGCGATCTCCGTCATCCACATCATCCCCTTCATCCACATCAATGATGAAGCGCCGGAGTCCAAATTCGATTCCAATGCGGACTACAGGATATTCTATCGAATGAAGAAGCCGTTTAACTCACCCAGCGCATTGGGCGTCTTCAAGCATGCGAGATGAGTCGTTTGGGAAGCCCATTGCTTTGTAAGATTTACATTATCAGGTAGCGAAACTCGCAACGAGTTTTCGCCTCCCCCGTATGTCTCGAAAGGTTTTGACAGTCTTGCTACCGGCGGCATCCCAATTGTTTGCTGCCACAAAGCATTGGTCAAAGATCGGTAATTACTTTGTTCTGTACGAACGAAGGCGTTCGTAGAAGAAGGAAATGGAATGAAGCAATCATTAAAGCAAATGGCGCGACACTGGCACGCCGAAAATGCCGACTCAGTTGTCAAAGCATTGGAATCGTCCGAGTCGGGGCTGTCCATAACGGAAGTGAAGCGTCGCCAGCAACAGTACGGACTCAACGTGCTGCCAGAAAAAGGACCGACACCTCTTTGGAAGATTGTGCTGAGGCAATTTGTTAGCCCGTTGATTTATATCCTTGTGGCTGCCGCCGTCGTTTCCGCAATCATTGGCGATGTAAAGGATGCCTTATTCATTGGGGTCGTTTTGCTAATGAACACAATCATCGGCGCCTACCAAGAGTGGCAGGCAGAACAAAGCAGCCATGCGTTGAAAAAGCTATTGAGTACCCATGCTCACGTCGAACGCGATGGTGAAGTACGCGAAATCAATGCGGAGGAGGTCGTTCCTGGCGATGTGCTTTGGTTGGAGTCGGGAAATCGAGTGCCTGCGGACATACGACTATTATCATCTCAAGGCTTGGAAGTCGACGAATCGTTATTAACCGGTGAATCGCTAGCGGTGAGAAAAGACTCCTTATGGATCGGGGAAGTGGCCGCCACGCTGGCAGATCAGCAGAACATGACCTTTGCGGGCTCGCTCATTGCACGAGGTCGGGCCAAAGGAATCGTTGTCGCAACAGGAACCTCAACCAACGTTGGCCAGTTGGCGTTGGACGTGATGGGTAGCGGGGGTGGCAAGCCGCCTCTTTTGGAACGGATGGAACGGTTTACGAATTATGTGGCTGTTGGAACCGTGATCGCGGCTGCTGGAATTGGACTCTTGGGGAGTGTTCTTTGGGGATACACACTTGTTGAGGCGTTTTTCTTTGTAGTTGCCTTGGCAGTTGCTGCGATTCCAGAAGGATTGCCAGTGGCGATTACCGTGGCGCTCGCGGTCGCGACCACTCGGATGGCGCGGCGAAATGTAATTGTCAGGAATCTCACGGCGGTGGAGGGTCTCGGTAGTTGTACGTTGATCGCAACTGACAAGACGGGGACGCTGACATGCAACGAACTGACAGTACGCGAAATCTGCCTAGCTAACGGCGATCTGTTTCCAGTCAGCGGTGAAGGGTTTGTACCGAAGGGCGAAGTTTTCTTTGGACACCGACCGGAAGGCAAATCAAATCGTGTTGATTTGGATGCACTCATTCAAGCTGTGGTGCTGTGCAATGAGGCCGACTTGCATCAGCGCAATGGCGATTGGGTCTGGCACGGTGACGCGGTGGATATTGCTGCACTGAATGTCGGAGTCAAGCTGGGAATTCAGCGTGAACAAACGTTGGAATCCTGCCCCCAAGTCGGCAGCATTCCCTTTGAATCGGAACATCAATTTGCGGCGTCATTCCATCGAATCGCGAATCGAATTGAGGTCTTTGTCAAGGGTGCACCGGAACGCATCTTCGAAATGTGTGGAGAAGAAGTGGGGGCACGCGCGAAACATGAAGAAATCGCATTAGAGATGGCATCCCGCGGATTTCGTGTCATCGCCGTGGCCAGCGGTGAAGTGCAGGGAGGGCTGCGTAGCAACGAAATCCCACCGCAACCCAAAGGACTCAATCTACTCGGATTTCTTGGGATGATTGATCCGCTTCGCGCCGGAGCGAAAGAGGCGGTCGCGCAGTGCCAACGAGCCGGCGTCTTGGTTTCGATGGTGACCGGGGATCATCGTGTCACCGCATTGGCGATCGCCCGTGATCTTGGGCTTGCACATCGGGATGATCAAGTCGTTACAGCCTCGGACTTGGAAGGTAAGTCCGTCGAGCAATTGGGAGCGATGATTGAAAGGGTGCGAGTCTTTGTACGTGTCACCCCTCGTCAAAAGCTCCAGATCGTCGAGGCCGCTCGAAAGGCCGGTCACTATGTCGCCGTTACCGGTGACGGCGTCAACGACGCCCCAGCTCTGCAAGCGGCCAACATCGGTGTGGCAATGGGCAAGGCTGGGACGGATGTCGCCCGAGAAGCAGCGGACTTGGTCATCAGCGACGACAATTTCAGCTCCATCGTCGGCGGAATCGAAGAGGGCCGTATCGCCTACGACAACATTCGTAAGGTGATCTACTTACTTATATCGATGGGCGCGGCGGAACTGCTGATGGTACTATTGGCAGTGCTCTCAGGACTTCCTGTGCCTTTACTTCCAGTGCAATTGCTATGGCTAAACCTTGTTACCAATGGGATCCAAGGCGTTGCGATAGTCTTTGAGCCGGGCGAAGGAGACAGCCTGCGGCGCAAACCTCGTCAACCCGGTGAACCGATATTCAATCGGTTGATGGTCGAGCGACTACTCGTGGCGGTGCTTGTTGTCGGTGGCGGTGGATTTCTTGTATACGATCTCTGTTTGCGATTTGGCTTCGCAGTTGAAGACGCTCGAAACCTATTGCTACTAGCGATGGTGTTGTTCGAGAACTTCCACGTTGGCAACTGTAGGTCGGAAATAAGATCCGCATTTGCGTTATCGCCGCTCCGCAGTCCGGTTTTGTTTTTTGGAACACTCGGCGCATTTCTGATCCACGTGGCCGCCATGTACGTCCCCTTTCTGCAAGATCTCTTGATTACCAAACCGGTTGATTTGTGGTTATGGGGCGTCGCCATTGCGATCAGCGTAACCATTGTCCCCGCCGTTGACCTGCACAAATGGTGGTGGGCAAAGAGGCATGCGACGTAGTTTTGTTTGTTTCATTAGCCCAGTGGAAACGACACATGAACAAATCAATGACCAAAGGCAAGAACAATCGAATGCCCTCGGTAGATTTTCCTGTCGACCAGAATACAACTTTGACATGGAGAAGCTAGTTTGGCGGCGAGTCGTCGAGCCCGATGCGCTTCGGATGTTGCTGATCATGGGCGGGGCCTTGCTTCTCGTTTACCAACTCTCGTCGTAATTTTGTAATAAAGGAATTGACGTAATGATTGAAACAGCCGTTTACGATACGAAGCCCTACGACCGAGAGTACCTCGCGGGTGCCGCCGGTGCGGAACGCGTCGCGTGGCGATTCCACGAGTTCCGGCTCAGTGCGCAGACCGCTCACGCAGCTAAAGGCGCACAGGCCGTGTGTATCTTCGTCAACGATCAAGCAGATCGTGCGTGTCTGGAAGCACTGGCGGCACTCGATGTAAAGCTGATCGCGCTCCGCTGTGCTGGCCATAATAATGTGGACCTCAGCGTAGCCCGAGAACTCGGCCTCGCGGTGGTTCGTGTACCAGCGTATTCGCCTCATGCGGTTGCCGAGCACGCCGTTGGCTTACTGCTAACGCTCAATCGTAAAATCCATCGGGCTTACAACCGAGTGCGAGAGTTGAATTTTTCGCTGAGCGGACTCGTTGGGTTCGATATCCAAGGCAAGACCGTCGGCATAATCGGCACGGGTAAGATTGGGCGGATCGCAGCACAGATTTTCCACGGCTTTGAGGCCAACGTCATCGCCCACGACCCGTTCCCCACGCTCGACTGGGCCAAGGCACATGCCATCCAATACACCAATCTCGATACCCTGCTCGCGTCGAGTGACATTCTCTCGCTGCATCTGCCACTCATGCCCGATACACTCCACCTGCTTAATGCGGAGACGATTGCCAAGACGAAGCTTGGCGTATTCATCATTAACACCAGTCGTGGCAAACTGATCGACACCACCGCGCTGATCGCGGCCTTGAAATCCGGCCACATCGGTGGCGTCGCTTTGGATGTTTACGAGGAAGAAGAGGGCATCTTCTTTCAGGATCTCTCCGGCCAAGTGTTACTCGATGATGAACTTTCGCACCTGCTCATCTTTCCGAACGTCCTTATCACAGCACACCAAGCATTCTTGACCCAAGAGGCGCTCAGCGAGATTGCTCGCGTAACGACCATGAATATTCTTGCTCAAGTAAGCAACCAGCCATTTTTGAAAGGAACTGAGTTATGACCGTATGCGTTGGAATCGACGGATTCGGACGCATCGGACACCAAGTTTTGAAAGCGTACCGCGACCATGAGCGTTCGATCGCGTTGTCCTATGCTGCGCCGGTGGAAGGTAAAACAACTTGATTCAGAGCATGACTGGGAAGCCACACCTTTTGTTTTGTCAACGTTGTTGCAAATACTCTTTTTGATTCTGGCTGGTGTCAGGTATCGTCAAGGTAAAACTATCGAAAATTTACACACCGTGTCCGTTCCAATGCCATCGCGCTGCGGCGTGTTGCTGATACTTTTTTTCGTTATGGATGGTGAGTTCGCCCGCGGCTTTCTGCGGTAGGCGTTCTCCCGCTTCAAAGTACAACGTTGCATTCGAATGGGTTTTCCGCTTCGCATGAGAGACTCGCCACGCATAACGCCGATGGACCGCATCCCGGCAGGAATGATCGGGCGAGAGCGTCTGACGGAGAAACGTCCACCACGTATTGATCGGTGTGTCGACCCGATCGCGAAAAAGGTGTCCCAATAGATGGTACATTGCGATCATATCGGCTGCGGGCAAGAACCGTGCAAAGACGAGCGACTGCTTGGGATCAGACTCATGCTTGCTGGCGACTTAGGACAGAGGCTGGCTAGGCAGACGGTTAAGGCCGGGCCTTTTTTGTTTGTGCGATGGGTTTAGTGGTTCATCGCCTTGCACCGGTGCTCCGTCGTGTTTTGAATCGGTAGTGGATAGACGTTGGGCATGTGAGAATTTCCCACTTTGAGATCACTAATCATCGAGTTTGCAAAAGTTGAGACTGGCCGTTTATGGTAAATGGCTCTTAACGACGCGGCATGGGGGTCGACCCCATTTGCGTTTCGTGACTTTTCTCCCCGCGTGCTGTTGATTTGTGCTGTTCCCTGATGTCAAGAAATGGATTGTCGGTATGATCGCGTTATCAATAGGTTTGGTGCCGAATCCTGATTACTTTCAATTAAATTCGAACTATTATGAAAAGTGATCCTCTGCATGTACCCGCCAGCGCCGTGAAAGATGCCACCGCTGGCGTCGTTGTCTTTTTAGTCGCGCTTCCCCTATGTCTGGGAATCGCCCTTGCCTCAGGTGCACCGCTATTCTCTGGGATTATCTCTGGGATTATTGGTGGGATTGTTGTAGGGGCAATTAGCGGGTCGCACACCAGTGTCAGTGGCCCTGCCGCCGGTCTGACTGCGATTGTTTCCGCTCAGATAACTCAGCTTGGCGCGTTCGAGACATTCCTTTTGGCGGTCATCGTCGCTGGCGTCTTGCAAATTGTGCTTGGCTTGCTCCGCGCAGGAGCCCTATCAGCGTTTTTCCCATCCAGTGTCATCAAGGGATTGCTTGCGGCGATCGGTGTGATACTAATCCTAAAACAGATCCCACACATCCTAGGGCACGACTCGGATCCTGAAGGGGAAATGGGGTTTGTGCAACCCGACAATGAGACCACTTTCTCGGAAATCGGTCGACTGTTCTTGGGCGAGATTCACTATGGGGCTGTGATCGTCGGGTTGCTTTCGATTTTGTTGCTTGTGTTTTGGGATAAGAAGCAATGGCTTAAAAAGAGTCCGATTCCGGCACCGCTGGTGGTGGTGCTTCTCGGTGTTGGACTTGGAGCAATTTTTCAGAGGTTAGGCAATCCATGGTTAATCGAAAGCAGTCACTTGGTACAAGTCCCAGTGGCAACGCATTGGAGTGACTTCTGGGGCTTCCTTGATTATCCTGCGCTATCGCAATGGACGAATCCTGCCGTGTATTACTCGGGATTGATCATCGCGCTGGTCGCCTCGCTTGAGACGCTATTAAACCTCGAAGCTATCGATAAAATCGATCCTTACCAACGCCGCTCACCTGCCAATCGCGAGCTGGTTGCACAGGGCGTTGGCAACATCCTTTGCGGTGCCTTTGGCGGAATTCCGGTCACGTCGGTCATTGTTCGAAGCTCTGTCAATGTAATCTCTGGCGGCCGCAGCAAGCGAGTAACCATCATCCATGGCTGCCTACTTTGGTTATGCGTTGTGCTTCTGCCTACCTACTTAAATCTGATCCCATTGGCATCTCTCGCGGCGATCCTGTTGGTAACAGGATTTAAACTGGCGAGCCCCGGACTCATGAAGCAGATGTTTCGAGAGGGGCGATATCAATTTGTTCCATTTATCGTAACGCTTGTGGCCATCGTCCTAACCGACCTCATGGTTGGAATCGGAATTGGCTTGGCGATCAGTCTGGCTTTTATTTTGAACAGTAATATGCGAAGACCGATGCGGGCAATCGTCGAGAAGCATGCTGGGGGAGAAGTCGTTCATATCCAACTGGCGAGCCAGGTGAGTTTTCTCAACCGAGCCTCGCTCGAGGACGCTCTCTTTCAAGCGAAACCGGGGACACAGCTTCTGCTCGATGGTGAGCTGTCCGATTACATCGATCCTGATCTCCTGAGTCTGATTCGTGACTTTAAGACCAAGACTGCTCCCGCTCGCGGGGTCACGGTAAGCACCAAAGGATTTCGACCTCGTTTTAACATTCCCGACGATATTCGTTTCATTGACTATACAACCCAACAAATTCAAGAGCGGTCAACACCGGAACAGGTACTTGAGATTCTTCGCGATGGAAATCGTCGGTTCCTCTCTGGTCAACGACTCGTTCGTGATCTGGGAAGGCAAATGTCGGCAACCTCGTACGGACAACATCCGTTGGCAGTGATCTTGACCTGTATTGATTCTCGCTCGCCAGCCGAGCTTATCTTCGATACGGGACTCGGTGATATCTTCACGATACGAATTGCCGGAAATGTCGTTCGCTCAAAAGTCTTGGGAAGTATCGAGTACGCGTGTGCCGTTGCGGGGGCAAAACTCATTCTCGTCATGGGACATACCAAGTGTGGAGCCGTGAATGCCAGCGTTGATTTGACTTGTTCAGGAGCGTCGATCGAAGAAGCCACCGGCTGTCAGCATTTGGACCTCATTGTCCACGAGATCGCAAAGTCAATTGATCCGCAAACGTGTCGCAATATTTCCCGGATGACCCCCGAAGAACGCTCTAGGTACGGTGACGAAGTGGCTCGCAAAAACGTCCTCCACGCCGTCACTCTCATTTACCAGGAAAGTTCGACGATCCGGAAACTGATTGATCAGAAGCGAATTGCGATTGTTGGCGCTATGTACGATGTAGCGACCGGCAGCATTGAATTCCTGCCGGAAACAACGGATCTCAAAGTCTGGTAAGGCAATGGACAATCGATGGTTGCTTAAAGTGAGCGTTTAAATCTTTTGTGGTTGCGCCGGCTGGCTACCGAAAGGAGGCGACGTGCGCCGGAATCAAACTGGCTTGGGAAAGAGAATGAAAGATTCCTATGCACAACCACTTCCATCGCCTTTGGCCTTCGGTGGCGGTGCGATGAAGGTAACAACGCCGTGCTGAGCAGCCCTGCGATTTGAACGCAGGCCAGCGATTGAGTTCCCTCGTGCTCACTTCTATGTGCCGAACTAGCCCTTGTACATCACTTGGATCTGAAAGTGAGCGAATGAGTGGTGTTTGGCAAGCATCAGCCGACCGCCGGTTTGTTGATTGAACAGTTCAATCCAAGAAAACCCTAGCGTTTGTATCCTGTGATTCTGACCGGCATGATTGTGGGGGTTGAAGGGGCCTGCCAACTGTAGCGTACAACGGGAAACAACCTGGACCGATTTAGCATCTGCGAATCGCGCGAAACCGAACGCGCGATAACCTATTGTCGACTAGTGCAGCGGGAGACGGATGCAATGCTCGTCGAACCGAAACTGCAAGCCGGAAAGCGAAATACATTCTGCGCCCATTTCCAAGACGCCGGGTATCCTATCCCAGTTTATCCGCGCTATAAGGAAAAGTTTGATTTGCATTCAAGATGGATTCGAAATTGGATAGCGCTGCATGGAAAGTCGCTGGGTTTTGAATCAACGCTCCCCATAGCGATGGAGCATTTCATCGTTGGTATCCGCACTATTTAGCGATCTAACATCGCATCGCGACGCACGGTGTGACGAGACCGAATGAATTGGTTTAGAATTGGCGATATTCACGCCACACCAATGCTTGTTTTAACGTCAGGATCATCACGATGCGTTTGCTTCATTTTCTAGTTGCAATATTGACTCCGGTGAGCTTCTCATCGGTGCCTTTTTTGGCGAATGCTGCTACGCCAGGTAAGTTGCACATTTTCTGGATCGATACCGAGGGTGGTGCGGCGACTCTGCTTGTGACCCCAGCGGGCGAATCCGTGTTGATCGATACCGGCAACCCAGGAGTGAGAGACCCAGCTCGGATCGTTAAAGTGGCCACTCGCGATGCCGGAGTGAAAAGAATCGACCACTTGATAACGACGCATTATCATCGAGATCATTTTGGTGGTGCTGCTTTACTATCGACTCTACTGCCCATCGGTCATGTGCATGACAATGGCAATTTCGAAGGCATGCTTGAGCCGCCGGATGAGCCTTACCGAACCTTCAAATGCGACAGTCGCTCGGTCATTGATCCGGGTTCGACCATTGATTTAGAGCAATTGGACGGTGCCCCTCTCGTAAAGCTGATGTGCTTGGCAACGCGTCAGCAGTTTATAGAGCCAAAGCTTGTGGGACTGCGCGACAATCGTCAGATCGGTTCTCAGCATCGCCCGAAGAATCGCGATGGTTCCGACAATGCCAATTCGGTGGTGATGCTGCTTTCTTTTGGTGACTTCCGCTTCTTTGATGCAGGCGACTTAACGTGGAATCAGGAAGCTCGACTGGTTGACCCGTACGATCTGGTTGGGGAAGTGGACGTCTATCAGGTAACCCACCACGGTTTAGAGGCCAGTAACAATCCAGTTGTCATACGGACGATCAAGCCGACGGTCGCTGTCATGAATAACGGACATACCAAGGGCTGCTCGCCCGATGTGTTTGCGGATCTGAAGGAGACGTCATCCATCAAAGCAATCTATCAGGTTCACAAAAACCTCCGTCCTGATGGTCAATTGGCCAATGCGCCCGATGAATTCGTTGCAAACCATGAAGAGGCTGAAAAATGCAGTGGTCACCCCATTTTATTGTCGGTCGCTCCCGATGCCGCCAGTAATACAGTTCGCCTGCCCTCACGCAATCATGAAGCAACCTATGCGACTACCAGAAAGCCTTAGTAAAGATAAAGTGTTCGGGCAACGAGGAATAAGAACCTATCAGAAATCCACTACCGCTGTGGCGCTAACCGCGGGTCGCTTCGGTTTTCGGATTGGTTCTTAGCGAGTTTCAATCGCTGCCTGAGATTCAGCCTTTTCGTACGTCCGAGTGTTCATTCATTGTTATTGATCGTTCGCTCGAACGGACATCGGTTACTTGGACAAGTCCGCTGCTTACGTACACACAGGTGCCATCTGATTTTCAAGGTTCGGCAAGCGCCGTTGGATACGGCCCCGCTTAACGCGCATCCAGCGACCTACGCCTTTGCCGATGAAGTGGTGACAAGAATCGAAGGGTCGTTTCGGGCTCAAGCCAATTTACCTCCCAAGGATCGGGACCACGCGTGCCAAGCGTTGATAGGTGATTGATCAGACCGTTGCTCGATCCCATGATGAGCCCGTCTCGTTTCGTTACAGCATCGAGCCGATGGTCGATTCAGGCGACCTTCTGTTTTACCAACAATTCCTCCATGTGCAGATCGGGCAGCAAATGCGCAAGGGGTACGTGATCGCACGCACGTATTTACCAGCGTGGCAAGTTGGTAGTGAGAACTTGCTTATTCATTTCAACCTAGTTCGCGAAATGGAAGTTGCGATTTTGTCGTCGGCAACTCTTGATGCGCACGTGCGACATGCATTTTTTCCCAGACGCGCGAAGGTGTGAAGTCGAAGTAGGCTGAGCGCCGGTAGCTATCGCTGAAGGGTGATGAATGACCAGGCGATCGCGCTGGGGAGCGATCTGCCCACATCAAGCTCTACTGATCGCCTGACCCTCACGCGAGAACGGGATGGGCAGACGCTTGCCGTTCAATAAGCTTCGCCGTTGTCGGACGCCTCGAAGTGTTGAAAAATCTTCGTGATTGCCAAGCGGTGACTCGCTGTGAAACCGTAGAATGGATGCATGGGGCACTGGATTGAGCAAGATTCTTAAGGTGGAACATGAGATTTCAACTTTCGCGACGCGCGGCACTCGGTAGTTGTAGTTCGTTGATCGCGGGTTTGGCGATTCCGCGCCTCATGGCAGCGGATGTAACATTCAGCAAGAACGCGGTACAGTTTCGGCCGGAGATTGAGCCACTGGTACGGCTGCTCGAAGAAACGCCTCGCGAGCGGATCTTCGAAGTGGTCGCTGCTGGAATTGGTGATGGACGTCCGTATCGCGATTGGTTGGCGGCTCTTTTCTTGGCCGCGATCCGCAACGTTCAGCCTAGGCCTGCAGTCGGTTTCAAATTCCATTCAGTCCTTGTGGTGAACTCAGCGCATTTGGCAAGTCTGGCTGGGAAAGACACCGAGCGTTGGCTACCAATTTTTTGGGCGATCGATTACTTCAAGCGAACGCAAGAGGAAGACGTCAAGGAAGGCGACTGGACAATGGCGGCGGTCGACGAGAGCCGATTGCCTTCTCCGGAACGAGCGCTTGATGACTTGCGGAATGCGATGAAGAACTGGGACGTCGAGGCGGCCGATGTGGCTGCAGCTTCAGCGGCAAGAGTGGCTCCCGCTCATGTGTTGCTAAACCTATTTACAGAATTCGGGTCACGGGACTTTCGTAGTATTGGCCATAAATCGATTTATGTTGCCAATGCGTTTCGAATGTTAGAAGTGATTGGCTGGGAGCATGCCGAACCGATCATGCGAAGTCTTGCCTACGCATTGCTCAATCACACGGGTGAGCCCAATCCAGGCAGCAGTGACTTAGTTGCCGATCGAGCTGGACGCGACAACGTCGGTCGTAGTCAAACCCTTCGCTCCGATTGGAACTCTGGTAAAGCGGACGATTATGCAACGATCGCGTTTATCGAGGCGTGTCGTCAAGCAACGCCGAGCGAAATTGCTGAACTTACCGCCCGCTTGATCAACGAAGGAACGAGCGTTGATTCAATCTATGACGGGATCTATGCTTCCTCCGCTGAATTGGTCATGCGTCAGCCAGAGATCGTGCCGTTGCATTCGATGACGACTACCAATGCGATCCACTATCTTTTCACTCGTTCCGGAGACGACACATTGAGGCGTTGGCTATTGCTACAAAATGCTTCCTTCCTCGGGCATTTTCGCGAGTCCGCAACCAGTCGCTCGAAGCTAGCCGATCGAAAGATTACCGAGCTTAAGCTACACGATGAGCCACACGATGAGGAGAAGGAACTCGACGTCGCGATTGCTGCGCTCGGCTCAAACCGTGAGGACCAAGCCGGCAAGGTTCTCGGCTATCTCAGCCGAGGTGGTGATCCAGCGGCGTTCATTCGGCAAGCTCGTCAGTTGATTTTCTTGAAAGGCAATGACTCACACGACTACAAGTACTCGTCAGCGATTCTTGAAGATTACTACCCACGATCGCCGCTGTGGCGTGACAGAATTCTGGCTGCAGCTAGTTACCTGCTTACCGGACCAGAAGCACCGGATACGGATCTGCCGAAGCGAGTGGCAGCCGCCTTTGCATGATTTGCAATAGCGCTAGTGGCTCATGCGGATAAATTGCTGGTGTAACGATCCCAGTTTCTTGAGATAATCAACCACAGATTCTGGGACCGTTTCAATCGCTGAAACGATGGGTCGATTGTAGATCGTGTGTCCCTTGCCATTCATGCTGATCGCGATCCGTTGTACCACCAGTCTGTCCCTGAGTTCTCGACTTGTAGACTCAGTTCCCTGATCTGAATTAAGGGTTTCATCTTGAATGTCTCAGGCGTTTCCTCTTCCAAAGCCTCATTCAGTGCGACAACACAGAAATCGGTATGCAAGCTGCTTGATTAACGCCAACTGATTAAATACTGACTATGCCAATCCATGACCGCCGTCAAATACAGAAAACCATAACGCATCAGAGTGTGAATGATGTCGCTGCACCAGACCTGATTGGTACGCTCGATCACCAATCCACGATGCAGATACGGATAGAGTCGTTGGACCGTGTTTAGAATGCTGTTCGGCGCTTGGGTAAAATGCCTTCGATTCCCATTTTTCGCATCCATCGCTTGACTCACTTGCGATTGATTGGGAACTCGCGATCGTTCAAATAGTCCATCATTTGACGCGAACCTCGCGAAAAATACCGGAGATGTTCTTCATCCGTTAGACGCATCAGTGGAAGGTTACCGGCGGTTTATGGCTGCGATCGGATTTGATACAACTGCAATGAATACTAAGAAGTGCTTTTTAAGTTCGGCCGAGTCGGGTGCATCGCTGGTCCTCTCAGTTGTCTTTTAACGCACTTCCTCAAACAACTGCTTGGCACCGTCGTGATCCCGCTACTTCGTTGATCGGTGTGACCTGCAGGTTGTGCGTGATGGAAATGCCAAGATCGCCTTGAGTCCCTGAATTTCGGCTAAACCTACCCTTCGCCTTGAAGGCAGGGCAACAAGCCTATCCGAAAACCGAAGAGACCCGCTGCCAGCGCCAATGCGGCTAAGGGGCTTCGGCTGGTGCGTCATCAACACTTAATTTGAAAAGTACGACGGACTTCTAGTCCGTGGGCACCCATTGTCAACGACGGATCTGAAGTCCAGGGCTTTCAAGGTGTTTTGCGTTTGGCTTCCGCCAGTACTTTCGCAGTTGACACGTGAGTTCTTTTGCGTGTTCGTGGCGGCTTGCTGACAACCTTCTTCGGACCTCGCTTACTCTTTTTGTACTTCGATAAGTT
>JANOBM010000144.1:0-7879 GCA_031411655.1 Planctomycetaceae bacterium
GGCGGTTCGCGCGGGGTGTAAACGATTGCGACTGGATGAGCCGGTCGAGGGTGAGACGAAGTTGTTCAGCCAGACCGTGAGTGGGCTCGCGGTTCGGCTTGGTGAGTGGCGGTATCCGGGCGTGTTCAATCTCGCGACCGGTGAGTCCAAGTTTGACAACTATGGCGGTCTCTGGGGCAAGCAGGAACGGCTCGATGAGTTCTTGCAGGCCTACGCCATCGAAGTGACCAAGATCGAAGCGCGACGCAAAGGCTACTCGGTTGTCGAGCAACCGCTCGTCGATGGATCAGTCAAGCTCACGCTCAACATCGGAGGTGCTGCGTGAAGACGATCGATGTGATTGTCTCTCGCGATGGTTCGACTCGCGTGGAGACCCATGGCTTTGCCGGCACTCAGTGCAAAGAAGCCAGCCAATTTCTGGAACAGGCCCTCGGGCTCAAGCAGAACGAACAGTTGACTGCTGATTTCTATCGCAGCGAAGTCAACGCACAGCAGCAAGGTCGGCAGCAACCCTAACAGGACGCTCGCCGGGTTGCTTTTGTCTTTTGTGCTGTCGAAGTGGTCGGCAGCATTTTCCGTCATTCACCAACCAAAGGGACATTTTATGTCACTGACAACACGTATGAACGAGCTGATCCGGGCCGGGTTCTCCGGGATCTGGATCAGCTCCTGTTAGCATCAAGATGCGATCGCGGAACTCGCCGCGATGGCTCGCGATGAATCCTGACAGCTCGCCTGCTGGAATATCGACCGAGGGCTTCACGCCGTCGGTAACGTCGCCATCACCGCTGAAGCGAACGAACTCCTCGCGGTGCCGCCATCCGGAATAGGAAACCGTAGGTGCGAGACGGTGTCGTTTCGCTTCGCGGCGATTTTTCGAAGATCGCTATCGTAACGGACGAAGGGCTGCCTGTCGTTGTTTGTCTCGCATTCTTCTTGCAAGTTTATGAATGTTCGCATTCCCGCGCCGTAGAGAGCTTGCAAACGAGCACGATGCTTCGCGGGTTCTGGCTTTCCGGGATAGGCGCCGGCTAGCAACTTGTCTTGCACTACCCAATAGGTCCGTGTGGCGGGGGTTACAACTTCGGGAAATGCGAACTCGCCAAATTGGTTCAATGTCGGAGTCCTTCGAGAGCAGGTAGAATCTTCTGGCCAACATCCAACGCTAAACGAGGCAAAGCATGACGTGGTTTCAACGACTCATAGGAATTGAGGAACAATCAGCGGACCAGGTTCGCAATCGGCTATCCGTTGATGGTGACTGTATAGTATGTCCAACCGGGAAACGACTCGCTTTTGGCCGCCTAGAAACACCGAGTTTAGCCGAGCTTAGGCATTTCGTTGAGGGATTATCCATCAAACCTCAACGTTCCACTATTCTGGAGGTCGTCGGCGACGTTCGCAGACTACACGCCGATGCGGCCAATGCCGGAGCGTTTTTCCAGGTCGCGTCGCAATTCAACCTCCTTGAAATGTCCAGCCCTAACGTCACACCCGAGCGTGGTGTTGGTATCTATGAAAACGACCGCACGCAAGGCCCAGCATGCGCGATCGCTTGCGGGGCAGGAACGATTTACCGCAACTATTTCGCCGGCGTTGAAGGCCAGGTCGGACAAACAGCCGACAAACAAATCGACTGCTCAGCCGACCTCGGACGACACCTTGGCAACACAAGTCAACGTCTTTGGACGATGCAAAATGGATACCTCTTCCCAAGCGATAAAGGAATTGTCGAAATCACCGAAACGATTCGATCTGCGGGCGAAGCTGATCGGGACGCACTGCTCACTCATCTACGAATCGGCCTTCAACTTGACACTGAAGTCACGCTCGAGGGAACCGGACACCGAGTCTCCCAAGCTTACTGTTCCGCGCTACCTGTAGCATACGGCAAGCAACCAACTGACGACTGGGCAATGTTTGCCCAACTGGTTCTTGACGCAGCGTACGAAGCTACGCTGGCCGCCGCAGTGATGAATGCTGAGCGAACCGGCAATCGCGTCGTTTACCTAACACTGCTCGGCGGCGGCGTCCTCGGCAACCGCGATCTATGGATCACCGACGCGATCGAACGAGCGTTCCAAAAACACATCCACCACGGTCTCGACGTCCGCGTCGTCTCCTACGGTCAATCCAAACCCGCCGTCGCCGAACTTGTTCGTCGTCTCAATGACCCTCAACAATTGACTCACTCGTCATGAAAGCAGCGACGATCAGCCAACTGAAGAAAGAATTAGCCAAGTTGGATCACGATGACCTGGTAGGTGTTTGTCTTCGGATGGCCAAGTTCAAAGTCGAGAGCAAAGAATTGCTCACGTACCTGTTATTGAAGGCAGACGACGAAGTAGGTTACGCCAACGAACTGTGCGGCGAGATCGACCAGCTTCTTGCTTCCACCGGACAAATTCATAAGAAGACTCTTCGCAAGGTGGTTCGCTGGATGGACAGGTCACTGCGATTCTCAGGTGACAAAGAAACGGAGTTGCAGGTGCGGATTCACTTTTGCCGACGCATCAAACTCCGCAAAATCAGTTTCGGCAACTGCCGCGTCAGCGCGAACATGTACGCCATGCAACTGAAGAAGATCGACAAGGCAATTGACAAAGTTCATCCAGACTTGCAGTTCGACTTCAACCAGCAAATGGCAGATCTCTAGTCCCGCCGTGCTCGATCTTAAACGCTGCTCGGTTGTTTACCACTCTTCCTTTCGGAGGTGATCCAACCAGTCGCGTGCCAGCGTGGTCCAAGTTTCGTTAAGACGATCATCTTGAACGTGGACAAATGCAAATGAGTCAGGCTTCTTTGACGGTCAAAGAGCCCCAACCCAGTCGGAAAAAAGGGTCAAGGTCGGGACAAAGGGTCAAGAGCATTTTTCAGTGAGTGGGTAAGATTCGAAGCTGCCCATTTTCAGATTCTGCTCTCGCCCCTTTTTTCGCTCGCTCTGTGAAAGTGCGTGGGCTCGGTGTGTCGCAGGCGAATTTTCTACCTGAGTCGACTTGCGGTTGCGTCAGAACGCGGTCGTTGCGATACACTATCGAGAAGGTCCTTGCGAACGCTTTGCTTGTGACCGTTGTCCGTTGAGTCATACCCCCGTTCATTGATTCATGCGTTTTGCTGTTTACTTGGAACCTTTTTCGGAATCTCCCGTTTTGCAGCGGTTGGTGAGGCACGTTCTTGAACAGTTGCCGCCGGAGGTTCAGCAAGATTTTTTGGATGACCACCGCTTTAAGGTCACCATCGACAATTTCCAACCAGGCGTCGGCTGGTCCTTTTTGATGCCAGCCCCTGGCAGTCTTGGAAATGGCAGTCGCTGTGTCGTCCTTCGATTGAAACTTGCTGAGGCGCATGAGCCGTTTGCGCTTTACGTGATCGCTCACGAGTTTGCACACGCGTACCTCAGGAATGGCGGTTGGCAAGATATCACTGACATCGAAGAGGCTGCCGACGCGATGGCTGCATCGTGGGGTTTCGGTCGACCGCGGGCTATCGGCTGATTGGACCGGGAAAAAGCGCCAAGTGCATTTTTGGGGGAGTGGGCAAGATTTGAAGTTGCCCATTTTTCGATTCCGCTCCCGAGCCCCTGTCTCAAGTCGACCCTTTTTTCCAGTCCCGGCCTCCTCTCGCTCGCAAATTGTTGACATCAACTATTCTGCAGTCGCTGGCCCGGGGCGATGGCTGCACAACAGTTCCTGCGACACAAATGCATTAAGCTTTCTTTTCAGATCGTGTTTTGGATAACTGTAATGCTTAACTGCATGGTATTAGCCTGGCTCACATTATCCTCGGAGGCGCAGCCATTTCGTTCTTTACTGAGTGCTTCGTAAGAGAAATCCCAAATGGCTCAGGCTTCTTTGAATACAAAGATGCATGCCCATTTACCCGCTTTCAGTCGGTAGCTATCAGCGGTTGTAGAAACTTGTAAAGTTCCTCCGTTGCTGGGTCATCGGGCTTGCCGAGATCGTCGTTCAGTTGACTATGGTTACTGTCACTTTTTCCATACGCGCGAGCCGGAATGTCGGCTGACTTTAGCACGCTCTCGAGCTGGTGTGCCTGAGCCAGCGTGTCAGGATTTCCTGAGAAATAGAAGAGCAGAAACGGAGGAATGCTTTTTCCTTTGGCAACGTGAGTGACTGCGGAAAAGTCAACGTGTTTCTTGGGGTCGTTGCCGAATTTCTGACGATGCCCAAAGGTATACATTTCGCGGCCATACACCATCTGTCGGTGTTCCGCAGTCGCAATGATTTTGGGTATATCGTAAGTATCCCCATCCACTGGGATGCAACCTTTCAAAACATTGAACGACAGTCCTTCCTTTTTTATGTAACGATCGTCTGTGCAGATGAGCGCGGCTAACTGAGCTCCCGCGGAATGTCCGCCGACGAAAATTCGCTCTGGGTCGCCACCATGTTTGGAAATATTCTTGTGGACCCAACCGAGTGACGAAGCAATGTCACCAATCAATTCCTCCATCGTCACTTCTGGCAGCAGCCGATAATTGGTCGAGACAAAGACGAATCCCTGCTCGATAAACATCTTGGGCTTCAGAGCAACATCACTCTTGTCGCCGACTTGCCAGCCACCGCCGTGAATCCAAAACATGACAGGCAAGTTCGTCGCGGTCTGCCCTTGGGGCGTGTAGATGTCGAGAACATGACGCTCGTGAGAGTTCTCTTTGTAATGAATATCTGAAGTCAGCTTTTGGGCGATGGCATCGTTGCCAATAAAAAGCAACGCTAAAGCGAAGGCGATCGCGAGCGGTGTGCGTGGCATATGGATGACTTTCAGTATTCAAGAGTGGGATAGGCAATACGAGACCGTCGTTGGTGACTTACTGTTCACAGAGATCGCGAAAGCAGGTTACGAAACTTTCGGAAAGTCCCTTTGCTCGCTCGCAGTATTCCACCATGGTAATGCGGTCGACCACGATGTTGAAGGCGAAGCGAAAACGCGATGGATGGAACACCGATTTTCTAGAAACTACCCTGTTGAGCTAACAAGTTGATGTGATCGCCGTGACCGGTTGGGTACACTGGATCGCTCACTCCTCCACCCTTGAGGCTCTGGCTGATGATGCGCTCGTTTGCTCCGCTGATGGTGATGCTAGTCACGTCGCTCTCCACCGACCTGCCGCTGTGCGCTGCCGATCCCCCTGCGATCACCGAGCCGATTCTCTTCAACACGCCCGAAGCCGATGCCATCGTCTCGCAGATGCAGATTTTCCCGCCGGACAATCCGTGGAACGCCGACGTGTCGAAATGGCAGTTGCACCCCAATTCGCAAGCCATCGTCGAGTCTATCGGTAACGACAAGCCACTACGCTATAACCCGGACATGGCGTTTGTGCTCGTGCCGCCCAACCAGAAACGCGTCGAAGTGAAAGTCGTCCAATATCCTGACGAATCCGATCCGGGGCCTTTTCCGGTTCCCGATAATTTGCCGATCGAAGGTTGGCCCGCTCACTACCAACGCGACTTTGAAGATCCCAAACCAACGCTCGATGATGTGCAGCGCGATCTACGTGGCCTGGGCGGCGATCGCCATGGGATCATCGTCGATCCGACCGCCGGAAAGCTCTACGAGTTTTTCGTCATGAAACACGTCGGAGACCAGTGGCAGGCGGAACAGGCCTCAGTGTTTGACCTCAAGTCCAACAAACTTCGTCCTCAGGGATGGACCAGCGCCGATGCTGCTGGGTTGCCGATTTTTCCCGGTGTGATCCGCTATGACGAATTGCAAGCCGGAGTAGTTCGGCATGCGATGCGCGTCACTGTTCGGAATTCGCGCCGCGCTTATGTGCATCCGGCTACTCATTACGCAAGCAACAAAACGGACGCAAACCTGCCGCGGATGGGTGAGCGGCTCCGGCTCAAGGCCGATTTCGATATATCCGGCTTTTCAAAACCGGTGCAGGCGATTCTCAAAGGGCTACAGGTCCATGGGATGCTGGTGGCTGACAATGGGATCGAATGGGCAATTTCATGCGCCCCGGACGAGCGAATACCGGTCCTGCACGAAGAGTTGCGTAAGGTCAAGGGCTCTGCTTTTGAAGTCGTTGTTGCGCCCTAAGATCGGTGAACAGGCGGAACCCTCGGAGAATCGGAAAAGTTGATGGATGACGATCGACGGACCGCTTCAGAGGGTGGAAAACGTCGCGATGCTTCGCCTAACTGCCCATCCGCCAACGATCACGAACTTCAGGTTTGCGGAAATCGCCAGTTCGGTAAACTCTTTGAAGTCTTGGGGCAGAATCATAGACCGGCTTCATCAGGGCTAGGAAATTAGCGAGTCTCTCAGTCGTCGTCAATTTAGCGTCATCGCGCTGGGACTCCTGCTCGGCCTCGGTATGGGTCGCGAAAGAACGAAACGTTTTGTCCACGTGCTCGGATCCTACTTCTAGCGTGACTCTCTCAGAGGCCGTTTCTGTTAACTGAAATGTCGTCGTTAACTCGGAGAGTGAGAGAGTTATCGATGTTCTTTGCGGGGTGCCGAGCGAGAAACGAGCGTTTCGGGACACTAGGCCGACTAGGCCAGAGACGCATTGGGCAGGCGTCAGGCGCTCAAAAACTAGCAAAACACCGTGTAAATAGCAAAAAAGCCGGGACCCTCGTCACGGCTTCTTGCGATTACCAGATTGGCGCCATCTCGCGCCAATTCTAAAAGGCTGGCCAGAAAGCGAATTCGTCAAAACATGCTCTTTGCGTTCGGCATGATTGCGGTGCTGGTGATATCGACATTTTTCAACCTGCCACTATGGATGGGAGTGCTGGGTCACGAAGGGAGCACGGTACTGGTCGTTTTTAATGGCTTGAGAATTCTCTGGGAAAAGACCCCAAAGTTTACCTGAAGTTCGCCGTCGTGAGCTGTGGATAGATGCTGTCCACAAGCGTGGAAAATGTCCTTTCATGGCGACTAAGGCTTGCGGGCTTAGTCATAGGCAAAATCACGCAAAACGCTGTGTTTTTCGCATTTTGCTTCTGATGGCACAGTTCGTGCCATTACACCAGAGACGCAAGGCTTTTGAATGCCGTTGCTCATTTCCAGGAGACCAAACCGAATGACCGACCATCACGTTTCAAACCACGCTTCGACACATCAGGATGCGCCAATCGGGAAGCCGGGTTTCATTGGCATGGTGCTGAAGGGATTGCCCACGCTGTTGGTTCTGGCTGTCATGGGGGGCGGATGGATGGTGATGCACCATATCAATTCCGGCGGTCATACCACTGAAGACGTTGTGGAAGCCACTGAACTGTCGGCACCCAGTGGCACCCTTGTCTTGCCTAAAGGGAAGCTCGATGCCGCAAAGCTCGAGAGTGTGCCAACGGGTCCGCGGGCTTAAAGGCCTTCGCCCACCACCATTTTTATAAAGTGAGATTCGTTATTCGGCATCTAGAAAAACATCGCACAGACCGAATAGGCTGGCTACGTGCAGCTGTATTGGGTGCCAATGACGGCATTGTCTCGACAGCAAGCTTAATCGTTGGAGTCGCAAGCGCCGAAACATCTCGGGGAAGTATCCTAATTGCAGGCGTTGCCGGATTGGTGGCAGGTGCTATGTCGATGGCCGCTGGCGAATACGTCTCGGTTAGTTCGCAGTCGGATACAGAGAATGCTGATCTTGATCGGGAACGAAAAGAGCTTGCAACTACACCCGACACAGAGCTTGCAGAACTTGCATCGATCTATGTTGCACGAGGACTTGAAGCAGACTTAGCCCGTCAAGTGGCCATTCAACTCACATCACATGATGCACTGGGGGCACACGCCCGAGACGAACTAGGCATATCGGAGATCGCCACAGCTCGGCCCGTCCAAGCTGCGATAGCCTCCGCAGCGACTTTTGCGATTGGAGCCGCGTTACCGCTAGGAGCTGCTTTCC
>JANOBM010000145.1:0-4133 GCA_031411655.1 Planctomycetaceae bacterium
CGAACGCGCTGAGTAGGGTTCCGTGACCTTACGACCAAGTCCAGGACAGACGCATGCTCTATGCGGGAAATCCCAGTACTCTGGCGAGAGAGATTGAATTCCAACGGGCCACTCGGCTCCGCATGGCGACGCTTTCCTTATCATCGACCTGCTTCAGCACGCTCATTGCGAACCGTTTTCGTTAAGCAAGATTATCCGCCAGGACTCTATCGCGCACGCGGCTTTCGTCCTTGCGAAATGGAACGTCCAGGCACCAATGCAATGTATTTACTATTCCCCAATGCCCACGCATACACCCTGCAAATCTTTTGACGCTTCTTTGCGGCGACCTGATGAAGTAACGTACTTCATCCGATTCGCCTTTTTGCGATTTCGCTGTGACGGCTTGCAACGCCAATGGTGCGCAGTCCCAGCCGAGCTTTGCGCACTGTCAGTGGTCAGCGCGGGGCCAAAATTTCTCCGCTCGCCATTAGCAGCAGAACACTAAGGAACGCCCCCAGTCGCACGAACACTTCAACCTCCGCAGACTTTTACGAAACCTATCTACTTAACTTCCAAAACCAGCCAGAAGGAGAATCGACGCGAGCCTGGATTGTTCGTTCGATACCAGCCATGCCCGGATGGTCCGTGTAAAAAATTGCTGTCGGATTGATTCCCGCCGCGCGATTTGAATCGATGCGAGTTCGGACCGACTGTAGGTCACTAACCCTCGGGAGCACGACCAGCCAAATCGCAACGATCACAATGGTTGCGATCAATAATTGCACAACGCCGCGTGGAACGTTCATTTAGCAATCAGGTCCTTCGCCGCATTGGGAAACACCTTCTCAAACATGAGCCAGGCCATCAAGAACGACAACAACAGATTCAACGTTTGGCCACACAAGTAAAGAATGACTGGCTTGCCAGACGCCAACATCTTTCGGTATTCGCGAAAGTTGCTCTCCAGTCCAATACTCACAAAGGCTAGGCAGAACAGCCACTCCCGCACCGATTTGGTGGTTCCATCGACAACGCTGCTGACCAAAGTCTTGCCTTCGATCCCCTGCGATTGGAGAAACGACATCATAAGCGACACGACAAGAAACCCCAACGTGAATTTTGGAAAGCGATGCCAGATCTCAATGACACTTGGACGTTTTCCATCCGTGCTCGGTTCAACGAACGAGACCCAGTAAACGGCAACGGAGAATGCCACCACACCGATCAGGATGTTCTGAATCATCTTGACGGTCGCGGCGACATCTTTCGCTGTGCTGCCCACTAATTCACCTGCGGCCGCCACCGCCCCCGTTGAATCAATCGTTCCGCCGATCCAGGCACCACCGATGACCTCACCCATCCCAGATGCTCGCACAATAAACGGCTGAACGACCATCATGATGACTGTGAAAATCAGCGACAATCCGATCGCCAGCGACAACTCCTCTTTCTTTGCTTTGCAGGCCGCCGCAGTTGCCACCGCAGCCGAGACACCGCAAACGGACATATCCGCAGAGATCACTAGGTTCAGCGATCTTGAGGGTATCTTCAAAACGTACTGACCGAAAAGGTAGGTTGTGACCAGCACAATTGGCGTGACGACCCACGCCACGAAGACTCCCGGTAAACCAAGGGCAAGCAGTTTGTTAAACAGCACTTCAGCACCCAGCAGCACCAGTCCCGTCTTGATGTAAAAATCCGTCCGAGTTGCCGCCGACAACCACGTGGGCGTACCGATCGTGTTGCTGATCAACAAGCCGAGCAACACCGCCCACAATGCGTATTCAAGGTTGTAATGCTTGATGACCTCTTGTCCCGCCAGCAAGTATGACAACAAGCCCAGCGAAAAGACACCAAGAAAACCAATCGCGAACTTGCCTGCCGATTTCCCCTGAATGACCGTCGTCATCGCGAACAGAATCAGCATCACCGCAAACGTCGCGATCAATGGCGGTGCAATCGACTTGTCGTTTTTTGTAAACGCAGCGAATGGGTCGCCTTTCCATTCACCGGGCCGAACCAACCAGCTCTTCAGTGGCATCGACGCCATCTGACCTTCAATGTCAGCCTGTTGCTTCAAAATCTGCTTTCGATCAACAGAGAAATTTTCTGAGTTCGGATCCAACTGCTTGAGCTGGGTCTTCACTGTTTGATGCGATTGAGTCAACTCAGCGAAGTTGCCCGGACGAGTGACCAGTGATGCAGTGGCAGCGACCAAGATGATCAACGCCCCGAGCCCCATCGCCAAGAAATCATCAACGCGATACCAACGCTGCGGAAGAAAGCTCTCGTCAACCGTGTTCGTTCCGCTTTCAAGCGGCTGGGCGACGTCCGAAGGATTAGGCTGCTGGCTCATCAGTACAAGATTCTCGCTCAGTTGGAAATCAGACCGTTTACTTTTCGCGACATTCGCCTTGAGCGTAAGGCGTAGCCCACGCTACTTGCTTTCCAGCGTTGCGAAGGAGGAATATACACTGAAATGCGAGCACAAGATAAGATGCTGGAACATGCTGGCTCACCTTCAGCCGGAGCGTTAGACGCATGAAGATGATGTAAAACCAAGTGCGTATATCTCCCATTTCGCCAACGTTAAACGCCGGGCGTACAGCAAATGGCAGTTGAAGCAGCACAACGATTGCCGTGTGGAGCAACCGTTCCCGACCCACCGCCAATCGGTCTATTTGCAGTTTTTAAACCGCGCGACTGGATCGGGGCATCGTTTGTCACTTTATGTAATGCAGTCACAGGCGTATCGCTCTATTTGTCGACATCGACGCATTTTTAAATTTGGTTGGCGGCCCAGATCACACTCGCCTTCGCCATGCTGCAGTGGTTTGTGCTGCCTCACGACGCTGGCCACAATCTACACCTATGGGTTCCAAGCCGGTTCGATTCAACCGCACGAAAAACGAATTTTTCTAAACACGTTCTAAACCTTGCGGCCTAAGATCCGGTCCATCGAATCGGACGTCTGCCAAATGAGAGCTTCTGGGTAATGTATGTAAGGGTGGAAGTATTCGAAGGTTAAAAAGCCGTTGTAGTCGGCTTTGTCGAGTTCTTCCATCACCGCTGGCCAATTGGTGGTTCCATCCAGCAGCGGCCGAAACGTCTCTAATGAGTAGTCCGTCCCTTTTTTTGTAAACTCTTTTAGATGAACATTTTTAGTCCGACCACCAAGGATGGCTGCCCAATGCTCGGCATGCTGGAACATTGAGATGTTGCCCGTATCGAAATGCACACGAACGGCTGGACTGTGAAAGCTATCCACGAAATCATTCATTTCCATAGGCGTCATCAGATACCCATTGAAAAATATGTTTTCTATATTCAAGCAGATCTTTAACTTCTCCGCGTCTTTCACCAACTTGCCAATGGCCTGTTTGGCTCGTTGATCGCAGATGTCATTTCGTACCGGTTCATGGTCATCTCGCCATGGAATGTGCACGGCTCCGGGTACGACCAAAACATTCTCAACACCCAAATCCTGAGCCGCCTGGCCAATCATGCCGGCAAGTTCCAAGCCACGACTTCGCTTTTCGGGATCATTGGAAGTCAACGGATAGGGCCAAAAAAGAAACGAACATAAGCCGCTGATTTCGATACCAATTTCATCAGCAAGCCGGCGAATCGCCGTGTAATCCTTGGTGTTGGCTTTTGGGGAGAGGTCGTTGTCCAAGTCATAGTTCAATTCAATACCGTCAAAGCCTGCATCTTTGGCTAGCTGCAGGCATTCGCGCAAGTTCATCCGATCGGGATAGGGGAACGCCCATAGATTGATCGACTTCTTCATCGCATAGCGTTTCAACGAGCCGCGCCGAACATCGGCTGGCAAAGTGTCCGCTGCTCGGACTGGTTCAAAAGCGATGCCCGACAAACCAATACTCGCGATTGTTGCTCGCAAGGCATCGCGACGAGGAATACCTGGTTGATTGTTTTTCATTTCGCTTCTCATAGGGATCTCAGGAGGCACTCAGTTCCGTAAGGCACGGCGTGTTTGCGTGGCTAGGTCGAAAGCGGGGCATTCGCCCAACGCATTTTCTCGTGGCATCAAGCGTCGCCGGCCCGCAGCATATTAACCGCATCCTAGCCGCCGGTAGAAACGATAACAACATCGGTGAGGAAAAGGGGACGAGCAGAAGCAACGGGGACAG
>JANOBM010000146.1:0-1864 GCA_031411655.1 Planctomycetaceae bacterium
TGCAACCTTGCTTTGACAGAGCGACTTATACTTTAGCCTCAAAGGCTGTCGGGCGAGGCACTTCTAGGTTACGCACCTGAACCGGCACCGTGTGTAAGACACTACCGACGTTGACAAGTAGCTCGGTATCGCCGTTAGT
Organism: Planctomycetaceae bacterium; assembly: GCA_031411655.1. Lineage (GTDB taxonomy): Bacteria > Planctomycetota > Planctomycetia > Pirellulales > Pirellulaceae > UBA6163. The sequence continues at coordinate 140 of JANOBM010000146.1, forward strand.
AACTGGGTACGCAACGCCCCCTTCAACCTTAAGCATGTCTGGGTTTTTTGACGTGATGATTGCGTCACGAGTCCAGTCCCGAGCGTTTCCAGCTTCGTCAAAGCCAGTCACAACGAGTTGCTGTCGTGATTTTGAATCATTCAGCAATACCGAGGTTGGAAATACTTCAACGACCTTCGGCCCGGGGACGATCAAAATCGGATCGGAGTCAAGCGATATCGAGAAGTCGCTTCCCCCAAATTTGCTGGTTGCTTCCAGATGGAGGGACGTGGGTGTGGTCGAAACCGCGTCCGCGGATGATTGCAACGGAACTGATACCACCGATTGATCGGCGGCGATTAAAGTCGCCCCTGTTGGCCCCGTGATTCCCACCGGCAAATTGATCAATTTGAGCGAAATCGGCTGGGGATCGTTGCCGGTGCGCGCAATCGAAACATTGAGTGTGAAGGTTCCACCGGCGAGGACCGGACCCAGCGTCTTGGCGGTGATCTTAAGGGGATCAAACCACTGGATCGGAAGCTGCACGGTTTCCAGTCGCATTCGATTGTTAAATTCCGAAACCACCTGAAGTGCAAGGTTTTCTGGTTCGGTGACGCATTCGGGACTGCGGATAAGCTTTGTCTTGTAGTTGTCGTTTTCTACACTGGCAGAAAGTGTCCAACCGTCAGGCAATGCGTTGCCTAAAAGGGTGACGGGAGCTTTGAATTCTGCATGGATTCGCGCGAGGTTCAGCGAGACGCTGTTTTCTTTTAGCGGTCGAGCAAGCCGGACGGGTGCCGCGGGCGTAAGTGAGTAATAGGATTCGACGGGTGTTACCCCGCACAGCCAGGCGACGCCATCGTTCCATTGGTCGGGGAATAGAACGTGAGGCTCTTTCATGCGATGAAGGTTTTGTGATGTAGCAACGCATTGGATCGCGGGATTGGCAGTCGCTTTGGCTTCAAGTCGTACGGTCGCGATTGACTCCGGAGTCCAGACTTCCGTCGCGAGGAGATAAACGCGGGCTTCGTTGGTACCTGCCGCAATGCGATTATCGAGCAGTCGCAAGCCAGGGATTTCGCCCTGGAGGGATAACGTCAATTCGCCATCGTAACCAAAGCGTTCGATCGTTAGGTCTAGCGCGGCCACACCATGACCGGGCTCGACCGCAAAAGCTTCTTTTGTTTCGGCAACTGGTTTCAGGGCGACGGAAATCGCACCGGCGGGCTTAATATCAATCCAGTAGCCAAAATCAGTGCCTCCCCGTTGAAGAAGGTCGGTCACCTCTAGCTTGTAGATACCGTCGTCGGGAAAGGTGTAGTCAACGCTCCACTCGTCCGCATCGGTTACTTTGGTTTCGGCAATCTTTGCATGGTTGGCGTCGAACAGCTCCATCAGCGACAAAGTCGCGCACCCGAGGCTTCGTGTGCGAGACGTGAATCGAACGAGTTGTCCTTTGACCCCTTGGATTGCGAAAGAATCTCGCTGCAACGGGGCATCAAAGGAGCCGCTGATGCCGACGGGAAAAGCGAGAGGTGCGGCAGCCACTTCTGGGTTGGGTTGTACTGGGTTGGGTTGTAGTTGTGCTTCGGATGTCTGCGGTACATTCTCGGCGAGTACTGACACCGATGCCGATGAAAGGCCTTGGGGAAATTTTACGTTTACGCGGTGGGAGCTGCGAGAATCCGACTCTGGTATGAGAAGTTCTTGGCTAGGAGTCGAAGTTCCATCCGGCCCCAGGAAGGT
>JANOBM010000147.1:0-19269 GCA_031411655.1 Planctomycetaceae bacterium
CATCAAACGAGCCGACACGCAGCGCGATGCCAACGGTTGGCAGCCGACCCTGACCGCCCCCGATCGCCCGCGGCCCGCCGATGGGATTCCCGCCGAGATTCCGGAGTATTGGAAGCTGATGAACGATATCGTGCTGCTCGCCTTTCGCACCGACACCACCCGGATCGCGACCCTCAAGTATTGCAACGATGGCTCCGCCGAAACTCACTCGCACTGCGGCGCCAAAGATCAGCATCACCAGATGGCCCACACCCAGCCGGCTGAACTCATCACACTCAACCAGTTCTTCACGTCCCAGCTTGCTTACCTCTGCGAGCGAATGTCAGGGGTCAAGGAAGGGGACCGCACGCTGCTCGACAATACCGCAATCGCGCACTGCTCAAGCATGTTGCACGGCAACCATGACGCGAAGCAGTTGCCGATCGTCCTGCTCGGCGGCGCAGGCGGCAAACTCCGCGGCGGCCGCGTGCTCGACTACCTCAATTCGCCCAACCGGCGCATGTGCAGCCTGTTCCTCAGCCTAATGGAGTGGGGCGGCCTGGAACTCGACCGCTTCGGCGATTCGACAGAGCGGTTGACGGGCATTTGATCGGGCTCATCCGCCGCTTGCCTTACCAACATGAGCCGGAGCACATTCCGGCTGATTTGCAGCACCTGTTTTCGCATCGACTTTGAATCTACTTGAGATAGCCATGTTCAACTTAGGAACTCTTTTCTGTGGGTCCCTGACCGTTGCCGCCGGACTTGGCTTGAGCGGCGCTGTCTGTGGAGCCGAGCCGTTTGAAGCCTTTCTCGAAAAACATTGCATCCGTTGTCATGGCTCGCAGAAGGAAGAGGGGGACATTAGGATCGACCGGCTGTCGCGTGATTTCAAGTCGGGCCGGGACTCGCATCATTGGGCCGAGGCGCTCGACAAGGTCAACAGTGGAGAGATGCCCCCGACGAAAGAACCGCAGCCGACTCAGAAAGAGATCTCGGAGTTTGTGACGAGTCTCGATGCGCGGCTGAAAGAAGGCCGAGCAACGCGAATGGCAGCGCGTCCGGCGGTGACGCATTATCGGCTGAGACGGAAGGAATATCAGAACTCGGTCTATGACCTGCTCGGCGTGCGCTACGACCCGACGAAGCCCGGCGAGTTGAATGAAGACACGCTGTGGCATGGGTTCGAGCGGATTGGGTCGGAGTTGTCGCTCTCGCCGTCGCATGTGGATCGGTATTACCGAGCGGCGGAGCTTGTGCTCGATCGTGCATTTCCTCTGACATCGGGCGAGGCTCGCAAGATTCGCAAGACCGCTGCGGAGCTGCGTTACAACGGCGGGACGTCTCAGCAGGAAGCGCTGGATCGGTTCGGCATCAAGCGACCGCTGCGTTATCTGCTCTATCCCGGCAGCGTTCACAACGCGCTCTCGCCGAACTGGTTTGGGAAGGTCGGGCCGGAGCACAGCGGGCTTTACAAGGTTCGCATTCAGGCGAGCGGCACTCGGCCGATCGGTGGTCAGACGGCGCACCTGAGTATCGGCAAGCAGACCGGTGAAGAGACGGTCGATGGGCTCATCGAGTTTGACATTACGGCTCCCGAAGACAGTCCGCAGGTGCATGAGTTTGAAGTGTTTCTTGAGATGCCGATGTCGCTCGACTTCTGCGTCGTCGCGACGGATGTCGTTGATCGCCGAGGCGGTGCCGCCTTTCGCAATGCGCTCAACAGCGGCAGCTATATCTTCACGCATAGCAGCGAGACGCAACTTCTGAACCCCAACGCTCCGCAGATGTTCGACGACAAGGGGAACGGTCTCTTCTCGACCGTGCTGCTCGATTGGATCGAGTGGGAAGGGCCGCTGGAAACTGACTCGGAAAAGTCGCGTCGCAACGGTCTGCTGCCGCCCGACGACGCGACGATCGAAGTGGTTGCCGACCACCTGCATCGCTTTGCCGAACGAGCTTGGCGACGACAGGTGAAGAAGGATGAGCTGGCCGACTACATGCAGGCTTACCGCTCGGAACGCGAGGCCGGTGAGAAGCCTGCCGACGCCTATCGAGTCGCGATGCAAGGCGTGCTGACGTCTCGACACTTCATCTATCTCGTCGAAGGAGAACCTGTCGCTCGCGAGTGGCTCAATGATTCGGAACTCGCCTCGCGGCTTTCGTATTTCCTTTGGAGTTCGATGCCGGATGACGCCCTCTTCACTGCCGCTCAAAACGGCTTCCAGAAAAATGTACGACGGACCTCCAGTCCATCGCAGGACACGACTTCCGATTCACCAAAAGAATCGACGGACAAGATGTCCGTCGTACTGGAAGGTGAAGTCGATCGGATGCTAGCCGACGGCAAAGCGAATCGCTTTATCAACGACTTCACGCGGCAGTGGCTGCAACTTCATCGGCTCGGCATGTTCCCGCCGGACAAGAAGCTCTATCCAACTTACGACGCCTGGCTGGAAACGAGCCTGCGTGCCGAGCCCGTCGAATTCTTCCGCGAGATTTTTTCCAAGAACCTGCCCGTCGACAGCTTCATTGATTCCGATTGGACAATGGCCAACGCGCGGCTCTGCGATTTCTACGGGCTGCCCGAACCGAAGACCGGTGGGTTCCTGCGCGTCTCACTTAAGCCCGAAGATCATCGCGGTGGACTGCTGACGATGGGCGCAGTGCTCGGGCTGACGTCGGATGGAACTCGCCATCGTCCAGTGCATCGCGGCGTGTGGCTCAGCGAAGCGATCTTCAACAAGACGCCGCCACCGCCTCCGGCGAACGTCGACCCGATCGAGCCGATTCCGCCCACGGGGACCAAGATCACCATTCGCCAGAGAATTGAAGCACATGCCAAGACCGCGAGTTGTGCCGCCTGCCATCGCAACATCGATCCGTTCGGACTGGCGTTCGACCAATATGACGCCGTCGGCCAGTGGCGCACCCGCGAGCTGGTTCCAACCGGCGTGGGTGAGAATCCGGTCGTGGATGCCTCGGGCGTGATGCCCGACGGCCGTTCGTTCAAAGACTCAGTCCAGTTCAAGCAACTGCTGATCGAAGACCGCGCCCACATCGCGCGAGCCTTCATCGAACACCTCTGCACCTACGCCCTCCGGCGAGTGCTGACCGTTGACGATCAAGACGACCTGAAGTTGATTGAGGTGGAAGCAAAGAAGAACGAGTACCGCGTGCGAGACGTTGTGCGTGCGGTGGCTCTGTCGGAGCTGATGAGGAAACGATGATGCGAAGAATTAATGAGTAATGAGTAGTGGAGATTGGAGAATGCAAAATGACGGGCAGGTGCCGGCGAGGAAAGGCGCGGACATTGAAGAACGGCTGCTGGATTTTGCTGTTCGAGTTGGCAAAGCAATCGACGCTTTGCCAGACACGCGGCTTGGACGACACATTGCCGGGCAGCTTGTGCGCTCAGGAACATCGTCAGCGCCCAATTATGCGGAAGCCTGCGCAGGAGAAAGTAAGAAAGACTTCATTCACAAACTCGCAATCGTCCTGAAAGAACTTCGCGAAAGCTCTGTTTGGATACGATTGATTGTCAAATCAGGATTGATACCGGAACAACGCCTCGAACTGCTTCAAGACGAGTGTGACCAACTCTGCAAGATTATCGCGAAGTCTCTCGTCACAGCTAAGTCGAACCAGTCAAGCTTCAATATAAACCAACAATAGAGCCCCAAAAAAACCACAATTTTGCAATCTCAAATCTCCACTACTCATTAATCATTCTTCTTTCCGCGGATCATCAGAAAGGCACAGCGCACCATGAACTACCTATCTCAATCCTGGCTAATCGACCGTCGGCACGCATTGCGTGCTTTAGGAACTTGCATCTCGCTGCCGTTCTTGGAGTGCATGGTCCCGCTTCGTGCGGCGGAGCAACAAAGCGCGACGCCGAGACGCAGCGCTTTCATTTATCTCGCCAACGGCGTGCATTCGCTCAACTATCAGATCACGACGCCGGGTAAGGACTACCAGTTCTCGCGGTCGCTGAAGCCGCTCGAAAAGCATCGCGACGTCATCACGCCGATCAGCGGACTGCATCATCCCGGTGCTCTCAGTCACCACCACAATTGCATTTCGGTCTGGCTGACCGGCGGAAAGCTTGGGCCTTCGGACAAGAACACGATCTCGGTCGATCAGAAGATGGCCGAGATCACGGCCAAGCACACGCGCTACTCGTCGATGGAGATCGCGCTCACGGGAGATTCACTCGGCTGGACGGCAGATGGTGTCCGGTTGCCTTCGATGCGTCGTTGCAGCGAGATCTTCGCGTCGCTGTTTGAAGAACCGAAAGGTGGCAAGACGGCACAACGGCGAACACTGCGTCGCAAAGGAAGCGTGCTGGATGCCAACCTCGCGGAAGTGCGCCGGCTCGAACAAGCGATGGGAGCAGCGGACAAGGGACGGCTTGATCAATACCTCGCTTCGGTTCGAGAAGCCGAAATACGCACGCGACGAGCCGATGCGTGGCTTGATACACCGCTTCCGACCGTCTCGGACGACGATCGCAAACGCACCAATCGCGATGTTCCGCAGACTCAAGCGGGTGACTACTTCCGCACCGTCTATGACTTGATCGCGCTCGCGTTTCAGACCGACGTGACGCGCGTCGCGACGTTCAGCCTCGGCGGCGAAGGTGACGCGTTCGCCATTCCCGAGATCGGCATCACCGAGTCGCGACATCAACTGAGCCATCACGGCGGCGATGCGGGCTACATGGAGAAGCTCACCAACTATGACACCTTCGCCATCGAGCAATACAGCTACTTCCTCACGCGGCTCGCGGAGACGAAAGACCTCAACGGCAGGCCGCTGTTGGGTTCGACGATGGCTCTCTTCGGCAGCGGCATGTCGTATGGCCACAGCCACGGCAACGCGAACCTGCCATTGGTGCTCGCCGGTGGTTCGGACCTCGGTCTGAAGCACGGCACCCATCTCGACCTCAATCAAGGCCACTTCAAGGGTTACGAACTCGACAAACCCGGCGAGCACTACTCGCTCTGTAGCCGGCCCGCGAACGCGAACGCCCACATGAGCAACCTGCTGCTGATGATGGCTCAGCGCATGGGAGTCGAGACCGACAAGTTTGGTGATAGTAATAAGGTGATCGAGCTATGACGGTTCGCATTCGCGAGAAGTACGACGGACATCCTGTCCGTCGTACACCACATTGCTTGTTTACGGCTTCACACCTATTGATGGACTGCGGTCAAAGATGATCTCTCAAAAGACCCCTGCGTCGAAATATGGCTTCACTCTGTCTCTCGTGATCACATTGATCGCGACTTCCATAACGTTGGCGGACGAGCCGTTCCGTCCCGAAGCGGGGAAGTTCCCGCCGTTGGAGCAAGCGCACTCCTACCGAGGCGAGCTCGTCTTCGTGGATCATGCGAACCGCCGTGGCAGCATTCGCGTGCAAGGGGCGGGCATGTTCTTCCGCAACGACCCGCACCCCTTCGCCATGCTGCCGTATGGCATGGTTCGCTATCACGGCGCACCGGCAGATCTCCGAGACATTCCGCTGGGCACCGTCCTGCATGTTCGAGCCTATCTCCCGCCCGATCCAAAGATCTCTGCCGTACCGGTGTTGCCCGTCGACAGCAAGACGAAAGACGCCAACCACAATCGTGGTGCTGGAATCCTGCCCGCTGAGAACCACGTGCTACTCCTCGAAGACGAGCCCAGCCACTGTTTGCGCGAAGGCAAAGTTTGGAAGCTCAAGGAAGTGGAAGTTCAGAACAACGCAGGGATGATCGCTGCGATGCTCGAACCCAAGACGGGCGTAGACGGCAAGGCGAGTGAAGAGAAGTTGACCTTCGACGCCGCCACACGCATCTGGCGAGGCCGCGAGCGATTGGCGATCGACGAGTTGATTTCGGAAGGCGTCTGGCCCGCCAGCGGAAAGAAATCGCTCGACGGACAAGGCGTCCTGCTCGGCATCACCTGGAAGCCGACGCCCGATGGAGTCTTCACTCGGTTTCATATCTCGGACATCTGGCTGGACGACATCGCCATCCAGCGTGCCGCGAGCAATCAGACCGAGACCCACAAAGCGTTCATTCGCAGTCGTTGGATGCCCGCGTGGATCGATGGCGTCGAGTACGGAAAGTTCGGCCGAGCGACGGTGACCGCGACGTTGTTCGGCGGCATGGACCCTTCGCTCTACGCCGACTTCAAGAAGGATGCCGGTGCCCTAATGAACGCTGTCGAGAACACGTTGAAGCACACCCACGGCGCCTACGGTCCCGCTCACATGGCCTCAGGAGGCACCATCCTCGAAGTCATCAAACCGGAGGGCGAAGCACCTCTGGGGAGCAGCGGCATCCAGATCCGATTTGAGACCGACCTGATCATCGAAGGCATTCGCACTGGCCGAGTCGTCAGAGTCCGCCCCACAAGCTGGCCTCAGGTCGACGTGCCGCGCGAGGAATATCTCAACGACGCCAGCACCGAAGAACGCTTCCCGTCCCCGGCCATCTTCCCGAAGTACTGACAAGGAGATGTCGACGGTGTTCCCTGTCGCGAGAGACAACAACCGGATGCTTCCACGCTGGAGTATGCGATTCCCTGGGGCATGCTGAATTGCGAAAATGCCCCGCCCCGCGCAAGCGACGTGATGGCGGCGCTATCGATGGTGCTTGGAGCGATGCTGATGGCCAACTCTGCCGCGGGCAACTCGTTGAGGTGACGAACCCGCAAGTCCGTTCCGAGCCCGGAGTGACTCCGGCGACGTTCTTCCGCGACGGCACGACTTGGTGCCGCGCTATCTTCCTTCCGAACAAATAGTTTTCCTCGGTTGGCAAAACAGTCACATGAAACAGCAAATCACACACATGAAACCCAGCTACACCCTCCTCATCGCGTTGTGGTCTTTTTCGTGAGTTTTTCCCTCGCCCGAGACTGAGACTTAGGACCTATCCCCGACCCCAGTAGGTCATTATTCTGCGCCGCCCCGGATCCATTTTTAATGCTTATCTCCAACTTCTTTCACTGGCCCCGCCTCGGGAGTCAGCGCATTATCCAGATTGGACTCGCACTCCGCGATCCGCTGATCGACCGTCTCCAGGGCACCTTCGAACTGGCCCACAAGCAGTTTCTTGTTGTGCCACGGCAAGATGACAGCCCGCCCCTTGCGGTACCAGTCCGCTGCCCGGCCAAACTCGTGGCGGGATTCTTCGGTGACGGCGAGGTTATCGTAGCCCACGAAGAGATCCATCTGGTTCTTGATGTTTTGCGGATCAGCCGCGGCGAGTTTTTGCAGAATGACGATCGCCCTTTCATAGTAATCAAGAGCGGCCTCTAACTGTCCGGCATCCTGGTTCAGGTTGCCGAGCTTAAGAAGACCGACGCTCACGTCGCGTTGTCGCACCGTGTTTTCGGGATCAATATCGAGCAGGTCTTGCATGATCTCGTTTAGCTTCTGATAGCAATCGAGGACGAGCGCTGGTTGATTCAAGTAACCTGCCGAATTACCGAGTAGCTCGTAGCTGACGGCTAGGTCTCGCTGGGACACGGTGTTGGTCGGGTCGGCCGCCGCAATGGTTTGCGAGATCTGGAGTCGTTGCTTGTGGTATCCGTGAGCCTCCTCCGTCCGGCCGAGTTGCAGCGACACCGCGCCCAACTGGCCGCAGCTGACGCTGAGATCACGTTGGAGGTCCATGTTGGCTGGCTCGGCAGCCGCCAGACGGCGATCGATCTCGAACTTCGCCAGAAAGTAGGCGAGCGCTTGTTCTGACTGCTTCAGTTGGAGCGCTATGTCGCCGAGGTGCGAGAGGCCAACCCCGACGTCGCGCTGAGCGTCGGCGTTGCCTGGGGCGGCGTCGGCCAGCAGTTTTGCCTTGTCGTGGCCGGTCTGGAATTCCTCGCGAGCAGCCTCCAGGTTGCCGAGCAACCGTTCGATGGTTCCCATTTGGAAGTAGGACCAGACGAGTTTCTTGTCCGGATTGCCGTGCCGCTCCGACTCGGCCAGCAGCTTCTTCAAGCCGCCGCGAGCGCCGGTCAGCAGGTCCTTCCGAAGTTCGAGCGTACCGGGACGACTCGCCAGCTTGTTCTGGATGGCGAAGATCATGTCGTCAAAGGCCGAGAGGGCGAGCAGATAGCGTTCCCGGGCCTGATCGCGGGCAAGCTCGGCGTCGAGTTTTGCTCGCCTTTCCCCTTCGGCCCGCTTCGCCTCGGCTCGCCGCGCCGTATCGGCCTGTACCAAGCCGATGGTCGTGCCGACGACCCCGCCGACGAGCGCCAGGAGCAGTAATGACACTGCGACCACTTGGCCGCGGTTTCGGCGGACGAATTTCTGCAGCCGGTAGCTCGCGCTCGGCGGCCGAGCTTCCACAACCTCGTTGGCCAGATATCGCTGGACATCGCGGCTGAGGGCGTTGGCGGTTTCGTAACGCCGATCGCGCTGCTTCTCCAGACATTTCATCACCACCCAGTCCAGCTCGCCGCGCAACAGCGCCGTCAGCTTGTTCGGCTCAGTCTGCCGCAGAGCGGCTAGCGGCAGCAGGGAATCGTTGGTGGAGAGCCGCATGCTCGGCTTCGACGGCTCTTCCTCTTGAATGATCCGAATCATCTCCGTAATCGCCGCCTTTCGCAGCCGATTGGCATCGATCGGCCGCAAGCCGGTCAGCAGTTCGTACAGAATAACGCCCAGCGAATAAATGTCGGCGCGCGTGTCGATATCTTCACCGCTATAGCCCGCCTGCTCCGGCGCCATATATTCCAGTGTGCCGACTACCGCGCCAAAACCCGTGGACATTGTCTCTTCGGTGAGCTTGCCCGAGGTCGCCTTGGCTACGCCGAAGTCGATCACCTTGGGAACCGGCTTTCCGTCGATCATCGTCACCAGGATGTTCGCCGGCTTGAGATCTCGATGCACAATCCCCTTTTGATGCGCGTGCTGAACCGCCTGGCAAATGGGCACGAACAGCTCCAGCCTCGCTGGGAGTGCGAGCTTCATCTCGTCGCAGAATTTGGTCAGCGACAAACCATTGACCAATTCCATCACGAAGAATGGCTGGCCGGTAGGAGTCAGGCCGCCATCGAGCACCCGGGCAATGTGAGGGTGGTCCATCAGCGCCAGGGCTTGCCGCTCTTGCTCGAACCGTTGCAGCACGGCTCGGGAATCCATGCCGGTTTTGATGAGCTTGAGCGCAACCTTGCGTTTGACCGGCGCGGTCTGCTTAGCCACCCAGACTTCCCCCATCCCCCCTTCACCGATTTTTTCCTGCAGCGTGTAGCGGCCGCCGATGACCACGCCTGCCGCCGCCTCACGACGGTAGTCGGCGGTTACGGCCTGAGGCGCACGAGAATCTTGCAAGTCACCTGGATCCGGAATGTGCTCGCCGGTCGCGGCCGATTCGTCGACGAATCCCGAGTCCAGCATGGCGGCCAGACCGCCGTCGGACTGATTCGCTCTCAACACGTTCGGAAAGCAACTCAGAGCATCGTGGGCCGCCAACGACGCTTCGACCGCGGCGCGGAGGGGAGCATTCCTGGAACAGACTTCGTCCAGAAAAGCCGCCCGTTCGGCTGGTGGCTTGGCTAACGCGGCGTGAAACAGGGCCTCTTCAGTCATCTTAAATCTCAAGCGAGTGCAAAGACGCCGTCATCCAACTTCAGGTGTGACAAACAGCGGCCACAGCTCTGCCGATTCTTAAGTTTTTCTCAACGGCCGAACAGTCCCGAACCTTGTCCCTTTGCCAAGCCCGACCATGCCCCAAGACAATCGGCTGTGGGAAACCACCCGTGTCCGGAGCTGATAACCCCGCGGCACTATCCGACTCCCGTTCCCGCAATCGGTCGAAACCCACTCGCAACTAGCCACCACCTTCGAATACCGATGGTTAGAGCATTCCTGGGCACCCTGACCTTAATAACCTATTTCCCAGTTTGGCCAACACCCAACTGCAAGCGAAAGCCGAGAAAGTTGAACCCATTGCGCACAGGAGTGATGCGATTCTCTTCCCGCGAGAGTTCGACCCCACATTGTCGGGTTAGCAAATCGCTGACTCCATCACGCAAACGCTCAGCGTACAGCTTGGACGCTCTTGTGATAAACACGCATCAATCATCCCCATTGCGGATGAAACGAACGTTGGGACACCCCGCTTTCCAAGTATAGCCCGATTCAAAACCGTGCGGCCCTGACGATGGAGATGGCAGGCAAATACAGGGCCGCCCCATACTGCCAAATTAGAAGGTGTCTGGGTAGACAACGAATTCAAGACGCCGATTGGTCGCGCGACCTGAAGCCTCTTCATTGGCGGCGCGAGGGTGATTGGCGCCCTGGGCAATCGTGAATAATTGTGCTTCGGGTACTCCACTGCGGCGCGTGAGCATTTCGAGTACGCTGGCGACCTGGGCGCTGGTCAACTGATGACTGGTAGTAAACGTTCCGCCGTAGAGGGGAGCGTTATCGCAGTAACCTTCGATCGCGATCCGTTGACGTGGAAGAACACTGCGTATCTGAGCGGCCAAGTTGTCGAGTATCGGCGCGGCGCTAGGTAGCAGCGTCGCGGAACCTGGCTGGAATAACTGATCGGAAGGAACGATGATCCGAATCGTGTCACCATCGGGGATCATGGTGAGTCCACCAAGATTTAGCTGCGATGCGATTTGCTGCAGGTTCGTATTGGCCCGGATCGTCGCGCCACCACGCAGCTGGGACGATGTTTGCATGCCTTGAAGCTGGTTCTTTGCTTCGGAGGCAGCGATTGCAGCGGCGTCGAGTCGACTCGTGGTGTCGGCGAGTTGTTGTCGCAATAAACTTAACTCGTCACGATAGACCAACGCTTGTTGTTCGCTTTGAGCCAATTGAGTGTGAAGTTGGCGGTTGTTGTCATCGAGCAATCTCGCGCGTCGATTGAGTTCCGCGAGCTGTGCCTGAACGGGGTCCACCATGTTCGGTGCCCCTGGCGTTTGCCATGCTGTCCCACCAGGAACCGTGAGATAGGGGTTGCCCGTGCAACCAGCAAACAGGAGCAATCCAAAGATGGCAACGTTGTGAAGATGCAACGAAGCGACCCCGGCAGTCGCAATGACTGTCGCTTTTGTCGATTCATTCAACGCGTTTCGCGATGCATGCTGCTTCACAGGTGAAGATCTCCGTAACCGGAACGACAGCTGGCCATTTGCATGCCGGATCAATCTGTTCCGCGTGGGAGCCTAAGGTGATTAGTGATTTTCCAGCAAGATCAGTTTAAAAACACAATCTTTAGGCTCTATACGCAGGTCAAGCCATAGGGCCCGAAGGCGGAGCCCCAAAGCAATGCCATGAGTAATGCCATGACTCATCGAGCCGAGGGCAACTAAGGTCAAAAAGCCAAAAGCTACTTTGGGAGAAATAGCGGAAATAGCATGCCAAACGCTTGCGAATGATCGATCGATGTCTCGTTTTGCCAGGATTGCTTGTGGGTGTTTCAGAATCGTATTGGATGCGAGTGTGTTTCGGTGTCCGAGCGGCAGCGAGATGGATTCCTCTGAAATGCCTGTCAAAATCGTTGTATTCGCTGCATTCTTCGCAGCGTGACTGCCTGAAAGCCACCAATTTGCCGCGTTTCGGTCGAGATTAGCCGTCTCCTTGTTTTTTTAACGTAGAGATTGGGTTGGATGCGTCCGCCATCTGGGGTCGACGATCCGTCTGATTCTTCTTGTTGATTCAATCGAGGCGAAAGCGATGAGCCAAGTTCGAGATCTAGAAACCGAGACCGCTTTCGCGGCAAGTCCTTCGTTCACGGTGCATATGATCGAGGAGCGGCTTGATGCCGTTTGTGATCTTATCGACGAAGAAATTCGATCCGGTGGGCTAGGCGAAAAACCATTGCAGAGTTTTACCCGTCGTATCGCTGCGGACATCGATGAAGTGATGGCGCAAGAGGAACGATGGATTGAACTTAGCAGCCATTATCGCTAGCGTGAGTTCGGTCGAGTCACCCGCCGGTCCTGAAGATTCGTTGTCGTGCCGCGATAAGCAATTGGACGGCATCCTGGATGTCAGCATCGGTGGTAAATCGGCCGAGGCCAAATCGCAGACTGCGCCGAGCACGACTTTCTGATAACCCAATCGCCATCAGGACATGGCTGGGCCGCGGGTCCGTACTGCTACACGCCGAACCACTGCTGACGGCAAGCCCTGACGCGGCAGCCATCATCGTTTCGCCTTCGACATCGGCGAATGAAAAGTTTAAGTTGTTGTACAATCTTGCCTCCGGAAACAAACCGCCTGCTGTCTCCGGTCCATTGATTTGTACATCTGAGAACGCGTCCTGGATCTTAGTCCATAAGCGTTCTCGCAGCAGTTGTTGCCGTGCGGCGTCGGCTACCATGGTTGCTTGGCAGCGTTCAATCGCCTCGGCCATTCCGATCACACCAGCAGGGTTCATCGTACCGCTACGAAGTCCGTGTTGCTGTCCGCCGCCAACGAACAGAGGGCGGATGCGAACGCGGCGCTGGTTTCCGATCGCCAAAAGACCAATCCCTTTAGGACCATAGAATTTATGTGCCGATGCGGTCAAAAGGTCGATATCGAATTCCTTGAGATTGATCGGCAATCTCCCAACGGCTTGAGTTGCGTCGCAGTGAAGCAACGCCCCGGCGTCGTGAACGATTTTTGAAATCTCAGCCATGGGCTGGATCGTGCCGATCTCGTTATTGGCCCACATGATTGAAACCAACGCGGTGTCGTCGTCGACTGTTCGGCGAAGTAGATCGAGGTCAACCTGGCCGCAATCGGGATCGCTCTGCAATCGAACGGGTAGCACCGTTACTCGAAAGCCTTCGTCGCCGAGTCGAGCGATGGGATCCAGGACAGATGGATGCTCGGTCGCGACCGTGATCAGGTGCCGTCGGCGTTGGCGCGGATGGCGCGCTACGCCTTCGATCGCCAGGTTGTTGCTTTCCGTTGCGCCACTGGTAACGACGATCGATTCGGGTTGGCTGGAAAGTTGGATCGCAATTTTCGCCAGCGCGGAATCGCAAGCATCGGCGGCATCGCGACCGAGGGCGTGCGTGTGGCTATGGGGGTTTCCGAATTGCGTTTGCAGCCATGGAAGCATCGCATCGACCACGCAGGGATCGATCGGAGTGGTCGCATGATGGTCAAGATAGATCATCGCATCAGATGCTTTCCGGTACCGGGTAGAGTGCGTCGAGACAGATTTGACTCCATACTTCAAGCCGGTCGCGGTCGCGTCGCAACTCGTCTACCGAAAGGAATGAGGTTTCGTGAAGATCGTCCTCATTCGACTTTACGGTTGGTCGGACTAGTTCGAATCGATGGACGACACCTAAGTGCACGCGGCCAACTTCGGTGGATGAGTCGTAGATCAGTCCGACGCGCGATTCACGAAAATGGGAGTCGATTGTTACTTCTTCATCCAGTTCCCGCTTCATGCCGGTTTCGTAAGGACAGTTTCCGCCAGCAGCGTCTTCTTCCGAGATGTGCCCGCCGATGCCGATGCTTCGCTTCGCATGGAGCCTCGCTTCACCTTGCCCTTTACCGCGAGTGTAGGTGAACAAAAACGGCTGGCCGGCGGAATCTTTGTACTCAAGCAAGATGTAAGGGATCAGTTGCTTGAAGCTGGGATCCGATTCCATCTGGCTTCGTGGACGAAACGAAAGTTCGTCGCTGGCGAGTATTGGGCCGAGGAAACGATCGACATCTCGAGAGAACCCATCGAGAGTACCGATCGAGTCGATGACCGCGGCAGGGACAACAAGGATTTGTTCTTCGGTAGCCATGGGGATAAAAACGGGGATGGCAGGGTTAGGTTTTGATAGCGATAAATTGACGAATGACTGCGGCTTGAATGGGAATCTTAAGTGTAGCTTTGGTTTCAGTAGATCAACATCGCATCGCCGTAACTAAAAAAGCGATATTGCTCCCGAATGGCCTCGGCGTATGCCTTCATGATCAACTCCCGCCCGGCCAGCGCGCTGACGAGAACGAGCAAGGAACTGCGTGGCAGATGAAAGTTTGTCATCAATGCATCGATGGCGGCGAACGGATGTCCAGGTCGAATGAACAAGTCGGTTTCGCCGGTCCACGGGCTCAGCCAGTTCGCATTCGCGGTTTTGGCAGTTTCGCGGGCAGCGCTTTCCAAAACACGTACCGTCGTGGTGCCAACGGCGATCACCCGTCCACCCGATTTCCGGCATTGGAGCAGTGAGTCGCAAGTCGTTGAATCGATGGAACCCCATTCGCTATGCATGCGATGGTCGTCTAATCGTTCCACGGAGATCGGGCGAAAGGTTCCAATGCCGACATGGAGTGTGACGCTATTGATCGTGACCCCACGGCTTGTGATAGCACGCAGCAATGGTTCGGTGAAATGAAGCCCGGCCGTCGGCGCTGCGATGCTGCCGGTTGTCTTCGCATAGACGGTTTGGTAGTCGGTCAGATCGGCATCGACCATTTGTCCATCGCGAATGTAGGGTGGCAGTGGGATACGGCCAAATTGGTCCAGAAGTTGGAAGGAATCATTCGAAAACGCGGAGTGGTTGTCGAGCGGCTCTGGCTTGACCAGCAGGTGGCCATCGTCTGTTCTCGCGATGCAGCGAAGGCACATGCCGTCACGTCCCGATCGATCTTGGACGACAATCATCTCATCTGGCTTTAAAGTTCCGCGGGTTTTGGTCAGTACCTCCCATACGCCCGATTCAGAATCGGCTCTTACAAATAAGCCTTGCCAGCGGCCTCGGGTTTGAGATCGGAAGCCAACCAGTTTCGCTGGAACGACGCGACTGTTGTTGAGAACGAGCGAATCACCGGCACGGAGCCACTGTGGCAGGTCTCGAACGTGCGAGTGCTCAATTTCACCGGTTGAACGGTTCACAAGCATCAAACGAGAATCGCTTCGGGTCGGCAGTGGATGCTGCGCGATCCGATCTTTAGGCAAATCGAAGTCGAATTGATCCATCTCGTTCATAGGCCATCTCGTTCATAGGCTTGTCCTCTTCTGGGGCGTGACAACTTACCGGTGTCGCGCGGCGATGCGTAGTAGTGGACATTAGCGCGCTAAGCTTGGAAAGCCTTGTAGCCCCCGGGCTGGAGGCTGGGGGCTGGAGGATCAAATAATCGCCCTTGCCGTTGACGATGGTAATTTGCTACGAACCTGCCAGACGTCAGATTGCGGCCGTTTTTACGGCTGAAAATGACCGTATCCGATTGAAATACCGTTGTTAGCGGAGCTGAGACGCCATGGATGGCTACTTGAAGATAACGACCGTGATGATCGCCTTGACCGCATGTTTTTGCGGGGGAATGAGCGATGTCACTGCGGCAGAGGCCCAGTGGATTTGGGCCTCCGGACGAACGCCTGGCGCGATTCCCGTCGGCGAAACGTGTTACTTCCGTCGACCGATTAATCTTCGCGTTGAAGTCGCAGGGAAAATTGAAATCACTGCGGACGACGAGTACGAGCTGTACGTCAATGGACGCAAAGTTGGCACAGGAAAATCGAGCGGGCAAATCGATGAGTACGATATCACGCATTTCCTTACAGTTGGTCGAAACGTTGTCGCAGTGAAAGTCGTCAATCGAGTTGGGGACAATGCTGCGCTCGCGGCACGAGTCGCCATCCAACCTAAGAAGGGTGGTCAGTGGTTTAATTTCAATACCGATCCGTCTTGGAAGTGCTCGAGCCAGGAAGCAGCGACTTGGCAGACACTACTATTCAATGATTCACTTTGGGGCACGGCAAAGTCCCAAGGAACGCTCGGTGATACCCCGGCAAAGTCCGACGGTGAGCTTGCGACGGATCAACTAGCAACCGACGAACTTGTGAATGATGAAACCGATGAAAACGGGCTTGCCGGCCTGCCGAACTCTATGCCGAATGCCGAGGCAAGCATCGCGGAGGACTCCATCAGTGGCGACCGCTTTCAAGTTCAGAAAGGCTTCTCCGTTCAACGTGTCTTGAACAACGACCAAGTCGGTTCAGTCATTGCCATGGCGTTCAACGAATTTGGACACATCATCGCCTCGCAAGAAAACGGGCCGCTGCTATTGATTTTTGATCGCGACGGAAATGGTGTGCCTGAAGATGTCCGGACTTATTGTGATAAGGTCAAGTCATGCCAGGGAATTCTACCGCTCAATGGTGAAGTGTTTGTGACCGGTATCGGGCCGGATGGTGAAGGCCTGTATCGTCTCGCCGATGAGGATCGAAACGGATCGTTGGAATCAGTGGAGAAGCTTGTTGGATTCACGGGTCAACCCGGTGAACACGGCCCCCATGGTTTAGTCCTTGGCCCTGATGGCATGATTTACATCAGTGTCGGAAATCATTCGCAAGTCGTTGGTCCCAGTGGCGACGGTGAAACGTTGGTCGATTCGTATGAAGGTGATCTTGTCGAGCGCTACGAAGATCCAGGTGGACATGCAAACGGCATCAAGGCACCGGGCGGAACCGTCGTCCGTGTGAGCGTTGATGGCACCGTCGTCGAAAAGGTGGCGGGCGGAATTCGTAACGCCTACGACCTAGTTATTCATCCCGATGGCGGACTGTTCGTTCATGATAGTGATATGGAATCGGATACCGAGGCCGCTTGGTATCGACCAACCGCATTGTTTGACGTCACCGAGGCTGGTGAGTTTGGCTGGCGAAGTGGTTGGGCCAATTGGCCCGAGTACTACATTGACCGATTACCAAACCTGCTTGACACTGGACGCGGAAGTCCCACGGGTGCAATTTGCTATGAGCACTATAAGTTTCCGGTGCGATATCACAACGCGTTGTTTTTAGCGGATTGGTCGGAGGGTAAAATCCTCGCCGTTCGCGTCAAGCCGAGCGGAGCCGGATACGTCGCCGACAGCGAAACATTCCTAAAAGGAAAGCCGTTGAACGTCACGGACTTGGCGGTTGGTAACGATGGCGCCCTGTATTTTTCGACCGGGGGTCGTGGTACCGCAGGAGGGATCTATCGTGTCTTCTGGAATGGCGA
Source organism: Planctomycetaceae bacterium (assembly GCA_031411655.1). Classification (GTDB taxonomy): domain Bacteria; phylum Planctomycetota; class Planctomycetia; order Pirellulales; family Pirellulaceae; genus UBA6163. The sequence goes on from JANOBM010000147.1 coordinate 16,927, forward strand.
AACTCCAGAACGAATGAGCAATCTCGGTACGGGGATCGCGCGAGCGGTGCGCCAACCGCAGTTGTCATCGGCCTGGGGGCGACAAGAAATTGCAGCCATCAAGAAAGAACTTGGAGACCAGTGGAGTGAGCTTGTCGCCGGAGTTGCGTATAGCAGCGATAACCCACCCCATTACCGAACGCGTGCGCTCGAGTTGATGCAGCTCTTTGGCCCAGTGCCAAGTGAGGAACTGCTCTTGGAACTTGCGAGTGCGAAGGCGGATGCGGTGCGTGCGAAAGTTGCCTACCTGATGGGACTACAGCCATCGGAGAAATGCGGTGAAAGACTTGAAATCATGCTCTCCGATTCGGATCCTCGTGTCCGGCGGGCGGCATGTGAGGCCATTCTGCGCAGTCGTCAATGGCCGAAATCGGCGGAAGACATTGTCTCGTTACTCGGTTCGGATGATCGCTCCTTAGCGTTCGTCGCTCGCCGAATTCTGGAGCGAATGCCGGTCGAAAGTTGGAAAGCTACCGTTCTCGGAAGCGACGAGCCACGAATTCGCTTGCTAGGATCGCTTGCTCTTATCAACGTTGACCACAGCGAAGCCATGGCGACGCAAGTCCTGTCCGTATGCAGTAAGTTGATGAGCGGTTTTCTAACCGACGCGCAATTCGTCGATACATTGCGTGTCTGTCAGGTTGCGTTGCATCGCAGTCAGATTGCTCCATCAAAGGTTACAAAACTCCGAGATCAGATCGCAGAAGAGTTTCCTGCAGGAGATACTCGCGTCAATCAAGAACTCATTAAACTCGCCGTCTACCTGGATGCAGATTCAGTGGCGGAGCGAGCGCTTAAGTTCATCCGTAGTGATGCTTCGAAGGCTGATCGCACTTGTGTGGCGATGTACATGCAGTTCCTGTCCCATGACTGGTCGGCCCCTCAGCGATTTGAGATTCTCAAATTTTATGAATCGGCAGCTCGCGAAGGTGGCAGCGGTTCACTGCCACTTTATTTGATGGCTGTCACGAAAGACTTTGCCGAGACATTCACTGAAGAGGATGCCGTAGCGATCCTTGAGCAGGGATCGAACTGGCCCAATGCGGCGTTGGCTGCGATCTATCGATTGCCGCGACCGGTGGATGCAAAAACTGCCGGAACGCTCCGAACACTTGATCGAAAAATTGTCGCTGAGGATTTGACGGGCGACGTGTTCAAACGTCTGCGAACTGGCATCGTGGCGACCCTGGCCATGGCTGGCGACGAAGAGTCGATGTCCTATTTACGACAAGTCTGGAGGAACGATCCGGAACGCCGTGAAATCGTTGCACTTGGCTTGTCACAGAAGCCAGACGGAGAGAACTGGGATTATCTGGTTCGCAGTCTCAATATCCTTGAGGGTGAGTCTGCGATGGAAGTCATCAAGCAACTCAAATCGGTGCAGGTTGCTACCGATGATCCGACCGCACTCCGTCAGCTCATTTTGATTGGTCTTCGCGCTGAAACGGAAGCAAACTCAATTCGTGCAGTTGACGAGTTGCTGTTGCACTGGACCGGGACAGAACGTGCGAAGGGGCAGAAGGTCTCGATGTCGTACTGGCAAAACTGGTATTCGAAAACTTACCCCGATCGTCCAGTAGCGGAAATGCCCACTGGTGACGATTCGAAATGGGATCTTGATGAGTTGGTCAAGTACATCGACTCCGATGCCGGCAGGCACGGTGATCCCACTGCCGGGCTGGTGGTTTACAAATCAGCTCAATGTGCCGCATGTCACCGCTTTGGTAGCAACGGATCTTCGGTCGGTCCGGACCTGACGTCGATCGCAAGGCGGTTTACACGACGCGAAGTGATCGAATCGATTCTTTATCCTAGCCATGTAGTGAGCGATCAATACATGAGCAAGAAAGTATTGACACTCGATGGTAAGGTCTATGTGGGTTTGGTCTCAGATGACGGTAGCGGTAATCTCCGCATCCGTGACAGCAAGAACAACGTGACCACCGTCGATGAAGCGAAGATCGATCAGGTTTTGCCCAATAGCAGCAGTGTCATGCCGTCGGGCTTGCTTGACACCCTGTCATTAAAGCAAATCAGCGATCTGCTTGCGTACATGGGTGTGGTGCCGACGGTGCAAGTCGCCGGAGCGAAGGCCACACCACGTCAGTAGGCAAGTTGTAGGGGATCGGCGCACTGCCGCCACCTCGTTAACGCATTGGCATCCGCCGAACGTTGACGATTTAGGCGGCAGCTTTTTGGTTATGCGAAGGTGCTGAGTCCAACCACTGGCTGATGCCGCTGAGGTCCTGATCCCAGATTTCGCTCGTTCGCCTATCACAAAACGTGTGGAAAAGTTGATCGACG
>JANOBM010000148.1:0-31003 GCA_031411655.1 Planctomycetaceae bacterium
CGGAGAGAATTGAGGAGCGCTTCGCGCTCGAAATCAAAAAGCATCTGCAAGGCTTCCATCGATTTACCTTGGTGAAGATTGCCGATTATCCAAACTGTATGCGGACGATCGTTATCAGAATGTTGACGACGCAAAGAATGACCGAGTCCAAGCACGTTTTCTGGATGATTCCGTCGTAATAGATTGCCGGTGGATAGACCGCCAAGATCGATGCTGAAACAAGGCCAATGGCCGGGCTGAACATCCAGCGTCCTGCGAGCCCGATAAACGCTACACTTGTCGCCCCCACAAGGGCTTGAGCAAAATGAACTCCGACCACATCGGCCGCGAATGCTTTTATCAGTAGGGCCAGGACATAGGGGTAGAGCGGTGCCTGGTAGAACGGTTGGTCCCCCATCCAATCGCCCGCCGCAATTCTCTTCGCCCACTCGAAATAGGCTAAGGCGTCGCCGGATAACGAGTGGCTAGTTGGTACCGCAGCGGTTTGAAGCAAATGAATGACGCGGAGCGCCAACGCGGTGAAGCAGAGAAGCAACATCGCCCACTCAAAACGCCCCATCGACGGTGTGGCCCGCTGGAGGCCAGCACCATCACTACCACCGATCAAGCATGGTTGATCGGTTTGTCGCAATGATTTGGCATCGGCGGCTGGACGTGAAGACACTCGCATGACTGTCGGCACCATCCGCCGAAATAGCCAATCCCAACGGCTTTACTGAATCACTTGTCGGTCGATGGCGGAGCGTCCATGGACTTCTCATACGCTTCCATTGCGGCCGCATCCTGAACCGGAGCTTCGGTCACGGTCGTTCCCGTTTTGGGGCCACATCCAAGCATGCTGATTCCGGCGCAAACGAACAAAGACAATTTTAAAAGCGTGCGTGACATGGCATTCCTCAGTAGGATTCAGGTGATGATAATCAGACGAAGTCGTCCGCTAAAGAACGCAATAATGATCGAATTCTTACTTCTACGCAACTGCATTGAGATTTGGGATCGAGGGCACTCGCTTGGCCTGCGATTGGCATGAGTCCTCACCTTTTACGTCTGGGAAGCGAGAATTGCGCGGATGTGACCGACAGAGGCTGGCACGACCGTTTTCGCGAAACCAATTTGGTTCTATTTCGGGATGCGTGAATAATGCGTCACGCCGATGTACGGCAGGGCGTTTCCGTCAAGGCGTTGAATGGAACGGGTGTCCTGCCCGCGGAGTTCGGTCACAATCGTCTCAAACGGCTCACCGTTGAAGCAGACTTCGGCGAAAAATGCGAATACAGACGAATTGCTGTTCACAAACATAGGGGCAAGTTTTCCGGCGGTGGTTGTGTAGCTGAAACCGCCAAGAACCTCGCTGCGTCCCCCAGAACTTGTTTTCAACAGCGTTCCACCGCGTTCCGTTTTGTAGCCGAGTATCCACAAGTCGCTACCATTGTTCTCAATGTGGGTGCCTTCATTTTCCACGTTGAGCTGGCGTGCCCACAGTCGCTGGTTTCTTAGTTTCAGATGGTGGGTCACGACGTCCTCCAAGAAGATCTCTCCTCCCGTGGCGTTCGCGGTGAAGTGGAGGTCTGCGTCCTGCACGCTTCGCATGACAAGCGTGCGCTGGGTATCGATTTCAATGCCGCCGTGGATGTGCGAGAAATGTTCGATGTGTACGGCTGGTGCGTCGCCATCGATGATGCGGAAGTCGGGTTTCACCTGGCTGGTGTAGTCGATCATGCCACCGACGCCGACGATGCGTTGTACTTTTCCACCGATGACAATCGTCTGCCTAAGGGCGTAGTGGCCAGGCATGAAGATCGTCTTCGCACCCGAGTCCATGGCCTTTTGGATAGCGGCCGATGAATCGCTTTGGCCCGTAGGGTCCGCCCCAAATTCATCCACGTTTGCCCACATCTCCGGCGCATCTTGTGGTGCTGACGGCGGATCTTTCACCGGCAAGCGTAGCGATTGGGTTGGCGATGCAAATGGACTCGTTGCCGCGTGCGAGAAGTACTCAGCGATCAATGGACCTTCGCTTCCCAACTTGTCAGGCCCTTCGATGTGGTATGCCGCCGAGGAGTCTGGGGTCTCGACATCTGCTAACGCACGCTTGTATCCAGAAGTTTGTACGTCTCTCAAGAATATCCGGCCACCATTGAAATTGATGATTGCGGGCATCGTTGCAGCAGCGTTTCGACCGATAAGTATCGCATTCACTAAGCAGACCGCTCCGTAGACGCGCAGCGCAGGAACGGAGTTGTCGGATGCTAGTCCGCAAATGCTGATCGCCTGACCCGCGTTGTCGAACCCCACTTCCGATTGGCATTGCAACGAAGTGTTCTCAAAGGTTTGTCCGTTGACCGCATTTGCGGTCGTGATACCACGTTGAAAGCCGGAAACCTCGCAGTTTTTTACAAGAAGCGGGCCGTTCATGTCGCGATGCCCAAGGTCAAGTCCAATCATTCCAATTCTGTCGGCGTCAACAAACCGACAGTTTCTTACCGCGCCGGAGTTGTTGGTATAAAATTGCAGGCCAATCGCACCTGGGTTGCCGCGCCCGATGTCGAAGGTCAGGTCTTGAACATAGTTATGGAACCAATCCGCCGAGCCAAAGCCACCGCACCACATGATGCTTTGTGGGGCATTGGAGTTGGTGAAGGTCGCATCTTTCAAACGAATGATGGTTTTGGCAACGTTCTGCCCCTGCAGGTAGTTTTTGCCCCATGCATCGTTTCCTGCCGAGTTCTTCTTGGACCACATCAGCGTCTTGGAGACGAGGTATGTCCCTGTCGGGAAATAAAGGACTTTATGAAGTCCCATGGTGTCGTCGAGAGCGCGCTGTATGGCGTCTGTGTCGTCGGTATTCCCATCCCCTTTCGCCAGATAGGGTGCCATGGTCACATCGACAATCGCGTGGCTTTTAGGAAACAAAACGTCAGGTAGATTGTCGAGTTCGGCACCAACTCTCCCGCCCTCGTGCCCCAACACTGCTGGGAGGACGTTATGAAGGGGCACGCATACCAATCCAATTGCAAGCAGACGCAACATCATTTGGTACCCGATCCAAGGTTAGTGTTTCGTTTGACTTCCTGATGCACCCTGACGAGCTCCGTTACGAAGGGCATGACATGGCGGTTTCGTCGATGGGAGCTATTTGAGCAGCCTACAGCCAAAATATTATTGCAACCAGGCAACCCAGACCATGCTTAGGTTGTACTGCCGGCATCTACCACATTGAAAATTAATAGTTGAAGCGGGGTAAGGCCGCTGCGCTGTGACCTGACATGGCTTCCCTCCGACTAGGTGCAAAATCAAGACCGGAGGCGTCAATCACTGTATTTCGCCAATGCAGCGGCGTCGACAGGATGTGAGTCCTCCCACGCGATTGCGGCCCGTCGACGTGCTTCAATTTCATCACGAACGTTCGGAGTTTGCGTTGCGACGTAAATGGCATCGCGACTTCGCTGGTCCTGGATAATGGCAGAATGGCCTTCCACTCGCCAATCAATCTCATGAATACCCTCCGCATCGACGCGGAACACATCAGAGGGCCTCCGCAGCCATTCTGGCAACCGGAATGTGAATGTGACTTCGTGAGGTGCATCGAACTTAAATACGTTTGCTATTGGGTCGGGACCGTAGGCAGTATCGAGTGCGAAAAGAATCGCCGCATCGGGTGAAGCAATCGAAGCGAGATCCCAATCCGGCGCTCCATCGGCACGGGTGCGGCGCTCGAATTGATAAGCATCGCCGGTGAGGTAGAAAGGTTCAAGCATCCGAATTTCGCGACCGATTCGCATGATCGATTCCCAGGTATCGGGGAACCTAAGCAATGACTTAAGGCTGAGGTTGAACCAATAAAGCGAAGTGATTCGAGTGGACAGGGCATGCATCGCCTGGGCACGGAGCTCATCGGGCGTGGGCGAGCGCCAAGTACGTCCACCGCCCAGGAATCCAGCCATGAAGCCCTGCCCCCAGCCATCGTGTGGCCCTTGCGACCAATGAGCGCACGGCATGGGGCGGTTGAGTTCTCGAAGCGATCGACACATGTCACCGATCGTTTCCAGGGGCGCTCCCCAGGTGATTCGTTTGCCTCCCCAGCGATCGTAGTCACGCCATGAATCGGGCGCAGGAGCAACGACGCGGTAAGCATCGTAATGCGGGTAATCGGATAGCTTGGCATAATAACGCCACGTGCGCTCGTCGCTGTGAGTAACGCTAGTCGCTAGGCGGCTACTGCGATACGGTAGGAATTGATCGAAGACCTCTTGCGGTGAGACCGGCCGACCTCCACCAAATTGAGGTTCACCCAAAAACTCGACCGCATGGATTTTTGGTAGCCACTGGTCGGTGTCCCATTGATCCAGTGGAGTCAATCGGTTGAACAGCTTGATGGGGTATTTCTCATACAACTTTGGGTTGTCGGTGTATCCCGCGACCGTTTGTATTTGGCCGGTGTTGACATGAAGATGGGAAAGCAGATTCAAGTAGGCTTCACTGCCAAGGGCGTCATGGATCCATCCACCGCTGATGTCGAATGTTTCACGTTTGATTCGAAGATGGGTCCATATCGGCCCGCCGCTAGTGGCTAGTTCGAACGCAGCGTAGGTAAGTGGGAGTGGCGAGGCGCTCTGCACCTGAAGAAAACCGCGTTCATGAGCCCGAATGATGGTCGTCGACGCGATTAGCTCCTTCGGCCATAGAGTCTGCCAGTTGACTCCATCTTGAGGAAGCCACAATCTCAATGAGGATATTGCAAGCTCATCGTCGCTGTCATTGGCGATATGTAGCACGATTGTCTCTGGGGCCATCTTGCCGTCTGCCGCCAAAAATGTAGCTGCGGATATCCAGTGCTTCGGATCGGTAATCGTGACCGCCCTGCTAGGTAGACCCTCTGGATCCAGCGTGAATTCCTGGCCAACGCCCCACCGGCGAGATTTTCCGTTAAACGTCCACACCGACATCGCACCATCAGGAACCGATCTTGCCGTCGCCAAATCGTGCCAAGCCCACTCGTTCGTCTTGAGCAATTCATCAGGAGACTTGTGATCGAACGCTGGTTGGATGCTTAGACTGCTGGGTTCTTTGTCGGGCGTCCATGGTCCTTTGATGAAGAGTTGCACATGAGCCCCGAGGTCTGGGTCTCGTGGGCGACGAAAACGCATCGTGTCAGCAACGACATGGGGCGTAACGGTGACGCCAACTACTTCGGCGGCGTGCGAGTCGGTCCGGGCAATTCCAATGATAAGCAGAAATGATATCAGTAGCCGACGAACCCTGGTCCCGCGGTCAAGGTATAAGGCATGTTGAAATCGAGTAATAATTTTTTTTTGGTTCTTGATCGTAAACTCGAAGGTATTCACCATTGGTGCGCAAATTCGTAGCGACTTAGCCTCAACTCGGACCGGGCACTTTCCCACTGATATTAATTCAAACGCAAATAAGCTAATTGAATCGCACAGGTTGGCCTACGGTTCAGTCTTTCTTTCTGTTTGAACACCCTCTCCGGGAAATGAGTGGCTCGTGTCACCGTCCGTGTGTTTTTTTATGCGGATAAGGAAAGTAACGCAAAGTCCTTTACGATTAAGAATCAGTCGAACAAAGCGTTGGGTCGCCAGCAAGAGGAGGAACGAAAGTCGACGACTGACGATAACGAATCAGGAGCTTGGCTGTAGCAACTGGCGAAGCACGTCTCCCGGTTTCGGTAATCCTTCTAGCCAGCCTGGCAAGGTGCCCCATTGCTGCAGCGGTAACGTGACGGATCCATCCCCGCGAATCACGACACCGGGATGGTGAATTCCTGGTACCTGAGCAGGCAGGTTCACGGTGTTTTTTCCTGCGCCATGGAGGGGAAGCTCCGCCATTCCAATAAAGATCGTGCGGTTGTGTTCCGCCGGGTTCGGTCTGGTCTGCTGGCCCCACGGCACAAACACGATTTGAAGCTCATTGCCTGAGATCGGAAACGAAAAGGGCTTTGGATCCAGTCGGGCTGCCATGGTGTGCCGGAGCGTGATCGCTGGATTGAGAGAGATGATTGACGCGCGTGAGGTCTTGTTCCGTTCGCGAACCAAACCAAATATTGCAGACCAAATGGCCATGGAATCGCGAGCATTTTCTTCCAGCGGAGCAACCAGGATGATGAGGTACGAAGAATTGCGAATGAATTGAATCAATTTTGACTCCTCCTCATCTGCGATGGTAGGTTCAGCGTATCGACCCGATACCAACAAGCGGAGATTGGCAAGTCGATCGGCTAGTCTCTCTGATTCTTCCAAACGCGCGATCTTGAGCGCGCCGCGTAATCGTGAGTCAATCCGGGGCCATTGAGTGGTTGCGTCGCCGATGATCAGAACGGAGGTGTCGTGAGTAGCGATTTCCCCGAGCGTCGCAAAAAAGCCGCCATCGCGTGAAAACTGCTTTGCCGCCGACGGATTGGATTCATGGACGGCAATGTCCGCACCGGTGACGCGAACAAAGTCGGTCACGGCGCGCGATGTGTCGAGATCGATCACCGTTCCGCTGATCGTGATTCGATCCGCTTCGGCGACCCACCGCCGGCACTCGTTTAACAAGTCGAGAGTTGCCGGTGACGGTTGCCAACCCTTTATCGCCGATGCTGCCGCATTGGCAACGCTGCAATCCGTCTTGCCATCGCTTAACTGTGACGCTGATAAGTCGTCGCAGTGCAATGGACAAAAAGGGCAAACGACTTGTTCCTCGCTCATGCCCGCACGCTAAGCTCTTTGACGATTTCGACCAATCGGATCGCATTCTCGACTGGCGTTTGTTGAAGCACACCGTGGCCGACATTGAAAATATGGCCAGGGCGTCCGCCTACCGCGTCGAGCAGTCGCTGGGTTTGCTCGACGATCAACTCAGGTGTTCCCAGTAGAACACCCGGATCGAGGTTTCCTTGCACCGGTCGTTGGTGCCCGATACGATTCCAAGCGACATCGATCGGAATTCGCCAGTCAACGCCAACGACGGTCCGCGAATCGCCCACAATCATCGGAAGTAATTCTGGATTGCCGGTGGCAAAGTTGATAACCGGGACTCCGGGGGTGATTCCCGTTAGGATGGTTCGCATGAACGGCAGAACGTACTTTGCATAGTCATGCGGAGACAAACATCCAGCCCAACTATCGAAAAGCTGCACTGCTTGCGCGCCCGCCCCAATTTGGTGATTCAAGTAGAGGATGACGGCGTGAGACAATTTCTCCATCAGCGAATTCCAGGCTCCGCTGTCGCTATACATCATCGCTTTGGTCGCTGCGTATTGTCGGCTGCCCCCGCCTTCAATCGCATAGCTGGCAAGCGTAAAGGGCGAGCCGGCGAACCCGATCAATGGGATTCCTTCCGGCAGATCGGCACGCGTTTGTCGTACCGTTTCGTAGACGAACCCAAGTGACATGGGGTCGTCAAGAAATTTTACGCGATCGACTTCGCTGGCGGTGCGGACCGGATTGTGAATGACGGGGCCATCTCCGCTCACGTATTCCAATTGAAACCCAAGTGGTTCAAGAATGGGCAAGAGATCAGAAAAGATGATCGCGGCATCAACGCCCAGTCGATCGACGGCGGTGCACATCACCTCGCTACACAATTTTGGCGACTTGCAAAGATCAAGAAACGATTGCTGTTGCCTTACCGATCGATACTCCGACATGTACCTTCCGGCTTGCCGCATCAGCCAAATGGGCGTTCGCTCGGTCGGTTCGCCTCGACAGGCTCGCATGAATAGGCTGTTGTCACTGGCATGGACTAACAGCGTGTCGGAACCTTTGTCGGTAGTCATCGGTGATCGAGTGGAAAAGGGTGACGCGTTGATCTTTTGTTTAAGCTTTGCCAAGGCGGGGCCACGTTTGGCGGCCTCGATGACGAGGTGTCCCATTTTGGGATGGAGCGGTTCGATGTCGGTAACGAAATCGCATTCTTCAATCATCTGAGTGGTCGTGGGCCCAATCGATGCGATCACCGTCGAACGCAGGCCTGCTCGAAGCGATTCGGTCAAGTTTAACTGCTCTGCCATTCGAAGCATATTCACAACTTGATGGGCGCTGGTGAACATCAACATGTCGCGTTCACCGGCAGCGATTGCTCTCACGTTGCTTTCCAGCAAAGACGTGTCTTCCGGAAATTCCCAGCCGTAGACTCGCAATGGTTCAACGATGGCCCCCCTCGCTTCCAACCCTGCGATCAAGCTGGTGTTTGAAATCCCATATTCTTGGAGTCCCACCGTGACATTAGCTATGGGCAATTCGCGGTCAATCAACTGCAGAACCTCTCGCCACGTATTGGGCTCGGGGACTCGATAGGTCGGTGTCAGTCCGACTTCTTTCATTGCCGCCGCAGGCTTCGGGCCGCGAACGATGGTGGGCACATCGGACAAGGCATCAAGGAATCTTTGGCGATCGATCGAATCCTCAATAGCAGTGAGCAAAAACCGAAACCCTACGCCGGTCATGAGCACCATGGCCCCAATCTGGCCCGTCATCAAACGGTAAGCGAAGTCGATGGCTTTACGGTTCGGCTTGATGGCCACTTCACGCATCGATGGACTCACGTGAGCGATACCGTGGTGGCGGGTGATCAGCCTTGCCATATCGTCGGCACGTCGACTTTCGAGCGATGCAATTCGCAATCCAGCAAAGTTCGCTTCGGGGGAACTGGTGGTGTCCAAAACTTGATTCCAAACGAGGTCAGATGGCAGCCGTATGTCGACCACCTCATTCTATGCCGGGAACCCTACTTTTCAGTAGGCGGCTCCATCGATGGTAATTGGGCCGTAGCCCAGGAAGGGATATCCGCGTTAAGTTACGTCCCCACCGAGGAATCTTGGGGGCTGTTTTTGATGAGTTTGGTAACCTTTCTTTGTGTCCACCAGGTCGATTGATGCCTCGCCGACAACTTCCTAAACGTGATCCATCGCTCGTCCTCGACGCTCATTTGCGTGTGCCCGAGTCGCTGCCCGAATCGTTGACCAGCCAATCGTTGTTTGGCAACGATCATCCGCTTGAATTCGAGATCGGTTCGGGAAAAGGGTTGTTTCTGCAAAACTCAGCGATCGCGAGACCGGGTCACAATTTCGTCGGAGTGGAGATCGCTCATATGTATGCGGCGCATGCAGCGTCGCGTCTGGCAAGGAATGAATTGAAAAATGCGATCATGGTGGTCGGTGATGCGCAGCCCCTGCTCCCCTTGCTCCCCGATGAGTCATTGTTCGCCGCCCATATCTATTTCCCCGATCCCTGGTGGAAGAAGCGGCACAAGAAGCGTCGTGTGGTCAATGAATCAACGGTACGTCAAATTCATCGAGCCCTGACACAAGGAGGCACCTTTCATTTCTGGACCGACGTACTGGAGTACTTTGAGTCAGCTATTGAAATGATTGCCGAGTTTGTTCCCCAATTCGGTCCGCCGCTTCCCGAGGATGCAGACATTATCGGTGAGGAAGACGCAATTGCCTTCCGGACTCATTTTGAGCGTCGTAGCGTGCAGCATTCGATCCCTGTGTACCGCGCCCGATTTGACAAACGCTGATCTGCGCCTCTCACGGCGATGCTAACCGTTCGGGCCACACAAAACGCGGTGAAGGGGTGGGCTGATAGCCTTCGAGGTGACCGGACAGTCGCGTCGTCGGTTTGGTATACGTAATCACCGCATCGCCGAAAACTTCGCGGCAAAGGTTGGCCAAGCCAGGATCGTATGCGACCAACTCGGTTCGGGTATTCACATGATTGTGGTCATGGTCCTCTTCGCGATTATTGTCAAACCAGGATTGGACGCCTTCAGCAAAGTACTCGTGATGATTCGTCGCCGCATACTTGCCTTTCCAAAGCCCGTTTTCCATCGCCTGCTGGTGTGCTTGCTTGACACGAGCATCAAACGTTGGGTCGACGCGAATCATTCCGCGTAGATGGATGTTGTGCGCGAATTCATGAATGAGAATGCATTCTGTCGAGTAAGGGTCACCGTCATATCCGAGCAGATTTTCTTCGCCACATGAACAGTAAGGGTCCGTTTCCGAGCCCCCCATGCCGCGAGCACGGCGATCCCAGTATTCCTTCGGTGTCATGCCCTGCTGCGTTTGGTCCCTGCTCTCTACGTTGGCTAACCAATTCCATTCAGGAAGGTCAGTTGTGAACTCATCGTACGCAATGATGGATAGTCTTGATCCACTTTGGATCATTGCCTCTCGTACGTCGGGTCGGTTCGCCAGCAATTGACTGACGAGATAGGCTGCCTCCTTCAACGCAAAGTCGTTAACCGTGGCAGACGCAACAATTGGATATCCATCGACGCTGATAAATTTAGAATAGAAGCTGGGGATGTTTAGTTCTGCAGGAGGAGATGTGACCGTTTTTGCAGGTTCATCGCCCCTCACCGTTGCGAACAGAAAGGTCAGCGAGCCAACCGCAACCAGCTGCCACGCGGACCTTCGTGAGATCCGAAACCAATTCTTTTTTAAGTTCATTTCAGGAAAATTCAGTTGCGATTTTGATGTCCGCGGCATTCGTCCTATCGTCCCACTCTAATCCAATTGTCTCGATAAGTTCGCGAAGTGTCTGCTCGCTGTATCGACGACTGAAGCACAATGTAATCTCCGATCCATCACTTTCCTCGATGACGATAGTATGCATGGTCCATCCCATTCGTACTTTAGGGGTGGAGCTTCCTGTCAACTCGTTTCGCTTTGCGGGTACCCACCAGTTGGCTTCTTCCAAAGTCCACCGTTGGTCGATCGATGCGTGACGCATCAACTTCAACCGGCTTTTCGCCTTGAACGGTCCTACTCCCGACTTGGGAAATACGATGAGTTCTGGGCGTTTGGGTTTACCAAATCCGCTCCACAGGCTTGCGAGAATGGGATCGAGAACGATCGTTCGGTAAAACCGAACGCGTCGGCTGATCCATCGCAACACGAAAGCGGCGACCAATAAGATTGCGAGGTTGATGACTGTGGCAAGCGGTGGGCTAAATGCATAGATCGCCATCATCGCAGCGCAAAGCGATTTATTACAGAATTCGAAGATCGCATCCACCAAAGGAATTGGGGTCAACCACACCAAGAATTCGAAAAAAAACTTGACGCTGTTGATGACCAAAACATTGATGATCATCGCAATCGCAAGCAACGTGTCCAGCGTGACACTTAAAACGCCCAACTGTACCACGGCGACCGGTTCATCGCCCGGAGTCTCCATCGATGCAACAAATTTGATCATGAGCAGGATCACGATCACGGCATAGGTTTCGAGTCGGTCAATCGCTTGGGCGAACGGTTTGCTGACTTTGGTGAGGCGAGGGAAACTGGTTATCGCAGTGAGTATGAGAAAGACGAAAAACAGCGATTCGTTTCTTAATGGTCCTGCGGAACCAAGCATCGCGTTATCGGTCGTCCATTCCGGGCCCCAAAGTGCGAGCCCCGACAAGCAAGTGACCCCAAAGAACGGAGACAGTGCTACCGGAGCGAGCGGTCCGAGCCAATCGGCAACACCGATCGAATGGATCCATGACGAGGTCGCAACGATCTCCTCCGCGTTGAATTCACCCTCCAGTTTTTCTTCGATCGCCTGCCTTGAAATGTGGTCTGACACCGATGGCGTATCTGCCACCAAAGCTTGTGTGGACAGGAGGGCAATTAGACTGATAAGTAGAAACAAGATCCTCGCTGGGTACATCGTGAAGATTTCTCCGAGACGACGGCGCTGGCATCGGCCATTGCTGGTAACAAAAAGTGTTGGTTGCACGTTTCTATACTTCTTTCACGGTTGGATTGAAGAACTATTTGTTACAAACGACCGCACTTAGCGAAGGCCTGATTGCGAAAGCCTGATTGCGAAAGCATGATTCGAGTGCCTCGGTCGTTATTTCGCCAATGCCTTATAGAATTGCATGACGACAGGACGTTGCGTCAATCGTGGGTTGATGTGGGGGCGGGACTGAAGCAAGAGTAACTGGGCTTGATCGGGTGTAAGGCCGCGATATTTCATCAGCCAGCAGATGGCTACCGTTGCACTTCTTGCACGGCCCGCTTTGCAATGGATATAAACCGTGTGTCCCTTTTGCACATGACTTTCAACGAATTCGACGGCTTGTTCGATATCGATCAATCGTGGATGGGTGAAATCCGTTGTGGGGATGTGGAGTTGATCGATGCCGAGGCGTTTGTAGTGTTGAATGGGGCCTGCGTACTCTTCGCACGTGTTCACAACGGCACGGACGCCTTGGTCGTAGAGGCCCTGAGCGTCATTTTTAAACGGGTAAGCTCCTACGATCACATTGGGATCGATAAAATCCCACCAGTTTCGAGATTTAAAGACGCGGCCAAGCAGGAAGTTCCAAATCAGCGTTGGGTAAAAAACGAGGAACGCGTAGATCCGGCTCAACAAGCCTGGGCGAAATCGGCCTTCGATTCGATCGCAAGAACGGTTATCACTTTCGGTCATCGGCGTAACCCCGGAGTGGGCGACGCGTCGGGATGGAGCATGCGATCGAGGGCCTTCAGGGCGACCGGTGGAGGCGTTTGCAAGTCCTGAAACTGACGCCACCAACTTGCAAGCTTTTCGAGTGTCAGTTCATCGACAGCCAATCGCCACGTTTGAGCCGCCTTTGCAAATAGGGGCGGCAGCGAACTGGGTGGAGGCGGTATCAGTTCCAGGTGAGAACCTGCGTCGAGCGTAAGAGGAAGCATTGCGAGCGCTGCGACTCGATTCAATCTCGTTGGCGCGACCCAGGGATCTCCCTGCGAGTCTTCTGTTCCCGACGTCATGGCTTCGATCAAGCCAAGTTGTGATAGGAGCCAAACCAAGCGAAGGACTTCGGGAACTTCGGGGCAAGGGTTGGTCAACACGGCTTCGATCCAAAGACGCGACGCTGTAGCGTCCAGACCCCCAACGCCCCCGCAGTACGGCGAAAGCAGAATGGCCGTTACCGATTTAGGTAAAAACGATGGGTGGGTCAGCTTTCCGATACGATTGAGCAGGCCCGCTCCAAATCCATCCCACTGCTCCCGAAGCGGTCTGCCTCGTAGTGTCAATTGTTCGACCATTTTGGGATAACGCTCGGCATAGGCCAGTCGCAGGTCAGCGAGTTGGGACGTAAGAGCGCCAGCGAGGGTATCAATCGCTAGTGGACTGCAACCCGCATCCGTTAGAGCCAGGGAACATGCAGCGGAGTCAGACAGGCCAGATGCGACTCCGAAAAACAATCGTTGCCAAAAGACGCTGAAGTCAACCTCTGCGGCGGCAAGCCGACTATTGAACTCGTTCATCGCCGGGGCAAGCTGCCGAGTTGCCAGTTCATCGACTCCTTGAATACCAGTCGCATAGCTTCGGGCTGCATGAATCGGCGTTAAGCGATCCCCCGTCAGCCAACGCAAACGAGTCATCATGCTTCGCCCATTTGACGACGAATCCAAAGGTCCAACTCATCGAAATCAACCGGAGGAAGCGTCGTTAAGTCGGGGCGCAAGATAGTCGCCTCGCGCATGTAAGTATGCAATATCTCACTTTGCAGCTTAGTCGTGTTCCAGTGAACCAGGATCCGAATGCATCTCGGTAATGATCCCGGTACTGAAACCTCGTAGCCGCAGAGTAGTGGAACGTCGATCCAGCCGAGTTGACGAGCGGCTAGTGCAGGGAATTCGGCCGTGATGTCGTGGGTTACCGTAAAGATCGCACTCCCCACATCGCGTGAGTCGATTCCGTTTCGGCGAATCATCATCGCTAAGAGTTGCCTCGTTGCGGTCAAAATTTCATCGCGAGAATCGGTAGCGACTGTGGTGGCCCCGCGCACACCACGGCAAAGAGGGTGCATCGGATGCGTTGGTTCGTGTTCGGCGGAACGGGGGGGGTGATTGGTCATGGCGAGAATACTATAGACGAAGCCGTTTGTTCTGCGATACTCGGTACTCTTTCCGCTGGGATCGGACCCGATCGCAGGGGAGTGTCGTTGCCAAAGATTCGAACCCCATTGTAACCCGTCCCCTTTTCTCACCGATCAAGGATGAAACCATGGATCAGCCACGTACAAAGTATCAAGAAAAGGTCATCAAGAATTACTACCGCAACCTCGACGCCATCGCGCTGCAAAAGGCCATGGAGCAGGTTACGGAATTGTATTTGACCGAAGGTAAGAAACGGGCGACCACCTGGGACCGGCTCGTTGTCAACTTGGGGAGGATCGGCCTGCCTGCGGACCAGATCAAGCATTTGCGGGAGGTCGATGACCCCGCGCTGATTGCCGAGGTCTTGAAGAAATACGTTTGACGCATTTTTGGTTTCTCGTCAAAACCTGCCTCGCCGGCGTATCAGGCAGGATGAGGATGTTTCGGCGTTTCAGCATAGGAGCCTGAGATCAAACGCCTTAGGACGCTGATATCAAAAGCGAAGTGGGCAGGTGACGCAACGATCACCAAAAATCGCTACCGTTCCTAAGCCGCTTCGGCAGGGCCACCATGCTGATGGCCATTCGTCAACGATTCTTGCTGCAACCGCTGAGCTTCGGCGGTGCGGAAGCGTTCGCCCCATTGGAAGCGATGCCACCATCTGGCGCGACGGATATTGAGATCGTTCGACGCCAAGACGCGTGTCTTTCCGCCGGGTGTGCGAACATAGAGTTCGCCGTTGGGCCCAATTTTTTCAATGACCCAAAACTTGTCCACGATGTAATTGTACGACTCGCCTTTGCGGGAGGCCGAAACGTGGTGAGCACGTTTTCCGGGTGCAATTCCGTGTTTGCTCATTCGGTAGACAATCCAGTCGCCTGGTTTCCAACTTCGGTTAAACACCCTCAAACACTCCAGAAGCCCAAAACGAGAAAAATCATCGCCTTCACCACGCACTCTTACCAGGATCGGCAAAAAATTCAGACAGGTACACGCAAAATCTTTGTCCGAGGATTTCTTCCCGAAAACGTTGTACCCCATCTAGAATCATAGGCTGCTATACTCGACAACTCTAACCAAACCCAAAGATTGGTCCAACCTCGATTTGCACACTTTACACACCAGTTTGTTAAATAGTGACAATTAGAGGGAAAGTATCGATGAAAACGATGGCAAATATGACTTTCGACTTCGGTTCGGCAATGCAGCATGACATTTGCCCTGCGGTAATAAGCGATGGGACACTGCGGTTGGTGGGCATGACGTCTCCCGTCGCGGCGCTGGGGTTAAGTCCCACTCGCGTCTTGTCGATCGCGGCGATTGTGCTCGCTACCGGTTTTTTGCTTTTTCTACTGGTGTTCGGGATCCGCTACGGCAAGCTGTGGGTCCAAGCGATGATGTCCCAGGCGGACGTCAGCTTGATGAGCCTGATCCGGATGCACTTTACGAAGGTCAATCCGCATGTGATCGTGCAGTGCAAAGTCATGGCGGCCCAAGCTCGCCTGAGTATCGATCGAGAGACTGGGATTAGTACCCGCCGCCTAGAGTCGCACTTTTTGGCAAACGGCAACATTAAGAATGTCATTCATGCGATCATCGCTGCACACCGAGCAAACATTCCACTGGATTTTGATCAGGCGGCAGCCATTGACTTAGCAGGGCGGGACGTGCTCGATGCGGTACAAACCAGTGTTTATCCAAAGGTGATCGATTGTCCCGACCCTCGCCGGAGTGGCAAAACAACGCTCAGTGCGATCACTCGCAATGGAATCGAATTGCGCGTCCGCGCTCGGGTAACGGTGCGCACGAATTTGGCTCAGCTCATTGGCGGTGCGACGGAAGACACCATCATCGCTCGTGTTGGGGAGTCGATCATTAGTTCGATCGGATCTGCTGCGTCGCATTTTGAAGTTTTGGAAACGCCTGACATGATCACCCGTGCCGTTTTGGCGCGTGCCCTGGACTCCCAGACCGCATTTGAAATCGTATCGATTGATATCGCTGACATCGACGTGGGCGAGAACATCGGGGCTCGATTGCAGTCCGATCAGGCCGAGGCAGACACTCGCGTTGCACGCGCTAAGGCAGAGCGACGGCGCGCCGAGGCGGTTGCATCCGAACAGCAGATGAAGGCTCTCGTCGCCGAGAATCGCGCTCAACTGGTGCTTGCCGAAGCAGAGGTGCCGATGGCGATGGCGGATGCATTTCGTGCGGGACGGATCAACTTTGGTTCTGCGACGACGACGCCGGCGGGCGGCCTCGGTACGTGACGGCGGGTGGTGGGTCGCCGGTGCGGCAATCGCGCCGCGTGCAATTTTTGGGCGGTAACGGATTTCAACTGGCGGGGATCGTGGATGTCCCCAGCTTGCCGTGGGCGAATCATCCGGTAGTCGTCTTCTCCCACTGCTTTACCTGCAATAAAGATTTGAAAGCGATCGTTCGCATTGGTCGTGCCCTGGCGGGCGCTGGCATTACCGTTTTGCGGTACGACATGACGGGTCTGGGTGGAAGCGGAGGCGATTTTTCACAAACGAACTTCACCACCAACATCGGCGACCTGCGTGCGGCCATTCGATTCGCAAATGAAGAACTTGGCCCAGTCCGAGGTCTATTAGGGCACAGTTTTGGTGGCGCCGCTTCCCTCGCTGTGGCAGGTGAGCCTCTGGATTTGACATCGATTCGAGCCGTCGCGACTTTGGCTGCCCCGTCCGATACCCAGCATCTGGCTGCTCTGATGGATCGGATGAATCCGGCTATCGAAAGGGACGGTCAAGGGGAAGTCGAAATCGGTGGTCGCACTTGGACCATTCGTCGCGAAATGACGAGCGACTTTCGTCAGCATCGATTGGGTGATCGAATTACCAAGATTCGTCTGCCGCTGCTCTTAGTGCACTCCCTGGTGGATGAAACCGTAGCGTTTCATGAAGCTCTTCGCATCTATCAACTTGCATCGGTTCGATCGCCCGAAATCACTCCGCCTGCGGTCAGCTTGGTTGCTCTGGACCGCGCTGATCATCTTTTGGCACAACCTCCCGAAGAGTTGCACTATGTAGCCGAGGTTTTGTCCGCATTCTTCCGTAGATACAGCACGTGACCCTCCTTCACCATTTTCGCGTTTGCTCCCTTTCGATTCGCCGCCGTAATTTTATTGGGAGTACGCTTGCGGTCCTCGCTGCAATCATCGAACGAAAACAGGGCGAATGCGCGGGCGACGAGTTTCAGGTCGCGGCACCGGATGGGGAACCGATCGACGCTGCCAGCCCAACTTTGCCACCTGAATTACAAACACCCTTTCAGGGTTTGCCGCCGGAAGAAGCAAAAGCTTCTCTCCAGTGGGTGATTTATCTGATTCAACAGAATCTGCCGCCCCATTACGAAAAGCGTAAAGGTTGGGGCGCGACAAAAAAGGTTTATGCAGGAGTCGATATCGACAATGACGGACTTCGGTTGGAAACGCATCGGAGATATCGAGATGTCCGACATGGAAAGTGGCTTCGATACGAAGTCGACCTGAACAATCCCACCGACCCTCGCAACCTAAAGGTCGAAGTCGTTCGCGCTGAGACGCTGCCTGATGGTCGATTGATGGCAAACCTTCGAATCGATGCGAAGATCGATATCAATGCGCGACAAGAGCGATGGAATTATGGATTTCAACTTTACAGCGTTTCTGTCAAAGCGACCGCGAGGCTGCAATTGACATTGGAAACGACGATGGGTTTCGTGTTTGATTATACCAGAGTCCCTCCTGATATCGTGTTTGATCCGATCGTTGACAGTGCTTCCATTAAGTTGGTTGATCTGGAAGTGGATCGAATCAGCAAGCTGGGCAGCGACGTCGCGGAAGAGTTCGGCGACATCGTTGAAAGGGCGCTGCGAGATGATTACTTGCCGAAGCAAGGTGACAAGCTAGCCGGAAAACTCAATGTCTCGATTGCTCGCCGACGTGACAAACTGCGTATATCCGCCAGCGACTGGTTGACACAGAAACTGAAATCGACGTGATAGCCTAAGCCGCTCGCCGGTTCAAAGTCGCTTGCGACGCATTTTTAATCCAACGCTCTACTGCCGCAGTATTAGCGGGTTCTGCACCGCGGAGCGAACGACGCCCTTCGGATGATAGTGCGTAACGATTCATCATCACGACTAATTCATTGGCCTTCGATTGCGCGAGTTGTTCACAAGTCCGACACCCGATTCCCACGAGCATCTGGACGTCTCGGGACAGCAAGCCAGGAACTTGACACATCAAGGAGGTTTGGGTTTGCCAGGTCTCGATGACCACTGCCGTGATCCAAGACTTGCCGAGACGGCGAGCCATCAGCGGTGCTTCAGCATCGAGAAACTCTCCGATGGTACGGATATTGATCTGCGCAAAGGCGGTCGCTGTCTTTGGGCCAATCGATGGAGCGTGTGAAAGTTCTTGTGATCGTCGCAGCCGGTCGTTATGGACCACCGGTTCATTAAGGGTGCTCGCAGCCCGCGGTGAGTTTTCAGTGGACAATTTGGCGGACGTTGGGAAGGGAATGCTAATCGGAATGTCGTCAGTCGAGGGGTCGATGGATGGACTGATTTTTTCCCGCCCCGCCGCTGGTTGCTGGGCGATTGTTTTGGTTTCCTTGGACTCCGCTGCGGAGTTCCGGACGGGGAGGGCCAGTACGTGAGGTAAGGATTCCGCCGACGCCGTGGCCTCGACAATCTGGGTCTGTTTTGCACCCTTTGCAAGCGCAAGTTCGCGACGGTGATTATTCCAGACCGCTTCCCGTTCTCTTACTTTGAGAACTTGTTGCTTGATGTAGATTTCTTGCGGCAAGTTGTCTTTGATTTGGCCTGTGACACGGTACTCGGCGACCAAGGCTTCAATTGCCCTTCGCTCGTGCTTGTCTTCAATTCGCTTGATCCAAAGTTGCTCAGGTATTTGCAACGTTGCGAGCAGCGCCGGGATGGTGAGGCTTGTGCTCGGCAAGGAGTGCCCCGTCCTGGCTTCCGACTCTTCTGCGGCGCGCTCAAAAATTCTGGCAAGTCCGGTAATGGCTAAACCAAACAGCTCTGCAAACGTGTGCAATGCATCATCATCCAAACCTGCGACTGGATTCTCCACCCCAAGGTCAACGTTGTAGGTATCGACAAGTCGCTTGTAGCTACGGTTAGCGACTCGTGCGCCTTTTAAAATTGCTTCCCCAAGCCAGCCATCACCGTCGCCAAGCTGGAACACGAGACGCAGTTCGTCGCTTGTCCAAATCTTTAGAATCCGATCGTATGACTTGCAAATACTCCATTCCATCGGCCGATGAACGAGCGTTTCTCGCTCGGACTGCGCCGTGTGCAGTGGCATCAACGGATCGGTGAAGTAGTGGGACAAAACGCCTGCTGCGTAGGCTGCGTCTTCCCATCTTGATGCGACCAAGTGGCCCATAAGGCGATCGTACCACTGGATCGCAAGCCTTGGTGCTCCACCAAAATAGCCATCTTGTACATGGATGACATGATTCTGAAAATCACGAAATCGAACGTCGGGATCCTTTGCACCAGTCAGGTATCTGTCATGGTGCTTCAGCAGTATGCCGCGAAACCGTTGTCCCGCGTCGGTTTCTACCAACCTTAACGCGTCGATCGCAAAAAAATGGTGAGTACTACGACAATGGGTCGCCCGCAGGATAGAAAGTAAAGGTGACATGAGACGACTCGTTATCGAAGCTACTGATCGAAGCTACTGTTAGATCACTACAAAGCGAAATGTCGCGCCCAACGACGATTACAAACGACTACGCGATCGAGTCTGGTATGTTGGTCTACTGAGCGACTTCTGGTTCCCGATTTAGCGACTACGGCTGGATATTCGTTTCTGTTTGCGAATTGCAACTCGCCAATGCACGTCGAGGGAGCTGCGTCATCAATCGAACCACGACGCTAGGCTGCGCGGCGGGCGGCAGGTGATACATTTTGAACCCCATAGACTCGGGCCAAACGCGATAGTTGGCGACGGAAGATCGTTTCGCCACCGGCGACTTGCGTCGACGAATAAAACCTTGCGTCGAAATGCTCTCGTGGCAATGGTCGAAAGGGTGTGTGTCCCGGCGGTGGCGCCTGCTTGCCGTAAAGTGCAGCGATTCGAACCGAGTGATCGCGTTTTGCAATCTCGAGGTAGACGGCATAAAGATCATCAACCGAACCATGTAGTGGCGAGATTTCCTGATCAGCCGTCGCTACATCATTTGTCTTGGAGGACATGCAAAAAGGATCCTTATGCGCGAATGTGACTGAGATTGTTGAGTTCCCGTTTACTCTCGCCAACTTTTTGATACCGACGCAAGAGCGGTTTTCCAACATGGCTGTGGTGCTGTGGTGCGAACGACGGAAGTATCCACCAGATCGCGACCGTTTACCCGCTTGGCCGTCCATTGGGCCTTTTATCGCGGTCTTCATCGCGGTCTTCATCGTTCACGCGTTTCGCCAATCAGCCTGGGACGTCAACGTCAATGTCAGAGAGGGCCTCCGTTGCGTCTGTCAAGCTAGAGGTTAAGCTCGATGACGCGCGAAACATCAATCCCCATTCTTTCGGCAGTCGACGGAGCTTGCCTGTTTTGTCTATACACGCGATCGTGGAGTCGGCATCGGCGATGAGTTCTCCTTTTCGATCGATGCGATAATGATGACGAATACGAACATTTCTCACTTCCACGACCGTTGTCGAGATACGCAGCTGATCATCAAATTCTGCCGCGGCGCGATAGCGAACATTCATTTCGGTAACGACTAACATCAGGCCGGAGTCTTCAAATCTGCGGTAGTCAAACCCGTGAGCTCTGAGCATTTCCACGCGGCTTTGTTCAAAATAATTGAGGTAGTTGGCGTGATGCACACGACGCTGGCCATCGGTTTCGTGGTACGCGACTCGAACCCGCCACTCAAAAGAGGCCCTCGGGTATTCGCCTGCCGGGCCGCCAGCCACTTCCGCCAAATTCATGGTGTTTTCCTGCTGTGATCGAATTGACCCCAAATGACGCTAACGCGTAAACTTGGGCGATCAAGGGACCTTCGACAAGATGCCAAAACGATGGCGTCGAGGTTTCGCCGCTGTATGCACGATCAAGATGAGACGACTATGAGCTTTGAAGAAGGGGCTGGAACCAGTTTTGAGACTCTCCGAGGGCGAAATTTTCCAGCCATTCGACAGTTCACGATTTTTCTTGAAAATCGTGTCGGACAGTTGCTGGAAGTCCTCCGGCGATTTGAGGGTACCGGAATCCGCGTGGTGGCCTTGTCAATCAACAACGCTGCTGAATGCGCTTTCGTTCGATTTGTCGTAAGCGATTATGACCGTGGGCGTGAAATTCTTGAACGCGCTGGATTGGCGATTATCGAAACCGATCTCGTTGGTGTTGAATTACCCGAAGGGCCACAACCGCTGCTGCGGATTTGCACTGCGCTGTTGCAAGCCGAGCTGAATATCCAGCAAGCCTATCCCTTGATCGCTCACCCCTTAGGCCGGCCCGCTGTTGCGATCATGGTGGAGAACATCGAGTTCGCTATGGAGACGTTGACCAAGAAAGGTTTTCGATTGATCACCGAAGGCGATTTGGAAGGCGACGAACAATCAGGCGGCTGAGCAGTTGATTGTTCGTCCTGGTTTGCCATGGAGGAATCGGGTTCGCACGAGGCTCCTAGGTGCCGACCTTCGATGGTGTGGTCGTTGAGTCGGCAATCCATTGATCGATCTCGTCTGCCGACATAAAGCCGACCTGCTCGCTGATAGCCTTTCCGTTTTCGAAAAGCACCATGTAGGGGATCGACGATACATTGTATTGGTCGGCCAGTTTGGGCTCCTCGTCAACGTCGATCTTGAGCAGTTTTACCCGCCCGGCAAGTGAAGCCTCCAATTGCTCAAATTCCTTGTCTAGCTGTTTGCAGGGGCCACACCAAGTTGCCCCAAACTTCAGCAGTACCACTCCGGAAGTTCGTTCTTTCTCGGTGAGTTGTACGTCCGATGACGTAAGAGTGGGAGCAACGACGGCAGAGTCACAGCCCGCCAAGCAAAGCAACCCGAATAACATCGGAGCCAGCCCGAAGATGGAACGTTGGAACATGACTAACAACCCCGACTCGTTTTTGAGCTTACGTAATAGAATTAGTTGAAGATCGTCCAACAAAGTATCGGCGTCGGCGCGGAATAATCAATTGATGTTTCCGCGATAAGAGCTTCGGTCCCCATGAGTTTTCTGATGCTCGGTGTAGCGAGAGCTTCGTCAACACTTAATTTGAGGGCACGACGGACTTCTAATCCGTCGGCAAATATCGTCAACGACGGACTGGAAGTCCATCGTGCGCCCCTAATAACCAGATTGGTTGAAGCACTCGATTCGCCGGAAAAGGTTTGTCAGTCTCAGCTTGGGTTGAGGCCTAACGACCGAAGCTACTGTCACTTTCAATGAGACCAAACGCACGGGTCAAACGCCTCTTACTGACCTTGGATACGAATCACACTGTGGATCGGGAGCAAACGGTGGATCCGAAACAGGCCTCACCTTTCGCGTTGCCGCACCACCGGTCCGCAATCCGCTATTGTCCGGTAAGGAGGTTTTACTTGGGCACGTGGGAATCGTCGAAAACGCTAAGGTTTCGAAGATCGATACTCGTCTCGCTCTCACGATACGAGTTTGGATGGGAACCGGAATCGATGGGGATTGCTTCCATCCGTACGACTGTATTTCCGAATGTGCTTCCATACCCCAGGTCGGTAAGTCGCTCGCTCGTCAAGTCGTTTAGGCTTTTGCCATCGGGGGCCAGCTTCGGCCACCACTGCCCCATCGCGACCGCGGTCTGAGGGGCCGCATCGGTGCTAACGATGACTTGCCGAATGATAGATCCCTGTTCACTGATGATCCTCGCCATTCCTAAGTGTTCCACTCCAATGGACTTCGCATCGTCTGGGTGCATCATCACTTGAGGTTGCCCCCCCGCCATCTTCTGGATGCTTTCGATGTTTCCCATCGTCGTATTCAATATGTAGGCACCAGGCGGCGAGATCAGTCGCAATGGGAACTCGTCAGATGGCGTCTCCATGAATTGGACTTGAATCGGTGGCGGTGAGAAGCGAATTTTGCCATCGGAGAAATGACTGCCGTTGCTATACGGCAGAAAGGGAGTTGGCAAATTCAGCTTGATCGTACGTTCAGCTCGAAGCCGTTCGAGGGTGATCCCCTCGAGCCGAGAATCGTCGCTGTCCAGCAATTCGCGAGCAACCCGTTGTGCGTCCCAGTGTACGCTCGGCTCGTCTATCCCCAGCCGGCTCGCCAATTGTGAGAATATCCATGTATTGGGTTTAGCCTCCCCGCGCGGCGGCACTACCGGTTCAGACCACTGCAGGTAATAGTGGCCATACGCGGTGTAGAGGTCAGGGTGTTCCAGAAATGTGGTTGCGGGAAGGAGGTAGTCGGCGTAATCCGCGGTGTCGGTTTGGAAGTGTTCAAGTACGACCGTAAACAGATCCTCTCGCATCAAGCCCTTCCGAACGCGTGAAGAGTCAGGAGCTACTGCGGCCGGATTGGAATTGAAAACGACCAACGATTGAATCTTTTGATTACCGGATGAAAGCAACTCACTGGCAAGGTGGTTCATGTTGACATGCCGAACGCCCTCATGCCTGAGATGCGAGGCTCCTAGTCGGTGTCGATTCAGGGGAAACCCACCGCTGGTTGAAATCGCCGCCCCACCGCCTAATTCAGTCCACGCACCGACCAGGGCAGGTAGCAATGTAATTGCTCGGATTGCATTACCGCCGCCTTCATTGCGAGTCATCCCATAGCCGACTTTGATGAAGCTCGCGCGAGCCAGGGCGAATCGCTTTGCGATTGATTGAATGCGATGGAGAGGAATGTTGCAGTAGTCTGCCGCTCGCTCGAGAGGCCAGGATTCGCACGCCGCCTGATAGGGAGCCAGATCGTTAGCAAAGTTCCCTAGGTATTCGCGATCCTCCCATTGATTTCGCAATATCTCACCACCGATTGCGAGTGCCAATGCGGCGTCGGTTCCGACGCGTATCTGCCAATGCTCATCCGCAAACCGACTCGTTTCATTTCGGTAGGGGTCGATATGGAGGATGAAAGCGCCGCGTTTGCGTGCTTCTTTGAGAAAAGGAGTCAGATGCGAATTGCTGCGAAGGGAATTGATGCCCCAAAGTAGGATCATATCCGAATGGATGAGGTCTTCCGGATCGGGACCAAGCTTTGCGGGACCGTAATTTGCCTCCCAGGCAGCGCTTCCTGTTGTTGCGCAAATCGTTTGATCGAGTTCGAGTGTGCCGATCGCCCGAAACATGGCAAGGGAGTGCTGACCTTCGACAAGTCCCATAGTCCCTGAGTAGCAATAGGGAAGGATCGACTGAGCACCATAACTTTGTAGGATGGCGTCCAGCCGCGAGGCAATCCCATCGAGGGCTTCATCCCATGAAACTCTTGTGAATACACCCGTTCCTTTCTTGCCCACTCTCTTCATGGGATACAGAAGTCGATTAGCGTGTTCCTGTCGCTCAGGGTAGCGATAGGTTTTTACACATGCAAACCCCTGGGTGATGGGATGATCTTTATCACCTTCCAGCTTCACCACCTTGCCGTCTTCCACGGTTATTTGCAGCGCACACGCGTCTGGACAGTCGAGAGCGCATATGCTGGGAAGCGTTACTTTCATCGATGGATTTCCCTGCCTTCTTACCGCAGCATTCTCATTGGGTGAACACAAGTCGATTCATTCTAGCGGTTGAATGCACCGGCCGCTTGTAACGAAACCCTAACTCGGTGGTGGATTAAGATGGCGCGCTAAGACATGACCGAGCTGCCCTCGTTTCCATACGAGGGCTACCGCACTCGACGATCGGAAATTTTACTTTCCCGGTATCCGATAAATCCCCAAATCATGCTGAATCCAGGCTGGATCCAGGTCGATGCGAACAGCGACTTGATTCATCATCGAATTGCTGGTCCCTGCACCAATGACACCGCCTCTGGGCACGATGATCGATGCTGCTGGGGACATGGGCGCAAATCGAGTGATCATCATTTCTATCTGAGCGCCCGCTAACGTCCCGCCGGCCGCACTGTAGTTCCCTAGCGTTACCGACTGAATTGCTTTTGCCGCGGCAAAGGTAAGTGGTGGGTGTGCATCGTCCACCAACAAGTCTTCTTTCAACTGCCGAATCTGAGATTCAGGGAGGGTGATTGCTGGGATCGTTCCGTAAGTCCGCCCCACAAATTCTACTGCTGACGTTTGGCTTGTCGGCGAAATTCTCAGCACACCGGTGACTTGCGCCTTCTTGCCCACAATTCTTGGGCCAATGCTTGCAAGGGTTAAGTGGGCTGGGGCGTTGAGCGTAGCCGAAACAGGAACGGTAGGGTTTTCAGGATAAAGTCCCGGATTGGTTCCCACGGCACGCGACGCCTCTCTCACCACTGCATCGACAGGACCATATTGCTGTGTTAATACCGCAGCTGTTTCCTTTATGATTCTGCTTTGGAAGGTGAACAAATCCCGCGTGGCCGCTTCGTAATTCTTGATAGAAGTTTCGTAAACACTGTTCTTGGCCAGCAGCGATTGTAATGCGTCATTGCCAGCCGTCATAACCGCTTTGGATTCGCCGAGACTGGCCATCTTTGCCAATGCAGCGAGATACTGCTGATGACGCAACGCAACATCTCCGGGCTGGATCGATTCGGCGTCTGCCTTGATGATCACTGGAATGGCGGAGAGTACCGCCTTGGTCCATGCACTCGCCTCGGAGTAGGTCGGATCCGACTCGCTTTGAGTCGTATCGCCGTAACCAACCGTCGCGCCGTCACGATGCCATTTCAACGCCCACCGTATGCCTTGAATGCGCTGGTAGGCAGCGTGTCCAGCCCCCCACTTTTCTGACAGAGCTTCCAGCACTAGCGGCCCCGTTGCTTCGCCTTTGCCTTCCAGGGTAGCTTTGCCCGCCGACCGAAGTTGTCCCGCTGCCGTATCCACCCATGTCGAAAGCATTGCCTCATCGGGCTTCATCGCGTCGATGGCCTGCGTCATTTTTTGGTTGGCTTCCGCCGAGCGGATTTGCATCATGGCAGGATCGATCATCCCTCTCGTAGCCGTATAGGGCACAAGGAAGGGCTGTCTTTCCTGAGGTCCAATAAAATGAATTACCTCATCTAACTCCATCGCGATTTGATTGATCGCTTTTTCTGCTTCGACGAAGTTTTTAGCTTCCGCCATTCCGCGGATTTTTTCGTATTCACGATCGCGGGATTTTGCCTGCTTTTGAAGTTGGGCTTGGATCTTGTGTCCGAGAGAAGTACCCGCTCGAGTACCCCAATAACGAACGATCACATTGTTGAGACGTGTTGTGTAGTCGTTTAGCCGCATCAGCATATCCGCCGACGCAGGCTCTCCCATCAAGCGTAGAATCTCCGCGTCGCGGATACCTTGATTTACCTTGCTCTTCCAAGTGCCAAGCAGTTTGGCCTGCAGGGCGTCAGGCCCTTTTTTTGCCAGCGTCTCTTCCGATTGAAGTACGAATTTTTCGGCCGCAATGCAAATCTCATAAATTGCGGCGGCGCTTGCTGCTGACTCTGGAATGGTATTGTGAGTTGCCAATGGCTTGGTCATATCGCGAGTCGTTGGATTCGCATGAACGACCGTCGATGCGATGACGATGCAAGCCGTTAAGTAGTGGGCCATTTTTAAATTCATGGTTGCACCCCCTCAACCGTAATGCCGCCGAATGGAACCGCTTTGCCACTACTGTCGACTAGAGAGCCGGCAGCGATCGACGCGTTGATCGTTTTTACATTGGGATCCAGAGGTGAGACCGTTGCCTGCAGGACGCCAGACTCACCAGTCGACAGGACGGGGCCTGAGCTTTGTGCCTGAAAGAAAACTTTTGCATTGAGCGTCTGTCCGGCCAATCCGTCGAGACTGGTAGCGGATGTCATCGCTCGCACAAGCAGAGCTGGAAACGTGTTGGGGCCTTTGTCGGGATCATAACTAGTGAATTGAACCACCCCAGGCCTGCCGTCACCAACCGAATAGAGTCTTACATACGCGACCGTCATCGCAACCGGCGGCGAAAGCTTCACTTCAGCGCGACCCGTCGCAGGGAGAACATCCACGACAGCGGCGGACTCGCTGATCGTCTTCGCTTGCTCTTTGACCGTGTTGACCATCTCGTCCATTTTTTCTTTTGAACAACCACACGCCATGGCAAGCATCGTGAGTGAAACGATTGTTAAAAGATGACGTGAACGCGGTTGCCAGGGCGGCGACGTTCGTGTCCTTCGCGGATGAAATTGGAATGCATGAGCCATAGAATTTGCCACACTAGAAAATGACAGACGTAGGGAAAAAAGGAATACAAACCGATGCTCAAGTCAGGCGACAAACGATCGCCGAAACGAACTCTCAGACCACAAGGAAAAACCGAATCCCGTTCGATTCCGCCCCGCCCACTATAATTTACCAGTGGTTGGTTCGTGAAGAAAAGGTGCAGGCGTAGAGACTCTTATCAGGGTTTCTACGGATTTACACGGGTTTGCTGGGAGGCGCTGATGCCATTGGGAACTAATTGGCTTTTCGATTCGACCGTGAACTCGATGCTTTGCGGCTGGTTGCTGACGATCACGATATCGAAATCGACTGTCTCACCTGGCCGAAGGTTTCGAATCTCATCAAGATAAACAACGTCGCCTTCGCGAGTAAAACCGGGAAGTCGCGGAGCGATTCGCTGGGCGACGCGTGTGACGTCGACCCCTGCAGGGAGGCGAAATCGTAGTCCGACGTTGCTGTCAGGCTGACTGCTGTTGTTACGGACCGATAACGAGTATCGAATTGGCTGACCCACACGAACTGGGTCGTCGCGGTCGAGGAGAGTCAACGATAATGAGTTGCCGATGGCCGGCGATACTGCGTTCGCGCCCGAGTTAACCGAATCAGCAGCGGGAGGTACCGCTGGTGGGCTGGCAGGAATCGGCGCGGGCGAATCGGGGATCGTGGGCGTTGGTGAGGCAGGCGGAAGGGTCGCGCCCAGTGGCACCGGCGGCGCAGCCACTGGTCCCTGATTGATTTGAAAATCGAAGTCGTCTTCGGCGCGAGCCCCTTCCGCGGATGATACCGTAAGGACCATCTTCGATCGCGGGTTCAATTGACGCGCTTCAAACTCGGCCTCTAACAATACCGTCGATTTCGCGTCCGGAGCCGGAGGCATCTCCGGGACATTCCAAACAATTTGGTATTGGCCAATTCGAGAGTTATCGGCCCCTTCGGTCGCGCGAACGAGGCCAAGTTGTGAATCGAATGTGGCGACGATACGAACGGACCGAAGCGGTACTTGGCCGGAGTTGTTGATTCGATACTTAAACAGCCGCGTGTCACCGGTTTCCATCAGTGACGGTCCGGTTATGTCGGCGGTCACGGCAGGCGTCGGAACGATTTTGTTGATTACCGTCGCACAGGATTCCCCGCTAGCTCGTTGGCCGCCGTCCGAGGTGGCTTCAACGTTGATACAGCGCCGCCCGGACTCCAGCGGAACGAAGGTTGCGGCGGTTGTCCACGTTTGACCAGGTTGCAAGGGACCATCGGTTTTGTTTACTCCCACGACGCGGCTTCCGGTTTGGGCATGTGTCATGCCGTTGTCGCCGACAGCCCGCAAGCTGACTTGCGTTAACGGTCGATCGCCAGTGTTGGTCACGTCGATGTCGAAGGTGACAGGATCGCCGACTTGTGATGACTCGTTTTTAGCCGGCTGTATTTTAAGCGAAAGGCTTGGCCGGAAAACGTCGATAGCGACGGTGTCTTCTGCATACAGTCCGTTGTCAGCTCGACCCTGAAAAGGAAGCCGAACGGAGGATTGCGCGACAATGGTCATGAAAAGATCAAGTTGTGTTCGTGGCGGTATGGTCCCAATCTCCCACGTGACATTATTGGGAGTTGCCACGGCGAACGAATCGGTGTTGGTTACACGTACGCCGGGGGGCAACGCAATGTTAACACGAACATTAGTAGCGGGTTGATCTCCCGGATTCTGCACGTTGGCGACGACATCAAATGGGGCATCAAACGTTGCTACCGAGGGGGCGCCTGCACGAATCGCAAGTTGCGGGGCGCTCCAGGTCACAAAAGTTTGTCCGTTTCCGAGCGTCAAGTCCGGCATGTTGTCACTGTCGCCACCCGGTCTTACAACCGTGATCACGATGGCAGCCGTTCCCGAACTCAAGTTGCCATTGGCGTTTCGAATGGGTGTCAGTTCAACGGTCGCATTGCCATATTCGTCGACTTTCGCTTCAACCACTGGCGACCCACTGGGCGAGAACAGGCCGAGCTCTGGATTTAACGTCTCGTATCGGACGGTCCAGCCTCGCGCCGGCACGGTTCCCTCGGCACGGGTGACACGAGTTGAAAGCGTTACGGGAGTTCCTGCTAAGACCTGCTGCGCACCGGGAAACTGCCACCGCGCATCGATCCAGTAAATGGTTGCAGTTGCCTTGCGTTGATCCCAACAATCGCTTTCGGGGGCCAACACGGTGACTCGGCTGGTGCCTTCGGTGGGACTGCTGATCGAAAGCCAAGTCTGTCCTTTTTCTAAGGGCACGTCATCATTGGGACTGATATTTCCACGCGTGATGAGTGCTTTTTTCGTGCTGGTCACCCCACGCGCATACGACGGGCTGAGTTTGTCCGTCTTTTCGATCTTTGCCAATCGGTGGAGGGCGCCCGGCGCATCGTCGCCGACTTCGATGAACGTGCCAACACTTTCTGGCGTCAACATCCATTCCAATGGTTCGCCGACGGCAAGAAAGCCATCCGTCCCACAAACTCCGGATAATAGAATCACCTCGCCACCCACCGGAGCAACGATTCGTTGTGGTGACAGAAGGATGCATCCGCGTGTGCCGCGGTCGGGTAACTTCAAGCAATCTCGTAGCTTGCGGTTGCATTCGTCGCCTAGCAATACCGCCGGTGGGCCGACGCGGCATTCTTCGCCACAGGGTCCAGCCGCATCGAGGTCTTTGCCGCTATGAGGCAATACCCCGTTTCCAATCGGATCAACGCACGGTGGCGGTGTCGCAGGATCGGTGAAAACCGGTGTTGAAACGCCCCGATGGAATTGATCGAGTCGACTAGCGAGCTTTGCTCTTTGGTCGTTTAAACAGTTGCCAATTCCACGGGTGCAGGCCATGCACGCACATGCTTCACCGTTACAACCAGGGAGTGCTAGCCGAGTGGTGGTTGGGAAAGGGGCTATCAAGCATTGGCCGGTCGGGTCAATCGCAGGCAGTCGAAGTTGTTGGCACCCGCTAGAAATTCCAAGGGAAATTCCAAGGATGATTACGCAGTTGATCCACAGACGTAAGCTGGACCAAAGGAAAGGCGTTCCACGACGGTGGCAGTTGGCTGCGAGATTCACGGCGGCATCAATGTCGCAAAGGGTTTCCGTTCCGGGCAGACCTTGCCCCGGAAACCCTAGCACGCACTTATCATGCAGGTCGTGCTTTCACCATCCGTCTCGAGCCAAAAAAACATTGTTTTCGTCTACCGGCCCACGGTTGAAACGATTATGCGAGTCGTAGAGCGTGACAGGGTTCAGCTCGGTTCTTTAAGCATGGCTTCGATCTGAGCTCGCATTTTTTGCTCGCCCGGGTTGCCTTGCCAATTCATTTCCCCAGTCCACCACTGGCGAATGTAGCCTTGGCGATCAATCAGATAGACCGAAGGCCACATCGTCGTACCCCAAGCGTTCCAATTAAGCGACTGGGCGTCCATCAGAATGGGATATTGTATCCCCTCTTTTTTTGCGGCGGATGCAACGCTTGTCGGGTTGCGTTCGCTGCTTGTTTCAGGCGTTTGGATACCGATGACGACCAATCCCTCGTTTGCATAGTCTTTGTGCCATGCGGTGTAATGAGGAAGGTTGCGTTGACAATTGATGCACTGGTAAGCGTAGAAATGAACCGCAATCACTTTGCCCCTGAGTTCGCCGAGCGTTGTCGGCTTGCCTTGGAGCCAGTGGGCAGGCTCTTGGATTAGTTCGGGGGCGCGCGGCAGAGTACGTTGTACCCTCGAGAAATCAAAAGGAGCGCCGGTGAGACTTTGAACCTTTGCCTTTTGACCAGAGGT
>JANOBM010000149.1:0-3565 GCA_031411655.1 Planctomycetaceae bacterium
GAGCGCCGTGTTGGAACTGGTCGCCGTGAACTGAAGCGCTGGCCCGGTCGACCGACCCTTCTTGATTCCTAGCACATCGATCAACTGTTCTTCCTCATCTTCAACGATCGCCAGCGGATTGGCGATTGCATCAAACGATGGCGGTAGGACCGACGGCGCGGTTCCAAAGTTGAGTCCAACGACTGTCTCGGTACCCGTAAGCGCTACACGATGAGCGCCACTGATCAACGAATTCTTAAGAACAAAGACCGACCTTGTCACACGTGGAACGGTAATGATGTCGGGCGTTCCGGAAAGATCGAAATCGGTGATTGCAATCGGCATTCGTTCGGCCAGCGTAAATTGGCCCACACCAACGTTCTCAGCAGGTTCAAAGCGAAGCGCAGCGCCCATCGTCGATTGCGACTTGGTGTTACGAAATATCGATACGTTACGATCAGCAAGATTGCTGGACACGATGTCATTGTCGCCATCGTTTTCAATGTCTGTAAGGGCAATCTCCAGCGATCCCTTGCCCGTCCCGAGTGTCTCGCTCTGGACCTGAAAAACACCAGCAATGCTGCCTGTCAAAATCGAGATCGAGTTCGACAGGAAATTCGTTACCGCTAAGTCGGCGACGCCGTTGAGATCAAAGTCTGCAGAAACGATATCGGTAGGCGTCATTCCTACGGTGTACTGACCATCGATTGCAAAGGTTCCGCTGGCTGAACCTTTCAGTATGGTTACCACACCATTTGTCCCTGCACCGCTCGGCAAGGCATTGACGATGGCAAGATCAATTCGATCGCTGTTATTTGCGACCGTGTCCGCATTGTCGTCATTCCATTGGCCCGCCACGATCGCAGTTGGAAATCGGCCACCACTCAATACCGTTGACGCAACGGAGAAGCCGCCACTACCGTCATTCATAAGGATCGAAATATTGTTACTTCCCTTGTTGACCACGGCCAAGTCGAGAAATGCGTCGCTATTGAATTTGCCAGCAGCAATGTCGATCGGCTCGGTACCAACGGTCACACTGGACATGGACGCGAAAGTGCTGCCATTGAAATCAAGCATGATCGTGACAGTGGAACTGTTGTTATTGACCACTGCCAAGTCGATTGAAGAATTATTATTGAATTGGCCGACCTGCAATGCGATGGGCCCCGCCCCTCCAGCAGGAATTGCAATGTCAATTTTGTCGGGCAGAAAACCGCCTTTTCCATCGTTAAGTCGGATACTGACAAGGTTGCCTTCGCCGAGCGCAACAGCGACATCCGGAAGTGTGTCATTATTGAAATTGCCTGTAACAACCGCTTGAGGATTGGAAAATGCGGCTAGTGTATCGAATAGTGGTTGCTCGGTCTTCGCAAAAATGCTACCTAGCGGTGATGTCTGTACGAACGTCTCGTCCAGCTCGGCAACGACGGTAACGATTTGATTTCCAAGATTTGTGAAACTATACAGGCCGTTCGAATCCGTGAGTGCTCGGCGTTCTGGGAACTGCCATTTACCATCGCCATTGGTATCCAAGAATACCGTCTTGTCCGGCAGTACCGTATCGCTGCCGAGGTCCCGAATGCCGTTGCGATTGACATCAGTAAACAGGACGCCGTTGATCGAGGCATTCTGAGATTGCCCGCCGGTTTGTTGCTTTGAAAGACCAAAATTCACATTGTTTATGATTCCGCCTGCAGGAACCATTGCGTTGATGGTCGCATCGTTATCAGGGGTCGTTACCTCCATTGCATTGGGTGTAACGACACGCACCTTGTACTCAGTTGCACTTTGCAGCCCTTGAAACGCATAGCTCCCTGATGCATCGGTAGTCTCTGTCAATTCTTGGTCGTCGCGCACGTGATTGCCGTTCGCATCGAGATAGACTACCGTTCCGGCAATTCCTAAATCTTCTGGGTCGAATATCTGATTGCTCAACAGGTCCTCGTAAACGTGACCTCGAATCTCTCCCGGCA
Organism: Planctomycetaceae bacterium; assembly: GCA_031411655.1. Lineage (GTDB taxonomy): Bacteria > Planctomycetota > Planctomycetia > Pirellulales > Pirellulaceae > UBA6163. The sequence goes on from JANOBM010000149.1 coordinate 1,956, forward strand.
GCGGTGTGAATGAGAAGTCAACGTCTTCAACTTGATCGCCTCCTCGGAGATTGAAACGAGCTATTGAAAGACTACTCAATGGATTGGCGACAAATTTGATTTCTTGAAAGAACGAATTCGTATCACCGTCAACTCGATAAGCGATCCAGCGGCCATCGGGAGAGATGCTTGGCTGTAGCGACGTTTCGGTCAATAACCTTCGCGAAAGCAGCAATGACGATGTACCGCTGACAAGGTCGAATACCCGCAAGTTGTCGTCATCGTCAACAACGGTAAACCTCCCATCATCGCTTATCGTCGTGTGCTTGTTGAGCGATGCGAGCGTAGTGACTGCACGAACGCTATTCGCTTGGCGATCGTATAGGAAGACGTTCGACTCATCTAAGCTGCCTGAACGATAAACCACGAATTGCCCATCCTTGCTGACCGATGGATCAAAACTAAAGCCTTGCTCTAATCCTGCGGGCGATTTGCTGATCCTTTGGATCGTGTCAAGCAAAGTATCATAAAGAAATATGTCGGAGTCTTGGTTGTTGTCATTGGGAACCAGGTTGTCTGCGAAAGATACAAACGTCACAAATCTACCATCGCTACTGATTGATGGGGAATAACTCTCTCCATTACCTTGTACACCGCCGTTTGAAAGGCTTAAATTGCGAATGGTTCCGGTGTTGCGATCGAGGTAAAACACGTCGCCGACTCCGTTGTTATCGACTGTGAGTCGATTGTCACCAACGCTGAGATTGGTCGCGGTAGACGAAAAGGTAACGTACCTTCCTGTGGCACTAAGGTCAGCATCATAGGTGTCATTGTTGGGCGCAGCACCGAACTGGCCAACTACTTCTGAAAAAGTCCCTAAACTGCGGTCATGAATATAAAATACTCGCTTGGTGGTAAACGCATTGAATGCCACAATTTGACTGTTATCGCTGATAGTCGCATCGAAAATGCTCGACGCAGGCACTTGACCATCACGCGTGATTGGTACCAATAAGTCGTTGTGTCTATCGTACAAATAGATTTCGGAAATTCCTAAGCTAGGGCTACCTAGGTTGGTGGCATCGGAATCGAACACGACATACCGGCCATCGCTCGAAAAAGCTGGCAAGTTCGACCCTCCATTTCCTTCGACGCCTTGAGGGGTCTTGCTAGCCAAAACTGGTGAGATGCTGGGCAAAATGCGATAGCCTTCTTCGTCGATGAGTCGCACTTCGACGGGAACTGCGGGAACATTCGTGAACAAGTAGCTTCCGGCCTCGTTGATTGTAGGCGTCAATGGATCGTCTTCGCGGCTGAGCACCGTTGGCTCATTAAGATCTTGTTGTTGATTGTCGTTGAGATCTAAAAAGACAGTTCGATTTGGCAAGCCAAATTCATTCGGATCGCGTGTCCGATCACCATCCAAATCAACGAAAAGCAACCCTGATATAGTGGCATCCACAGACTCCACTGCACCGATATCCGGCTCAAATGTCGTTCCCGCAACCACAACGCCATCGCCATCGGCACCGCGTGGATTACCCAATTGATCCTGTGTTTGCGAGGCGTTGACGTCTGCTGCGTCGATGCCTGGGCTTCCAGGTGTCAAGAATTGGGCGAGGTTGCCCGAG
>JANOBM010000150.1:0-2370 GCA_031411655.1 Planctomycetaceae bacterium
GATCGCCACTGATTCCATCGGTCAACGGAGAAGCGAAGTACTTCGAAGATGGTAAAGCAGTGACTCCTCGCGACGACGCATGGATGGCAACAACTTACGAGCAGCTTCAAGCACGGCTGGAACAACAGCGAGACCGGCAGCCAAGGCTACCGATTCCTGAGTGGAACGATGTCGCGGCCAATCTGCCTAAGGAGATGGCAGCTCGTCCAACGAGGATTCGATGGAGCCTGGTGAACTATGGCTATGCTCCCGAGCTTGCGATTCCCTGGACGATTGCAACTCGAACTCATTGGGCCGAGTGTCCGAGCGAGCGAATTCTTGAAGAAAGCTTGTTTTGGGTGCAAACGCGTGCGATCGAATGCAACTATTGCATGGGGCACTGCGAAATGCTGCTTGAAGTGGCCGGTTTAGAGCCATCCGAAGTTACCAAACGGACTCGACTTTTAGCGGAAACGGATTGGTCGAGCTTTCCACAAGCGGAACAACACGCGTACGCGTTTGCTCGAAAGTTGACTCGTACACCCTGGGAAATGACAGCTGATGATTACCAGTCCCTCGAAACCGAGTTCGGAAAACAAAACGCAATGTCTATTTTTTGGTGGCTCTGTCGTGGTCTCTATATGACACGCATTTCCGATGGTTTCCAGCTTCCTCTGGAACGTGAGAACGTTTTCGAATGATTCGATAAACGAAGTAAAAGCGGCGCATACGAAACAAAATAACCTTTTTGAATTGAGAAATAGTGATGAACCTAAGACATGTCTTGATGAGTCAGCTTCTAGCCATGGTTGTCGGATGCCTAGCAATCGCCAAAGACGTGGAGCCCGAACCGACCGTCGCAGAAGAGGAGCCCTTGACGCCTGAAGCCCAGGCAACGGTAGACGAATTGCGACGCCTACTTCCCGCTGATTCCGAAGGAATCGCAATGTTGGACAATATCCTGACGGGAAGCCGATTGAGCGCAGAAGACGGATGGTTTCCGCTAGCCAAGGCGCAGACTCGCTTCGATTGGAACTACATTCGCGAGCGTTATGATGCCGACACCGACCAAGTCATCAAGGCAACGGAGTTTCCGGGCAGTGCAGATGACTTCGCCAGGCTTGACAGGAATGATGACAAACAGATCACGGAGACCGATCTCGACTGGTCCAAGCATTCATTGACGACCACGCCGGGCTTCATGATGTTCTTCATGGCTGATCGCGACGCAAATGGAAAAGTTACGAAAGATGAGTTCGCCGCGCTGTACGAACAGTTGAACAAGGGCGAAGAGGCCTTTCTTGCAATCGATGATCTTCGGGAGCAATTCTTACCATCACCTCCCACCAAACTGGAAAACCGACCCGATAAACCGAGTCGAAGTACCCTAATCGCCGGCCTGAAGAATCAAGAGGTCGGCTCTCTTCAGGCTGGACCAAGTCTCGATGAGCTGGCACCAGATTTCACTCTCAAGACCATTCACGGTGAAACGGTAACGCTCTCGAAGGAAATCGGACACAAACCGATTGTGTTGATTTTCGGTAACTTTACCTGTGGACCATTTCGAAGCCAATCAGGGAATATTGAGAAACTTTACAACCGCTACAAAGATCGAGCAAAACTGTTGTTGGTATACGTCCGCGAAGCACACCCGAGTGATGGCTGGTGGATGATAAGCAATCAGAAAGCTGGGATCGTTCATTCCCAGCCAAAAGATAACGCCCAGCGTTTGGCCATCGCATCGACTTGCCAAAGCCACTTGGATCTCAAAATACCGTTTTTGGTCGATGAAATTGATGATCGCGTAGGTTCAGTTTACAGCGGCATGCCCAATCGACTTTACCTGATTGACCAAGATGGCAAGATTGCATTCAAGAATGGCCGTGGACCTTTCGGCTTTCACCCGCGCCAGCTCGAGCAAGCTCTCGTTCTGCTACTTGATTCGAAGAAATGATTAGCCTTTCGCTTCATGAATCCGATACTTCAACGTTGATCTGTGACGAACGTCTCTGATGTACTCTGATCTGTGGTGACTATCCGGTGCGAACCATCGCATGAGACAGGTGGAGTAGCGGTCTGTATTATCAAGCAAGTCGTCGCCGACCGTTTGGAGAACGTCGGTCTGAGGTTCGATAGCAGGTTGACCCCTCCATTCCCAGTCGACGCGTTGCCGTCACGCGGATCATTAGCAACCTTCGAAGCCATCATGGGCTCGCGGAAAGGTGGTATTCATCGGCGAGCAGTGCACCTAACTGAACGATTCCCGGCGTGGTAATGACGAGCTTCTCTTCTGCCCCTCGAAGATCAAACGCTTTGATGTGAATGAACGCAGGATCCATGGAGGCAATGCTTGCGACTTCTTTCGTTACATCGATCGAATTGACGCTTTCG
>JANOBM010000151.1:0-7218 GCA_031411655.1 Planctomycetaceae bacterium
CGGTGAAGGCGTTGTCACCGCCGCACGCGCTCAGAAGGGCGGCAGTTGCTACCAGGAGGGCCCGCGACAGCCGCAGCCGAACGGGCCTGCGATGTGAGATTAGGAGGGTTGCCAACATCGAGCGAAGCATCACCTGTAAAATTTCCCACGACGAGGGATGACGGGTATTTACCGCCAGACGAAATCGCTGTTCCCGCAGTGAAGACACCGCTCCCATCGTTGGTCAGCAACTGCACCGAGTTATCGGCCTTGTTGACAACGACGAGGTCCGGCTTCGCATCACCTCCAAACTGGCCCGAGACTATGTCGAGCGGCTCGTTTCCGACAGTCACAAACGACCGAGATGCAAACGACTTTGTCACCTTATCAAAATTCAACAGCACCGTGACCTTTTTTGCAAAGTTGGCTGTCAGGGCCACATCGAGTTTGGCGTCACTGTCGAATTGCCCCACGACCAAGGATGTTGGCCCGGCGCCACTGTTTCCTAGATCGACGTCGATTTCACTGGCAAGGAATCCACCGGCTTTGTCGTTTAAGCGAATGCTGAGCTTATTGCCTTCACCGAGCGCGACGGCAGCATCAAGGAACCCATCCGCGTCAAAATCGCCCGCAGCTATCGATTGTGGGTTGCCAAAAGGAGCGACAGCGGCAAATAGCGGATACGTCTGCAGCGCAAAGTTGCTACCCAGGGGGGACACATGCACGAGCGTTTGGTCGAGGATGGTGGACACGGCAACGTTGCGAGAACCAAGTCCTGTGAACGAATAGCTTCCTTGGCTATCCGTTAGTTCACGAGGTTCATCGGCATCTCGAATACCAAAGTTAGCTGCATCCAAGTAGACCTCGCGCCCCACGATTGCAACATCAACCCCTGCATCAAACGCACCATTCGCGTTGCGGTCATCATATAACCGCCCGCTGACACTCGATGCGTTTGATTGCCCTGTCGATTGAACGGGTCGTATGGCAAAGTCTCGCTCGCCAACAACACCGCCTGCCGGCAGAAAGAAGGTATGCGATTGGTTATTATCGTTCCCGGGGCTCACTAATTCAAAACCGGTCGGAACCACTGTTCGCACGACATATTCGCGGTGTGCCGGAAGGTCGAGGAATTCATACTTGCCATCACTTCCCGATAGCGTCCTGGCCTCGGCAGAATCAAGGAGGTTGTTTCCGTTCGTATCGAGAAACACCGTTCGCCCGGAAAGCACTGGCTCGCCGGTATCGTAGATACCGTTCAAAACCGCACTGTCTTCAAAAAGGATACCATTAATCTCACCGGCATCGGGAATGAGCCCAAAATTCAGGTCCGTGACCAAGTCGCCCGCTGCTAGATTTAATCGAACCTGCTCAGGGTTGGTTAGCGGATTGGCAATATACAAGCCGCCGAACGCGTTGAACGAATCGTAGTTACCGATGAACGCGATGAACTGACCGTCGGCACTGATCGACGAGTCACTCCCAGCTGCCACACTTCTAATGGTGTCATTGACTCGGTCGTATACGAAGATGTCCTGTGTGGAAAAGTTAGTGTCACCAGGAACGAGGTTATCCGCCTGCGACGGGAACGTTACAAAACGACCATCAGCACTGATCGTTGGTGTACCGCTACTGTTATTGGCTTGAGTTCCATCGGCAGCCAAATTGACACGTTCGAAACTATTGTTCACGCGATCGCGAACGAAAATGTCACCCCAACCATTGGTATCCCCCGGCACAAGATTGGTTGCGTTACTTACGAAGGCGACTAAACGGCCGTCCGCACTCATTGACGGTACACCAAAGTCGACTACCGCTCGAGTACCATCCGAAGCAACGCTGGCACATTCGATTTTGTTGGCGTCACGATCGTAAACAAACAATTCTGCAAAGCTATTCGTATCACCTGAAACCAGATTACTTGCACCCGATAAAAATGCTACGTAGCGACCATCCGGAGTAATTGACGGATAATAACTAACGCTATTGCCTTCGACACCAGCGTCACTGACGCTTACCCGTTCGATATTCTTGGTCATGGTATCAAAAACGAAAACATCAGCATCACCGTTGTTGTCTCCAATGACCAGATTGCTTGCATAGGACCAGAATGTTACAAACCGACCGTCCGTGCTTATCGAGGGAGAATAACTATCCTCATTGCCTTGTACGGCAGTGTCACTGACACTCACCCGCTCGATATTCTTTGTCACCCTGTCGTAAACAAAGATATCGTATCTAGCGTTTGTATCGCCAGTAACCAAATTGCTCGCACCGGAATAGAACGCGACGTATCGACCGTCCGGACTGATTGCGGGGTCACCACTGGAATCATTTGCCTGGGTGCCGTTAGCAGATATACTCACTCGTTCCACTGAGTCTGTGACACGATCGTAAACGAACACGTCATCTTTGCCGTTGGTATCGGACGCAACGAGATTGCTGGAACTTGATGAGAAGGTCATCAGTTGTCCGTCCGCACTCATCTTTACGCTACGAACGGCGCCGTTAGGCGCTGGTGATCTCGGAATCCGTTGAATCCCCGGGAGAGAGAGTTTGAAATGATCTGGCACCGTCACCGACGCGAGAGCATCACTTGGTTTGACATCGTTGAATACGAAATGCCCCGTCAAGTCCGACTCGCTACTAAGTTGTGACGCGGTCAACTGAAGCGTCACATTTGCGCCCGCGTAAATGGGCTCGCCAAGGTCTAACGTTTGATCATTGTCGAGATCAATGTAGACCGTTCCCGAGATGTCAGCAGCGACAGCTTCCGCGGCACCAACGTCGGGTATTAAACGAGTTGCGCCGCGTTGATCCAATGTACCTACGTACGAGGTGCTACCGGCGTTGATTGCCGGATTGCCAGTTCGAAGTGGATGAACCGGCGGAGCAAAGCCACTCCGAGACAGTTCTCCGATCAAAGTGACTCCGGCCGTTGGGGATTGGATAACATTCGAGAGAGTGACACCGGCACCAACGTTTACGATGTTGTTGTTGAGCAATATTGAGTCTTCTAATTTTACTTTCCCTCGAACAACTGCCGCCGCAGAAGGTGTATCTAAGTCACCATAGATGGTTAGCTGCGAGCCTGTAATCGTAGAAGGCGGTTCAACGGTGATCGCATTGAGTCCAAGCGTCTGTCGGTCATAGAGAAATACGTCGTGAGTACCGTATGTATCCCCCGGGGCAAGGTTCTCGATGTTAGAGTCGAATGCTAGGTACCTACCATCAGAACTCAGTGCGAGCGAGCCAGATGAGGCGCCGTTAATCCCGCCTAAGCGTATTCGGCTGAGTATGCGCGTGACTCGGCTGTAAGCAAACACGTTTTCATCGAAATTGAAGTCGGAGGAAGACGGGTCGAGACCATTTGACGTAGATACAAAGACCACGATATTACCGTCCGGGCTGATGGTGGGCGAATAGCTTTGCCGAATCGCTTGAGCACCATTGGTCGCTACACTGACCCTTTCAATGGTGTCGTTGGTACGGTCGTAGACAAATACGTCAGTTGCACTATTGGTATCGCCGGGAACGAGATTGTTAGCGTTTGATTCAAAGCTCACATAGCGACCGTCTGCGCTCAGCGATGGCGCTCCGGTATAATCGTTAGATTGCACACCATTGGCTGAGACATTTACCCGTTCGATGGTGTCGCTGACGCGATCGTAAACGAATACATCTCCTTCGCTGTTCGTATCCGCTGGCACGAGATTATCAGCATAGGAAAGGAAAGTCACGACGTGACCGTCCGAGCTAAACTTTGGGGCACCACTGAAACGATTTGCTTGTGTGCCATTGGACGCCACACTGACACGTTCAATGGTATCGCTGACGCGGTCGTAAACAAACACGTCGGACGTAGCGTTGGTATCCGATGCAACCAGATTATCGGAATCGGAAGTAAACGCCACAAAACGACCGTCTGCACTCAGTGAAGGCGAATTGCTATGGGAATTTCCTTGCGTTCCACTTGTTGCGAGGCTGACGCGCTCAATGGTGTCAGTAACACGATCGTAGACGAACACGTCTGTCACGCCATTAGTGTCCAGCGGAACAAGATTAGTAGCGCTGGAAGTAAAGGCTATGAGGCGACCATCTGCACTAATCGACGGATATCGGCTACCTCCATTCGCCTGGGCGCCATCGCCTGCGACGCTGACCCGTTCCATGGTGTCACTAACGCGATCGTAAACGAACACGTCGGTCCGCGAATTGGTATCACCGGGGACAAGATTATCGGCAGTCGATTCAAAAGCCACATAGCGTCCGTCCGCGCTCAGTGAAGGCGCTGAACTGTAGTCATTCTTCGTGATGACATTGGCAATCGCTTCGCCGCCTTGGTTCGCGGAGAAGGTAGAATTGGAAACGATTCCATCCGAGAAGGATTGCGAAAGCAATCCTCCACCTCGATTGATACTGACGGTGCTTTGCGAGATATTTCCTATCGCCGAACCGCAGTAGAAAACACCGCCACCACCGTTGCTTTCATTGTCGTCAATCCAGCTTTGCACGACATTGACGTTGCCATTCCACGCCGCAATACCCCCGCCGCGGATCGGCACCGTAATATTAGTCGGGCCTATCGCAAGGTTACCTCGCACGGTCGCATCTCGAACCGTCAAATTTCCTGCTGAAAGGATTCCGCCACCACCTTGATCGGAAGGCGATATTCCGCCGGTCACGGTGAGACGCTGGAGTTCGAGATTGGCGCCGGGGTGTACTTTGAAAACGCGATCAAAACCTTGACCATTGATGATCGTAAAGTCGTTCTGGTTGCCAACGATCGTGACGGATCCTGTAATGTCAAAGTCACCTGTGTTTTCGTTCGACCATCCGGTTTGATTCGTTGGTGCCTGGCATGTTGACGAAGCGTAGGTGAATGTCACTTGCGGATCCGCCACATGCGGAATGCTGATCTTATAGGATCCTGAGTCAAGAATGATTGTTCGCGGTTGCCCTGCGGCATTTGCCGTTTTGATGGCGTCTCGCAATGAACCCTCACCCGGAGCATCCGAGAAGGTATTGACATAAAGAACCGTTGGGTCGGTAATCTTTACATTGAATCGGCTGATGGAACGGTCTTGAATGGATTTTCCATCGAGGGACTTTACTTTCCCCAGCTGAGCCGAAATGAGATAGTCACCGAAGTCGAGTACGTCCCATGTTCCTCCCGGGGCCTGCAGAACATAAGTCGCTTGCGCGGAATTCCCGACTACGTTCATTGAACCGGCTTTCAGTGTGGTGACCAATTCATCCGCTGGTCCCCATTGCCGAGTGACAATGACATCGTCATTGCCGATAGTCGACAAGTCGATGCCACTGCGATGGCTGTACGCGACCGTGAATTCGGTGGATGTTCCGCCGGCGGTGGTGATATTCTGCTTGGCAATGACGCGAGCAGCAGGGGCGAAGACGTCGGCATTGATTGCGGCGCTGGCCCGTAGACGCCCTCCGGAACTCACTACATTTGTGGCCGCAGTGATCGGAGTGGCTGTCGAAAGGATCGCCTGTCTGACTTCGGTAACCGTCGACTCAGGAAACGCTGCCCAGATCAGTGCCGCCGCGCCTGCAACATGAGGCGTCGCCATGCTGGTGCCGTTGGCGCTGCCATAAGTACCGCCAAGAAGCGTGCTGCGAACGCCGACACCAGGGGCGAATAGATCGACAGAGGACTTGCCATAGTTCGAGAATGTGGCCAACCGATCGCTTGAGTCCGATGCCGCAACCGCAATTACGCCAGGAACATCGTAAGATGCTGGATAAAACGGCGTACGGTCGTTGTCGACGCCTTGGCCAATAATATTGCCGTTGCCCGCCGCTGCAACAAAGAGAATCCCTGACTCGTAGGTGTCTTGTATCACAGCTTCAAGTGAGATTTCATAGCCACCGGGCTGACCCCACGAGTTATTGAGGACGCGAACATTGGCTCCTTCGATCACACGACCAGCGTTATTCTGTCGATAACGCTCACGCATGTCGCGCGCATAGTTGATCGCCCGAATGGCCGCGCCGCTGTCCCCTTGATTGTTGTTGTCCAGAATGCGAAGCGACATCAATGATGTTTGCCAATTGATGCCAACAACGCCGGTGGAGTTGCCACCGATCGCGCCAATGGTCCCTGCCACGTGGGTACCATGGCCCAGTGGATCGGATGGATTGTTCGATGCGAATGGATCGCCTGCACCAGCGCGGAAGTTCACCCCAAAGAAGTCGTCAAAAAATCCGTTGTTGTCAGTGTCGCGACCGTCTGCCCAGTTGGCATCGGCAAGCAAGTCTTGTGCGTCGATGCGACCGTTGCTGTTGAGGTCGTTGACGAAGGACGCATTCGGGCCACTGGCGAAACCGCCGACCGTGATCGCGTAAGGCGATGTCGCTGCACGAGTGACGTTGTTGAGATCATAGAACGTGATCAGCCCGTCACCATCGATGTCGGTAAGTTTGGCACCGACCTCATCAAGGTACTTAGGTGGCAATTCACCTTGGTTGATCCAAATGTTGAGATAGAGGTCAGGGTGAGTTGAATCGATGCCGGTATCGACGACACCGACGACGGTCGACAGACTGCCACGCGTGACGTTCCAAGCATTCGTTGCATCAATCTTGTCGAGACCGGGTAGCAGTCCACCAACGAACTCAGGATCGTTGGGCGACGTCGCTTGGCCTTCGATCAATTGATTGAGGTGGAACGAATCGACGGCTGCGTTACGAGCCAGGCTGGCTTCGATGTCGGCATGGGAATCACCTTGGCCACGAACCAGAATCAACCCTTCACTGCCCAAGCCACTGATGATCGAAAAGTCGTTGTTAGCATCGTCAAGCAATGAATCCGCAGTGGCGAGACTGCGAATGGTTTCCGCTGAAGCTTTCTTGAGCTGCACGATCCATTCGCCAGCTGCACCGGGCAGCGGCCCAGAAGCTCCTTCGGGCAAAGTCGGGTCGACATTTGCGAGTGATTGAAGTGCGATGCGCTGTGTGTTTTGAATCGACTCAAACCACGTGATCGGAGCGATCGCAAGATGGTTCGCGTCCCGCTCTTCGCGTCGCACGGGATCCAAGTCCGCAGAAAGTAGCTGCCTTTGCTCGAGCAACTCAAAGCCAAGTCGAAGCCTGGCAAGATGCTGCCTTGAAGAACGAAGTCGGTTGAATAAGCGAGTCGAGGTGAGATGTGAATGGATGCCTTTGCGACTCATCATTTCCTCAAGCAATAAACCAATAAACCGGGCACATCCTTCCGAT
>JANOBM010000152.1:0-8957 GCA_031411655.1 Planctomycetaceae bacterium
GGGCGTGGCTTCCCAAGGTTTTCTGTCAAGCACTAGATTAAATTCGCATCGCGCGCCGTCGTCGATGTGTAAACTTTACCGACGAAATATACCTAGCGAATTGGCGCGGGGACTCAGAAGTAATAGCTTCCCAAGACTTGCATGATTCGCCTATCAGGCAGTATTCCGAACTCACTGGTGGAACCACCGATATGCCGTTGCAGCTGAAACGCGAGATCAAAGCTACCCGCTGCTAACGGAGGCGCCGAATTCGCAGCAGACAATTGATCGGGTGCCGCCTGCGTCGCCTCCAAGTAGATCGATTGTCTTGTAGACCCGATCGTTCGCGATGGCTCGGGTACATTTAGGCGATGTAGAGTTGTGCGCACTTTCGATAATGTCGCGTCCCGGTTGTTCGCGGGTCGCTGACTGACAACTTGATCGATTTGGCTTCCAAACTCGGTTCCAACTTGTTCCTGCAGTCGGTCGCGTGCAATCCGTTCTGCCTGAGGCTTTTGCTCCGCCGCTTTTTTACTGGCAATTTTACGAATCAAGCGAAGTGGAGCGTCGATGGATGTAATCTGGCTCGAAAGTGTTGCACTTGTGGTCGTTGGAGAAAGGGATACGCCCGTTTCAGTAATGAATAATGTACGTTGAGCTTGTACATCTCCCGAACCGATCGTTCCGACGCGGACCGGACCGTTATAACCAACACTTTGACTGGTGAACCTCGCACAAAGAGTGAGTTGCACCTGCGCCTGGCCATGAGACGGGAACGTGTTTGCAACGACCGAACCTTGAAGTCTTCCGCTGCCGATAACACGCGTTCCCAGGATACAATCGTTGATAGCTCGATCGCGACTGACAACCTGCGAGGCGGCCTGTTGCACCAACGAAGAACCCACTGACACTACTACATTTGGGCGAGAGAAGACACCACGCAGCGATGATAAGACCGCAGGCGACTGATTCGAGGCATCAATAAGCTTTACAAGCGCCGCGAGAGACGCGGCTTCTTCTGCCGATGGCACGCCTTCGATGCCGGCTAGCCGTTCACCAAGAGAGGCGAGCTGTTGGTCGATCGTCTTGATGGACTTGGCTCCGTCTTTGAACCGAACGATTGCGATCAATCGATCGACGCTGTCACGCAACTTCCGCAAGGCACTCAGCTCAAGTCCTGCTATGTTGCCAATCAGCCGCTCATGGGTGCGCTGTGCATGCTCCAGTACAATCTCTTCGGATGCCTTGGATCGAATGGCCTCGACCAAGGGTTCGGTCGCGACGTAGACCATCCATTTCTGTAGGTTTTCTGCCGGCGTGATTGGGCGAAAATAGTCTTCCACTCCCTCCGCCGAACGAATGACCTCTGCTTCAACACTTGCTAAGTCAGGCAAGCGGCGAGAGTCGAGCGAGCGTCGAGCTGAATCAATGGTAGCGGAAAGCGACAATTTAGCGTGATCGGAAACCTGCGCCAGACAAACCACCGGAAGCAAGCAGATAGCTAAAACTGCCGCGAACGTCCGTACCAACGAAGAAAACATCGTAAATTGCGTGAAATTTATCATAACCAAGGCATTCATTACCGGATTCGAAGGGAAGTTTCGCTTGTCCGCTGCGCCAACATTCTAGCGTCAATCCTGGGCCCCGTGGGGAAGCCTAGGAGGTTTGCACCGAGTTTACCAAACACGCAAAAGGGCATGAACGCCGCGATGCCCCATTTTCAGTCGTTCAACCATCAACGACATTCGTAGCGTCGCCTTTAACGGCACACGCATCGACAGGAAAATCGTTTCCAATACCAACCTCCCTTCATTTGGGTTCAGTCGTCGCGAATCGCATCTGCATTCCTGCGCAGAACCCATCGTTCAAAGTGAAACAATATGAGTGAAAGAATCGTACTGCGCACCGGCGAAGCACTGGTCGAAGGCAACGAAGAGTACCTTTGCGCCGAACCTGAGATTGTTATCGGCGAACTCGATGGACCTGTCGGCCAAGCGCTCGCCACACTGGTAGGTGACCAGGTAAAAGGACACACTCGCGTATTTGCGATCCTTAATAGTGATGTTCAGGTTCGTCCTGTCACACTGATGGTCAGCAAAGTGACGGTGTCGGATAGTCGCTATACCAACATCCTCATGGGTAGCGTTCAAGCCGGAATTGCAAATGGAGTGCTTGACGCCGTTCGTGCTGGATATATCCCCAAGGAGAAGGCAAATGACCTTGGCATTATCTATTCCATTTGGCTCGATCCCGGCGTGTTGAAAGTCGACAAGGTCGATCACCAGGAACTCTTTCGCATCCATCGCGAAGCCACGGTGAAAGCCATCAAGAAGGCGCTTGCCTGCGAACCGACGATCGATTGGTTACTGGAACATCAAGACAGTGTCGAGCACTTCTTTCACAAGCTGGGTGTTGACGGACAACTGTAAAACCGAATGCCGCGTGAAGTGTGCGAAGCGCACTTCGTCCGTTACACGATTGCACGCTTATTCCGCAAGTTATTGTTTAACGACTACCGGCAATTCACTCACATCACTTGCTGGCCAGACAACTAGCATCGCATCACGGCCAGCAGTGACCACCACATTGCCAGATTCATTGGCGTCGACAGCGGTGACGCCTTGTGAATGCTGACGGAGGTTCAACATTTCACGGGCTCTTTTGTCGTCCGATGAAAGTCGTGGGTCCCACACTCGCGCCGACTTATCGCGTGATGCGGTGAATACGCGAAGCGGTCCTGCCGCCGAAGACAGAAACTTCACATCGTCCACATCATCCGAATGGCCCTGGAACTCAATCGGCTTGGGAATCTCTTGGCCAGGTGATACGACTTCCCAAAGGCGAGCCTTCCAATCATCGCTGCCAACCACAATGTAGCGCCCATCCGAGGAGAAAGCGGCAGATATAAAGTTGCCCGAATTCGGCATGTCGTACCTAACGTGGGGTTCCTCCGCGTCAAGACGGATCAACTTTGCCGTCCCGTTCGCCCCGACGGCAATCAACATGGACCCATCCTTTGAGAATCGCACGCAGTGGATAGCTTCTCCGGCTTCGTTTACCACCCACTTACGCAACTCAGTCGTCGTGTTATTCGTCGGGTCAAACCGATACCACTCGACCGTGCCATCCGTCGCGCTCGATGCAAAGTCGTAGGAGCCTTTCTTTGGAGTGAACTCTACACAGGTCATCGGGGATTCGTGGGGCTGTTCGATTTTTGCGATCGACTTTTCCGACTCAACATCCCAGACTTTAATCGAATGGCTACCGGTGATGACAAAACGACCGTCAGACGAGAAATTCGCATGGTGCACTGAAGCGTTCGCTCGATAACTTGTGAGCTCTACTTTCTTATCGACGTCCCAGAGAAAAGCTGCGTCACCATTGAGTGTCAAAAGGCGACGAGGGGAAACCATCATCGTCGCCTGAATGCCCCCAAGTGACATCGGCAGTTCGAAGCCCTTCGCCACTTCGGCCTTCCCACCGTCGGAGATGTTCCAAATGACGACGCGCCCTGTCGACTTCGAAAGGGCCGGTTTACGGTTTTCCGTCGATGCCGTCTCGATCACTGAATCGTTTTGATTGGCTGTTCTGTCGGCCTCGAGATATTTCCCAATCGCAATCGAATGTCCATCGGATCCAAACTGCGCTACCGCAATTCTTTCCTGCGTTCCGGAGACCTTTCCATCCTTAATCTTTACGATCGCTCGGTCAAGAACTTGGCTTTTACCATCGGTGAGGTTCCAAAGAAAAGCCTCGGATCGCATCGCGTCGGCAGTCTTCTGCTCGCTGAGCGTGACAGCATATAGACCGTCTGTGGAAAGCGAGAGTTGAGTCACATAGCCTGGATGACTGAACGATTGACGTACCTTGTTCGATGCCAAATCAATCACTGACAGTTGTTGATTATCCGATGCGATAAACAACTCATTCGCATGAGGAGCAAATTCTGCAGCATTGATTCGAAACGTTCCAACGACCTCAATCGGATCACCGATTGGCTGGCCCGTCTTTCCGTTCCAAAGGATTCCCGTTCCGAGGTTATCGCCTGTGAAAAGTCTGGATCCGTCTGATGAAATCGCCATGGCCGTGACCGCTCTTCCTGGCTTATGTCCAACCAATCGATACAGCTCGCGAGGTGGCGTGTTTCCCATCGGGTCGACAAGCCACAAAATACTCTTCGTGTCTGCAGAACTAGATCGAGTCAACAGGTACCTTCCATCACGAGACAATGCGATCGAAGTATTGAGCCCAGTATTGCCAATCTGGAATCGCTCGGTCCCCCGATTCAAATCCCAAACACGAACAGTCGCATCGGCGCTTGCGATATAGACAAGCGCATTGGGATCGGTAGCGATGTTCGCTGTCGATTCAGGCATCGCGCTTGCGGCGAACGACTGTGCAACAAAGAGAGTCCCTTCCTTCAGTGCAACTGGCGCGCTGTCATCGCGCAATGTCGCGATTCGCTCACTTGCCATAGTGGTCGGATTGATCTTCCAAACGCGCGCTGTGCGATCACGGCTCGCGGTCACAACATGAGAACCCTCTGCATCCAATCTGGCGGATAAGATTTCTTCGTCGTGAACGGGTGAATCAGTCATTTCAGCCGTTTGATTTGGAACCGCTGCGTTCACGAAAACCGACGGCTTCCAAGAGCGAATGGTGGCGTCCGCAGAGGCGGACAGAACGACGTCCGTACTGCCGACAAAATCGGCATCAAGGATCCATCCTCCATGGCCACGAAGCTTCTTCAGTTGTCGACCCGATTCAACATCCCACAGACGGAGCAAGTAATCTTCTCCGCCACTGAGCAATTGCTTGCCATCGTCACTGAACCGAACCACATGAACGCGGTCACTATGGGCGGGCGTCTGCGACTTCTCCTCCACACTTCGTTCCATCGCAAGCTCGGGGTCAGCAAATCGTTTGTACGCGACGGCTTCGGCAGGCGACGAACCGGGTAGCCCCTTCTGTGAAAAATCTGCTTCGGTCGACAACGCTTGCTTCGCCCGCTCAAAGCGTTCAGCGTATTTTGTTGGCCGTGTGTCTTTGGGACTCCACACAAACACATTGCCGCGGTCATCTCCCGAAACGGCAAGGTCGCCCTTAGGCGACAAATCAACGCTCAGTACCGGCACACCATGCTCTTGGAATTCACCAGAAAGGCGCGCTTGCCATTCGCCTTCCTTCTTCTCATTCTCCGTAAGTCGCCACACGGTGACCCTGCCGGACTTCGCTTCGGCGATCGCCGCAACCAACGTTATCGCCTTTTCGTCACCGGAAATCGCGATATCCTTAACGGGTCCCAAATTCCAACAGGTCGCCATCAGTTTGACTCCGCCGGCAAGACTCCATAGACGGATGGTTCGATCGTCCGAGGCAGAGACCAAAAGGTCTTTACCGATAAACTTCAATCGATTGATCGCGCTTTGATGGGCGGGCCAGGCTTGAAGTGAATTCTTGATCGCGGCATCCCAGATTTCGATGTCGCCACTCTTGGTACCAACAACAAAGTTTCGTTGGTCGGGAGTCCAAGCGGCAGCGGATGCGAGCTGATTGCCGACCGGTACGGCTGTAAGACCCGACAGCAAGGCGGTTTTGGCGTCCACCGATCCGATTTGCACGGCACCACTCTCGAGAACCGCTACATAGGTTCCCATTGGCCCTGAGATTTCGATCGAGGATACGGGCGAAGCAGTGGCGATTGATGACCGCGACTGCGTCGTTTGATGCCAGAGCCAACGCCATTCCCAAGGCGGCTGTTGCTTGTCGAAACCAGTCGCAAGCGAACTAAGGATTCGTCGCGCCTCGTCAAATCCATTTTGATCAATGCTTGCTTTGGCAAGACCGATCTGAGAAACGTAGGTCTCGTACAAGGCTTTTTCTTTGGCAACGTCTGCCGCTTTTTTTGCATCTTCTGCAGCTTCTTTTGCCTTTCGCTCCTGCTCGGCGGCTTCATCAGCTTCTAATTTTAAAGCGACGGCCTCCTCCGTCTTCTCTTCAGCTATCTTTCGCTGATTTTTCTCGCTGGCAGCTGCAGCATCTGCGATTAATTTTGCAGCGACGGCCTCTGTCGTCTTGTCTTCAGCTATCTTCCGCTGTTTCTCCTCACTTGTGGCTAACTTAACGGCTTTAGCTTCCGCCGCGATGGCTTCATTCTTAGCCTTCTTTTCAGCTTCCGCTGCTTTAGTGGCTATCTCTTTACTTTCGATCGCATTGTCTCGTTCCATGCGGATGACGTAATAGGCTGCTCCACCACCGATCAGAATGATTGCTAACAAGGCCTTCGTCGCAACCCGCAATACTGCCAATCGCTTCGTGCGCGCCACACGATCTTTCTTGCCATCTTGCAATTGACTGATGAGCGGTTGATGGTTCTCATCATCTTTATCGAGAAGCGAGAGTCCAAGGTCAAAGTCACCTTTGCGTTGGGCCTCGGTAGCATAGCCGAGTCGGGCGACAGCGAGTCCCTGCTTCGCTGGCGAGTTATCCTGCCATAGCACCAGCGCCTCTTCGAAGCCGAACATTGCTCGCGAATAGTCATCGTAAGCACTCGATTTCCGCGCGCGATCAAGGTCTTGTTGGGCCTTAACCACAAGCTTGATGCTTTCGCTATGAGATCGATGGCTACGAATCGCATTTTGAAACGATGCGACATCGGGATAACGATCTTCGATACGAGTTGCCATCGCTTTCAGCGCGATCTGCATCAACTCGCCTTGATGCTCACTCGAAACCTCACGGATTTTGTTCGATGCTACGACTTTCAAGCATTCGCTGACATTCGTCGCATAGTGGGGAGCAAGCCCGGTGATGATCTGAAATAAGGTCGCGCCAAGCAGATAGATATCGCTTTGCGGACCAATTCGGTCGACGGGGCCGATTGCCATTTCGGGTGCCATGTAGGCAGGCGAACCACCCAGGCCCGTCGTCGGATGAACGCTGTCGACCTTTTCGAACTCCGGTTTTGCGAGAGCTAAGCCCCAATCCATCACCATCACGACGCCAAAATCACCAAGCATGATGTTTTCAGGTTTGATATCTCGATGGATTACCCCGCGAGTGTGTGCAAAGCCGATCGCGTCGGAAACCTTTAACAAGATCTCAAGATTTTCCTCCTGCGACTTCTCTTCAATTACTTTGGACCATGGCGTTCCGCTCACACGCTTCATCGAATAGAAAAGTGTGTTGTCGCCAGTCACTGCAATATCGTGAATGGGAACAATATTCGGATGATCAAGGTCACCAGTTACGACCGCCTCGCTAATGAATTGAAGCCGGCGTTCCCGTTCAACTTGTTCCAGCGCACCCCTTTGTTCGAGCTTCTTTTTCTTGTCGGCCTCTAACGGCTTGATAACTTTTAAAGCAACCAAGCGGTCGAGGGATCCTTGGCGGGCTACGTACACATTGCCCATGCCACCCTTGCCAAGCAGTCGAACGAGCCTGTAATCAGGCTGGTCGGTCACTTCACTTTGCGGAGGCAACAGCACCTGACCTCGCAGGTTTAACTTGGTCTCCGATAGCGACCGGTTGATCGCTGGCGAAAGCCGACTTGGATCGGAAACTGGCGCCGATCCTCGCGAAAGATTATTCCAAAACGCAGCATCTTCACCCGCAAGTTCTCGGGGATTGATCGTTCGCGTGACACAGGTATCGTTCATCACCGATCCCGGCGAAACCGATAGGTCAACGGCGGTCGTCCCCTGAGTGTCCTTTCCCGTTCGCGTCCTGCTCCCGGGACTATTCAATTCAATCGTTTGGTCGATTTGTGCGTTCGCGACTGTCTTCTTGCTGGGATCGGCAGTTCTTAAATCGCGAGAAAGAACTTCGCTTGGAGTGAACTGAACCGTTCGATCGTTGGCGCTGAACGCAACGGTCTTGTCGAGACCCACCGTATCGATCGTCTGATCGATGGCCGTTGCCCTTGCGGTACTCTTGGGGATGACCGTTGAAAGCCCTATCGATTCAGGCTCTTCATCCGCGGCGACAGTCGCCTTGCTGGGCGAAGACGACTCCGAGTCGACTGTACCGTACGGATCAAAGTCGGCATCACTTGCAATCGTTGCGTTAACCTGAATCGTTTCATCCATACCCGCTACCACCTCTGGATCGACGGTCGCGTGGGGATCAATGGTGGCATTGGGATCAACGGTTGAGTGAGGATCAACGGTCGAGTGGGGATCGATCGTATCATTGGGATCAACGGTCACATTTGGGTCCGCCAGTGCATCTTCAAACTGAACCGTTTGCTGCTGTTCTGGTATATCCGTGTCATGGATGTCGTCCCCTTGCGACAATTGACGCCAACCACGATTACGCGGGTCTTGTTTTTCGGTCATCGTGGAACCTTTCCGCGATTGGAAAATCGACTTGCCAGTGAAAAACGATTCGCCTTCGCAACTCGCCGATTTCGGATGGCTCGAAGGCGCATCGATAACGCTCCGACCATCATTCCTTGCGAGACTGACACCTGTGGACTTACCTCGTCATCCCTATTTTCCGAATGCAGTTTTTCTTCGATCTCATGGTTGATCTCCTGCTGCAACTTTTCGATGTCGAGCTCCTCCAACAGGAGAGGACTGCCGTCTAACTCATCGCCCGGCACGATCGCTTCGCCATTGCGGATGTCGACGCGAAGGAGCACCCTTTCATTCCCATCACCAAGAACGTATTGGATTTCATACGTCCCATCGGGAAGCTCTGCGAACAGTTTCTGCAACTTATCACCTGCCAGGATGTCATCTGGCAATCGCTCTGGCGGGGCGAGGTCTTCACCTCCGGGTTCCGGCGATAAAACTCGAATCTGAAAATACTCTTCCCGGGTAACGCTTGCGGACACGGACACTGACTTCGTTTCGACTGTTCCACTCGAGAAATATGACGTTGATTCGGTGCGAACGAAGACCTCCGGCCGCACCACTTCCGGTATGATTTGGCGAACCGGAAAGAACGCGACCGGAATCGTTAGGTTCGGAATGAAG
>JANOBM010000153.1:0-19716 GCA_031411655.1 Planctomycetaceae bacterium
CGGCTTGCGGCAACCATGAAACAAGCCGGCCAGACCGTACTGATCTTGCATCGTGACGACGGTGGACACGAAACCAGCTACGCCGACACATGCACAGCCATGTCTTTCGTTTTGGACCAGCAGGAAAAGGACATTCAATGACCAAACGCAGAATCCTTATCGCGGAATGCAAACAAGAGGTCTCGACTTTCAATCCCCATCTCAGCGGTTACGATGATTTCGTCGTAAGGACCGGAGATGAACTGCTGGCCTATCACCGTACGGTGCGAAACGAAATTGGCGGAGCGTTGAGTGTCTTTGAGCCGCAGTCGGATGTCGAATTGGTACCCGCCTACAGTGCCGTTTTCATCACCTCGGGCGGAACGTTGGGGGTTAACGCGTGGCATCGTATCGCGAGTGAATTTCTACGCAGTATCCAGTCTGCACCCCCATGTGATGGCGTCTATTTTTGCATGCACGGTGCAATGGCCAGCCAAGACGAATTCGATCCCGAAGGTTTTTTACTGGCTGAATCGAGAAAGATTCTCGGACATGAAATACCTATCGTTGTTTCTCTTGATCTACACGGAGTATTGACCGATCGAATGCTGGAGCAATCGGACTCGATCGTTGCTTATCACACCTATCCCCATGTCGATTTCTACGAAACGGGACAGCGTGCGGCGAAGTTGCTGATGCGAATCGTTTCCCGGGAAGTGCGTCCTGTAACAGCGAAGGTAGCCATTCCCGCACTCGTTCGAGGTGACGAATTGATTACTGCCACAGGACTGTTCGGCCAATGCATTCGGCTCGCTCAACAAGCCGAAAACGGGCCGAAGGGACTCTCGGCAGGAATGTTCATTGGAAATCCATTTACCGATGTTCCGTCATTGCAAACTTATAGCTTCGTGGTCACCGACAATGATGAAACACTTGCACAAGAACTAGCCATGCGCATTGCAGATGACTTCTGGTCGAAACATGAGCGTATGCAAGTGTCGCTAAAAAGTCTCGATGAGATGGCTCGTGAATTGCAGCAAGGTCACCATGGCACAGTGGCGATCGTCGATGCCGCAGATGCTACGAGCTCCGGGGCCTCAGGGGACAGCAATGCGATACTGCGTAAGCTCATCGAAGTCGGTTACAGCGGTAGAACTCTACTTCCCATTGTCGATAGCGAAGCCGTCGCACGCGCATTCACAGCGGGAGTTGGCGCGACGGTTCACACGACCATTGGCGGTCGACTTGACCCCGTTCGCTTCACGCCTCTTGCGATCTCGGGAAAAGTGCGGATACTCGCCGACGGGAGGTTCCGAAGCGAATCGTTCGGCGAAGAGTGGAATGCAGGGCCTACCGCCGTTCTTGAATGCGACAATTTTACTTTGGTAGTCGGCAGTCGTGCGGTGAGCCTTTACGATAGGTCTTTCTTTTACGCACATGGCCAGAACCCGATGAACTTTCAAGCCGTGGTCGTGAAATCGCCGCACTGCCAGCCTCACATGTATGCCGACTGGTGCTCAACGATGATTCATGTCGATGCGCCAGGAGCATCGAGTGCGAACCTTCGTTCTTTGGGGCATGCTCGCTGTCCACGTCCAATCTTTCCGCTCGACCCGGACGTTCCCTTTAGACCTCAAGCTAAACTGTTTCATCGAGGATCGGTAAAACTATGAAAATCACTGAGATTCGCTGCGCCGGGCTACGAGGCGCGACCCCGGAAGGCGGCTGGAGTAATGAATTACGCCCCGAAGACTGTGTTCACACGCTGGTTGCCGTGCATACGGATGAAGGCTTAGTGGGACTCGGCACCGTATTTACCAACGACGCGCTGGTGCGTGCGGCACTTGCAGTCCTTGAGCCGCTTTATCGCGGAGAAAATGCACTGGAACCAGAACGGGTGAGCGAAAAATTACATCAACATATGTTTTGGCTCGGTCGTGGTGGTTCCATCACTCACGCCATCAGCGGAATCGACATAGCACTTTGGGATCTGCTTGGAAAAGCGACCAACCAACCGATCGGGCGACTGCTTGGTGGACGATATCGTGAACGCGTTCAACCCTATGCGTCCTTGCTGATGGACGAACCGCGCAAGCTGAAGGACCACTTGCTCGCGGTAAAGTCACAAGGGTTCAAAGCATTCAAAATCGGCTGGGGACCGTTCGGTCGTCATAACGCTGCAACCGATGAGGCCATCGTTCAAGCTGCGCGGGAAGCGATTGGAGATGATTGCCGCTTGATGGTCGATGCCGGTGGTAGTGATGCCCATTGGCCAAATGGCTACAAATGGGCGTTGAATGCTTCAAAAATGCTTGCGAAGTACAATGTCGACTGGTTCGAAGAGCCACTGCATCCTGACGCGATGGAAGACTATGCAATGCTGCGCGAGCATTCCTCCATTTCCATTGCAGGCGGAGAAGTATTGACGCGACGCCAAGCATTCCAACCATGGTTCGAACGGCGTGCGTTCGATATTGTGCAGCCAGATGTTACGAAAGTCGGCGGGATTAGCGAAGAGCGTCGGATCGCGTGGATGGCGCAAGACTACGGTGTGCGGTTCATCCCCCATGGATGGAACACGGCCGTAGGTCTCGCAGCAGATTTACAACTAGCATCTGCCTTCGCAGGAACGGACTTGGTGGAATACCTCACCGGCTCGCCCTTTATCGACGATATCACCGTCGGCGGTTGGTCACTCGACGCTGACGGAATGCTGAACATCCCGTCGGCGCCGGGACTTGGGTTGGAACTGAATCCGGACGCGGTCGCAAAGTTTTCAGGAGTAACCAATCTTTTGTAGGCGTCGAGCTCAGTTGTTTTCGATTCGTCGCATGACGACAACGGAGAGGCGGAGCGCAGACTGTCGACTTCCAACGATCGAAGTGACTAATAACATTAAGATAGCTCATGACTCAGTGGCTATTTTCGATCGCGTCGCAACTCTGCTGATGCTACGCCGGTGCGATGCTTGTCGCAGGGTTGATGCTGCAGGTTCGTTTGTCGTTTGTGAAGCGAGCGTTTACTCTGCTAAAGAAAAACCACCGCGCCCTAGGCGATCCGCGGCGGGTCATAACGCATCGACTAGTCCAATTGCACGCATACTGAATGGAAAAATCGAAGTCGGCGTTTGGTTTGAGTAAACCGATAAGCAGGTTGATTCGTGGGCTTGGGCATCAACGGCGTTGGTCGAATGCTCACTCAAGCTGACCATTCCACCGTTCCCCTCAAACGGCCCAGCCCCTCAAACGGCCCAGCCCATCAAACGGCCCAGCCCCTCAAACGGCCCAGCGCTTTGCGGTGAGCCGTCGAATCACCGAACGGCGTCTGGTCGTGAGATGCGAACGATGGCATCTCGCAGGATACCATCGCTCTACGAGCATACCGGATGCTCTACTTCTTCGGCTCAGGCTTCGCGGCCTTCTTCTTGTCGTTCTTGTCAGCCTTCGGCTTCAAGTTCTTCTTTTCGTTCTTCTGTGCGTTGTTACCCTTACCCATGGTCTCTCCCTAAATCCTGTGTGACGAAAGCAATCGACGGAACGCCTCAATTGTAGCATAAACCATTCCTTGTTCGAAATATGTCTATCCGCTCAGCGGATTGAAATACTCAAGTCCTCGTATCCAGTGGCGCCGTAAGGTCCGAGCAGCAATTTTTCTCCGCAAGTTCAATCGTGACCGTTCAACCGTTGCTGGGCAATCACGTTGCATCTTGCGACTTCGATTTATTCTGTACGCAACTTGTCTTCGCGGCATCACTGTGGCTGCGTACACCGATAGGCAATTCGGCAGCCACCAGCATTGGCTCTTGCGCATCGCTCGTACGGAGGATTCGAGACTTTTTTGTCGCAAGCACCGTTTATCGCAAGCACCGTTTATCGCAAGCACCGGGCGATACAACGGGAGCGGACGCGGGCACCTTCACTTATTGTCGGTACACCACAACTTCCAATGCCACTGCAGTCGCTAACGGCGATGGGTTCAACCATTCAAGCAGCGATAGGAAGACGGTTTTTAATGCTAAATCACTGCCGTAGGAAATCGAGTGCTTGGTCGCCAATGTTCAATTGATTATCGATAGTCGCGGCATTCCATCGGAGGCGTTCACGACGCGGTGAAACGACATCGGGGCGATCGTTACAGAGTTTCAAGTTCAGCATTCACGACGAGCAAGAACAGGAAAACCGAGAAAGATGCCTACGTTTCATTGTCGCAACGCGACTTCATCTGACGTATACTCGATCGCGATCTAACGGTACTGCGGCGAATCGGAGCGAGCTGAAACCTTACTCATTGCCCAGTGTCGCGACGGTACTCCTCCAGCCCTCTCGGTCGGCTTTCACTATTCAATAAACCGGCACCTTTCCTTTTTCCCTTGATGGTCCCTATGACTTCGCGTCCACTTCGCACCGCGCACCTCGCCGTGCTTGCCATCATTTTCTTGATGATTGATGCGCCAGGATTACTCGCAGACATCAAGTTGCCAAGTATTTTTGGCGATCATATGGTGTTGCAACAAAAGCAAAAAATACGGATTTGGGGCTGGGCGGAGGCGGGTGAAGCGATCGAGGTAAAGATTGGTAACGCGACGGCTAAATCGGTGACTGATAGTGCAGGGCGGTGGCACGTTGAATTACCACCGATGATCGCAAGCGACCAGCCGTTGACGATCACGGTGAAAGGAAAGACCACGATTGAAATCAAGGATGTCCTTGTCGGTGAGGTCTGGTTGTGCTCTGGACAATCGAATATGGAATGGACCGTCGCTTCGTCAACCAACGCCCAGGCGGAGATCCTCGCCGCTAAGTATCCGCTGATTCGGCACATCAAAGTCCCTCTTGTTCAATCCACCGTCGCGCTTGACAACTTTCAATCAGGCTGGCAGGTCTGTTCCCCGGAAACCGCCGCAGGGTTCACAGCCTGTGGGTACTTCATGGCGAGAAAACTTCACGAAGAGCTAAAGGTGCCCGTTGGTTTGGTGAATTCGTCTTGGGGAGGTACTCGAGTCGAACCATGGACGCCACCGATCGGTTTTAAACAAGTCGATGCGCTGCGAGATATCCATCGATCCGTAATCGGACGAACCCCAGGAACTCCGGAATACCGTAAGCGTCTTTCTTCCTACATCGAGGCGGTTGAGGACTGGACCCAGAAGGCGAAGACCGTTTTGGATTCAACTGAAACGCTCTCCCCCAGCCCTGCCTATCCATCTGAATTAGTACCGTTCAGTAGCAATCAAGACCCGACCATGCTGTATAACGGCATGATCCATGCGTTGGTTGGGTTCCCCATTCGCGGAGCCATTTGGTATCAAGGCGAATCCAATCATACCGAGGGCATGATGTACCTCGAAAAGAAACGTGCCTTGATTGGCGGCTGGCGAACCCTATGGGATCAGGGAGATTTCCCGTTTTACTACGTTCAGATCGCTCCCTACCAGTACGGCAGCGAGAATCCGACCATCTTAGCTGAGTTCTGGGAAGCTCAAGCGGCGGTCCAGCAGATTCCGAACACAGGCATGGTCGTCATCAATGACATTGCAACGCTCAACGATATTCATCCACCGAACAAACAGGATGTCGGGCTGCGATTGGCACTCCTGGCACTCAAGAATGACTATGGGAAAACGGATATTGTCGCCAACAGCCCAGAGTTTGCGAAACTGGAACTGCTCGGTGATCGGCTGAAGATCACCTTTAAGAACACCGGTGGCGGCTTGAAGACCCGTGATGGCAAAGCGCCCACTCATTTTGAAATCATTGGCATCGGCTCCAATGGTTTTCAACCGGCAGTGGCGACGATAGACGGTGACTCGGTCTCTCTTTCGTCGGAAAAGGTGAAGGCCCCGGTAGCGATGCGATTCGCATGGAACATGCTCGCTGAGCCTAATCTCGCCGGTGGAAGCGGTCTCCCCGTCGGTGCCTTCCGCGCTGGCGATGAACCAGATTTCCTCAGCTCGCTCCCCATCGCAGCGGAATACAAACTGATTTACGACTTGAATCTTGAAAAACTTGGCCGCGAAATCAACTACGATGTTGACAACAGTCGCGGCGCGCCAGCATTCGATCGTGTTGGTTACCTTCTTGAGCTTGGAACAGCACGGGGCGCCGATCAAGCCATCTTTGTTTCGATGGATGCATTTTCTGATGACGTCCGAAAAATTGGTATCCCCACGTTCGCATCGCAAGCGTCGTTTCAACAACCGGTCAAAGCGATGGATGTTTTTAGCAATGTGAAAGAAGTGACTTCAGGGATGAACATCGCAACCGGCAACATCGAGTTTTGGCCAAGCAATTACGCTCAAAAAAATGTCGCCAATGTCCCCGGTGCCGCCGACGCGGTCTATGACTTCGGCGATGAGATTTATCCTCCCGTCGATGGTTATGGGTCGATGCAGATACACAATTTTGGCGCAGGTCAAACATTGTTGGCGATAAACCACTGGGTCGTTGGTGGATCCGCCGACATCGGCATTGGGAACAATACAGGCGAGAATCGCGACTGGACCTTTATGGGAAACGGCAACACTTATTCGTCAAAGCGGTTGCGGGTCTATGTTCGGCCGAAATAACCCATCGAAGTGTTCGCCAACGGCGAAATAAAGATGGACTGTGCGGACCGAACACCCGGACGCCACTAGCGCCATTAAGAACCTATCCGAAAACCGAAGAGACCCGCGGCTAGCGCCAAAGCGGCTAATGGCTTTCGGATAGATCCTATGTGCAATGGATTCGCACTTGCCAGTGGCTAGCCGTTTTTGTTAGTCCACCATCGGAACGGTGGGGCGAAAAGGAACAACGGCTAGTACCATGCCATATGGTGTTTATCTCAGTGCTGCGGGCGCGAACGCTCAAAGTCACCGATTGCAGGTGCTCAGCAACAACTTGGCGAACGTGAACACGGCGGGTTTCAAACCTGAACACGCGGTACTTCAAGCTCGTTTCGCGGAGATGATCGAACGCGGCGAAGTCAAACCCGGTCAAGGCGGAATCGACGACTTGGGCGGTGGAGTGACCATCAAGCCAGCGGTCACTAATTTCGACGTCGGTGTTATGAATCGTACCGGCAACGATACCGACTTCGCACTCCACGATTCAAATCAATTTTTCGTCGTCCGCAGAGGCGATGAACAGCTGCTGACTCGAGCCGGCAATTTCCTCTTTGACAGCACCGGCAAAATGATCACGCAGGCTGGCGAGGAGGTGCTCAATTCGGATGGCCAAGCGATTCGCATCGCACCGAACTTGCCCTACCAAATTCAACAAGGCGGGCGAATTGTTCAGGGCGGCGAGGTTCGCGAACTGATGATAGCAAAGCCTAAGTCGCTTGGTGACCTTTCCCATGCCGGCGGAAATCTGTTCAAACCGCTGGCAGAATTTGATATTGCTGCCACTGCCGATAGACAAGTAACCAATGGGATGCTGGAGTCGTCGGCCGTCAGCCCCACCGGTGCCATGATGGAATTGATCGAGGCGTCACGGTCTTACGAGGCCAACGTGCGAATGATTCAGAACCAGGACAGTGTGATGGGCTCATTGATCAGTCGTGTTCTTCAGCGTTAGTCCAGTCGCTCGACTTTAAGGAGTTGGTCACGCCATGTCGGTTCAAACACTTTACACCGCCGCCACCGGCATGGAGGCGATGGAAACCAAGCTCGACGTCATCGCCAACAATTTGGCCAACATCAATACGACAGGCTTCAAGAAAGACCGCGCCAACTTCGAGGATCTGCTTTATCGCACCGAAGTCTATCCGGGTGCAAGAGATGCAAGTCAAACTCCAACGGCCGTCGGTACCCAAGTGGGCTTGGGCGTTCGCATCACCAGCACGCAAACCGATCAACGACAAGGAACGCTTCAGCAGACGGGGCGCGAACTTGACTTAGCGATTGAGGGACCGGGCTACCTGCGAGTACTCGATCCAATTTCCCAAAACACAATGTACACGCGGGCGGGTAACTTAGACATCAACGCGAACGGTCAACTTGTCATTGGCTCAGCGCAGGTCGGCCGATTGATTGACCCACCGATTCAAATTCCTCCCGATGCAACTGCAGTCGTGATCAATAGCAACGGCGAAGTCATGGTCCGCCAGCCTGGCGCCACTCAACTTGCCGTTCAGGGCCAACTTCAATTGGCTCAATTCATCAATCCTGACGGCCTGCAGAAAGTGGGCCAGAACATGTACCTCCAAACCGACGCATCCGGACCGGAACAGTCCGGAAACCCAGGCACCAACGGCCGGGGAACCATGAGACAGGGCAACCTCGAAGCATCGAACGTTGAGCCCGTTCAAGAACTGATCGACTTGATCACGACCCAGCGGGCGTTTGAATTGAATAGCCAAGCCGTTCAAGCGGGTGATCAAATCATGCAAAACATTTCCAATCTCCGACGCTTCTAGCTCGCATGAATGACCACCGAGGAAGAAAGCGAAAAACTGTGTTTTCAAGAATGGATGGATCGTACGCATTGGCCTTTACGTTCATTCGAACACACGGTTTCGTTGCGCCACTCACGGTGATTGCTCTTTTCCTTGTCGGAATCCATTTCGATAACAGCGAAGCGTTATCCCAGGATGTTCGTTTGATACCGATTCGGGACGCCTTACCGTCGCAGTCCCAATCGAACGAATCGATCGCGTGGTCGTTGCACATGAAGAAAAACGCCATTGTCACCACGCCTTTGTTACGTCTTCGCGATGTGGCAGACCCCGTCGACCGCGCTGCACCTTGGTGGGAGCGTACAGGAAACTCGATCATCGGCTTGATGCCGGTCGGTGGGCACGAAATGGTCATTCAGCGGAGTCGCTTGGCGGAAATGCTCGCACGATCGACATCGGCTACCGATATTGAATGGTCCGGCCCCGATACGGTGCGAGTAACCCTGGAACGACCTGAAGTGGCTGCAAATGAGAAAACGCTTCAGTTACTTCCAATTGATGAAATGACTTCACAGAGCTTACCCGCTTCGATACCGATTGAAGCATCCGGTGCGAGTCAGCCCTACCGAGCTTCGAGCTTTTCGGCGGGGACGGCTGGATCCGGACAGTCGACGAAGTCAATGCGCCCAATGCCTCTTTCTGAGCGTGAAAGAATCATTCGCCTGATTCAATACGCCGTTGATCGTTACGACGTTCGGCTTCGTGATGCATACGATATTCAAATTGACCCAAACCAGCAGGGCATCGAAGAGTTGGTCGATTTACGCAGGGTCGATACGATCAGCTTTGTCGCTGAACCCCTTGAAGGAATGAACGACGGAAAAGTAACAGGGATGAGTTCGCGTGAACCAGTAACTTCAACCATTGAAGTCGAACTGGTTACCCGCCCGTTGGTCGTCGTATCCAAGGAAGGGTTACGCCGTGGGCACATTCTCACGCAAGACGACATGCACCTACTTCCCGCGACTCGCAACCTCTCGCTGGAGGGCGTTGTGACGGATATGAGCGAAGTGATCGGTATGCAAGTACAGACCGTGCTGCAGAAAGATCGTCCGATCACACGCTCTGCAGTCGGACCGGTACAGGTCATCACACGGGGTGATTTAGTAGAAGTCCGCGTCGTCGGCGGAGGTCTGACGGTATCGACCAACGCCAAAACACTCGCAGATGGTGCAGTCGGGGATCTCATTCCCATCGAAACTCTAGAGCCGAGAAAAAAACTGATGGCTCGAGTCGCTGCTGCGGGTCAAGTTGAAATCCTAACACGTCCACCGAGAGTCCAATGAAAGCCATTATTCTCGCTAATTTTCGAGTACGACGGTCGCTTGCCTTTGCAATGTTGATGCTTGCGTTGCCGCAAACGGCTCTCGCCCAAGAGACGTCTCTATTTCGTCGTCCCGTTGCATCCTCTCGGTCGCAAGGTTCGATACTGCCCGGATCATCGATTCAGGGTTCAGCGCCAACGACGTCCGTGTCAGGGCAATCAACACAAGGCATTCCCCTTTCGCGCCTTAACCCTGCAGAAGGCTCCCCTTCAGGAGCAACGCCTGGTTATGGAGACGTCGGGCTTGCGAGTGCCAGCTGGACGTATTCACCGCCTTCGACAACGCGTACCTATCGAATTCAGGACATCGTTACCATCCGTGTTGATGAAATCGCTCGAACCCGTGCCGACGGCATCGCCGAATCTCGCCGAAGCACACTTTATGATGCGATTCTCAAAGACTGGATCGCAATTCGTAAAGGTGATCTTGGAACGGATAACCAAACGACGGGGGATCCTCGAATCAACGGTCAGAGCAGCCAGCTTTACCGTGCAAACTCGTCGATCGAGTCGCGTGAGTCGATCGCGTTCAACCTTGCCGCACGCGTGGTTGACATCCAACCCAATGGAAACCTGGTACTTGAGGCAAGAAAAACCATTCGCTCTAACGACAATGTTTGGCAAACCGCACTTACCGGTATTTGCCGTGCGCAAGACATTGCGCCAGACAATGTCGTGCTCAGTAAGGATTTGCTTGACCTTAGCATCGTCAAAGATGACGAAGGGCAATTGCGAGACGGCTACCGGCGTGGCTGGCTGACTCGTTGGATCAATGAGTTCAATCCGTTATAGGCGTTTGAGATCTTTGTTTATGTTTATCCGTGTGATCCTTTTCCTGGCAGCGTGCCTGCCCTTCGTCAACATCGTGGAAGGTGCCGGCTTAAAGCTTGGCGACCTTTGTCGATTGAAGGGACAAGAGGTCAACACCCTGCAGGGCCTGGGACTTGTTGTCGGACTTAAAGGCACCGGCGATGGTGCGGCACTTCCCACGACACGCGCTCTTGCCAGGATGATGCAATTGATGGGCGGACAAGTCGGGGTCGACGGCACTGGCCAACTCAATGTCGAAGATGTGAAAGACGCGAAAAATGTCGCTCTCGTTTTCGTAACCGTGAATCTGCCCGCTGTCGGGGCCCAGCAAGGCGATCAGCTCGACGTGTCGATCAATGCGATTAACGCTAAGAGTCTTGATGGTGGCTACCTCATGCTAACACCGCTTCTCGGCCCTCGCGCCGATAACCCGACGGTTTATGCGACCGCCCAGGGCGTGGTAAGCATTTCACCCGACGGTCCACCCACCACCGCCAGGATTCAGTCGGGGTGCAAGATGGAGTCAACCATTCGCGCTTCCTTTCAAATGGACGGAAAAATAACGCTCATTCTCGACCGCGACTTCGCCACCTTTGACACGACTCAACGGATTGAAGACGAAATCAACAATCTGTCAGCATTAACACTCGGAGCACCTGGTGCGGATTCGGCAACGTCTTCCGAACGACGAACTCAAGCGCAAGCGATCGATCAATTGCATGTCGAGGTAACGATTCCGGAGTTGTATCAGGACAATCCAATTAAATTCATTTCATTCTTATTGAACATTCCCATTGAATTGTCTAGTCATTCCGCGCGCGTGGTAATCAACGAACGCGATGGGGTCGTGGTGATCGGCGAGGATGTCGAAATCGCTCCTTCATTAATTACTCATCGCAACTTGAGAATTGAGGCAGGCGGCGCGAAGACCGAAAACCTTGTATCGGTCGGCGAACCGCCAGAGGCACAAAACGCGAAACTCAAGGCTCTTGCCGATGCATTAAACGCACTCGACGTGCCCGCTGATGATTTGATCGCGATCATCAAGACTCTCAAACGCAAAGGCGATCTTTACGGTGAGGTCGTATTCGAATGATTCACAGTACCACGCCAACAATGACAACCGCGGATTGGTCGGCGAAGAGTTCACTCCCGCCAACAACCCTTCCACGGCTTCCAGAGTTTAACGAACGTCAAATCTTGCCCGGTCACGAGTTGTCTGACGCCGGAAAACCGACAAGCAATTCAAATGATGACCCGACGCGGAAAGCGTTTACCGACTTTGTGGGGCAAACGCTTTTTGGGCAACTACTTCAATCCATGCGTTCCACTCAAGGTAAGCCTGCCTACTTTCACGGCGGACGTGGTGAGGAAGTCTTCCAACAACAACTCGATCAAGTTTTGGTAGAAGAAATCTCGGAGGCATCGGCAAGTTCGGTGGCTGATCCGATGTATGAATTATTCCGCTTGCAAAGAAGTCAATGATGACCCATCCCTGGTTGGATCGCGTGGCGCAGTATCTCGACTTGTTGCAACAATGCATCGAAAAACTTAACGAGACGATGGATGAGACAAGGTTGGGGACCACTCAGCTCAATGCCCCATCCGTTGAGAGCTCTACCGTCGTTTTGACGCGATGCCTGGAAGAGCTAGAGCGATTGATCGCTGACAGGCAATTGCTACTGCATGATCCCGAAGCACCTCTTTCGGGAGTGAGTCTCCGGGACGTGCTCAATCGCTGTGGGTTGGCCGGTTCGGATGGCCTCGCAGTGCGTTGTCAAAAATTATCAAATGACGTTGACTTGAGTAGAGAACGTGCCGTTGCCCTGTTCGTTTGCCAGTTCCATCTAGGCGAAATGGCGTCCCACCTGCTAGGCATTCTTCGGAACGGTGGAGATTTCGGCGCCACTTATGAACGTGGCAAATCAGAAATCAAACGAAGCGGTTCAGGAAGTAGCATTTTTAACAAAGCCGCTTAGTCGCCTGTTTAACGGCTTGTGGCAGACCAGCCATTGACAGGATCGGGGAGATCAAACGCTAGGTGATAGTCACGCTGCCGCGCCTCGATCCAAACTGCAGTCTCCCGGTACAGTGGTTTGTTCTTTAGACGCAGCGCTGCACCAATCTTCAGCGCCGCCCCATCAAAATCTTGTCGAGCGACTGCGGCAATCGCCAAATTATGAAGCGCCGCGTGATTATTTGGATTGGCTGCTACTAGTTTTTCCCAAGCCTCTTCGGCGAGCATCCATTGCCCCTCCGTTGCAAGCTGATTGCCACGACGAAGCTGAACACTGCCCAGCGATAACCGGGGGGCGGCAAGTTTTATGCGATCCGTTGCAACGCTTGGCGCGATCAGTTTCCATGCATCACTGGCTATCAGGTTTGCGATGGAGGAGTCGTCAAGGGTTGCCTCATAGCGGGTGACTAACGGAAACCCCATCGCTGGCGTCTGACCATGAACGTCGACTAGCTTCCAGGAAACCGTAACCTGTGACTCTCCCCCTTTCGGTTCGTCAGATCGGGCATCCAACGCCTGATTCGCGCGGTGAAGTTCCTGACGGGCTTCGCTGGGTTGTTTGAGCACTTCGCCGGTTAGTACAAAATCCACTCCCTGACGGCGAGCTGCGGAAAGCATCGCAATATCGCTGGTTTCACCCTCCAAGGCCGATGCAAGGCGAATCGTTTGGTTTTGCTCGATCGCCTTGCCATCAACACAGAAAATTTCACGCCCTGGATCGCGTGGGGAGTGCGCTAACATCGCCACATGAAGCGGCTTTGCGATTTGAGCATCGCCGTTGATGGGGGCGATCGCCACTTTCCGGCCTACCGTCGAACGAAGTTGCGGTGGAGCCCAAACGTGAATCGATGAAGGCACTTGGCAGCCTACCAATAACCCAACGAGGACCATCCCATGGCCCCAGCGGCAGATCACCGTCAGGCAGTATCGCTCCATGAAGGATGCGATACCAATTGGAAGATCGCGCAGTCAATATCGCACGTTCATTAACTCCCAGCCATTATCGACTGTTCAATATCACATGCTGTTTTCGCGAGAAACGGCAGGACGCGAAGGGAAACTCGGCTCCCCTTTTTGCCAGAACGATTGTTTAGACTTTCGAGTCGCCGATGTGAACGTAGGCATGCACGTGGGGAGCCCCTCGGAAGTGAATGACCGCGCTGGGTCCTTCAATTCGCCAGATATCCCATACTCCATCGCCCTCAAGATCTTCATTGCTGTAGAAGGCGAAGCGTAGCGACTCAATTCCACCCCCGGCATCGATGATCGACAGAGCTTCGCGCGAATCTTCTTCGCGGTAGGGGGCGAGCAATGTGCCCAGAACGTCTCGAACGAGTTGTTGCTGATCCAACGAAAGGTCGCCCACAGCCACTCCCGCGAAGTTGCCGGCTGCACCTTGTAGATTCACCTGGGTTTCTTGCGGCGGATTCTTGCCCAATGCGAGAGCGGCTTGGGCTTTGTCAAGCGAAGCGTACACCTCGTTGACCCTTTTGGTTTGATAGTAGAACAGATTGTCCGCGGCGCTGGATTCTTCTCCGTGACCGTAGACAATCGGCCCGCCAAAGGCTCGACCTTCCAACGTGTTACCATCCGCGCGAAGGGTCAAGTGACGACCGGTGAGCAGCCACTGGAATGGGGCCGACTGGTTGGGTTCACCGAACACAGCAACGCTGTAGGCACCAAGTCCCCCGTCGTCGTATTCCATCTGTTCTTCAAGTCGCTTGTAACCATCGGCGCTTGTCAAATTGCGAACAATCTTTTCGATCATCGCGCGCTGCGAGTCCGAGTAAAAATCATCGTTGATGAGCGGCTTCGACACATGCCAATTCGCGTTCACACGACTTCGCAGGCCGTCATTGAATGGATGGCAAATTTCTTTTTTCTGTGCGTCGGATAGCGATTGGTAGAATTCCGCGACGACCGTTTCTGCCGCGCTGGTGGATAACGGCGAAGCGTACGCAAACTTCGGTATCGAAACGGCAGCCAATGTCGCCGCAGTCGCCTTGAGAAACTGCCTTCTATCGGATTCGCAGCACGCAAATTGATTTTTTGAAATTGCCATTCGATCGGTCCCGCCAAAAGGGTTGAGTTGCGCAACGACACGTCGAAGCGGCATGTCGCCCGACGTCAAGAAGGCGTTGATTGTAACGCAACGAACCGAGCGACGTGGGATTTCCCAGTGCGAAGAAATCTGCGCGGTGAGGTTTTTCTACTCCGAATGGTTTTTCTACTCGGCGAGGTTTTAAGTTCGCTGAGCACACAAACCGGGAGTCCGAATTACTACCATGGTTCCCAATAGCTGACCGGTTGCGTCGACGACCCTTTTCGAAGCGACGTTTGCGGATCGTCCAGGAACGGGTCGGGCAACGAATCATAAGTCTCCGACGGATCGCGAAGTCGGGGCGCCTTGGAGCCGGGGCGCTGATCATTCGGAACCGCCTGATTTGACTCCGCAGGAAAACTATCCAGCCACTCCTCCTCAGGCGTCCGAATTGGCGGAGTGGGATTGGCGGGTTTACGGTTGTTTTGCTGCGTTCGCGGCGCCGTTCTCATCGGGACCGACTGCGGCGTCGGAATCGGTCTTGCCTGGATCACGGGAGGCTGACGGTAAGGTTCCGGGAAAACAGGTGCCATTTGCATTTGGTCGGACGACGATTCGGGGCCCACGTCTTGAGCATCTTCGCTCATCGGAGGAGCAATCGGTAACCGCACGGCAGGCTTGTCTTGAATCACATCGGGTGAATGACTGAGTTCATGAAGCAAGGCAGCATCGCACCCGTCATCACATGTGACCGTTTTTCGCCGCATGATTCGGTCGCCCACTTTTGCAGTCACGGAGATCGCGCACTCAATTCCCCCGGCCAGACTGTCGAGGGTGCGATAAATTGGGCCATGGGCAGCGTGGTCAGCCAATGCCGGTTCGGCGTTGGCGCTCAAAAGCGAACTGGCGGCGACAGTTATCGCAAGCGTGAGTCGCTTGGATGCTTTGCGAATTTCGAGATGACTCATCGAGGTTGCCTCAGCGGGACCGATTTTCGGACGTTACCCCCAATTCGTGTGCCGCCACGCGACCGAGGTTCGCAGTAGTCATCGACGTGTTTTTATCGTTATCACCAGACGAACCGCTACGCACGGCAAAGTCATCCCAATTTGCCAGCCCTGGGAATATCGTTTCATCCGGTTAAGTCGAGGGAAGTTTATTACCAATAGGCAAAATACAAGGGACGGTACGGCCCCATAAATGGCGGGATTTGGTGACTGATTCTCTGTATTTCAAGCCGTCATGGAAGATTTGGCGGCTTCCGTGGTGAAGTAGCAGACAGTCTCACTCGCTGTCGCTAAACTTGGCCAATCCTCAAGCATGCCAAAGGAGCCAGTTCCAGCGCTCCGACACGGCGCCCGATAACGGCTTCACGAGTCGTGCCCAAAACGAAAGACGGCGTGATTGCTTGTTGCAAGCGAGTTCGCAAATACCAGACCAACTTTGATAGGTTCACGAGACGAGATGACCACCGCAAGCGTTGACTTTTTTGCCGCTCGAGACACATTCGAAACAGGACAAGGTCGCGCCGCGATCTACCGACTGAGTCGTCTCGAAGACGCCGGACTCGGAGCGGTAAGCAAACTGCCGTTTTCGATCCGGATTTTGCTCGAGGCGGTCTTGAGGAATTGCGATAACTTCGCCGTCACCGAACAAGACGTTCGAAACTTAGCCGCTTGGAACGCATCAGCGCCCGCGCCCCAGGAAATCCCGTTCAAGCCTTCGCGAGTCGTTCTGCAAGATTTCACAGGCGTCCCTGCGGTCGTGGATTTGGCCGCGATGAGATCGGCGATGAAACGCCTTGGCGGAGATGCATCCAAGATCAATCCGCTCATTCCTGTTGATTTGGTAATCGACCATTCAGTCCAAGTCGACTTCTTCGGCGGCAATGATTCGCTCAGTCGAAACGTGGCGGTCGAATACGAACGGAACCAAGAGCGATATGAGTTCCTTCGATGGGGGCAGCAAGCGTTTTCTAACTTTCGCGTCGTACCTCCGAATGTGGGCATCGTTCATCAGGTTAACCTTGAATACTTGGCGAGCGTTGTATCACTTCGTGCCGATGGCAACGGCCAACTGGTTGCCATGCCAGACTCGCTTGTCGGAACGGATAGTCATACGACGATGATCAACGGGTTGGGTGTGTTGGGCTGGGGTGTTGGCGGGATCGAGGCCGAAGCCAACATGCTTGGTCAACCGCTTTACATGCTTATGCCCGAAGTGATTGGAATGGAGTTGATTGGGCGACTACCATCGGGCGCAACGGCAACCGACATGGTGCTTCGCGTTACAGAACTTCTTCGCAAAGAGGGCGTCGTCAATAAGTTCGTCGAGTTCTTCGGCGAAGGCATGTCGAGCATGAGCTTGGAAAACCGCGCTACGATCGCCAACATGGCGCCTGAATACGGTGCAACGATGGGCTTCTTTCCAGTGGACAACATCACGCTTGCTTTTCTGCGTGCGACCGGCCGCGATCCCAAGCAAGTGCAGTTAGTGGAGCGATACTGCAAGGAGCAAGGTTTGTTCCGAGAAGAGGGTATCTCGCTTAACTACACCAAACGCCTGTCGCTTGATCTGTCAACCATTGAGCCTTGCTTGGCTGGGCCCAAGCGACCGCAAGACCGCGTCACGCTTCGCAACATGCGCGACTCATTCCGCGCCGCGCTAGCATCGCCGGTTAACAAATCAGGTTTTGGAATCGCTGCCGACGCGTTGCATGCGAAGGCCACCGTCGATGGCGAGATGGCAGACATGGCGGCGAATCACGGGCAATCCGTCGAGATCGGTCATGGTGCGGTTGTCATCGCAGCCATCACGAGCTGTACAAACACAAGCAACCCGTCCGTTATGATCGGCGCTGGCCTGCTAGCCAAGAAGGCGGTTGAGCGAGGGCTCACGGTGCCGTCCTATGTGAAGACGAGCTTAGCTCCGGGGTCGCGCGTAGTGACGGATTACCTTGATCGCGCCGGCTTGACCGAACCACTCGCGAAATTGGGTTTCCATACGGTTGGATATGGGTGCACGACTTGTATTGGCAACAGCGGTCCTCTCCCTGTGCCGGTGGC
The DNA here is from genome assembly GCA_031411655.1 of Planctomycetaceae bacterium. Classification (GTDB taxonomy): domain Bacteria; phylum Planctomycetota; class Planctomycetia; order Pirellulales; family Pirellulaceae; genus UBA6163. Next base: position 17,673 of record JANOBM010000153.1, read on the forward strand.
CGATGCAATCGTTCGCGGTGACTTGGTGGCGTCCGCAGTACTCAGTGGTAATCGAAACTTTGAAGGGCGGGTCAATCCGCTCACCCGAGCGAATTACCTTGCCAGCCCTCCGCTGGTGGTGGCGTACGCATTGGCCGGAACGACCGATATCGATCTACCAAACGACCCGATCGGTAAAGGGAAGTCAGGCGAGAATGTGTACCTCAAAGACATTTGGCCCTCGGCGGAAGAGATCCGTGATGTTCTTGCCGGGGCGATTTCCCCAGATATGTTTACCGAACAATACGGCAAAGCCGTCGCAGGCGATGAGCTGTGGAACGCAATCCCCGTCGATGGTGGTGAGATTTACAAGTGGAATGACTCCAGCACCTACATCCAGCATCCGCCGTTCCTGGATTTGCTCGGTGGTGATACGGTGCCCACGATCTCGCCAATCCATGGTGCAAGAGTACTGGCACTTCTTGGCGATTCTGTCACTACTGACCACATCTCGCCGGCAGGTTCAATCGGTGGTGATACACCAGCCGGACGCTTCCTGCGCGAGCACGGTGTGGAGAAGAAAGACTTCAACAGCTATGGAAGTCGTCGTGGTAACGATCGGGTCATGGTCCGAGGTACGTTTGCAAATATCCGAATTCGCAACCATGTCGCGCCAGGGACTGAGGGCGGCTGGACTCGCCATTTGCCCGACGGCGAAGTGTTGAGCATCTACGATGCTGCGATGAAGTACATCGCTGACGCGGTGCCACTTGTAGTCATTGCCGGTGCCGAGTACGGCACGGGTAGCAGTCGTGACTGGGCAGCCAAGGGGACGATGTTATTGGGTGTGAAAGCGGTGATTGCGGCGAGCTACGAACGGATCCACCGTAGCAACTTAGTCGGAATGGGCGTCTTGCCTCTTCAATTCGCTGACGGTGCGACCTGGCAATCCGTGGGACTGACCGGCGAGGAAACGATCGACATCATGGGGCTGTCCGACGCGTTGGAGCCTCGCTCGAGCGTATCGGTGGTGTTTACCGATCCCGCGGGCAACAGGAAGACGATCGAGTGCTTAGTTCGAATCGATACGCCCGTAGAAATGCAGTATTATCGCAACGGCGGCATCCTTCCGACGGTACTCCGAAATATGCTGTAGTCGTTCGCGGCATTCACCACACAGCAACGTCTTTATGGGTGTTTTGTCAAATCTAAACTTTAGGCTTGACGGTGATGCGTACGACGGGACCTCCAGTCCGTCGTTGACAATGCTTGCCGACGGACAAGAAGTCTCCTTCGTACTCTCAAATTAAGTTTTGACGGAGCACTCGACGGAGACTTGTAGTCGACACTTAAGGCAATCGCAGCATTTCAAGCACAGCTTCGGCGGCTTCAATACCCTTGTTGCCGACAGAGCCGCCGGCGCGAGCCTCGGCCTGTTCCTGAGTGTTGCATGTCAACAACCCAAAACCGATCGGCTTCTCCGTATCGATGCCAAGTTGCATCAGCGCCATGCTGACAGCACGGTTAATGTGCTCGTCGTGGGTCGTCTCGCCTCGAATCACGACGCCAAACGCGATCGCGGCGATCGTTTTGTTGTCGTACAGCGCTCGCGAAACCGCGAGGGGCAATTCCCATGCTCCGGGAACACGAATGACTCGAATGTCTTCACGATTCACCCCAGCTTCGACCAGCGTATCCATCGCCGCAACGGCCAGCGATTCGCACACAGCCGAGTTGTAACGGGATGCAACAATCGCGATCCTACCGATCGGAACAGGACCGGCGGTGCCCCTGATTTCGCCAGGCAGCCCCTGTGAATCACTTGAATCGTCAGCTCGCTTCACTTTGGCTCTCGTAAACTCATCAGGAACTCAGCATTATTCTGCGTCTTTCGAAGCTGCGTTGTCAACGACTGCATCGCTTCGACTGGTGACATCTCGACAAGGACTCGGCGAAGTAATGAGGTCCGCCGGTACTCCTCAGGATCCTTCAGCATTTCTTCCCGCCGTGTGCCACTTCGACTGAGGTCAATGGCAGGCCAAATTCGACGATCTACCAACGCGCG
>JANOBM010000154.1:0-8877 GCA_031411655.1 Planctomycetaceae bacterium
TCAGTTGCATTTTTCTGACTCGTCGCAATGGGAGACTGTTGCGGCGAGTCTTTTTGACTGACTGCCAAATCGGAGTACATGTGTCGTGAGTTCGAGTCTCATCAGCATCTGCAAAGATGCTGTAGCTCAATGGTAGAGCAATGTCTGATTTTCACTTCGTTAGTCAATTTCAGTGAACTTCCCGCATCACAGCGGGCTTTAAACGCAATCAAAGAACAAATGAATGCACAAGGGGAAGCGGAGTAAGCGGTGTGCTTAGCCTGCTTTGCGATTCTCGTTCGACTGCCAGTTGGGATTAAATCGTCTGTTAAACGATGGCGAAAGCCATATTCTCAACAACCCTTCGTCGAACAGTTTTCAATTGAGGAGATCGCACGGATGGCCAACAAGTCTCTTTTCGCTAGTCTTACAAGCCGATTGCCGCGAGCTAATGCAGTCAACGAAGCGGTTGGCCTCGCGTACAAGCTCGAGCCGAAGCACGCGTTGGCTCAAGTTGCCGCTACGGGTACATTCGGTAATGCGTTTTACAGCACGGCGGAGACGCAGCTCGACGAAGTGCTGAAGTTGATCGACGAAGTCGACGACAACCAGTACCTAGCGAAACTGGCTCTGTACGCTCGTGAAAAGGCGTTCATGAAGGACATGCCAGCAGCATTGCTGGTCGCGCTGTCGGTTCGTGATACGGAGCTGATGCACCGAGTCTTCGATCGCGTGGTCGACAACGGTCGCGTTCTGCGAACTGTGTTCCAGATGATCCGATCTGGCCAGTTCAAGAACAAGGCTGGTAAAGGCCGCGTTGGCTTGTCGAGCTCTGTGCAGCGAGCGTTCCAGCGCTGGTTGAACACGGCTTCGGTCGGAAAGCTGCTGAGCGCGTCGATCGGTAGTGACCCGAGCTTGCGGGACATCCTGCGCATGGCTCGGCCGACCCCGAAGGATAACGCTCGCCGAGCGATGTTCGGTTGGTTGACTGATAAGGAAGTCGACAAGTGGGCACCGGCGACGGAGGCCGACTTGCCGGTTGAAGTTCAGTCGCTGATCGCGTACCGCAACTCGGAAAGCGAAGAAGCACAAACCTTGATCGCTGGTGGACTCGACAACGTCCGATGGGACTTGTTGTCCGATGCTGCCAAGGGACCGACGGTTTGGGCTGCACTGGCTCGCAAGATGGGTCCACAGGCGCTGCGTAGGAACTTGAACACGCTGTTGCGACACGATGTGCTCGCAACAAGTGCGATGGTTGACTACGTCGTTGACCGGATTGCAGACGAATCGGAGATTCGCCGATCGAAGCAGTTCCCGTACCAGTACTTTGCTGCGTACTTGAACGCGGACGACAATGTTCCGCAGAAGATCAAGACTGCACTGCATAAGGCAGCCGAGATCGCCTGTGGAAACGTTCCGGAGCTGCCGGGACCGGTTGTGATTGGTCTGGATACGTCTGGATCGATGAGCTGTGCGGTCATGGGTAAACATGGCCCAGGAAGAACTGCTCGGAGTGCGACCTCGAAGATGCAATGCATCGACGTGGCTGCATTGTTCGCTGCAGCGATCCTGCGACGCAACGCGGACAGCATTGTGATTCCGTTCGATACTTCGGCTTACGATGCCAAGATCGATCCAAACGATTCGATCCTGAGCATTGCTGAACGGCTGGCAAAGTACAGTGGCGGTGGAACCGATTGTTCGCTGCCGCTGGTAGCTGCCAACCAGAAGCATGCGAAACGCAAGTTCGCTGGCATCGTTCTCGTCAGCGATAACGAGAGCTGGGTCGGAACAGGACGGTACGGTTCGACCGGTGTGATGACGGCTTGGGAAGCCTTCGTTGCCAACCAGCGACGATTGAGTGAGCCGACGGCGTTAGCCGCGGGTTCTTCTCCAAAGCTGATCAACATCGACTTGCAGCCGTACCAAACCGTTCAGGCTTGCGAGCGAGCTGACATCATGAACATCGGTGGCTTCAGTGACTCCGTGTTCAACGTGCTCAGTGCGTTCCTGGCTGACAACAACCAGCGATTCGTCGCTGAAGTTGAAGCGATCGAACTGTAAACGCGAGTTGGACTCCGGTCCAACCGCTGTATACTGGAAACTTGCACTACTGCCACAATCACGTTCTTCACTGTTTGCCGAAAGACCTTGTGCCCCCAACCGTCTCATCGCCTGCACCATCTTGGTGTAACTCCAGCCAGTCTTCCTACGAATGCGAATGATGCTGTCGCCCACACTTTCTTCGCCATGTGGTCAGCCGCTTTGCAGTCTGGGTTCGGTGGGCGATTTAATTCAATTAAGTTCTTTTGGTTGAGAGCGGCGAAACACAATTGATCAACAAGCAGGATGTGGAGTTCGTTAAAGGCTGGTTTGGATAGACTTCGTTTTGGTGAAACATCAATGAGGTACCGTAGTGATCGATGTAATTGGGAATAGTGTTGTTTGCATCAGACACAAACGAAATCTCTATTGCTTCTCAACTTTGACCATGACTCCAGCGAGTGGAAAATGAATCCATTTGGATTGAACATTGCATTTGTGCTTGGAAAGTATCTCGTCATAGGCATCTAGCTGGCCGATGTACTGCCTTGCTTTGGCTTCGCAGTTCGCACGCCTGATGGGAGCACTTTTGTGGTCGATCACAACCAGTTCGCCACCAGGCAGTTCGAGGATCAGGTCGAGCGTGCCCTTCCATGACCCGCCGTCTGTTCGGGAAGCCGTTACGGGAACCTCGACCCGCCAAATTGCATGAGGGAATTTTTCGTTCACCCATTCTGTAAATCGCTCACCGACCGCGACGAGCACGCTTGGGGCGAGCTTACCCGATACCGAGAATGCGGCCAGACACTTTTCGGCGACGACTCTTTTGCGGTCAGCCCCAGCCTTTCGCAATGACGGAAGCGAAGCCATGTAGCTGTGAACCGCGTCGCCTAGCGATGCGTAGTCCTCTTCGTGAGTATCGGAAGGAAAGTAGGCTTCTCCGGAGAGCGTGATTGATTTGACAGTCGCCACATCCACGCCGCTCGCGCCTGCCAGTATTCGGCTGGGTGAATGAAAACGCAATGATGAATCGTTGAGCGCTGAATCGGTGACAGGCAGTGAGATCCAATTTTTCGGTACTTCGTCTACAACATTCCCGACAGTGTCTGAAACGAGTCGCCGAAGAATAAAGGTCGTGTCAATATTTTCCAGCGAGTGCTCACCGGGTTCGAGCGTGCAATCGAGAACGGAGTCGATACCAGGCAAACACCTCAGCCAAGTATCCTTGCCAGTCCGGTGGGCGAACGCCAGCTTTGATTCCGCTCGCGTGCAGCCGACATAAAGCAAACGCAGGCTTTCGCTATACTCTAAATCGGCTTTGGCTCGACCCTCCCTCGATGCCACCGCATCGTTCTCTAAGTCTGTGCCGGTTCGAATCATGGGAGGTCGCGAATCGGTTTTCCCGAACGGCCATGTCCAAGCGTGAAGTGCTCGACCTACTAGCGGGTTTTCAACATCTTCTCCGCCTCCATGAACCGAGGTCTGCCACAGGTTCGGATCGCGGTTACTATCGAGACCACTTAGGATGACCACAGGCCACTGCAGGCCTTTCGCCTTGTGGTATGTCATCATCGTCACGGCGTTGGGACCAAGAGGCGGAAATTTGAAATCTTTTCCATCAGCAGCCAATTGTTCCAAATACAAAATCGTACCGCCCAGCGTTACCGCCTTTCCGCTCGAAAGCATCTCGTCTTCGTATTCCGAGATATGTCGCAGAATCGAATCCAAATTGGAGCATCGGCTGGCAGGATCTCCCCACCCGGCAATTCGTTGAGGAAGGTCAAGAGCTTCGATTACGAATTGGCAAATCGAATGTGGCGACGACGTTTTGCGATCGATGGATTCCAGCAGGGCGAAGTCAGGATCGCTATCCCATGGCTGTTTCCAGACGTGTATCGAGAGATCGCTCATTCGCTGTGACCGTTCATCTTGCAATACTCGTAGACGCTCCAGAATCCAAGCTGGCGTTGTTTCGGTCGGATCAGACAGAAAGTGCTTCAGGGTTGCGGCAGCGAGCGAATCGTTTCGGTCAGAAACCAGACGCATCCCCGATAACGTCATCACACCTTCACGAGTCGAAAGCAAACCAGCGCTTTCAAACAGATACGGGATTCCCATTTGCTCCAAGGCGGATGCCAGCTTCGTGATTGCGGCATTGCTTCGCTCCAGCACCAGGATATCGCCGAACCGAGTTCCTTCGTTGCGCAATTGCAGAATGCCGGATGCAAGTGCCAGCGCATCCTGGTCTTGGTTCTTCGTGTCATATAGCCACCGCTCAACACCTCGTGGCGTTCCCGGCTTGGTCGGTTGCTGAACTGCATCGTCAAAGAGGGGCGAAAACACCTTTCCGACAAAATCCACCAAGCCTTTTTGGCTTCGGCGATTGTGGGCCAGGGGTGGCATCGGAACGCTTTTTGACTGTGCCCATACACGACTGACCAACTCTGGATCCGTTCCTCGAAAACTGTAGATCGCTTGCTTTGGATCCCCAACCCAGCGATTACGCGGCGCGATCCTGCGAATTGCTTGAAAGATCGCTAACTGCAATGGGTTGGTATCTTGGACCTCGTCGACCAGCACTAATTCGAAATCCTCAGCGATAAGCTCGGTCAGATCAGAATTAGAAAGCGCATCAAGAAACAACGTCTCGAGATCCGTAAAGTCGACCAACCCTCGCTGCGTTTTGTACTGTTGGCAACCCGATTCGATCAGAATCGTATGGTCTGCGAGCAGGTCCGCAAATAACTTCAAATCGTCATGCAGACGTTGGTTCTGGCGCACGTCAATCGCATGGTTACGAATCGCGTCAAGTGCTGCGTCAGCGCCTGACTTCTTTCCGGCTTTCAGTCGAGCTGCCTCCGCGTACATTCCCCATAATGGAAAACGCTGAGCTTGAAGGTGTAGCAGCTTCTTCCGCGCCGAGACGGTGTCATTGGTGGTATCGTTGCTGAGTCGATCAAGAGCCGCCAAGGCATCACTGATGTGGCCTTTGAGTTCATCGATACTAGCTGAGTGCAAATGATCAAGAGGCGAAAGCAACTGGCAAACACGCACCGCACAAGCCTGCAATTGGGGCTTCAAATCTTCGTCGGAAATCTGATTGCCACGCTTGGCGTCCAGGATCGCGAGCAACTGTTTGTGCAGATCATCTACACCCAGACGGTCGGCGCACCGCACTAACGCCTCCCAACCTGATCTTGGCAGTTGGTTCAATTGTTCGGCGACTACTCTGTCGGTTGCTTGCTCTGAAATCACATCCAGCCTTGTCGATAGTCCCAGTTCGACGGCGTATCGCGACAGTATCAGTCGGGCGACGGCATGAACCGTTCCGATAGCGGCCAATTCCAACCGATCCGCATTGTGATGGTTGGCTTTTGGGTCATCGCTACCAATCAGTAGCTTGGACTGAATCCGGCCTTTAAGCTCCGCCGCCGCCTTCTTGGTGAACGTCGTCGCCATAATTCGTGCCGGATCCAATCCACCCGCGACTGCCGCCGCCACTGCGTCGCAGAGATTGTACGTCTTCCCTGATCCAGCACCGGCTCTGACCAATTCGAGAGAGCTTTTCATTGGATGACCTCGATTCCGCAAAGACGTGTATAGTCGCAATAGCGACAAACACTTTGTGTGTCCCCTTTAGGCAGTTTTTCCTTCAGCACCAACTCGGTGCCACCGGGCCAATCCGATGCGTCCTGAAGCGGCCTAGCCGGAACGGGCTTGTCTGTCGTGAGCCAATCATCTGCCGCGATGATTGCTGCTGAAAAGTTATTCCACACACTTTCGATGGACGGACCGTCGATGACCTCCGCACTGGCAACACCTTCCAGTGGGCTACCAGATGGCGTGAACAACATGCCATCGGACAATATCAGATAGGCAACCGCGGGAAAGTGGCCCGTCTCTGATCGGCGACTCAGCGCATACGTTGCAAGCTGCAAGGATTCGCCATCTTTGATCATGTCGTAGTACTTGTTTCGACCGCCGTACTTAAAGTCGACAACAGCTTCTCGTCCGTCTGCTCGCGTTGCGACACAGTCGATCCATCCTTTAAGTTGTTTACCAAAGGCCGATCCGTCCAAAGGCCATTCGATCTTCACACTCTGGTAGCCACCCGATCGGAGTGCCGTAACGAATACTCGAGTCGCTTTGGACAATTCATTGCGAAGCCGGTGGCTTTCAACTCGCTTGTCTGGTTGAGCCAACGGAGCCGCATCGAGCGGCAATCGTTTGTCAAAGGTTTCTTCGACCTGAGCAACCGCCTGTTCCACTGAGGGCAGGTCGCCCTCGTTACCAAACACTCGCTCAATGATTTTATGGAACAGATTACCACGAAGCTGGTAGTCGTCCGGTAGACTCGCAATTTCGCTCGATCGGAGGCCGGCTTGATATTGGAGCGTCCACTTCAGCGGGCACGCCAATCGATCTTGCAACTCCGATGCCGAAACGTATTCGCGATCACGCAGCAGCCTTGCGGGGATCTCCCACAAGGCTCGCATCGGTTGCGAGGAGACGACCCGTACCGCCTGGCAATTAAACACGAACGGCCAAAGACCCTGTCCTTCATCTCGCTCGATCAAATCCTCAACCGCAACTGGTTTGGGGTCCTTCGGTAACTGCTGCTCAATCGCCAGCCAAAACGGATGCGAACGTCGTTCAGCATTTTGTGGCAATAACACCGTCAGCATCGACTCGCGAACAAGACAGAAGCCCCGAGCCTCGGCTGCACGCAAAGAACGCAGTCGATGGGTTCCATCGTCAATGATAATTCCGGCGTTGGCAAACTCGCGAATCTGTTTGACCGACCAACGGCATGCCGGCGTATCCGCCGTACCTGTACCCAGCCAAATCAAACGATCGTAAGGGTCGGCGATCTCTGATAGCGACCGCACTCGAACAGGTCCACCCTCAGCCTCCAGACAAGGCTTCGATTCCGCCCCGCGGTCCATCACTTCTTCAAGCAATCGCCCAAGCTGCGGCTGAGCAATAAGATCACCGACCAGTTCCACTAAACTGGCAAGCAGGGACGCTTGACGGGACGCTTCGTGCAAAACGATAGCGATCTGCTCATCTGTCGGAGTCAACGAATCATTCTGCCAAATCACCGTCGCACGACCGACTGCCCACTTTGCCACACGCTTGCACTGGTCGGAAATCAACTCGGATGCAATCGGCTCCCCATGTGGCGAACGCTGGCCGCCAAGCCACTCCAGCAAACAATCCTTCAATTTCCCATCGTCCGCTTCAGATGTTTTGCAAAGTTCGGCAAAGGCACTTTCCCAGGCCTCACTACCCAATCCCGGTTGCTCGCTCAGCGCGCGTGCTAACGATGATGCGGCAGGCCGAGGAAGCGGTAGGACTGGGAGCGTCAAAAAATCGAGCAAGCATTGCGGATCGACGGGATCCCAACACAACTCCAAACTGAGCGGTAAGACCTGCAACACCGGGTGTGCGCGTGTTTGAAGTGACGCTCCCATTGTTGGCAACCCGATCCGTTGCAAGCAGGCATCCAATCGCACTGCCAATGCATCGTCCTCGCAGTAAACGACCGTCGTCGAAAGTTTTTCCGGTGAATTTGCTAGGACTGCGGCAACGAACTCAACCGCCGCAGTATCGCTGCGAGTCTGCGTCACCCGCAAACTTGCATCGCATGAGATCGAAGATGGCTTCTGTCCACGAACGACACATGCCGCCTTAAATAGGGCCGATGAATTGGGTGATAGCGGGACCGATACGTCAGGTTGGCAAACATTCAGTTTCGTCAAAATCGCCTGCCAAGCCTTCGGCCAGTATTCCAGCGGCTCTTCGAGCTGACACTGATGCGACGGCAAAATTTGGCCCGCGTGGAGAGCCTCGCCCACGGCGGCGATTCGTTCAGCTATTCCTGGAAATCCGTCGGTATGGACGGCTTCAGCCCGCGCTAAGTCCCTAGCGATTCGAGGATGAGTATCATTTGGTTTTCCATCCCAACCGCATAGCATCAGCCCGTCACGACGTTCGAGCAGCTCGGAAGCGGTTGCCCAACGATCCGCCTGCATGCTGCGAGTGAAGCATGCATCTGAAACCGAATCCAGCGCCGTAGCAAACTGCATAACTCGGGCTGCTCGGTGCATCTCAGCATGAGGAAGCCCCAATTGCACCTCCAACCACGCCAATAGCAAACTCGGTCCGCCAACAATCTGATCAAGTGTCGGCCGATCCGCGAGTCTCCGCACATGACCGGGAGCGAGACGAATGATGAGCTGAGTGGGAGGTAGCATTTTTCAAGACTGGCGAATAAGGATCTGGTCGCATTGAACACTCAATGCGATCTCGCTACTAAACGCTTCTGGCTCTTCAGAATCTACTCGAAATGCTACGTGACGATTGGAGTCGATTAAAAGTTCGTGAGTTCACAAAGAAATTCAATACCGAGCCAAAAGCAGCGGCGATCAACTACGAGAAGAATGAAACGGACCCCATTTTTAGGACCACCGTAGCGAATTTCCGAGATAGAGAAATCGGCTCCTGTTGATCGGCCGCTGCCGCATGCTCTTTGGTTTTCGGTAATGTCGCTTCGATTTGACGCTGAGTTTTGCCGACCAAAACCAACTTTTCTATTTTCTTTTCTCGCGTGTTCCCAAAAATGGGGTCCACTTCAGTTTTCTGCTACGTTCGTCATGGTCTGTCTTTGTTTTGGGTGGTTATACCGTGACTGAGTCGATGTTGCGGAAAAGGTGTCTGACCCCGATGGTGCGAAGCACCCAAAGGGCCGTACCGGCCATCGGGGTCAGACACCTTTTCCAAAAACGCAAGAGTTAACCAGTCACGGTATACATCGCGGCGATAAATGCCGGGGATGTCCCGCGGGCACGG
>JANOBM010000155.1:0-21298 GCA_031411655.1 Planctomycetaceae bacterium
TTTATGAATCCAGCCCGTATTTCGCAGGCACTGCCCCTGGCGACCAAGACGACTTCTGGGATCCGCGGCACGAACTCGGCGAAGTGCCACCGAAACGGAAACCTTCCCTGCCGGTGAAAACTCGCACTAGACGCCCGATCATTTCTAAAACCGAAGTCGCCAAATGGGTTCCGCTGGGGTTTGCGGTTGTGCATTCCTGTTCCCCGGGCACCGGGCTATCTGAAGGCTGCCCGACGATTGGAGCCATTAACGAATCGTTAGCACCCAAGGCGGTCATTGATTGGTTGTGCGGACGTGCCGCTGGCTACACCGGTGTCGATGGTGGTGAACCCGTCGTTGCGTCGTGGTGTACCGGTAAAGTCGGCATGACGGGGACGTCTTACAACGGAACTCTTTGTCTGTCTGCGGCAACCACTGGCGTCGAAGGTTTGGAAGCCATCATCCCCATCGCGCCCAACACATCGTATTACCACTACTACCGCTCCAACGGACTGGTTCGTCATCCCGGTGGCTACATGGGTGAAGACATCGACGTGCTCTTTGATTTTATTCACAGTGGTGATGTTGGTACTCGCGAGCACTGCAATTGCGAAATCCGTGAGAAAGAAATGCTGAGCGGTTTTGACCGCACGAGTGGCGACTACAACGCGTTCTGGGCCGGTCGCGACTACATCCATCAATTAGAAAAAGTCAAAGCAGCCACGTTGATGGCTCATGGGTTCAATGACTGGAACGTTGTCCCGGAGCACAGCTATCGGATCGCGGCGAAGCTCAAAGAAAAGGGCGTGCCCACACAAGTTTTCTATCATCAAGCTGGACATGGTGGTGAACCGCCGATGAAGATGATGAATCGTTGGTTTACGCGGTATCTGTTGGGCGATGAGAACGGCGTTGAAAAAGATCCGAAGTCATGGATCGTTCGCGAAGGCAGTAAGGCAGATGACCCGACGCCGTACGAAGATTACCCGCACCCCGAAGCAAAATTCGTTTCACTGTATCCTGTTGCCGGCGCACCGGAGCAAGGTCGGCTCTCGTTGCAAGCCAATTCCGCCCAGGGGACGGAGACGCTGATCGACAATTTTTCGTTCGATGGCAACTCACTCGCGCAAGCCGAGTGGACCGAGCACCGCTTGATTTACGTCACCGAACCGCTGCAACAACCCGTTCACATCTCCGGTGTTCCCTCCGTCACGATTCGTTTGTCAAGCAACAAACCCGCCGTCAACTTATCGGTGTGGCTGGTTTCACTACCGTGGAATGCTAAATCAGGAGCGTCGATCACCGACAACATCATCACCCGTGGATGGGCAGACCCGCAAAACCATGAATCGTTGACCGACGGTAAGCCACTTGTCCCAGGAGAATTCGTTGACGTCCACTTCAACCTGCAACCTGATGACCAAATCATTCCCAAGGGCCAGCAAATTGGTTGGATGATTTTTTCCAGTGACAAAGATTTTACCCTGCATCCCGATCCAGGCACTCAGTTAACTGTGGACCTAGCTCGTACTCAACTTGAGCTACCGATCGTGGGCGGCACCGAGGCCTTGCAGGACGCCCTAAAAACACCCCCCGTCAAAGTCGAGTAGTCATGTGCGAGTTGGGTTTAGGCGTTTACCCAGAGTAGCGACGTCAGAGGGAATATCCAACTCGCCGTGACTTTGACGGCTCTGTAACCAGCGAACCTGATTCACCGGACGGGACAAGCCCGTCGGGGTCTGTTCTGTGTTAGGGGGAGTTAAGTGTGTGTTATGTTGGCCTGTTGTAGCTGGCGAACCGTGGGCACCGATGGGGAAAGCCCATCGGGGGCCAGTTGGCTTGGCCAACAAAACTGGTTCGTCTTCGCCCCCACGTCGGCTTGCCCGACTGGAGCGCACGGTTCGCAAGCTAGAATGAATCGCGCGCGGCCCATTGGCTCCTACCGGAAGGATCATTGCTTCGGCTGATCTTCGATGTAGACATCCACTTGCTGGCCCGTGATGGCATCGATCTCTTCCGGCTTGACCGAGTAAATGATCTGCAGAACGCGAGTATCCACTCGCTCGCTTACGCCACCAGTTAAGCTCTTTTTCGGGATCACGAATGGCTCGGAACGCACGAAAGCGATCGGGACGCGGCGTTCAGGCCGACCTCGAACAGAAGCATAGGCGGCGGCAGATTCCCTGAACCGAGCGATCTCTGTCTCATCAATGTCGACACGAATGTGAAGTGGATCGATCACTCCCAACGTGATGATCGGATTGGCCAATACGGCAGCTGGCACAAACTCGCCGGCTCGAATCTTCACTTGAAGGATTGTCCCCGCCTTGGGAGCATGAATCGTATGTTCGTCAAGCGTTACTTGCTCTCGTACCAGGGATGCTCTGGCTTGCTCAACGGCCGCTTTTTGAACATCGATCGATGGTGCACCGTTGTTACCATCTAGTAGGTTAAGGCCGGCAACCACCTCTCGATACTTCGCAGCAGCCTCGACCACGCGAGATTCAGCCAAGCTCGAATTGAGCTTGCTCAAGTCGTATTCTTCTGCAGAAAGCGAATTGCTGGTGATGAGTTTTTCAGACCGCTTGAGCGTCAACTTCGCGTTCTCCAGAGTCGCCTCTACTTGTGAGTTCTGGGCCCGTGCTGCATCAACACGAGCTTTCTGAATATCGATCTGGGCAGTTAACTCAGCCAACTTGGCTTCCTGCGCTTCAACGTTCGCGACCGCAATTCCGACATTTGCTTTCGCGATTCGGTCGTCCAAGACCAAGAGCGGTTGTCCGAGTTCCACTGCGTCGCCCGGTGTTACGAAAATGGAACGAACGATCCCGGGCAGTTGCGATCCGATCGTGATCGCTTCGCCGGCAGGTTCAATGATGCCAACGCCACCGATAAATTCTTCGCGATTGGCTGTTCGCTCTACTTTCGCCCGCGAATCGGACGACGGACTGGTAGGCGGAGTAAATCGTACCTCCGATAATGACGGCTTGGGCGTATTCTTGTTGATCAAGTAAGCACCCCAAACAATCGATATAAAGGCAATCAAAATCGCACCGAAAGCAACCGCCGTTTTCATGATTTTCCACTAGCTCTTTATAAGTAGTTGGCCGGATTCCATTTGGCTAATTTTGCCATCGGCCATGTAGGCGATTCGATCGGCAAACGAGAATATCCGCGTGTCGTGGGTGACAATGATCACGGCACGTTCCTTTGCCGCCGCCATCGTGCTCAGCATTGTCATCACGGAATGGCCTGTCTCCGCATCTAACGACGCGGTGGGTTCATCACAAATGACTATCTTCGGCTCGTGAAGCAATGCGCGCGCGATAGCGACTCGCTGCTGTTGGCCGCCGGACAACTGGCGTGGGTATTTTCTTGCGTGTGTTCCCATCTCAAGCTTCTCGAGCATGTCCGTCGCCAGCTTGACCGCCTTGGAGAACGCGATGCCTTGACCGATCAGGGGCACGGCCGCGTTCTCAGCAGCGTTAAGAGAAGGAAGCAGATTAAATTGCTGAAAGACAAATCCAAGATTCCTCGAGCGAAAGTCAACTAGATGTCCCCCGCGAAGCTTGCCAAGGTCCTCGCCAAGCACGGTCAACGAACCCTCTGTCGCGGTTAACAGTCCCGCAATGATCGATATGAGTGTTGTCTTTCCGCAACCGCTTTGGCCAACCAGAAAGGTCTTCTCTCCTAAGCGAACATCGAGATCAACACCATACAACACGCGCGTCAATGCTTGGCCGCTTCCAAATTCCTTGACGACCCCACGGCAACAAACTGCGAGTTCAGGCTTCAATCCATTCAAAAGCGTTATCCTCTAAACACAATGGCGGGCTCAATGAAAAGAACACGTCGCAACGCAACGATGGATGCGAATGTGATGATTGCCGCCGCGACGCCTGCCGATGCGACAGCAACTTTCCATGGTAAATAGAAGCCTGCAAAATTTGGATCACGGCCGGCGAACTCGAAAAAAGAAGCTGCCACACCAAGCCCCACTCCATACCCAATAAACCCAACGACCATCGCTTGCAAGCCGACCATCAAGATGAGGCGGCTGTTCTTGATACCGATCGCTTTGAGAACCGCAAAATGCCTCAGGTTCTCGAGCACAAACAGGTTGAACATGAGTCCCACCACGCACACACCAACCACAATTCCCAAGGCAATCACCGTCCCGAAGCTAACCGGAATCCCCGTGTTGTCGATAATGTACTGAACCGCTTTTTGACGAAATTCGGCTGACGTCAGCGCCATCAACCCGGTTTGCTCCTCAATCTTTTTCGCGACCTCCTTTGGATCCAATTCCGGCTCCGATCGCACCAAGAGAAACGATAACTGATTGCGACCGTTGTTCGTGTAAGCAAGCGCTTGGGTGTAACGAGTGTAGAAAGTGATGGAAGACGTGAACTTGGGCGAGTCCTGCACAACTGCGGCGACGTAAGCACGACGATCGTTCAGCTCGACCGTTTTTCCGAGCGAGATTTCTTCTCCCAACCAGACTTTGCCAAAACCGTCCTTGCCGACAGCAACCGCATCGGGGCGCCGAAGATCTTCGGGTGATCCCAAGACAAACTCAAGCGGAATGCCAATCAGTGAGCTATCGTCTGCACCGATCAAAAGGGCCGACTCAAGTTCTCCAGTCGCGGTACGAACGGTTGCCATCGATTTGAAGTAAGGCACCGCCCACTGCACACCACTGACGCCGCGAACTCGTCCCAGCTCGATATCTCGAAGCGGAAACACGGTATCAAGATTCTTTACCCCCGGATCCATGACCCAGATGTTTGCCTCCGGCGTATCGTCGATGATCGCCCCTGCACGAGACAACAGGCCGAGAAAGATGCCCATCTGCTGGTTGATCAGCAGGATCGAAAACGCAACGCCCAAAACCAAACCAAAAAACTTGGCTTGGTCGAAGAAAAGCATCTTGAGCGCGATACGGTACATGGTTCATCCAAAATCTCGAACGATCGACGCAGCCATTCATCAACGCCACTCGACTTGATTACTACACTGCATTGTGTAATAATTGTATTTACGTGTCAACTCGCACGATGAATTGACATTCAAACGATCGGGCCTTGCCTCCTGCCCCATCCTGGTGAAGCTATAGAAAATTACCAACCGAAGCTGAGGGGTCGCCCCAAAGATCAACAACGGCGAGCGCGGATTATCGAGTCCGCGATGGAGCTTTTCCTGGAACACGGCATGCAAGCGGTTTCCGTTGAAGCAATCGCCTCCCACGCCGAAGTTTCTAACCGTACGGTGTACAGCCATTTCGCCAGCAAGCAGCATCTATTATGGGCGGTGATCGTACACGCAGGTGAAGAGAATCGACCTTTAATCACCGGTGGTGAAGCCACGACTCTGCCAGAACTCAAGCTTCAATTGGTGGCATTTGGGACTGCCTTGGTCAATCTGATCACGACCCCAACGATTGTGAAGCTTGGAAACTTGATGGTCAGCGAAGCAACTCGACATCCCGAGCTTGCGAAGCAGTTCTACGATTGGGGCCCGCGTCGTGGCCAAGAGGCAATCACCGAGTTGTTGGAGTCTGCTAAGAGACGCAGATTGATTGCCAGCGATGCAACGCCAGCAATGGCCCACCATCTGCTCGCCATGTTCCAAGGAACTTGGCACAACGAACAACAACTCGGACTGACCCCTCCTCTGACTAAGCGTCAAGTTAGAAAGCATGTCATCGACTGTGTTGATTTTTTCCTCAAAGCCGCAACCCGACGTTAAAGATCGAGCGGGGCAATGGCTTTCCCGCGAGGTCGTCGGATAGGCTTTCAATGGGGGGACTGAGGGACAGAGCACCTTCTTGGGTTGGTATACCGCTTGACTACCAGTGGGAAGCCCGTAGATGTACTGCCACGCTTGCCGGACACCATTTACCGCGCTGACCAATGAGACAACTCCGACAAGCAGAAAAGGACACGCGGGGCCGAAAAGGGGACACTTTTTGCGCATAGCGAACAACCTTCCTATCGCAGTTGCGAGCTTGGCAGGGGTCGGAATGGAACACGATAATCGCAATCACCTGCCGGAACGAGACATCCAATGACTTAGGTACTTCGATATGCTCACGCCGCTGTTGGAGCGATTGCACCATGATGGTTGCTTTCGCGACCAAGCTGGCAACCGAGAGCTGCATTTCGATCAACACTGCATGCTCACTCCGCTCTCTCCATTCAATCTGACGGTCACCAGTTTGCGGACCATTCAACAAGCCAGCGAACTAAGCGATGTTCAAAAGAGACTTGGCTGCGGCAGAGCGTCATTGGGATCGCTCAGTCCATTGCAAATGCATCCAACCATTGCAAATGCATCCAAGGCGCACGATGTTGCAGCGTGTATCGTTAGCATGTCGCCGTATTGGATAGGCGGGCATCGATTGGGCGGCGCAGGTCGCCTCAGGCGAAGAGGCTCCGCTTGATCAGTCTCCAAACAAACAACAACACTCCCATTGCGACTAACGACACGACCAAAATCCAAAAAAGCGCTGCCCCCATCGAAACATATTGCGAAAGTGTTTGATTCCAAACTGTATCCCACCCGACCACCGCGATCGCAGTACCTACGCACAGGTAGGGCCCGAACGGAACGGCAGGTTGTCGAGTGATCACGTACTGAATGAGGACGATGAGGATCGCAGCAATAGGAGCCAAGAAAAATGCCGCAAGGGCACACTGCCAACCGACCACGGCCCCGATCATTGCCATCAGTGTGACGTCGCCAAATCCCATCGCCTCCTGTCGCATCGCCGCACTGGCAACAATCCGCACTGCCCAAACCGATCCGCCACCAACCGCTAGCCCAACCAATGACGTGAGTAGACCGCGCCACGGATCCTGAGGAGCCCACCACCAGACAGAAATCACACAAGTCGCACCGATCAGCCACATCCGAAAGAGCCACTTCGTGGTTGGGTTGCGTTTCAATCCATGACAAAAGTAGCCGAATGCTTTCGCCCAACCACGCCGCACGATCAATCGACGATCGGCTAGCGCGAAGCACCACCCCGTCCAAAGGAACAGTCCCGTTACCAGTCCGCTTGTTCCCTGCCACTTTGGATCAAATGGAAACGGCACATTGAACATGGTCTCGGCGATACCAAGTTGACCATTCCAAAATACCTGTGCTGGCAGCCAAGTTCTCCACGGCAACAACGATACGACGATGGCAAATAGAGTTCCAGGAAGCGTGATGATGTCGGGAATCGTTTGTTCATCGAAATCAATGAACGTTGCTGCCATCATTAGCGTAAGAATGACCGCGTGGATCGCGAAAATCGAATGGCCCCACGACGAGAATCCAGCGATCGTATTGGCTCCGCGTAGCTCGGCCGGCAACAGTCCACCTGTTTGCGTTTCAAACCAATACAACGCGGGAATCGCGATTGCCATCGCCAGTTCGATCAATAGGGGACGAATCCAAAAGCCTCGTCCGTGAATCGATGCCTCACGTCGCAGCGTGAGCCATCCTAGTATCGGAACGCGATCAAAAAGCGTTCTCTTCGAATCTTCCGAACAAGGCGGTGCCCATGGACTGATGTGCCTTGGATAGTAGGCCCACGAGTAAATCAGGTAGTTGGCAAACGAACCAGCAATCAGTCCCAATAATGCAAGGATCCCGTAACGGGCGTCGAGCGGCAGGTCCGTGAACCACAACATAAGATCTTCAAGCGAAGGCGGAACGAAAACGCAAATGATAAACGACCATGCCGCTTAACCGCTACAACCGTTAACCCAATAGCTCAAATCGGGAAGCGTGGTGGCGACATGCAAATACTTAGGGGAGGCGTCCAGTGTTCGCTCAGACTACCCTATAAATTCCGGTACGATGCGAGACCGCATCTCCAGTTTCGTCGATTTTCTCTCATTTGGCAGTTTGCGTTATGCAGGTCACTAAAGCCGTCATCACCGCAGCCGCACCGAATCAAAATACATTACCTCTTCAGCGCTTGGTTGATCGCGAGGGCTACGATAAGACAGCGCTGCAATTTATCGTGGAGGAAACCCTTTCTGCGGGAATCGAGGAGATCTGCGTCGTCATCCAGCCGGGCGACGCCCAGGCGTATCAACGTGCTGCAGGCGAACATTTGGGTAGTTTGCGGTTTGTGGAGCAACCTGAGCCGCTTGGATATGCCGACGCCGTTTTCAGGGCAAAGGGTTTTATTCAAGGCGAACCGTTCCTTCATCTCGTTGGCGACCATTTGTACCTGAGCACCTGTGACGTACCTTGCGCAAAGCAATTGGTTCAAGTGGCAGAGGAATTTGAGTGCTCTGTCAGTGCCGTTCAAGCGACACGTGAAAGTAAATTACCCTACTTCGGAATCATCGCTGGTACTCACGTTCCCCGATACGATCGGCTTTACGAAATCAATCGTGTCATCGAAAAGCCAACGCCGACCCTTGCGGAACAAGAGCTTGTCACTCCCGGTCTGCGGTCTGGGCACTACCTTGGCTTCTTTGGGATGCATGTACTCATGCCGGAAGTCATGGACGCGGTGCAGCAGTTGCTTTCGGATGCGACCAAAGCAAAACCGACTCTGTCCGATGCTGCTGCGCTCATGCCGTCGCGTCAACGGTACCTTGCGTATCAACTGCAGGGAAATCGATACAACATTGGCGTTAAATATGGCCTGCTGATCGCTCAGCTAGCGATCGGTTTATCGGGAAGAGATCGTGATCAGATTTTGACTGAAATGCTTGACCTGGTCGCTAATCGACCGACCGAAGCAGCCATCACGATGATTGAAGGAACTTTGGCGCGATGAACCGGTTGATTGACGTCATTACATCCTGCGACAGTACGGTTCGTGATCAATCGCTCGATGCGATTTGCCGGAATGCCACACTTGATCAACTGCTCGCTTATACAAACGAGTTAGATCAATTTCGGCGTCAAGAACCGAATTTGTATTATCGCGTTCGTGCATTATTTTTCCTTGAAGCGATCTATCGATACCACGTTCCGCGCCAGCTTACCGCTACCGCTAGCGGACTGATCCCCTATCACGGATACGAACACCTTCTTCATCGCCGCTTCATCGAAGCGATTGATACATTCCTTGATGTGCAGAACAGCGTGGGGCCATGTGATGGTATCGCCAGTGCACTTGCTGGCGCGTACCACCAACTGGCCTTTCAAACACTAGCAGATCAGGTCCGTCGAAGCGTTCGAATGGTTCGAGGGAATCAGTGGATGTTTCGAATCGGGCATCCGGCTGATCATCCCCTGCGGTTACGGAGCGAGCTACTTGTCATGGATTCAAGTACTGGCGCGGCGCCGATCCTTCGCGAGCAGACTGCAGTCCGTATGGATTTTTCGCACAGCGCGTGGAGTGACATTTTCTTTCTCGGTATGGACTATCCAGAGGGAGCGCGCGTCATCAACGCCTCGGTCGACCTGGCTGTTCGAGGTCGTGATGGGGAGCCGAAACCACCGATAGAGACGTTTGTACGTGTGATCGATCGTCCTATCATTCGCCTCACTAGTGTTGACCTCAACGCTACCACCGATATTGAAGCGATCGGCGACGTGTTTGACTTTGCACGAGATTACTTAGGCCTGCTAAAGGCTGCTGTGATTGCATCAGGTATCGTCCCACCGGGTTTGGAAGGATGCAGCCAAAAGATCGGCGACCTGCTCGATCAAGTGGTCGGACCTGGAATGGGGTTGGAAATTGTTAGCAAGATTAATGACATTCCGAAAGGTTCGCGGTTAGCGGTATCAACCAATCTGCTGGGATCGCTGATTTCTGTTTTGATGCGCGCGACATCTCAGATTTCAACCCTCAACGGAGCGCTCGAGGAACGTGATCGACGACTGGTTGCGGCACGCGCGATTTTGGGTGAATGGCTTGGCGGTTCGGGCGGTGGTTGGCAAGACTCAGGAGGTATTTGGCCAGGTATTAAGCTGATCACCGGGGCTGCTGCTACCGACGGCGATCCTGAATTTGGCATTAGCCGTGGGCGTTTGATGCCTACGCATCATGTGCTTGGAGAAAACGAAGCGTCCGCAGCAACACGCCAATCGCTTCAAGACAGTCTTGTGCTTGTTCACGGTGGCATGGCTCAAAATGTGGGCCCCATTTTGGAAATGGTCACTGAGCACTATCTGCTTCGCAATGAAACACAGTGGAATGGCCGTACCAAAGCAATGAAGATCCTTGACGACCTGATGGCAGGGATCAAGCATGGCGATCTCCGAGCCATCGGCAAACTAACGACCCAGAATTTTGAAGGTCCCCTCCAAACAATCATCCCTTGGGCTACCAATCGATTCACTGACAGGCTGATTGAATTGTGTCGCGAACAATACGCAGATCAATTCTGGGGATTCTGGATGCTGGGTGGGATGGCAGGCGGTGGCATGGGTTTTATCTTCGACCCGGCGATCAAGCCCGAAGCCCAAGATTGGTTGGGCAAGAAGATGATCGAAATCAAACGCGACATGCAGACCGCGTTGCCATTTGCCATGGATCCGGTTGTCTACGATTTCAAGATCAACGACCGAGGAACGTTTGCCGAGCTTTTAACGGGCGATCAGGCGTTCATGCCTGATCGCTACTACGCGTTGCTATTACCTGGATTATTACGCACTGCGACCCGCGACCTTCCCCTGCAAACTCGTTTGGAGCTTGAAAGCTTATCGGCCAAGTGCAAGTCCGGTTCCGAAGGCAAGTCAACGGCTGCATTGCTACTCGATAGCGTACTACCCCATGCCGTTCGCACTGAGGCGTCCCATCAGTCGCTGCAGGATCAATTGAGCATGGCCGGTTTCGATCGTGAACAGCATGAACAAATCCGCGCCGATTTACGAAGTGGTCGTATCGGTTTGTCGCAAAATCGAATCTCCTCAAGCACCACGATTGGCGATGTTCGTTCGGATGACGTCACCGATCTTCGCGTTGGAATCCAACAAAAATTCATTGATCTCGGCGTCCAATCCATTCGCGATGGAGAAGTTGCAGTGGTTACCCTTGCCGCAGGGGTAGGAAGCCGATGGACTCAAGGCGCCGGGGTTTGCAAGGCGCTTCATCCGTTTCATCGATTCGCAGGACGCCATCGTTCGTTTATTGAGGTGCACTTGGCTAAAAACCGATTCACAACCCAAAAATACGGTGGAGTCATACCTCACGTCTTCACCACCAGTTATCTCACCGATGAACCGATTCGTGAAGCGATCCAAAAAAGCAATCACTTTGGATTCGATGGGCCGCTTCATGTGTCGACTGGCAAAAGCGTTGGTTTACGCATGGTACCGACCATTCGCGATTTGCGTTTTATGTGGGAAGAAACTGCGCAGCAAATGCTTGACGCACAGCAGCAGAAAGTACGGGATAGCCTTCGGGCGGCGCTCATGAATTGGGCCCGATCGGCAGGGGAAGCGAGCGACTATACGGATAACAGCCCCTCGCAATGCATGCACCCCGTTGGTCACTGGTACGAAGTGCCGAATATGCTTCGCAACGGGCTTCTAGCTAGGCTGCTTTCAGAGCAAAGCAGCTTACGCTATTTGCTGCTGCATAACATTGACACGCTTGGGGCGACAGTCGATCCCGGGATCCTTGGCCATCACATCGCCGGAGGAGCATCGCTTAGCTTTGAAGTCATCGGCAGGAGGCTCGAAGACCGCGGCGGCGGTTTGGCGCTTGTCGATGGGCGACCTCGGTTGGTTGAAGGCTTGGCCATGCCCAACGATGCAACTGAATTCGGGTTGACCTAT
Organism: Planctomycetaceae bacterium; assembly: GCA_031411655.1. GTDB lineage: Bacteria > Planctomycetota > Planctomycetia > Pirellulales > Pirellulaceae > UBA6163. Next base: position 11,719 of record JANOBM010000155.1, read on the forward strand.
TACAATTCGATGACGACTTGGATCGAAATCGATGCATTGTTGAGGACGTTCGGATTAACCCGAGATGATTTGTCAAACGCGACAAAGGTCGATGTGGCAGTGCGCCGACTAGCGATGCGGTTGCCGACCTACGTGACCCTGAAGGATGTAAAAAAACGCTGGGGACACGCGCAGGAAGATGTCTTTCCGGTTGCCCAATTCGAAAAGCTTTGGAGCGACATGACAGCGTTACCGGAAGTCTCCAGTTCCTTCTTTGTGACGCACACACGGCGCGGCCAGCAGCTCAAGTCACAAGCCCAACTCGACCCATGGCTTCGCGATGGGTCGGCAGAAGAAATAAACGCGATGTGCCTGTTTTCCTAAAGCCCAATTCAATTGCGTTCGTAAATGAGGACCTCGTCAAAGTCGTTCATATCGTCGAACGAACCGATGCCTATGCGTCCCTTCGCGAAAGTTTTATCGACGGCACTCAGTTGCGGTTTGGTCATGTCATCGAAGAAGACATCGATCTTGCCGCTCGCCGTATCTCGCACCACCTTCACTTGGTGCCATTGATCATCCCACGGGACGGTCTTTGTGTTCTGGGTGATGGGGCTGCGCGGCGCATCGTTTACAATCATGATTTGGCCACTGGCGGGGTCTGGCTTAGCACCAAGATGGCAGTAATAAAATTTGGATGCATCCCGGTAGTTAAAAAATACACAACAGTCGCGGTGATTGCCGGTATCTTTTGTGCTACGGACCTTAAACGTGATGATAAAGTCAGCAATTTCGAGGTCTTTGACTAAAGCGATGTGTAACGGACTTCGATGGACCGGCGCATAAGAGCTTTCGCGTCGATTGATGCCGAAAACAGCATTGCCTTCAACTGTTCGGTGCGTCCAACTTTCTGCATCAACAACTTCCCAGTGATCGATTCCCTTCTCAAAATCCTCATGAAAGACTAAGGCGTAACCGTCGAATGCCTTCGAAGGATCAGGGGTTTCAGCGAGAAGTACGCATGAGGTTGCAATGGTCAGACAAAACGAGTGACAAAGAATGCGATAAAATATCATGGTTAAAATCGCCCAGCGATGGTTTTTGATGAGGGTGGAGAGTACTCCCCATAGTGTACACATCCGACGTTTCAAACGGTTGGGGTAGCGCAAGTTTCACGTCCCTAAAGGTATCTGGATAAACATGGCGATCGTCCATTCGGTACAATGGTGGGGTGTGTCGACTCACTGCTCATTGCGGATATCCGTTGCAGGCGATGCTTCGGTCATTGTGTTATGCAATCACACCAAGGAAACAAACAGGATGCGGTTGCGACCGTTAACACGATCATGGCTGATATAAAAGTTGACCTGAAATCATGACTCATATTTTGGTCGTAGATGATTCGCCGACCGAGCGACGGCGCGTGGGGCGGTTGCTTGAAAATGGAATCGATTCTGTTTCGGTCACCTATGCCGAAAACGGACAGATGGCCTTTGACTCCTTGGAAACCATTCTTCCGGACTTGATCGTCACCGATTTGCAGATGCCAGTGATGGACGGTCTCGGTCTTGTGGAGCGAATTGCCGATGCTGGTATTGCAGTCCCAGCCATTTTGATGACTAGTTTTGGCAACGAAGAAATAGCGTTGCAAGCACTCAACGCGGGCGCGGCTAGTTATGTTCCCAAAGCGGTCCTTAATAAGCATTTGATTAAAACAGTGGAGACCGTGCTCGCGGTATCGCAGGGGAACAAAAACCGCCTGCGTGTTCTCCAAGCATTGACTGACGTGCAGTTGCGATTCGTGCTCGACAACGATACGACCTACATCCCGCCATTGATCAGCTATCTTCAGGAACAAATGGCAAGAATGCGTTTGTTCAATGAGTCGCATTTGATCCGAATCGGCATGGCATTGTGTGAAGCATTGACGAACGCAGTTCACCACGGCAACCTCGAGCTGGATTCTGAATGGAGGCAGAGCGACGAATCACTGTACTACAAAAAAGCAGACGAACGGCGTCAAGAACTACCTTATTCGGAGCGCAGGGTTCGCATGCTGGCGACATTGTCAGGAGATGAGGTTAGCTTCGTGATTGATGATGAAGGGAGCGGGTTTGCGGTCGAGGAACAGCGCGATCCGACCGAGGAGATCAACATGGATCGAATGGGTGGACGTGGCTTGCTCTTGATTCGAAGCTTTATGGATCAAGTAACGCACAACGCAATCGGGAACTCCATCACGATGATAAAACGAGTCCGTCCGCTCGATATCGACGACGAAGACTCGGATGACGACGATTCCGACGACGACGATTCGGATGACGATTCCGACGAATAACTGGAGAGAACGAAGGGCGGTGCGCGTCGGATACGCGGGGTTTTCGTTTCGCTCTGGTAATAATCGAATATACTGAGCGCGATGGAGTTCAGGGGAATTGAGGCTCGAAATCGCTTCGTTTTTCGTTGGCTAGAAATTCTACCCGATCCAATTTCTGTGTTTGCTCGCTTTTAGACCGATGGAGACTACGTCATGACAGGTGTCTTCGATTTAGATGAGGCATTGGAACGAGTCGATGGGGATCGCGACTTTCTCGCGGAGCTAGCTCAGACCTACTTAGATGAGGTCGCAGATCTCCTGCCCGCAATGGCTGATGCAATGAAAAAGCTCGACATCGTTGCAGCAACGAAAAAGGCACACACGCTGAAAGGAGCGTCGGCGAATTTCTGCGCGCCAGCGCTTCATGATGCTGCCTGGGGATTTGAACAGATGCTACCATCCAACTCGACGGAGGAAATCTTGTTCGCTTACGAGCGGTTAGTGAGAGAATCCATTCGTTTGAATGAAGCAATGCGACAAGAATTCTCGCTTTGATTTCGATCTTATAATTTCGTGATGATTAAACGATAAAGACCGCTCACTGATCGGTTTGCATCAGTCTTTTCTTTTCGCCATCTTCTCCTCACTTTTAATGAAATTCCGCGCGGAAGGACCTCGTGATGCCTTCGGAATCGTCCAAAAATATTGCACCTTCAGGCGGCTGGCGCTCTTGGACTTCGTCTTCATCCATTACCTTTTCGCTTGCTGCTTTATTGACTTGGGGCGTTGGCTGGATTGGCTTATCAACGATCCATCGAATGTCGACCACAAGCTTGGAGGCCAGGCTGAATTCTGAAGTAGACACCTGCGTATTTGCTCTCCAAATGTGGCTCGATGAGCAGCGTATGGTTGCGCAAAGTTGGGCCGGCGATGCAGGTGTGAGGGCTGACACCATCGACTTCCTAAACTCCGCTGTTAACCGCAATGGGAACAAAGACGAGATACTCAAAAACGATGAGCTTCTAAGCCTGCGAAATCGCCTGCGCCCAGTGTGCGAGGCACACCGATACGTTGGATTTGTGATTGTTGATCCGCAGGGGCGACAAGTGGCTACACTGCTTGACGAGGCTCTGGGAAAGTCTCTGGAACCTGAGCCACTCGAAACCATTCTGGAAACGTTTCGTGGCAAATCGGTTGCTACCCTACCATTTGTCTCGTCCATTTCGTTGCCCAATGAGCAGGGCGTAATGGAATCACAGCAAACAACTATGTTCGCTGCGGCGCCGATACAGGACGACGGCGGTACGGTTGTCGCAGCCTTAGCATTTCGACTCCGCACAAGTGATCGATTTGCGAAATCACTGGAAACGGCGCGTCCCGGAGAATCCGGTGAGACCTATGCGTTTGACAAGCTGGGATTGTTGTTGTCCGATAGTCGTTTTAATGACGAACTCAGAAAGCTTGGCTTGATTTCGTCAGGCCCAAGTAGCCATGCGGCTCTTGAACTAGAGTTGCGCGACCCAGGTGGAGATTTAGTTTCCGGCTACCGCCCCTCCGTACCGCGAGCATCATTGCCACTGACTCGAATGGCGGAAAACGCTGTAGCAGGACGTAACGGCATCGATGTGGGCGGCTATCGTGATTATCGCGGCAAGATGGTGGTAGGTGCGTGGCGTTGGATGCCGACGTATGAATTTGGAGTCGCGCGTGAAGTCGACTTTGATGAGGCTTATGAATCCTATATTGTGATCCGACGCCTGCTCTATGGTTGCCTCGCGCTGTTCGCTGCTGCGTTGCTCGCCAGTATTGTGTTGCACCACCGTCGGCTTTATGCAGACCGATTGAGAGCACGAACGCAGGAGTCACTTGTCACGCTCACCAATCGTTTCCAAGCCGTTCTCGATTCAGCAACCCAAGTCTCCATCATCGCCACCGACATGGCAGGCCAGATTACTGTTTTTAACACTGGTGCCGAGAGAATGTTGCAGTATGGAGCGACAGAGATGGTCGGATGCCAATCACCAGCCGTGATCCATTTGGAATCCGAAGTACGAGAGCATGGGGACAGTCTGAGTTGCCAATTCAATCGGTCGATTCAGGGATTCGACGTTTTTGTTGAATATGCAAGGCAAGGAAAATTCGAAGAGAGGGAGTGGACTTACGTTCGTAAAGACGGGAGCCACTTGACCGTGAACCTCGTCGTTACGGCGCTAAGAAACGCCGAGGGGATAATGACGGGCTTTCTTGGGATAGCGAAGGACGTGACCGCAAGTAAGCGCGCTGAAGTCGCGTTGCGTCACGAGCGATTTTTGTTGCAGACGCTCATGGAGAACCTGCCTGACAGCATTTACTTCAAAGATACGAGCGGTCGCTTCTTGAGAGTCAGTCGAGGGCTTGCAAAGCGGTTCAAACTCTCCGACCCTCAGGCTGCTGTTGGTAAAACGGACTTTGACTTTTTCACAGCGGAGCACGCGAGGCAATCGCTTGCGGACGAGCAAGAACTGATCAAAAGCCAGGAGCCTGTCATCGACAAGGAGGAGCGGGAAACTTGGCCGGATGGGCGCCGAACGTGGGTTGCTACATCAAAATTTCCGCTGCGGAACGAGAACGGCCATGTCGTTGGAACTTTTGGGATTTCTCGCGACATTACCGAGAGAAAACTCGCTGACGAACGTTTTCGATTAGTCGTTGAATCTTCGCTCAACGCACTGCTAATGACCGATCAAGATGGCAAAATCGTTTTACTCAATTCGCAAGCGGAAAAACTGTTTGGTTATCCTCGCGAGGAAATGCTTGGCCTACCGATTGAGCAACTTGTCCCTTCCGCATTTAGCACTTCGAATCGAATGATTCGAGCCACCAACGAAAACATTCTTGATGAGCAAGGCGTGAGGGTTGGGCGTGATTTACAGGCCGTGCGAAAAGACGGCAGCCTTGTTGAGGTCGAAATTGGTTTCAGTCCGTTGGAAACCGAAGATGGCATGTTTGCCCTCGCATCGGTGATCGACATCACGACTCGCAAATCGCTAGAAAACTCACTCCGTGCCGCGAAAGGGGCTGCAGAAGCGAACAGTCGGGCCAAAAGCGATTTTCTTGCAAACATGAGCCACGAAATTCGAACTCCGATGAATGCCATCATCGGAATGACCGAACTGGTTCTCGGCTCAGAACTTGTCGCATCACAACGCGAATACCTAACGATGGTACTCGAATCCGGCGAATCGTTATTGGCAATCATCAATGAGATACTCGACTTCTCAAAGATTGAAGCCGGTAAAATGAAACTTGAACTCGTTGATTTCGATATTTGGGATGTGGTCGGTGACGCAGCCAAATCACTTGCCTTGCGCGCGCACAGCAAGGGATTGGAGTTAGCTTATCATATTGACCACGCCATTCCCGCGATGCTCGTCGGCGATCCCGTTCGGTTACGGCAAGTGATTGTCAATCTGGTTGGCAACTCAATCAAATTCACGGAACAAGGCGAGATTGTCGTCGATGTGTCATGTGTCGATCGAAACGAGAACGGGCTGTTGTTATGTTTCGCGGTGACCGACACCGGGATCGGGATTCCAACCGAGAAGCAAAAACTGATTTTTGATGCTTTCACACAGGCAGACAGTTCAACCACTCGCCGGTTTGGTGGTACTGGGTTAGGTCTTGCGATTTCATCCCGGCTAGTATCACTTTTTGGCGGGACTCTGGAATTGCAAAGTGAAGTAGGTAAAGGAAGCACTTTCTCGTTTACAATTTGGCTAGGGAAAAGCACGCAAGTACCGGTTAGCCGAATGCCTCTACGTCCTGATTTTCTTCAAGGTACGCAGGCACTGATCGTGGATGACAATGCCACCAATCGCCGGATCGTGCAAGAAATGGTGATTTCCTGGGGAATGGTCCCGATCATTGCGTCGTCTGGTTCAGAGGCTTTGCAGGAACTAGAAAGCAGCGCTAACTCCATTGCGATAGTGCTTACCGATATGCACATGCCAGAGATGGACGGCTTGATGTTAGTCGAGCAGATAAGACGCAATCCCCTTTTTCAATATCTCCCTGTCGTAGTCTTATCGTCAGGAGATCAAGGCGGGGGTTCGGAGCAATGGGAAGCATTTGGCGTTGCGATTCGTTTGATGAAGCCTGTCAAGCAATCGGATCTCCTAACCGCGATCGAAAATTCAATGTCCTCCGGGAAGCGAGTTGCAGAACAGGTGCTTGAGAAGACCAAAGACGACTTGCCACCCATCCCATCGCTGCGAATTCTTCTGGCGGAAGACGGATTGACCAACCAGAAACTCGCCGTTGCACTCTTGAAGAAATGGGGACATGCAGTCACGGTCGCCAATGACGGACGAGAAGCGGTTCACTTTTATGAGACTGAGCCGTTCGATCTCATCCTAATGGACGTGCAGATGCCGGATATGGATGGGTTGGAGGCGACCGCGTGCATTCGCACATTGGAGCTTAAACTGGAGCGACACATCCCTATCATCGCGATGACTGCGCGGGCAATGAAGGGTGACCGCGAGCAATGTTTGCAATCCGGCATGGATGGCTACGTCTCAAAACCCGTGCGACAGCGAGAGCTCTACCTTGCCATCGCGTCGTACTTCGCTTCCTAAGTAACGCGTCTATTCTCGACCCATCAAAAGGCCATCATCGAGGCTTCGTCCCATCGATATAAGTAGGATGATGGGTCCCACTATCTAACCCATTGTGAATTTCGAGGTTAGATAAAAACCGGCTGTTGGGTTTTCGATTGACTAACGAATGCTACGGCTTGAAATTCTGGTGTTGGGGATTTCCCAGCGATTCCAAATAGGCAAGCAGGTCCAATATCTCCGTTACGGAAAACGTATTGAGAAGTCCGGCAGGCATAGGAGAGATATGCGAAGCCTTGCGTGATTCAATCTCTGATTTTTCGATGGTAACGGTTTCTGGTTCCAAAGGATTGGGCCGTACGACGATCTTGTCTTCCGTTTCTTCAGTAATCCGGCCGATGATAACTCGTCCGTCGCTCGTCCCAATCGCAGTGTTGACATATTGTTCAGAGAGAACCTTGGATGGTTCGGTCGATGCTTCCAAGATGTCTTGTCGTTTGAACCGTGTGGACACGGCGGTCAAGTCGGGACCGATCGCACCGCCTTGATCGCCGTAACGATGACATGCGATGCATTGTGCTTGACTAAAAACTTCTTTTCCCTTCGCGAAGTTGCGACCTTTACTGACTTGGCCGAGCAAAGGTTGTAAATCGGCCGTCGTCCATTCTTTTACAAGTTGGCGTGGCGGACCCGGAGTAAACTGCGTTTGCTGTGATTGCAACTTGCTGTACTCTGCCAATACATCACTGAGTGCGGTGATATCGTCTGGCGACATAGCGAACTTGGCCTCTTCGTGTGCATGGGACATGAAGTTGGCAAAACTTGCGCCGTTATTGAACGGGATACCGGCTTCGTCAAACCATCTGACCACTGGTGCAGGATGCTTTGTGGAACGCTTTCCATTCCACCAGGACAAATAGGCTCGCCGTAGGTCAACGTTCCAACCTTCTCTGACGTTTCGTAGGTGTACAGCGTAGGCGACCTGTTCTTCTTGAGTCGGTGCTGCTTGAAGTAGGGCGACTGTTTTTGCTACTGCATTGGGTGCATGGAGCGCGAGCAGGATCTGACATAGTTCGCGGTTTACAGCCTCTGTTTTGGCAGGATAAAGCGGATCCAAGTCTGCGATGACCTGTTCAGCGACTTCGCCCGCGGGGATTCCGTGTCGCGCGATGGAGACTTCAATCACCCGCAACTTATTTAATGTTTCTTCTTCGGAGAGTTCGGAAAAAGGAAACGAAGTCAAGGCTTTCATGATTGCGGGTTGAACGTCCGCAGATCCGAGCCGGGCTAGCGCCAATAGCGCAGTAAAGGCAGCGCGAGGCTGTTTTTCGGCGAGTGCCCTTTTTTGCAATTGAAGCACCTGATTGCGCTCAACCGCCATACGAGCCGCGTAACGAATGTAGCGATCAGGACTATTCAAATGAGGCCAGGCAAAGTCGATCGCTTCGGGGTCAGGCCGGTAATTAAACGCTTCTAATCGATGCCGAAGACTTCTTGCTTCGAGACTACTCTTGTCTTGTAGGTCGCCTGCTGTAAGGGGTGTCGACGCTTCGCTGCCAGTGTAAGTCACTCGGAATAGGCTTGCTTGCGTACCGCGACCACCGATGGTGAAGTACAGGGACCCATCTTCAGCAATGAGAACGTCGGTGAGATTGAGCGGCGTTTTTGCTGAGTTTCCTTTGAGCGACTTTGGCGCGACGAAGTTTTCGAAAGTGCCAGTGTAGCTTGCGCCGCTTGGAGTGAGGTGAACCGCCATGAGGCGACCGTAAGTCCAATCACAGATGTAGAACGCCTTCTGATACTTGACCGGAAACTTCGCGCCCGTACCGAAGACAACTCCCGTGGGGCAGCCGATACCGATGGTCGTTGTTTGAGGCAAACTATCTGCATAGTGATCTGGCCACTTTGCACTCCCTTCGCGAAAGCCGTTGTCGCCTCCACGTACGGAATGGAAAACGTGTGTCGGACGATACCATGGGCTTCCCCAATCCCATTCCATATCGCTATCAAAGCCGAACAACTCGCCGTCGGCATTGAATCCGATGTCGTATGTATTTCGCTCCCCCGCGGAGAACATTTCGATGTTCTTGCCATCCAGGTCCATCCTGGCAATGTATCCGCCGGGCGGTTTCGCACCAGCGCCGAATCCGTTGCCGTCTTCCATACGAGGAAGTGCAAGGTCATCAGCGTAGTTTCGATGGGGTGAGCTTTCGACGAGATCCTTTGGAACGCCAGTGAAGTTACCACACACGGCATAAAGCATTTTATCCGGTCCTAGGACGAGACCGTGAGAACCGTGTTCTCCCGAACCGCCTTGCCACTCGCGAAGGAATTCAACGTCGTCAAAGCTGTCGTTGCCCTTCGTGTCCTTGCAGCGATACAGCGCGAATCCTCGAGCGCCATTTCCGCTGATATAAAGGGTGTCATCGATAAACAGCATGCCCATCGTTTCACTGACGGGAATGCTAAGGATTTCCTGCTTCACGCATTTCCCATCCTTGACGGTTACTCGCGTGATCGGCTGGCCGCCTTGACCACCTAATAAAAGGCGCCCTTTGGGATCCTTTGCCATACAAATCCATGAACCGTTCTTTGAAGCGTCGGCAGTCAGGACATGTTCGACCTTGAAGCCAGGCAGCGTGTCCAGAGCTTCTTGCGCATTCTCAAGGCTAATCGGTTTCGAGCCGTC
>JANOBM010000156.1:0-2262 GCA_031411655.1 Planctomycetaceae bacterium
TGGTGATTTGCTCTGCGTAGGTAGTCAAATCACCAGCTGGGGTAACGCCCTTACGACCGATGGCGATTTGCTGTTCTATGGCTGTAATTTCGCAAGCAATCAAGAGGGACAGTTATTGGTCGGAGTGCTCAGTGGGTTAACCGGTGCCGATGTGGCCGCGTCGATCGACAACACTGGCAATGCACTTCTCGGCGGCAATTGGACTTTGGAGTATGCAGTTGGAACGATTGAGTCTCAAGTTGCCTTCAGCATCGATGTCCAACAAGCATGGCAGCAAGTTTTGGCTAATGAAACAGTTCGCGATAATTTTAGCACTGCTTCGTACAGCAACAATAACGGCACCCAAAACTGGAGCACGTCGTGGGTCGAAACAGATCCCAACGCTGGCGGCGCGTCTAGTGGGGATTTTAGCGCAACTGGCGGAAATCTAACTATAACTCCTTCGAGTTCCAGCGGCAACATCTATCGTCAGGTCGATCTCTCAGCCGCGCGGAGTGCGACAGTATCGTATAACTACGATAACAAGCTCAACGGATCAGGGCTGGTATATTTTCAAGTATCGTCCAACGGCGGCAGCAGCTACACAACGCTGTCGACGTGGGATATTGTTACGCGTCAGAACACTGGGATAGATTCAATTGACATCAGCGCCTACATCTCAGCCAATACTCGCATTCGCTTTCTAATTGCTGGCGCCACCAACGGTGGCAACTCATTGACAATAGACGATGTTCAGATCGCTTATGTCACGAATACGGCCCCCGTACTGGACGCATCGAAAAGCCCGACCTTCAGTACGATTCTCGAGGACGCCGGTGCGCCGTCAGGTAGTGTAGGCACGCTTGTTTCGTCATTGGTCGACTTCGCAACACCCTCCGGTCAAGTCGATAACATCACCGACCCCGATTCAGGTGCCCTGCTGGGAATCGCTGTCACTGCAACCAACTCAACTAATGGAACATGGTTCTATACAACCAACAACGGTACCAATTGGTTCTCGATGGGTAGCGTAACTGACAGCAGTGCTCGGTTGCTGCAGGCAGACGCCAGCACACGGCTCTATTTCCAACCGAATGCGAACTGGAATGGATCCATTTCCGATGCCATTACCTTCCGCGCCTGGGACAGTTTCACTGGCACCGCAGGTAGTCTTGCTGACACTTCCACCAATGGCGGTACCACCGCATTCTCGACCGCGACAGATACGGCTTCACTGGTAATCAACGCGGTTAACGATGCACCCGTGATAGATAACTCTGGCAGCATGACGCTGACGACGATTACCGAAGATCAAACTACGAACGGTGGCAATACCATAGCCTCCATCATCAGTTCGGCTGGCGGTGATCGCATCACCGATGTTGACTCCGCTGCCAGCGAGGGAATCGCGATTACAGCGACGACTAACGGTAACGGGACTTGGCAGTATTCGACCGACGGCGGGACGACCTGGACTGCCGTTGGTACGGTGTCGAATACCTCGGCTCTGCTCTTGCGAGCCACTGATTCATTGCGATTCGTCCCGAACGCTCAGAACGCGACCACCGGCGATGTGACTTTCCGAGCCTGGGACCAAACCACGGGAACGTTCGGCACCAAGGTGGACTCGTCAACCAATGGAACGACCACCGCCTTCAGCACCGCAACCGAAGTCGCCTCGATCACCGTCACAGCCGTCAATGATGCGCCAACGATCACAAATGCCTATACCCACACGCTCGCAACGACGAACGAGAACACCACTTCGTCTGGAACGCTGGCTTCGGCGATTCTAACCGGTTCAACTTGGGCCGACGTTGATACAAGTCCTTCCAGTGGTTTAGCGATTACCTCGGTGACCGGCAATGGCACGTGGCAGTATTCGACTGACGGCACGACTTGGACGAACTTTGGTGCGGTTTCGGCGACCAATGCGTTGCTGATCACCTCGACTTCACAAGTCCGTTACATCCCCGATAGCAACAATGGTGAAACGGCCACCTTTGGGTACAAAGCCTGGGATCAGACCAGCGGCACAGCCTCGGTTAACGGAACACCTGGTTATGCAACGACTGCCTCCAATGGTGGCACCACAGCATTCTCAAGTAGTTCAGCTACGGCCCAGATCGTTGTTTCAAGCTTAAATGACGCGCCAGTGCTCGATAACGCTGGCAACATGACGTTTACGACGGTCACGGAAGACAACACATCCAACAGTGGGAACACCGTCGCCAACATCATTCTTAGCGCCGGTGGCGATCGGATCACGGATGTGGACACCGG
>JANOBM010000157.1:0-74642 GCA_031411655.1 Planctomycetaceae bacterium
TGTCACTCGGACTTCGATGATCAGCGTGATGTCAGGCAAATGATGCTCAAGCAATAATGAAAGCGACTCGAAACCGGCGATATTTCCAGGCTTTTTGTCCGACTCAAGATCTCTTAATACTAGCGGGAGGTCGTTCTCATCCTGGCCATCGGAGTCGTCGTAGATCACTTGGCCGTCCCGTGTGAATCGAACTACATCCGTTATTTGCATCGATCGCAATGCCACATTGATTTCTTGCAAGATCGCAACAGCAGTAAAAGTTTCGTGCTCTTCCTTTTCAGAGAGCATCCCCAAGCTGAGTATTTCGGCAAAGCGGCGAAATCCTTTGGTCGGTTTGCGTTGGATATGGGTGAGGTGGCTCGGATCGATATCCAGCAGTCCAGACATGTACATGTTTTAATCTCCAGGCGACTTGCAATTTCCACAAAATGCTCCAGTGGACCTTCCACTAGCCCAAAACTTTTCTGGTAGAGGCCCGAATCGCTCGCGATAAAGGCGCTGTGTTTTCTCATGTTGTTCTTGATTCACGCTGTGGTTTTCGTCTGGCTGATGATGAATGAATCTCCCAAAACATTCTGCACAAAATTTCCCATACGCGCGCGTGAAGAGGATGAACTCATGCCAAGTGAGGTCGACGCGATGCGACGGCGTCAAACGTTCGCAAGCATGTTCCGCGACAAGCGTCATGAACCTAATGGTTTCCTGCAACGCTTGCCTAGCTTCATCTTCATCGCAAAACAGCACCCTACGAATTTTCGCGATTAACGCCGGATTCTCGGCGAACACTCCCGCAACAAGACTTTCCGGGCAGGGATTGGAATCGTTCATGGGCGCCAAAAAGTGGAGACTTGATCTTCGAGGTTGAGATTAACGCGACCGCTCGGTGAAAACGTGGCAATGTCCATTGTCTCAAAAAACACGTCTCTAAAGGAACCACAGAGCGATCCATCTGAAAGCACCCGAAATTGTATCCATGGGCCAACGGTCGCGGTGTATGCCCAGCGAAAAATCAAGGAACCGAGACATCGGAGTAAAGGTTAATCCGAATGGCTAAACCGAACGAGCTTCCAAGTCTCGCGTTTTCAAATACTCGAACACGATAGTCGCTAAGGATGGAAGCTCTCGGCAGTCGCTTGTTGTGATAGGGCATGCTCCGTCAGACGGTCGCAGAATTACGGATCGCTTCTATTGAATCGCGTTACGAGAGGATTCCGTGACTTCGATCAACCATTCGTGGAGCGACAGATCGCCCATGCTAATCGAATGTGAAATGTGTTCGCTCATCAGCGAGAAATGCTCCGTTGCAAATTCACTCAAATGGGGAATGCGAAACGTGCCGCACGAAACAGAACGGCTTAATCGATACAGACTCCGCAGGCATCGTGAGCAAGAATAGGTGGACGAGTTACATTCGCATCCAGGAATCGTTTACGATAGGTTGTTGCCGTCCCCCCTGGATTCTTTGAGAGAAGCACTCAGCAGTTCGTCGTATCAGGGGGCATCTTTCTTGTCCAATGTAAAGGAACCTTCTCCATGAAAGCGTCGGACCTGTTTGTAAAGGCGTTGGAAGCGGAAGGAGTGCGGTACATTTTCGGCATTCCCGGAGAAGAAAACCTCGACATGCTTGAATCGCTGTCGGGCTCGTCGATTGAATTGATACTCACTCGGCATGAGCAAGCAGCCGGTTTCATGGCGGCAACGGTGGGCCGGCTGACCGGGCAAGTGGGCGTTTGCTTGGCGACGCTCGGACCGGGAGCAACGAATCTCGTCACGGCTGCCGCCTATGCTCAACTAGGCGGAATGCCGATGTTGATGGTGACCGGTCAGAAACCGGTAAAGTCCAGCAAGCAGGGACAATTTCAAATCATTGATGTCGTCGACATGATGAAGCCACTCACTAAGTACACAAAGCAACTAGTGAGTGGTGAATCCATTCCCTCTCGAATTCGGGAAGCATTTCGGTTAGCGCAAGAAGAAAAACCGGGTGCCGTTCATCTGGAGTTTCCAGAAGACATTGCTCGTGAAATGGTCGCTGCGAGGCCAGTTCCCGCTAGCCACGTTCGGCGTCCGACATCCGAGGAGAAATCGATTCGGGAAGCGGTCGAAATGATCGAGAAATCGCGTCATCCGATGTTGCTGGTTGGTGCGGGCGCCAATCGCAAATTAACTCGCAGCATGCTGCGTCAGTTCATCGACAAAACATCCATTCCGTTTGTCACCACGCAAATGGGAAAAGGCGTAATCGATGAGAATGACAAGCTTTTTCTTGGCAACACCGCACTCTCCGCAGGCGACTTTGTACATCGCGCTGTCGATGCGGCAGACGTGATCATTAATGTAGGTCATGATGTCGTCGAAAAGCCACCGTTTTTCATGAAGCCCGGCGGCGTCAAGGTGATTCATGTCAATTTCAGTTCGGCGTCGGTTGATCCGGTTTATTTTCCCCAGCTTGAAGTCGTTGGGGATATCGCCAATTCGATTTGGCAGATTACGCAGCGGATCCTTCCCAAAGGCCACTGGGATTTTGCGCGTTTTAGAGAAGTACAAGCCGCAGGTGACGCGCATTTATTGGAGGGTGCAACCGATAATCGGTTTCCCATCTATCCACAGCGCCTTGTCGCTGATGTGCGTCGTGCGATGCCGCAGGATGGCATCATTGCACTCGACAATGGTGTTTATAAGATTTGGTTTGCACGTAACTATCGGGCTAATGCGCCGAATACCGTATTGCTCGATAACGCCCTGGCAACGATGGGCGCCGGATTGCCATCAGCGATCGCGGCCAGGCTTGTGCATCCTGATCGAAAGGTAATGGCGATTTGTGGTGATGGTGGATTCATGATGAATTCGCAAGAGCTGGAAACGTGCGTGCGGTTGGGGATTCAAATTGTGGTTCTGGTTTTGCGAGATAATGCTTATGGAATGATCAAGTGGAAGCAATCGCATATGGGATTAAAGCCGTTCGGACTCGATTATGGTAACCCCGATTTTGTTAAGTATGCGGAGGCATATGGTGCCAATGGATATCGAGTTCAGAGCGCCAGCGAATTGCTTTCACTGATCGAACGCTGCCATGCGACCGCGGGAGTCCATGTGATCGAAGTACCGATCGATTATTCGGACAATGATCGAATCTTAAATCACGAGATCCAAGAGCGAAGTGCTGCGATATGAATACTCTCAAAGCCACTTATCCCTATTACCTCGCGAACCAGGCCGAGTCGCCTAATTACGACCTTGAAGTCATCGACAAATATTCTGGGGAGGTTGCATGTCGAGTCGCCGTCGCCGATGCGGATGCCATTTCGCGAGGAATTGCTGCCGCCGTGGATGCGACCGCACCGATGTCGCGGATGCCGGCCTACGAGCGTCAGAACGTTTTGCAGCACTGCGTCGACCGGTTTCGATCTCGCTTCGAGGAGCTTGCATACTCGCTTTGCGTGGAAGCCGGAAAACCGATCAAAGACGCGCGGGGTGAGGTCTCGCGATTGATCGATACGTTTCGTATTGCTGCGGAGGAATCGGTTCGGCAAACCGGAGAGGTGATGAACCTTGAAATCTCACCACGTGCACGCGGATATCGGGGAATGTGGAAACGCGTTCCGATCGGGCCATGCTCCTTCATTGCTCCTTTTAATTTCCCCCTTAATTTAGCCGCTCACAAAATCGCGCCAGCGATTGCCGTAGGGTGCCCTTTTGTACTGAAACCCGCCAGTCGAACGCCGATTGGCGCGATCACCATTGGCGAAATCTTAGCGGAGACAGATCTTCCGCGAGGCGCATTCTCGATTTTGCCATGCAGTCGCGACGGCGCGGATCTGTTCACCGTCGACGAGCGATTGAAATTGCTAAGCTTCACTGGTTCGCCCGATGTTGGGTGGAAATTAAAAGCGCAGGCGGGTAAGAAAAAAGTTGTCCTTGAACTCGGTGGTAATGCGGCCTGTATCGTCGAACCGGATACCGATTTGGACGATGCAATCGGACGACTCGTGATCGGTGCCTTTTATCAGTCGGGCCAAAGCTGCATTGGTGTCCAACGGGTGCTCATTCATCATTCTATCTATGACGAGGTCCGTAACCGATTCGTTGCGGCGACAAAGGAACTCATCGCTGGCGATCCCAAAGATGAGCGCACGTTTATCGGTCCGATGATTAGTGAAAGCGAAGCCAAGCGACTTGGCGACTGGATTGATGCTGCGATTCGTGCCGGTGGACGAGTGCTCTGTGGCGGCAACCGTGTCGGCGCAATGCTCGAGGCCACTCTGTTGGAAAACGTCCCTCAAGATCAAGATCTCTGCACGAAAGAAGCGTTTGGCCCTGTGGCAGTCTTGAGCGCCTATGACACCTTTGATGATGCACTGCAGCAGGTTAACGATAGTGCTTTTGGTCTTCAGGCAGGAATCTTCACTCGCGACTTGTACAAAATGCAACAAGCTTGGGATGAACTTGACGTGGGCGGCGTACTCATCGGCGATGTGCCATCGTGGCGAGTCGACAACATGCCATACGGCGGAGTGAAGGATAGCGGGTTGGGACGCGAAGGTATCCGTTTTGCCATGGAAGATATGACTGAGATTCGAAACCTTGTCATCCGTACGCCGCCAAACAACGTGAATACGAGCCGGTAATGGTACGCTCGTCGCACTTTTTTTTTCGCCGACGAATTGACAGAACATTTGGCACGGTCCCTCGAATTCGAAGATTCCCTCCGCTGTAGTCACCTGGCCCTACAGTCTCTATGCTCTCCACCGCTCAGTCGACGTGATTCTGCCACGTCATGGGACCTATCTTAAATGTCTAAGGCTGGCCGTTCGCCGCCAAGGGCAATGGAGCCAACCTAACGGTTACGGACCGATGGTCGGACCCCATCTCGGATCCGACCGTGTGGCGTTGGCATGTTAGGTTTTCGTCGATAAGGGCATGGTCGAGCGCAAGCCCAAACGGGAAGTACGGATAGCGATACCAAGTAGGCGTTATGATGAATCGGCTGCTGGCTCGCCGTAAGCCGCTTTGTGTTTCAAAGAATTGAAAATGGGGCGACCAGGGAGTGAGATTCAGATCCCCGACGAGAACGGCTGGCATCTCCGGATTCCGGTCCGTGTATTCGCGTATTTTCAATGCCAACTCTCGCAAATGCTCGTTGCGAAGCTCGTAATTCCGTTGTCCTATTGGCGGCAGTGGATGAGTGGCGAAGATTCGATACGACTTTCCTCGCACACTTACCGTCGCGGAAATTGACTCAATTTCTGTATTCAGTTGGAAGATGTCGTGGTCTTCCATGGGATGTCGCGAGTACAAACCGATTCCAAAGTTGTCCCGATCTTTAGGACGAATGATTTGATGCGGATACGTTGCGGCCAAGTCGGTTTCAAAAACATGGGCGAGCGACGAGCTGAGCTCAAGGATGACGATTACATCGGGAGCCTGGCTTAAAACTTCAGAGACAATGTCGTTGTATCGATGGTTCTGAGTGAGCACGTTGGCAAGTGTTATGGTCATTTGGTTGGTGTCGGACGATTTCTCATTTATTATTGGAATCGCTTCCAAAATCCAAATCGAATGGACTGACAAACAAATGGACATGATTGTCAACCAACCCCATCGTCGAAACGCGATACAAAACCCTGCTACGACCAGCAAGGCTAAGAGTTGCTGAATGCGAAGGTTTGCCAATAGGTCTGCGAGCCAATGACGCGTTGCGAAAAATGTTAACAACGTAGTTCCCGACAGCAACGCCACGAACGTTCGGCATAGAGTCCAAGCCACTTTCACAAGTGCGTGTGACGGCTCGCCCGTATCATTCCTAGCAGGGTTGGTCATAGTGAGAAAACGGGACCACCGGTTTGGCTGGCGTCAGAATACAACTTGTCGACTGGTCTGCGCATCGCTTTACGCCGAATGAGCGCGACGACGTGCAATTGCTTATTGCTTTGCACCGGCTTTTGCTGCTCGACCGGCCTTACGTTTGCGATTTCGATCACCCTCATCGTTTACCTTCGATTTGCCTGGACTTTTCAACTCGGCAACATTGACGCTAGGAAGGTGTTTCGCCAGCTCAGCCTTGAAGGCGATGTACTCGGGCTGATTGGCAACGTTCGTCCATTCATATTCGTCGTTGTTGTGATCGTACAGTTCCTCACCACCATCGGCATAATGGATGTAACGCCACCGTTCTGTCCGCACGGCATGGTTGTTTTGCCCAAACGTTGTAACGGCAACGTGGTCCCAAGTCATGCCTGGATTTGCAAGCAGAGTTTTGATATTGTTACCTTCGACCCAGCCTGGCGTTTCGATCCCTGTCAGATCACAAAGGGTTGGATAAATGCTCATGAAATCGACGGGACGTTGGCAGACGCCCCCGGGTGTTGTGACACCAGGTACAACCCAGATGAATGGCGCGCGTGTCGCTTCCTCCCAAAGAGCAAACTTTCGCCAATGCTCTTTTTCACCGAGATGCCAACCGTGATCTCCCCAAAGACAAATGATGGTCGATTCTTTATGCGGAGACGCTTCATAGGCATCCAGCACGCGACCGATCTGCCCGTCAAGATACGAGATCGCGGCGAGGTAGGCTTGGATGGCTTCTTTCCATCGACCCGATGCAAGGACGGCAGCATGATCGCCGCTTGCTTTCGCCATTTTGAGGCCAGCGGGCGGCACATCCATTAAGTCATCTGTCTTGGTCGGGGGTAACTCAATATCAGCCAATGGGTGCATGTCAAAATATTTCTGCGGCACATTCCAAGGCATGTGTGGCTTGTGAAAGCCGAGGGTTAGAAAGAAAGGTTTTTCATGCGTTTTTCCGAGTTGCAAAATGCCATAGTCCGCAATGCTTGTGTCGGAAACCGCCTCATCTCCTCCGTCGATGGGGCCAAATGCGATGCCACCGATACTGCGATCATCAATCCTGTGCCTAACCATGGACTCGTCTCCTGTTTCAGTCCATTGTTGGCTCCAACCGAGTCCCCCGTGCCAAAGCTTACCGATACCCAGTGTGTCGTATCCCGCGTTCTTGAATTGCATGACAAGCGATTCCTCTGGTTTAACTCCATTGGTGTAAGGATGTCCGTTGTCATAAATGCCCGTTGCGCCAGGTCGTTTACCACTCAATAAAGCCGCACGTGACGGATTGCAGACGGGCGCAACGCAATGCGCATTGGTGAACGTAACGCCCATTTGAGCAAGGCGATCCAAATGGGGTGTTTTTGTCTGCTTATTACGTCCAAGGTGACCTACCCAGTGATTCAGGTCATCAACCGCGATAAACACAACGTTGCGCCGGAGCAATGCGTCCGCTGCGTGGATTGAGACAGATTGCAGGAATAGCAATAGAAAAGCAAATGCAAAAATTTTTATCATTGAACGGTATCTCAAGCAGATGATGCCACGAAAGTTGTTTCTGACCAATGCTACGGAATCCAAGCATTCTGTCTTGCTTTCGGAGGGGCAAGTGAGGTTTTGATTCGCCAAACGAGAATGCTTTGAGAGGCAAGCCGTTATTGTATTGAATTGTCTCGTTCTTTGTTGCTCAAATCAAAAATGGCTGGAGTGTGCTTGAGGAGTCCGTACGGCGACGCACTGGGAAGTCGGAACGCCAAGTTAGAGAGCGGGAATGGAGCGATTGAAACTGCCTTCAGCAACCGCAAACATTACGTTGGGGTTTGTCTTTACTACTAACTCTTGATAATTCATCAAAACTCGCGTCGCACCCCAGCGCGGAATCCGAATTCATTCCTAGGAAAAGCCGGCCGTTCACCGGTACACATCCGAGGATGAAGGAAAGTTAAATATAGAAATGTCAATCATTTTCATGGTTGGGCTGGCCGGAAAGTGCTTGCTATAAGCGAATGCTTGAATGGCGATTGCGACGGAACCTCCGCGACGTTCTCCACGCACCAATCAATAGGAGCGGTGGGATCACTTTCCACAAAGCGATTGTTGTATCCGCTTCTCGTACGGCTTCTTGATGAGGTGCGACTTCAAGCTTGATCCCAGAAACCCGCTGCGTCGGTTCCTTCGACGCCGCATCGGAATGAAGCGACGACAGTTCGGGGCTCGACAATGTAGCGGTTGACGATAGGGTCGGCTGGGGTCCACGCGAGGCTTCGGCAATACCTTTCGTAAGTGCCTGACTCAATTTTGGGTCCGCCTTCATCTTGTTTAACTCACCGTCCGCGAATCGCGTTACTGCTGCATTGCGTTCGATCAAGCGAGAACTGTCAGCCGAATCCAAATACGTCCGAACGAGTTCTTGTTTAGTCTTCTCGTCGGGCTGCCAATAACCCAGTCGTACGGCGTCGAGCATCCGTTCTACGGTTTGGGCGAGTGCCGTTTCATTGCTTTCTCGCATCCATTCTCGTGTTCCCAGTCCGTATTGATCTCGAATGTAGACATCATGAAACGATTGCCATTGATCTTGCCGAATGGTTTCGGGTGCCGTCACTTGCCAGCCCCAAAGAAACTGCACAGACTTGAGAACCTGCAGAGTGCCGCTATATCCTTCGGCTTGCTGCGATCGAATCCACTGCGGATGGAGGTAGCGAGAATTCATTTCTTTCGCGATTGAAACGCTGGCGTTATCGGTTGTTACTTCTGAGTCATCTCGAAGGTTTTGGACATATAGCGAAGGTGCTCTTCCGCTGATTTTCTCGATCGCTAGCGATAGACCTCCGAGGTACTGGAAGGGGTCGTCACTTGTCAGCACGCCATAGGTATTCGATGTCCGTGTAAGCATCGCCGCATCGACTTGTTTCAAGTGTTGGGAGAACGCTTGACTGGCGGCCACCCCGTTGAGTCCTTTGCTAAACGCGTACCCCATTCGATCGACAAACAGTTCCGACATCGCTTGGGTATCGCCTGGTCTCGACTCGACTTGCCATGCATCGGTGGCCAACACTGCATCGCTTAACCCAGTCCCGTAACCGCCAGGTTCATTCGAAAAAACTCGCACTGTTGCTAAATTAAATGCTTCGGTTTCTGACATCCCTCGAGACCGAAACGATTCGACTAAGTCTCTGGTGTGGTTTGAAACAAAATTATTTGGCTCTTCGAGCATTGCGATTTGTTGAACCGCTTGGTCAATCCACTGCATCACAAGCGGAAACTGATCTCGATAAGAGCCAGTGACGCTCAGGAGCACGTCTACGCGGGGCCGGCCTAGTTTCTCGCTAGAAACAGTTTCCAAGCCATTGACCCGACCGGTCTCGTCCCAAATTGGCTTGACTCCCATCGCCCATAAGACTTGTGATTCCATAATGCCTTGATGTCGCATCGTTTCACCGGCCCATAACGAGTACGCAATTTTTGCTGGCCATTTGCCTCCATGCGAATCTTTGTGCTGTCTCATCCAATTATCAAAAGCTGCAACTCCGATATCCCAAGCTTGCCGAGTGGGAACACGGCTAGGGTCGAAACCGTAAAGGTTCCTCCCCGTCGGAAGGCTATCAGGATTTCGCACCGGATCGCCACCGTAACTTGATGGAACGTGTCGTCCGTCCAAAGCCGACAGCAAGTTGTCGAGCTCTTCATTTTTTGCGAGTGCCAGTTCGAGTTCCTGTGCACGTTTGGCAAGGGCAAGCAAAACAGTTGGTTCTAGGACCTTTGACGCGGCGCGGTTTGGCACTGAAGACTTACCCGCTACGTTAAGATCGTCAAGCTTACGCAAATCGAGTGAACTTGCTTCAGATGGATCGCGCAACGCTACTCGTAGCCAACGCGCTGGGCGCGAATTGAGTACCTTTTCCGAGTCCAGCAGAAAAACCTCATCGATATCTTCTCCCAGTGCTTCGATCATGGGCTTGCGAAGAATTTGCATGACCATGCCGAAACGACGCTCTGCGGTCGGTACTTCACCGAATGTCGCTAACCCTTGAGGCTGAGCGGACTGCGCAACGTCATCAAGATACGGATGCAACTGTTCAAGAAAGCCTTCAAAATCATTAGCGATATCGGACTCATTCCAACCCAAGTCTCGGTGAAGTTGATGTTCGACGAAATGAGATAACAAGCGAGCTTCCAGCTCTTTACGTACTGGGCCTGGTGAAACAGTTTCCCAATCGTGCATCAAATCATGCATCTCATGAAGCCCCGGGCGGAAACCTGCGGGTGAAAACATCGGCGTAAGGTGGCTAATGATTGTCGCACGTCCGCGGCGTTTGGCGGTGATTGCCTCGCCAAGATTGTCCATGATGTAAGGATAAATGTTGGGCAAGTCACCCAAGGCAAGATAAGGGTCATCGAAGGTTGCCAAGCCACGTTCCTTGCCCGGACTCCACTCTAAAGTCCCATGGGTTCCTAAGTGGATGACGGCATTGGCGTTCCATTCACGGCGGAGCCACAGATAGGTGGCGAGGTATTGGTGGCTGAGTGGCACGTTCGATCGGTGTGAAATACGCTTCACCTTCGTTTCAGGGGTGACGCCTGCATTGACAGGATGTCGCAAAGGTTGAGGCATGACGATAAGGCGGCCAAACACTACACGCGGAATTACAAAGTATCGGTCGCTGTTGTCTTGGCTCGGATGCAACGAGTTGTTCTTGCCTGCACTGAATTCGGGAGGCCCCCAGTAAGAAATGATTCTGTTTTGGGTTTCTACCGGCAGTTGGTGAAACCATTCGAGATAGCTCTTTAATGGATAGGACACCGCGAGATTTTCATCAAGTAGTGTATGCAGCGTGTCAGGCGTGTAAAACGCACGAAGCGCCTGCTGTAACTGCAGGGTGATAGCGTCAGCATCTACAAGCTTCGTATCGTATCCGGCAGCTTTCAATGCTGCAGTGATATTTTGAATGCTCTTGGGGACGTTAAGGAACGATGCGCCAAAGTTGTTTTCACCTTGCGGATAATTGTAGACCATTAAAGCGAGTTGACGCTCATTTGACGGCGTACGCTGCAATCTTATAAGTGAAGCTGCCTTATCAGCGACCGCTTCGATCTGCGTTAAGATCGGTTGCATCATCCCTGTCTGGGTGTCGCGCGCCGAGATCAACATGGGATCGATCATCCCAGCCATTTCGCTGGACGTGTAATAATAAGAGATGTCGAGGATCGCTAGCCCTTCGGCGCTTGCTAGCCACTGCGCTTGATTCATGGCAAGTGATGGGATCGTTTGCAAAACGGGAATTCCGATTCGGTCTAATTCCGCCTTGCGCTCATTCGGTTTAAAGACCATCGCTGCATTGATAAGGAGGCTAGCCATCGCCTGATCTTGATCAGGGCCGCGAGTCATTTCATAGAATAGATTCGTATTTTGCCGGGGACCAAAGAATGCATAGGCTTTGAGTCCACGAGATTCAATCGCGCTAATCAGGCGATCGAGCCATGCAGTATCATCCGAGGTAAAGACGGCGCTGTTGACCGCAATGGCAACAACGCCTGGTAGCGATGCGCGAGGGCTTTGGGGTGAGGGAATCACTGTCTGAGAGTGCCCATTCCTTTTGATAACTTCGCTTGCATCGGTTACCAGCATAGGCCACGCGGGATGATAAAACCCTTGTAACGGCATCTGGATTGCCGCCGGCAAATTGTTATCTGAAAAACTTCCTTTGAGAGCTATGATCGCGAAGCGAATATTTTCCTCACCCCCAAAACGCCAATACTCTCTCAATCGCTGAGCCCAAACCGCGTCGACGCCTCGTTCGGAGTGTAAAGGGGGTTCCGTTAAGGTTTCGTTTTTGGAAACCAGGGCAAATTCACCGATCAGCACATATTTGCATGGAGACTTTACTATCACGTCGCCGAAACGAGCGGCAATGCTTTTAGCAACACTGCTGTGCGGGGTGTCGAGAATCAGTAAACGAGATTCAAGAAGCGTGCGTTCAAGTTCGTCAGGCGTCGTACTTTCAGCAGAAAGTATATGAAAGCTGAGTTTCGAATCTCTTGCGGCTTGAGCGAGTCTCGCGTTCCTGGACGGTGAGACAAGGTAGGTCGACAGAACGACAACCTTTGTATCGTCTATCGCCTGAGTCTCGCCGTCCGTTTCTTTAGATACAGAAATGAATACGAAAGCCAAGCATGACGCGATGATTAAACGGCAAACGGAATGAGTAGAAGGCACGTTATCGCTCTTTCAGTGCGGGGACGTAGACCATGCTTCCGTCCTTCAGGCGATAGGCAGTGCCGGCTTTTTCTCCGTCGCCTTCGCCCGACGCACCCACCGACTGGAATTTTGTTACCTTTTGTCCGTCTTTGACAATGATCTCCATATTAGGCTTGCCTTCGTTACGAATGATGGTGACATTGTCATCCATGAATGGACGCAATGGATCTTGAATCACAACAAATAAAAGAACGCCAATTACAACAAGAAAAACGTCGACAAGATTAATCGTTGATAACATGGGATCCTCATCATCTTCATCGAGGATTGATCTCCTTCGCGACATCCCTAATGGTTTCTGAGGTGGCGGTGTTGATGGCTGATTCATGCGCGTCCCTCTATCAACTGTTGAAGTTCGGTCATCAACCAACGCCGCCGAATCGTATGAATCCAAAACGTGATCGATGCGGAAACCAACGCTACGATGACGGCGGCAAAGGCGGGTGCTAAGTTTTGAGCCACACTTTGAGAATTTCCAGAAGACACCGCTATCAGCGCAGGTCCCATCGGAATCATGGTTGCAACTAAGCCAAGCATCGGTGCGATGCGGCTGCATAGCCGCAACCCTTCTAATTCTCGCAAGATGATGAGTTCGAGCGACTCGATGGAACAGGAGTGTTCCGTTGGAAGAACTAAGATGATTCCAGGCTGCTTTTCGCGTTTGTACCACTCGACGACGAATCCGCCCAAACTGATAACGGAGAAGGCGAAAGCTGCTAGGACAAGCAACGTAACGGGCCAGAGAAATCCTTGGGCGAGTGAAAACAAAATAGGTTCTAAAGGCATGATTTGCGCAAATGTAGTTTAGGTTTTGGTAAGTAAAAGTCGGACGTGTATTCAGGTGCTAAACGTCACCGCTCAAACCAATGGGTTTTTGTCTCGACACGATGTTCCCAGCCTCTATGTTGCAACTCCGGAATGTCATCGCTTTCGACTTGTGGCCAGCCAATACATAGATAAGCGACCAATCGCCAGTCCTGTGGGATCTCCAAAATGGTCTTAATTCGTTCCGGTCTTAGGATGGAAACCCATCCAACCCCGACTCCTTCAGCGCGCGCTGCCAGCCAGAGGTTTTGGATTGCTGCGACCACCGAATAAGTGACCGACTCAGGCATCGTTGCACGCCCGAGGCCGTGCCCCGAAAGTGGATCGGGTTCAACGAAAACGGCTAAGTGCTCAGGCGCCTCCCGCAGACCCGCTAGTTTAAGAGCACTGTACTTCTTAGATAAGTCCGGATCTTTATAACCGGCGGCTGCAACAAGGTTTTGAGATTCAAACTCCGCGATCACCTTCGCTCGCCGCTCTGGTGACTTCACCGTAACAAATCGCCATGGTTGAGACAGACCAACCGACGGTGCGAGGCAAGCGGATTCGATGCATCTTCCTAAGAGTCCAACCGGGAGCGGGTCACAACGAAAGCGACGAACATCACGTCGCAGGAGGAATAGTTGATTCAAAAGCCTTAGGAAGTTCGCATTCGGAAACGCAGGCAGGGCGATGTCTTCCGTGAAACGTATATCTTCGACCGAGTCGCATCGATTCTCACTTGCAAGGTGATTTGCCGGAGTTACTTTTGCTAAGAAACTGTGAGTGGCGTTGGTAAGCGCGGTCAATAACCGAGCGTTGCTCCCGAGATCCTGTACTGCGATCCGCAAATAATTCTCGATGCCAAAAGACGAGCAGTCGCGTACGACGAGGCCAAGCGATAGAAGATGGTGCCTGATGGCTGGGGCATTATCGACGTTAAGTAAAAAAAAGCCGGTCTCGCTGGGGACCGTCTTGAAACCGTAGTCGTGGAGCCGGCTGGTAAGCACGGATTTTGCTTCACGCAATTTTTTCAATGCGGTGGCGTAGTAAGTCCGGTCTTTTGCTGCGGCAATTCCGGCAATTTGAGCCACCACGCTCAC
Source organism: Planctomycetaceae bacterium (assembly GCA_031411655.1). Lineage (GTDB taxonomy): Bacteria > Planctomycetota > Planctomycetia > Pirellulales > Pirellulaceae > UBA6163. The sequence continues at coordinate 14,005 of JANOBM010000157.1, forward strand.
GTTCCAGGGCACTCGACGCTCTTTCAACTCCGCACCTAGGTCGAGCGGGAGGCAAGCGAAGCCGAGTCGCACTCCGGCCAACGCATAGGCCTTTGTCATCGATCGCAGCACAATCAAGTTCTCGCGATCCAGTTCGAGTAAGGATCTCACGTTATCGCAGAATTCGATGTAGGACTCATCGACCACGAATATGACTTGGGGATGGTGGTCGATCCATCGCACTAGGTATTCGGACGAGGTGACCTGGCCGGTGGGATTGTTGGGGTTGCAAATCCAAAGCATTTTAAAACGCTTCGTTTCCAAAAGTTCATCAACTTTTTCGATGGGTACACAAAAGTCGGAATCCGCTTCTGCGCGACACTCCGTCACTATTGCAGAGGCCAGCCGTGACGCCCGTTGATATTCCGAAAAGGTTGGACCGACGACTATAACCTCGTCCATCGGTTGCAGAAGCGAGTTCGCCACAAGATGTATCAATTCACTACATCCATTGCCTACGATTAATCGATTTGGATCGATCCGATGCAGTTGCGCAAGTGTGCAACGTAGGTCATAGCAATCGCGATCAGGATATGACTTTAAATCCGCCTTCGAAATGGCATCTCGGACCAAAGGTGACGGCCCTTGCGGCAAGATATTGGAACTAAAATCAATCGCATCGGATGGAGTGATTCCAAAATTGGCTAGCTCGATGGGATCAAGTCCGCCATGATAGGATTGCGCAGCGACATTCTCACTCTTTCGCCCCAAAGTCATAGCGCACCCTTGCCGATGAGAATGGCGACAAAGATTAAGAGACACAGCGAGGCTGTTGTCCAAAGTAGCTGAACGCTCCGTAGAATATCGTCTAAATTGGGCTCGCGAAGGCCCCTGCCTAACAGGTAATGACCACGCTTCTCGAGTGCCACACCAAGAATACCTGCGGCCGCGCTCATCGGGTGACCGGCGTTGGGACTGGCCGTCAAGTCATGGTCCCGTCTCCAAATCAGCGTTGCGTCACGAATTCGTCGCGATCGTAGCGAGCCGGCTAGCAGCATGAGTACCGCGGTCACGCGGGACGGTATTAAATTTAAAAGGTCATCGATTCTCGCTGAGGTCTTCCCGAGCCATTCGAGCTCGGGGCTTCGATATCCCAGCATTGCATCGCAGGTGTTGACAAATCGATAAGCCAATGCGCCCGGTAAGCCTGCAAGTACGAAATAAAACAATGGTGCGACGATTGAATCGCTGGTGTTCTCCGCAATTGACTCGATCGTTGCTGCAGAAATATCGGCGGTATCGAGCTGCGACACGTCTCGACTTACTAAGTGATATGCGACCTCATGGCGAGCGGCGTTCAGATCACCACGTTGCAGCGGTTCAGCAACCGCGTTGGCAGCGCGAGAAAGTGACCGGACGCTGAACGTACATTTTAGGACAGATGCTTGGACGATGATTCCGATGACCAAGGGGCACTCTTGACTTACGCGTTCGATGAGCCATCCCAACCCTAACATCGCGATGATCCCCATTGCAACTATCAAAAAGCCAAATACGAATCGACTCGTGTTGCCAAAGGTTGGAGCCATCTGCCTCGCAGCATGGATCGCATGGCCCATTGCGGCAACGGGATGGAAACGGTTGGGAGGATCTCCATAGGCGACATCGAGTGCAAACGCCAAAACAAGGATCAGGGTTGGTGCGAGTTGAGTCATGACACGCGCCCTGTTTCGTAAAGCGGTACGACGAATGGCGATCCGTGAATCGGGTGGTCAATCACCGTAACTGGAACTCCAAAGGCCTGCTCGATGAGTAAAGGTTGCAGAACTTCTCGCGGGGTTCCAATGGCCAGCAGCTTATTATCACTCAACAGAGCAAGCCGATCTCCGAAAATGGCTGCATGGTTCAAGTCATGCAGCGTTAACAGAACGGTCAGGTTGCATTGTCGAGCCATGTCTCGTACTCGAGTTAAGACATCGAGTTGATACTTGAGGTCTAGTCCTGCTGTCGGTTCGTCTAGGAGCAGTATCGACGCGTGTTGCGCAAGGGCTCGCGCAAGGATCATACGCCTCCATTCACCGCCAGAGAGCTCAGTGATTCGTCGGTCTCGAAGTTGCTTCAAGCCAGTTACGTCCAGCGATTGCTCGACGATCTGGTGGTCCTCTAGCGTCAGCGGTAACCACCATCCCCGATGCGGCGTTCTCCCCAGTGAAATGACATCGATAACCCGCAACTGTGAATCGCGATTTTCTTGTTGTGGCATCAGCGCGATGTTGCGGGCTAAGTTCCGTGGCTTCAACGTACGGATGTCTTCGCGGTCAATGAGTACCACGCCGTTGTCAGGACGAAGTTGGCGACAGAGCGTTTGCAACAATGTCGTCTTGCCGGCACCGTTAGCGCCAAGGAGAACAAGTACTTCGCCAGTCCGCAGTTCAAGCGAGATTCGGTCCAAAATCTTTTGGTCGCCGAAGGCAATCGTTAAGTCAGTTGCAACCAAAGGTTTCACGTGGGAACGCCTCCGATGGCACTGCGACGTTTAAGTAAAAACAAGAAAAACGGGCAACCTAATAATGCTGTCACAATCCCCACGGGCAATTCCGCCGGCGCGACAACCGTTCGTGCGATCGCATCCGAGACGATGAGAATAATCGCGCCCAGGCAGGCGCTTGTGGGTACCAGCCAAGCGTGCCTCGGCCCGACCAAGAAGCGGGCAATATGGGGTGCAATCAGGCCGACGAACCCAATGATCCCTGCTGCTGAAACCGCTGCTGCGGTTGCCACGCTTGCGGCGCCCACGACGAGGAAGCGAAACTTAAAAAGGTCAAGCCCCAATGACTGTGCGGCCTGCTCGCCGAGTAGGTTGGCATCCAATGGTCGTGACATTAAACACAATGATCCGATGCCAATGAACGAGAGCAGAGTTGTTGCCGAAACCATGTACCAATCATTGCCCGCAAGACTGCCCATCAGCCAAGATAGAATCACAACGACCTTTTCATCGTTTAGAAACATTAGTAGGGAGACAATTGCGTTGATCATGCTGCTCAAGGCAACCCCCGCGAGTAATAAAGAGAGGGGCGAACGATCGGTACTCAGGGATCCGATGGCAAAGACAATCGCAACCGAAGCAGCCGAACCAATCAATGCAGCAACGGATAAGCCTCCGAATCCAAAAATGCCAGATTGGAGGCCCATGCTGATGGCGACGGTGACGCCTAGGCCAGCCCCGCTCGACGCGCCAATTATGTAGGGGTCCGCCAATGGATTGCGGAAAAGCCCCTGAAATCCGACACCTGCTGCGCCTAATGACGCCCCCACCAAGCAGGCGGAAACAATCCTGGGTAGTCTCAACTGGACCAATATCGACTTGTCGGATGACAGCGCCGATGAAGCTGTGGAATCGACGAGCAAATAAATGGCGTCCGTGAGACTTATAGGAACGGCACCGACGCCAAGACTTATTGTTGCGCAAACAATCATGGCGGTGAAACTGGCGGCTAGGAAGACGAATGAACGATTCAAGGGCCCGTTTCCCCAAGCGTCTTTCCAGGGTCTGCAAGACTAGGGGCTTCAAGAACGGGGGCTTCAAGAACGGGGGCTTCAAGATCTGGATAGGCGACGCGAATGATCTCTTCAATCGCATCAAGCAGCCTTGGGCCGCAGCGGGAGATAAGGTCACCGTCGATAATAAAAGCTTGCTTGTTTTTGATTGCACTTACTTCAGCCCAACCCTGCCTTTGAAGTAGCTTATCAACGCTCACTCGACTTGCGTGAGTCGACGGAGACAAGATTACATCCGGATTACGTGTCACAACGACCTCATCGCTTACCTTGGGGTAATTCGTTGTCGCGTCGAAAAAAATGTTTTTTAGTCCAGCCAGTCGTAAGGCTTCACCTATGAATGAGTTGGGCCCCGCCGTCATCAATGGATCATCCCACACCTCATAAAACACTTTGCGTCGCTGTGAATCAGGAAGTAGCTTTACCTTCGCGGTCATTGAATCTAACCTCGCCTCCATCATCGTTACCAGATTTTCGGCTTCTGTCGCGTGACCAGTCACCCTGCCCAACATGCGTGCCTCTACGAATAGTTCCTCAAGCGTTTCTGGACCAAGAGCGAGAGTGGGAACATTAAATTGCTCCAGTGTCTCCATCAGTGGTCGATGATTATCCCACTTGCATAACACAAGGTCCGGATGAAGGCTGATGATGGTTTCACGACTTAGGCTTTCGAGTGTGCCACCACCAACACGAGTGATTTTTTCGGCTTCGGCCGGATAGTTGCAATTCTTTGTAACGCCAACAAGTTGTGAACCGGCTCCGATGGCAAACATCAATTCGGTTGTCGCCGGGGTCAACGAAATGATTCTCTGGGGAACCGCAATGAACCGAACGGTGCGATCCAATCGGTCGGTAGCCATGGTGCTCGCTTCGGAAGCATTACTTTCCTGAGAAGCGGCGGGAATCGTTGCGGCAGGCCGATTGCAGCCTGACGAAAACACAAGCAGTAATGCAGCGAGATGAACAAATCGTTGGATCATAGCCATTCCTTTTTTAGAACAGGTCCGGCGAGCACCTGAGCGGCATGCTTGACAGTTGACGTGAGTAGCGTTGCGTTGATGGGCATCCCGCTGATCATCCAGTACGTTGCCGTAGCACGGGCCGCAAGACGCTGGTTAGCCCATCCGAGTAGATCTCGGAAAAGCCTTCCCAGTGGTGTTTCAGGGACTACGCCCAACCCCACTTCTCCGGAGACAATAATCAGTGTTGCCTGTATCTCGTCGACGATGTTGAGGATTGCGCTGAGCTCGGCGTAGACTCTTGCTTCGGCGGCTTGGGCATCGGAGTCGTCTTGGAGGATCACGTTGCTTACCAATAACGTTAAGCAATCAACGAGAATCACGGGAGGAAGCATTTTGGTGCTTGCAATTGCGTCGCCGACGCCGAGAGGCCTTTCGAGCGTCTGCCAAGCAATCGGACGCGATTGACGATGTGATTGAATGCGACGTTTCATTTCGTCGTCAAGTATTTCAGCGGTTGCCACGAATAGCACATTATCGCCACCAAGTTCCGTGGCGAGCTCTTGCCCAAAGCGGCTTTTGCCACTGCGTACGCCGCCAACGATCAAAACGAGTTTTCCAGCGCTCAAAACTCGACCCCTCGTTGTGGCTTGACACCGTGGCCATAGGGATGCTTAATAACCTTCATTTCAGACACCAAGTCTGCAATCTCGATCAGTTCAGGACTTGCATTTCGTCCGGTGAGTACGACATGCAACATTTCGCGTTTTTTCAAAAGCTCGTCGACGACTGTCTGAGTGGGAATGTAATCGTACTTCGTCGCGATATTCAATTCGTCGAGAATGACCAAGTCAAATGACGGATCACGCATCAATTCAACCGCTTTCTGCCATCCACGTCCGGCGGTCTCGATGTCACGTTGGCGATCTTGCGTTTTCCAGGTAAACCCTTCGCCGAGGGTATGCATCTCGATCGGCATTCCTAAGGCGGTAAGTTTTGCGACGAACGCCGCTTCTCCTGTCGGAATCGCTCCTTTAATAAACTGAACGATACCAACCTTCATGCCCTGACCAAGCGAGCGAATCGCCATTCCAAAGGCTGCGGTCGACTTACCTTTACCGGCACCCGTATGGATGATGATAAGCCCCTTTTCGATCTTCGCCTCCGCTAGCTGTCTGTCCTTGATCTCGTTCACACGCGCCATTCGTTCCTTATGCTTTTGATCAATCGCATTTTGGTCGTCGTCATGGCTTTCCAATTTATCCGATGTTGACATGGGTTCGCTCCTGATTCCAGATCATGCTTTCGAGTTGCTTCATATCGATGTGCCTTTCAACGGCGTCTGCTAGGCGATCGAGAGAGTGTTCGATGGGATTGTTTGCAATTGCGGAGGAACAAGACGTTGCTCCAAGCGAACTCAGCCAAGCGTGCCGGAAGCTGTCATTATGAAAAATACCGTGTACATAGCACCCCCATGTTTTTCCATCAGCAGAGATCGCGCCGTCGAAAGTTGTCTGTTCGCCCCGATCGTCACACCGAGTTAATCGAAGCCATGGAGAATGGGATTCGGTCTTGCCAACGTGAATCTCATATCCGTTTAATGTGTCTCCCAATGTCCCGGGGGCGACCACATCGCTTATGACAACTGCTTTGACTTGAAAGGTTTGCTTTTCGCAAAGAAATGTCGTCTCCACGTCAAGTAGATTCAGTCCCTTGGCTGTGACTTCCGGGCACTCAAAGCGGTGCGGATTGTGGAGTGTGTGGCCGAGCATTTGGTAACCGCCGCAGATACCGATGACTCTCGTGCCTGCGTTTGCGCATGAAACAATTTGCTTTGCAAAGCCGCTGCTGGTTAGCCATTGCAAGTCGCCGATCGTATTCTTTGTTCCTGGCAGGATGATCACGTCCGGTCGACGGTGGAGTTGATCGCTTTTTTGGACATAGCGAAGGTGGACAGCGGGTTCGTTAGCCAGAGGATCAAAGTCGTCAAAGTTCGCAATGTGCGGTAGATGAACGACAGCGACGTCGAGTTGTGCGGATTTGTCAGCGCATGAAGCAGCAGCCGTTCGTTTTGGATCTTGAAGTGCGACTGCATCTTCTTCAGGCAAGTAGAGGGAATCGATCCAGGGTAAGACACCCAAAACGGCAACGCCACCACGGTCTTCTAAGATGTCCACTCCACGGTCGAATAACTTTAAGTCGCCGCGAAACTTGTTAACGATCAATCCTTTGACAAGGGCTCGGTCTTCCGCATTGAGTAGCCAGAGCGTGCCAAGAAGTTGGGCAAAGACGCCTCCACGTTCGATGTCGCCCACGATGACCACCGGTGACTGGCAATACCTTGCCACGGCCATGTTCACGATTTCCACGTCAGCTAAGTTCAGTTCGGAAGGGCTTCCGGCACCTTCGATAATGACGAGTTGGTACTGTTCGCGTAGTCGATCAACGGCTTCGGTTACGACGCTCCAGAATTGCGATTTGCGTCGAAAGTAGTCGGATGCAGAAAGCGATCCATAGGGGCGGCCATTGATGATCACTTGGGAATGAGTGTTTCCTTCGGGTTTCAGCAAGATCGGGTTCATGTCCGAATGGGGCGGAACCCTCGCGGCAAGTGCTTGCAACGCTTGCGAACGTCCGATTTCGGATCCGTCTTGGCACACGGCCGCATTGTTGGACATGTTTTGAGATTTGAAGGGAGCCACGCGAATACCGCGTCGTGCAAAACATCGACACAGGGCCGCGACTAGCAAACTCTTGCCGGCCGAGGAGCTGGTGCCTTGGATCATCAGTGTTTTGGCAATCGACGCGGAACCTGTCATTCGATGGAGACAACCTCTCGACCATTTCGACTTGCAAGAGCCGACAATTGCTCAATAGGGATCGAAGAGGTGATAAACCTGACCGATCCGTCGGTGAGCAGCGTGTAGGCGCCGCCTACATGAAAAGAGTAGACCTCGTTGTCGTTACTGCAGTTGACCGAACAAATTCCTGGGCGAGTGGCTGTGTTGCCGTCTGGTTGCGAGCCATCGATAACAAAACCTTTATTGTGACTTGCCCAAACTCCACCCGTGGGAAAAGGGCGTGTGACGCTGGACGTGCCGCTCCATGTTTTGGGAGTAGCACCGTCCGCCACAAGTCGTCCGTTCTGAAAAAGATCAGGGCGGCCGGCGCATTCCACCAGCAAAATAGTATTGGAAAGGCCATCGAGAACTTCGGACAATCTCACTGCGGTCGACTTGAGCACGCCGCAGTTCAAAGGGTCATTGAGCCGTTGGCTCGGCGGCAGGACAGCATTGAGCTGCGTGCTGATGCCTCCCACGTTTGTATAGTCCGTCGTGGCCCCGTAGTAAAAACTTCGCGGTGAGGTGGTGGCTGTCGTTGTCGTCGAATTGGCATAACTAACCAGTACGGCCCACTCAAATCCAGGGCGACCTGGGACCGTGGGGCAACGCAGCGTCGGCACTTCCGTCATCACCGCGGCGCTATTGCCAGGATCGTGCCAATGCAGATCGGACTTGTAAGAATCCTGAAGTGTGCCTTGTTCGAAAAAAGCAAGCGAAGCGGTGAACCAACTACCACGACGGGCATTGAAGTTTTCACCCTGCGAGGGGCCGGATGACTGGGCGGGGAAGACCTTAAACGCAGACTCGTAATTGTGTAAAGCTAAGCCGATTTGCTTGAGATTATTACTGCACTGCATGCGTCGTGCGGCTTCACGCGCGGCTTGTACGGCCGGCAGTAACAACCCGACCATGACGCCAATGATCGCAATGACTACCAGTAATTCCACCAGTGTGAAGCCAGACTGCTTCTTTGGTCGATGTGCAAACAAGATTTCCTCAGCAATCATCAAACACGCTCGCTCTCTGCTGAAGCAGAAATTTGGCGAAGGAATGAAAATTGTCAGCAAATCAGCAATCGATGGCGTGAATACAAAACTGTTGCGTCCACTCCCTTTGCGACATTGTTGGCGCAGGAACGAACGTCAAGAAGTCGGTACGGTCAACGGTGCTAATTCGTGACAGAGCCCAATTCCCCGAGAGCGCTACCACAGGTTCAACAGACGATCAGGCAGGTCTTCTGGCTTCCGAATTAATCTCTGACCACGCCTTCCCACGATCATTCGATCGCAGTGGCAATAGTGGCCATCGTTTCCGGTTACAGCGGCGGGACCGCAACGGAATTGCACCGTTTTCCCTATTCTCCGGTCAAGCCACACGCCTGCCCGGCACCCGAGTCCAGTCGCGAGTTTAGGGTAAGAGCGAGGAAAGTCAATCGACGATTTGCCGACGATGGAGCGTGTCGTCGGATAAGGAGTTTAGCGGAATAGTTGCAAAGTGCGTCCCATGGCCGTTTTTATTCCCACTATCCGTGCCTACTACCGGGGGCGATGAGTCGACTCGGGGGCTGGCTTTGCTTCCCGGGCCGCGCTAATCTCTGAACGCATGAATATTGAGTTTACACCGATGCCCTATTTATTTAGCGGCCCGCTTGGTCGGGCTCGATTCAAGGTGGTGCCAGAGGATTTTGTAGTAGAAGAGTTGCTTGGCTTTGAGCCTTCAGGCGTGGGTGAACACTGTTTGGTTTGGGTTGAGAAACGAGATCTGGACAGTAACGCCGCGGGCGCTCGTCTGGCCGATGCCGTCGGTCTCCGCCGCCGGATGGTCAGTCACTGCGGTCTGAAAGATCGTCATGCGGTGACGCGGCAATGGTTCAGTCTTCATATGCCGGGGAAGTGCTCGCCCGTCGCTAAGGACTTAGAGTCTGAAGGGCTGAGAGTCCTACAGATAACTCGCAACACTCGCAAGTTGCGGCGAGGGATTCATCAAGGAAACCGTTTCACCATTCGCCTTCGCGATGCAAACTTCGATGCGGAAGTCGCGGCGACGCGTTGGGATTTGATTGTGACAAAGGGCGTACCGAATTTTTTTGGTGAACAGCGTTTTGGGTATGAGGGCCGCAACGTGGAAAAAGCGTTGGCGATGTTTCGTGGAGAGTTCCAGCCCCGCGATCGGTTGCTGCGCGGCTTGCTGCTGTCTGCTGCTCGCAGTCAACTCTTCAATGCAGTCGTGACCGAGAGGCTTCTAGGAGGTATTTGGGACGTACCTCTAGCTGGCGAAGTTTTCGGATTCGCTGACAATCGGACCGTGCTCCTACCGGATCGTCAGTGGGGCGACGAGGCGCGTCGGTTCGAAAGTGGTGTGGTTGAAATCACCGGACCATTGTGGGGTATTGGAGACTTGCAAAGTACGGGAGAGGTCCTCGAGCTAGAGCGACAGGTTGCAGCGAACTGGAAGGAGATTGCAACCGGCCTCGAAGCGTTTGGCTTGAGGCAAGAACGTCGCGTCATGCGTCTGCGTCCGACTCATTCGTCGTTCAAGACGATTGGTTGCGGCGACTTTCAATTGACGTTCGACCTGCCGAAGGGAACCTATGCGACTACATTGTTGCGTGAATTGACCGAACTGGATGAACCAGATGACAGGTCAGAGACGAAGTAGGCGTCTTCGGGTAAAGGGTATTGTCGCACTTCATCCATGTTTGCACCCGCTGCGTTTGTCGTCTCGCTTTGAGTTCACTTGCAACCGTCGACAAAAGTTTCATGTAAGATAGAAGCCGTTAGCGGTAGCCCCCATCGCGTCCCCACCTTGATGTCCACCTTTCAACGCGACCTAAAATGCAGCTCGGCACCACAGGGCGATTGCGAATCTCGCCAATGTTACTTCTTGGAGTAGCTTGCCTTTATGGTGATGTTTGCGGTGCCGTGGACCCACCTCTGGTACCGGACACAGTGATCGCGGCGGTCGATTATTCAGACCGTCTGCCGCGGGTGGCACCCACTGAACCTCAGGATGCACTTTCCTCGTTTGAAATTGCAGATGGTTATGCCGTTCAACTTGTCGCCGCGGAGCCGCTGGTGCGTGATCCCGTTGCGATGTCATTCGACGAAGCTGGGCGCATGTACGTCGTTGAAATGTGTGATTACTCTGAACAAGGTGAGGAGCGACTCGGCAGCATTCGACTTCTAATCGATGGCGACCAGGACGGACGATACGAATCAAGTAAGATGTTCGCCGACCAGTTGTCATGGCCTACCGCAATCATCTGCTATGACGGCGGCGTATTCGTAGGTGCAGCGCCCGACATTTGGTTTCTAAAAGACACCGACGCCGACGGAGTGGCGGATCTTCGCAAGCGAGTGTTCACAGGATTTAACCGCACGAATGTTCAAGGCTTGTTAAATAGCTTTTGCTGGGGTCTCGATTGTCGTGTTTACGTTCAAACCAGTAGTTCTGGCGGAACGCTTTCATGCAGTGAAACGCCCAACAGCACGCCTGTTCCTTTGAGCGGCCATGATTTTTCCTTCGACCCAAAAACGTTTTCAATTCGTCTTGAGTCGGGCGGAGCCCAGCATGGCATGTGCTTTGACGACTGGGGGCATCGATTTGCATCGCACAATAGCGATCATCTTCAACAATTTGTTTACAGCGATCGCTATGCGGCAAAGCGTGCAGATGACGCGATGCCAAATACTCGCCAAAGCATCGCTGTCGATGGCCCACAGGCGGAGGTTTTTCGTATCAGTCCGGTTGAGCCATGGCGAGTGTTGAGGACTCACCTTCGTGTGAGCAAGCAGGTGCCGGGACTTATCGAAGGAGGAGGAAGGGCGGCTGGTTATTTCACCGGTGCGACCGGTGCGACCGTTTATCGTGGTGACGCAATGCCAGAGCTGTTGGGCCAAGTTTTCATCGGGGATGTTGGCAGCAATATCGTTCATCGCAAGCGGCTGATCGATGTGGGAGTGTTGTTTTCTGGCCGACGGATCGATGCGGGCAAAGAGTTCATTGCATCGAAAGACATATGGTTTCGGCCAGTGCAGTTTGCCAATGCTCCCGATGGCACGATTTACATTGCCGACTTCTACCGAGAAGTCATCGAGCATCCCGCGTCATTGCCTCCCGATATCAAACGCCACCTTGATCTAACGAGTGGCCGTGATCGCGGGCGTATTTACCGTGTGATGCCTAGTCACTTTGTCCACGCACCGCCAACACTGCTCGTCGATACGCCGACGGCAGAATTAGTCACTATGCTCCGTCATCGAAATGGTTGGCATCGGGATACGGCAAGTCGAATGCTTTACCAACATTGGGATCCCGCAATCGCCCCGCTACTCACGGCGTTGATCCATGAAACGACCGTCGTCGAAGCGAAGGTTCACGCAATGCATCTGCTTGACAGGTTTGATTCGATTTCAGAGGCAACTGTCTTGACATTGCTTCGCGATGCACATCCTATGGTCCGAGAAAACGCCATCGTTATTGCAGAGAGCCGATTGAGCCGGTCAGCAGAGATTCGGTCAAAGGTGATTGAGGGCCTCGCCGACGAAAGTCCTCGCGTGCGTTTCCAATCGGCGCTGTCGCTAAGCACTTTACCCGGGCGGGATGCGTCCTATCTTGAGTCAGTAACCCAAATGTTAATAAGCGATGGGGAAGATCGTTGGTTGCAACCTGCGGCACTCAGAGCGATCGCACGAGAGGACGCGATGCATCTACTGCATCTCCTCGCAGCAAAGCCCACGACCTCCACGACTTGTAAGTCGGTCGCCGCTTGGATCGGAAGCGATATCAGCGATGACGAGTTGAAAAAAATAAACCATTGGATTGTCAGTGAACCATCCTTGCATCAGAAAGACGTTCTGGTTCGTGCCATCATTTCAGCTCTCGCTCGTCTCGATGAAAGTGATGAAATGCAACGGCGTCTGCATTCCGTTGCGGCTATTCAAAAAGAATGGACGGCACTCATTGAAAAAGCTCGTTCTGATGCGAGAGACTCTTCGTTGGTGGCCGAGTTACGTCTTGAAGCGATTGAAGTCTTGGCCAATGATCGGAGCGATGCGACATTTAACGTGCTTTGCGAAACTATCGAATCGCCGCAGCCCAAACCTGTCCAACTCGCAGTGATCAATGCACTGAGCCGTTCCAGTCGACCTGAGATTGCCGAACGATTTATCGCGGTATGGCCCAAAATGATTCCGTCTGTGAGGTCATCGATGGGCCGTGTGCTCGTATCTCGTAACGCATGGATTGAACAGCTTGTCACTGCGGTGGTGGATGGACGCGTGTTGTGGAGCGACCTTGAACCAGCGGTAATCGAAACGATTCGTTCTAGTCAATCGTCCGTCGTCAAAGCTCAATTATCAAGCATAAGTACGAGCCTTCAGACTGCTTCGGTTAGCCGCGAACAAATAGTGGAGGATTATCGTCAGTCGTTATCAATTGCGGGGAATGTCGCCGCTGGTAAGGTGCATTTTCAGAAGCATTGTTCAGCATGCCATCGCGCCGAAGGCGTTGGTAACGAACTTGGCCCTAATCTTGCTGCATTCAAGTTTCGTGGACCGGACGCCCTGCTTTTAAACGTGCTTGATCCAAACCGCGAATTGAATCCGCAATTCATCAACTACATCGCGCTGACTAAAGATGAACGAATTGTTTCGGGAATGCTCACCCATGAAACTGCGACAAGCATTACGCTGGGTCGTGGAGACAATGCCCAAGACACGCTCCTTCTTTCGGAGATTGAGGAGTTAAAGAACACCCAAAAGTCGCTGATGCCGGAAGGCTTCGAACAACAATTGGATCATAAGGCAATGGCGGATCTTTTCACTTATATAATGGCGTTACCATGATCTTGAGGCGATACACGGCTTATTTCTTTGCATTGGTTCTATGTCTTGGTCGTTTAGCAAGCGTCGACGCTCAGGATGTGGTACTGCGTGCGGGCACCTTTGATGTGGATGCGTCTCCGCGAATTGGCTCCATGCTTGCGTACGACATAGCAACCGAAATTCAGTCACCCTTGAGTTGCCGCGGTGTAGTGATAGTAACGGATCAGAAGCCGATCGTTTTATGCGCAGTCGACTGGATTGGGGTGAGCAACGAAGGGATGCGTTTCTTTAGGAAACAACTGGCCACCGCAGCAGGAACGGACCCCGAACGTGTTGCGGTCCATGCGCTTCATCAGCATGACGCACCCGCTTGCGACTTCACTCTGGAAAAGATGCTTCGTGAAGTCGGAGCCCCCAATGTGCCCTTTGATTCAGAATCGTCGAAAGCCGTGATTTCAAATGCTGCGGTGGCAGTGCGCAATGCGATGGCGAATACGACACCAGTCACGCATGTCGGGACCTCGCAGGCAGAAGTCCATTTGGTAGCCTCGAACCGACGTGTGATGGGGCCTGATGGAAAGGTACTTCATGTCCGCTGGAGTGCCACCATGGACCCGAGCGTGCAAGCGTTTCCAGAGGGATTAATCGATCCGTTTTTAAAAATGGTTAGCTTTTGGAATGATGATAAGCCGGTTGCAGTTTTGACATATTACGCAACGCATCCGCAAAGCTACTATCGAACTGGCCTAGCGAATCCGGATTTCCCTGGCATTGCTCGCAATCAAGCCCAAGAGATTTCGGGCATACCACACATTCATTTCAACGGTGCAGCCGGAAACATCACGGCAGGTAAATACAACGATGGGGCACCGGAAAAACGTCAAGTACTAGCTAATCGAATGCTCGGAGCTTTCAAGAGAGCTCTCAAATCGACGAAGAAACAGCCAATCAAAGCAGATCAAGTTGCTTGGCGAACTGAACCCGTGCTGCTGCCACCGGGTAGGGAATACATCGATGGCAAGCCCGATGCCAATGACCAAGAGGTAGAACAAGAATTGTTGAGACAGCTCGCTGATAGCCAATTGTCTACGCCACACCGATACATGATCGCCAACAAGCTGACCTTTTTACGACGTTTTCGGGAGAAGGAAACCATTGATATTGGCTGTCTAGAAATGGGCGAAACGCGAGTAATGTCGGTGCCGGGAGAGTTGTTTGTTGAGTACCAGTTGGCGGCTCAATCGATGTGTCCAGACCAATTTGTTTGTACTGCGGCGTACGGTGAGTATTCGCCATGGTACATCGGCACTACCGTATCTTATGGCCAAGGCGGTTATGAAACTGAATCCAGGGCGACGATGGTAGGGGGTGATGCGGAGCCCATTTTAATGTCGGCGATTGCAAAGCTTTTGAACTGCAATCCAAATGCTATTCAACCACTAGGGATTGCAGCTGTGGAGGTACCTGCTAAGCCGATTCGAATTGGAATCATCGGGTGCGATACGTCTCACGTTCCCGCGTTCGCAGACGCGTTTGCTGATCCGAATGCTGCCGGGGACTTAGCTGGTTTTCAAGTCGTCGCCGCTTATCCCGGCGGCAGCCCAGATATCCCGTCGAGTATCGACAGGGTACCGATGTATACCGAGCACCTGAGAAAAATGGGTGTTGAGATCGTAGACAGTGTCGAAAGCCTTTTACCTTTGGTGGATGTCGTGCTATTGGAAAGCCTCGTCGGTCGCAAGCATCTGGAGCAGGTTAGACCCGTACTCGAAGCGGGAAAGCGAGTTTTTGTGGACAAGCCGGTCGCCGGTTCGCTTGATGATGCGGTGGCGATATTTTCGCTGAGCGAGGACCTTGCAGTCCCCCTGTTCAGTTCGTCCAGCTTGCGGTTCAGCCCGGGCATCATCGGAATGAGGAATGATGTTCGTACAGGCAAAGTCATCGGATGTGATGCGTATGGCCCTTGCTCGCTCGAAGAGCATCACCCCGATTTGTTTTGGTACGGCGTCCACGGAATGGAGATTCTTTACACGATCATGGGACCTGGGTGTGAAAGCGTTTCTCGCGGCCACAGGGATGGCACAGACTTTGTAATGGGCGTCTGGAAAGATGGTCGCATCGGAACTTTTCGAGGCATTCGTGCGGGGGCATCGGGTTACGGGGCAACCGTTTTTGGCGAAAAGGGAATTGCACCTGCCGGCGAATACAAAGGCTACGGGCCCTTGGTACTAGAGATCGCGAAGTTTTTCAAAACCGGAGTATCACCGATTCCGGCAGAAGAAACCCTTGAGATGTTTGCTTTCATGGAAGCGGCCGATGAAAGTAAGCGACAACAAGGTAAAAGTGTCTCGATTGACGAGACGTTGCACAAAACAAAGCAACCATAACTACCTGGACAGCGGCAGCTAGTTGCCGATACCAGCGCAAAGCGAAAGCGAGTGAATCATTTATGTCAAAATCACTCACCTGCGCGTCGGGCGAGTATAAAACAACAACAGACTCACTAGTTGGCACTGTTCAGATAGTCCAATCCGTCATTGGGTTGGTCACGCCGCATTGCGGCCATGTCGACAGTAAATTAGTCAATAGACCTCTGGTAAACATTCGAAGTTCGTACGGTATCGCAACCATTGTTTTGCCGTTAGCGCAGACAGAATGCGTTTGCTGCGCTGGCAAATGCCTCGTGAAACGATGATCTAGTTTTTTAAGAACGTAAACAGGTTGAATGAATGGTCACTCATAGTCACTCGCTTTCTACCATCAGTTTTTTTGTGCTGCTTGTTCTCAAACTTGTTGTCGCGACGGGACAAGACATGGAATTGCACACGTTCGAACGAACACAGTTGACGGACGTGTATTTCTCGGAAGGGGCAAGTGCGGGAGACATCAACAACGACGGGCAGATCGATATTGTTTATGGTCCCTATTGGTTTGCTGGGCCAACTTACGAAGAACGGCACGAGATTTACACGGCGGTACCACAGCCTGTAGACGGCTATGCAGATAACTTTTTTTGTTGGATTCAAGACTTTACCGGCGACGGACTCAACGATGTCTTTGTCGTGGGATTTCCTGGGACACCTGCCTTTGTGTATGTGAACCCGGGGCCTGAGGTAAATGCGACTCTTTGGACGAAGCATCAAGTCTTTGACTGGGTGTCCAATGAATCGCCGCAACTCGTAAATTTGGTTGGCGACGCGCGCCCCGAGTTGGTATGCACGAGGGACGGATTCTTCGGCTTTGTGACTATTGATTGGACCCATCCGCTGCAACCTTGGACGTTTCATCCGATCAGCGAGAAAGTGACTGATGGAAGGTTCGGGCACGGACTAGGTGTAGGTGATGTGAACAATGATGGGAAATTGGATCTTCTGCACTCGGCAGGTTGGTATGAGCAACCTGCCTCGAGTGAATTGGACGGCAGGTGGATGTCCCATGCTGTCCCATTCACCGATTCCTACGGTGGAGCAGAAATGCATGCCTATGACGTAGACGGAGATGGTGATAATGATGTGATCACTAGCCTCGCGGCGCATGACTTTGGGCTGGCATGGTTCGAAAATGTTGCCGAAGGGGGAGAGCCACAATTCAAGCAACATCTCATCATGGGCTCACATCCGTCGCAGAACCGATACGGCGTTGTTTTTAGTGAACTGCATTCGGTGGCGATGGCAGATATGGATGGCGACGGTCTGAAAGACATCGTGACCGGAAAAACCTATTGGTCACACCATCGGCAGAGCCCGATGTGGGACGCAGGTGCCGTGGTCTATTGGTTCAAGCTTGTTCGCAATGCTGGCGGAGTCGATTTCATCCCTTACTTGATTGATACTGATTCAGGCATCGGAAGGCAGGTAACGATTGCAGATGTAGACCAAGATCAATTGCCAGACGTCATTGTTGGGGGAATGAAGGGGGCACATTTACTACGGCATAAGAAAACGATTGTTGACAAAGCCACCTTTAATGCTGCGCAACCAAAACTCTACGAGGGTCCGCCACCGGCCAAGACGATTGAAGGGTCCAATAAGCGGGGACGACGCGCACCGATTGATTTGGCTACCGGGCGCGTCGCGGGTGCGTTAGAAGCCGAATCGATTGCATTCGAAGTGACCGGTGGTGTTGCATCGCCGCAGAATATGTTGGGCTTCCCAATGGACAAGTGGAGCAATGCTTCACAGGTTTGGTGGAGCGGCGGTAAGCCGGGCGATCGCATGAGCCTGACGCTTCCCGAAAAGAGCGATTGCGAACGAATGGAGATCGTATTCACCAGAGCGCCCGATTACGGGATCATTCAAGTGTGGATGGATGACAAACCTCTTGGCAACCCGATCGATTTGTATGCGGATCAAGTCATTACTTCGGGGCAATTTTCGTTCCCGATATCGGGCTGGACGCCAGGAGTCCACAAGTTGACGATGGAGTTGCTAGGAGCAAATCCGAAAGCGGTGAATTCCTTCATGGTCGGGCTGGATTACATCAGGCTCGTCGGTAAAGGTGAGAAGTTCGCAGCTCCGGAAAATGGGATCAAACCGATCGATGCAGGCGGTCGAGTACTGAATCTCGATTTTGAAGAGGGTAGTCTCGCGGATTGGGCGGTCGATGGAGATGCGTTTCAAAATCAACCGATCGCTGGCGACACCGTCGCGGCCCGACGCGACGACATGGCTAGTGATCACGAAGGCGAATACTGGATTGGAGGTTTTGAAAAGTCTGGCGATACCACGACTGGAACTCTTACTTCCTCTCCGTTCTTGGTCAAGCACCGTTTTGCGTCGTTTCTAATTGGGGGTGGCTCCAGCAATGGAACGCGTGTCGAGATCGTTCAGCAGGGTAAAGAAAAACCGTTCTTTCAAGCGAGTGGTCGAGATCGCGAAAACCTCCACCAAGTCGTTGTTGACTTGCAAGGCGTGATGGGGCAAAAGATCCAGGTTCGATTGGTGGATGAAGTCAGCACCGGTTGGGGCCACTTAAATTTTGATCACTTCCGGTTCCACGATAAAAAACCTGCTGAGTTAACGCCGTCGGCGATTGCGCTGGTAGCCGACGACTATCCGCACCAAGGACTCTCTGCGGATGCCGCTGCAGCAGCGATGAAAGTTCCCGACGGATTCACGGTCACGGTGAGTGCGTCGGAGCCTGACGTTAAACAACCGATCGCAATGTGTTTGGATGATCGAGGCCGCGTGTGGATTGCGGAGGCATATGAGTACCCGATTCGCGCACCGGAGGGGAAAGGGCGGGATCGAATTCTGATTTTCGAGGATACCGATGGTGACGGTAAGTTTGATAATCGCAAGGTTTTCGCGGAGAGTTTGAATTTAGTGAGCGGACTAGAAGTCGGACACGGTGGCGTATGGGTAGGCGCGGCCCCCTATCTGATGTTCATTGCCGATCGTAATTTTGACGACGTACCCGACGCGGCCCCGGAAATTCTTTTGGATGGATGGGGTTTGCAAGACACACATGAAACGTTGAACGCGTTCAATTGGGGGCCAGACGGCTGGCTCTATGGATGCCATGGGGTGTTTACGCACTCGCTTGTGGGCAAGCCAGGGACGAAGGATGCCGATCGCGTTCCGATCAATGCTGGCGTGTGGCGATATCACCCAGTGCGTCATGAATTTCAAGTATTTGCCCATGGCACCAGTAATCCTTGGGGCGTCGATTTCAATGATCATGGACAAGCCTTTATCACGGCATGCGTGATTCCTCACCTGTTTCACATGATTCAGCATGGCCGATATGAACGTCAGGGTGGCCAGCATTTTAATCCTTATACTTATCAAGACATTGTCACCATCGCGGATCATTTGCATTACCTCGGTGCCAATCCGCATGGAGGCAACGGTAAATCAGACGAAGCCGGAGGTGGGCATGCTCACTCCGGAGCCATGATCTATCTTGCCGATCGTTGGCCAGCTAACTATCGCAACGCCATTTTCATGAACAACATTCATGGGCAAAGGCTCAATGTCGATTTACTGAACGCTAAAGGATCGGGATACGTAGGTTCGCACGCACCTGACTTTTTATTAACCGGCGATCAAGCATCTCAGATACTCAATCTCAGGACAGGGCCAGATGGCCAAGCATACATGATCGATTGGTACGACATGCAGGCTTGTCACTTAACCGACGTTGGGAAGCATGATCGTCGTAATGGTCGAATCTATAAGATCCAGTATGGAGACACAAAGTATGAACCGACTGACTTGCGATCGCTTACGGATCTCCAGTTAGCCGAGCATTCATTAAACCGCAATGATTTTTTCGTGCGCCGTGCAAGGTTGATTTTGGCCGAGCGTGCGACAACGCGTCCATTGGACCTGGTCGCCACCAAACGACTTACCGAGATTGCAACCAGCCATGAGGACGACACTCGCCGATTGCGCGGCCTCTGGGCGCTACATGCAGCAGGCGGAGTAGATCAGGCAATTTTATTGCAGGCGATGGTGAATGACCCTAGTCCTTACGTGCGAGGATGGGGCGTTCAATTGGCTCTGGATTCCCAGCATCCCGATGCCACGACAACGAGCTACGTCACGCAGTTTGTGTCCATGGCGAAACAAGACGCATCTCCCGTGGTCAGGCTCTACCTTGCGTCTGCAGCCCAGCAACTCAGTCTGGAAAATCGATGGATGTTGGTGGAAGCTTTGGCAAGTCACGCGGAAGACGCGAGCGACCATAACTTGCCTTTGATGATCTGGTATGCGTCCGAGCCGCTTGCGGATGAAGATCCGCGGCGCGCCCTAGCGTTTGCTCTCACTGCAGGAGAAAAAATTCCGCTGATTCGTGAACTGATGCTACGCCGAATCGGAAGCGGTGATCTAAAATCGTCGCTCGATCTGCTGGTCGATGGGTTGGCAAAGGCTGAAGGAGAGTCGCTAGAGCTTGTATATCTTAAGGCCATCAAGGCTGCCGTTGGTGGTCAGCGTCGAGTCGAAGCGCCTTTAGATTGGCAGGCAACCTATCAAGCACTTGCTGCAGATGGTTCGGAGGCCGTGAAACTTGTCGCCATTTCACTTGGAGTAACATTCGGTGACGCAAACGCCTTGGCCGAGGTGCGAAAGCTTATTTCATCGGCTAGCACGCCAGTGGCGACCAGGAAGGACGCTGTTGCAACCTTGTTGCAGGCGAACGACCCGATGCTTCCGCCTGTCCTGCAGACGCTTCTGGCGAGTGATGAAATGCGTTTGGATGCAATTCGCGGACTCGCTCAGTTTGAAGATTCAAAAACCGCGCCAGCAATCCTGGCTGTCTTCAAATCATTAAATGCGGAGGAGAAGGCGTCGGCGATGGCAACGCTTTGCGCTCGCGCCACCTACGCTCAACAAATGTTACAGGCACTCGGTGATGGAAAGCTTGCCAGCACGGATCTAACAGCAGACCTCGTGAGGCAATTGACTTATTTAGAAAACCCGGAGATCGATCGTTTAATCGGGGCTGTGTGGGGGCAGGTCCGTCAATCCGCTGCCGACAAGGCAGCATTGATTGCGTCTTACACCAAATTGATACAGAGCGAAACAAGCGTTCTGCCGGATACATCGCTCGGACGATCGGTGTTTGCGAAAACGTGCCAGCGCTGCCATGTGCTTTACGGAGTTGGACAGAAATTGGGACCCGATTTGACTGGATCCAATCGCAGCAATCTTGAATACCTGCTCAGTAACATCGTTGATCCGAGCGCCGTGATGGCAAGCGAATATCAGCAGAGCATTGTCCTTACCGATAATGGGCAGGTGATTACAGGGATTGTCCGCGGTGAAGATAGTAAGACTCTTACAGTCCAGTCCGCCGATGCGATCGTGATCGTTCCAAAAGATGAAATCGAGAATCGCAAAGCGAGCGATAAATCGATGATGCCCGACGACCAACTCAAGCAATTTACTGAACATGAGGTTCGCTCGTTGATTGCTTACTTGAGTGCGAAAGAGCAGGTGCCACTTTTAGCGACTCCGGAAAATACGAGTCAATTATTTAATGCAAAGGACCTTGAAGGTTGGTCAGGTTCTGATGAGATTTGGTACGTTGAAAACGGCGAGATTGTTGGAAAAACCAATGGGCTGGCGCGAAACGAGTGGCTGGTAAGCGACATGTTGGTAGATAACTTCCGTTTCAGCGTCGACATCAAGTTGATTGACAATATAGGCAATAGCGGCATTCAGTTTCGCAGCACCGCGGAGGCTAATGGTGAAGTATCCGGTTATCAAGCCGATGCCGGGCCTGGTTGGTGGGGCAAGCTTTATGAAGAACACGGGCGCGCCCTGCTGTGGGACAAATCCGGCGAAGACGCGGTTCGTCCTGGGCAATGGAATCGTTATGAAATCGAAGCGATTGGAAGTAAGATTCGGACCCGGATTAACGGAGTTGCCTGTGTCGAACTCGATGATCCGGAGGGGGAGAAACGCGGAATCATCGCCCTTCAACTGCATTCAGGAGGACCCACGGAGGTCAGGTTTAAGGATTTTAAACTTGATGTAATCGAGAAATGATACAGACCTCAATCCTTTCTATTCGATGGCTGGTGCTTGTCTTCGCGAGCCTAACGTTGATTGGGCATAAGCTCCGGGCAGAGGACCTATTTTTCATCGATACAAGTTTTGAAAATGCATCTCAGCTTTATTGGGATCCAGTAAGCGGAGGCAAGACGCAAGTCTATCTGCTCTACGACCATGAACGAGAATCTCCGAATCGTGCGGCAGGCCACTGGCATTTTCGTGTTGAGGCAAAGCCAAATTCGAAGGTCACGCTTGTCCTCAATCACTTTCAAAATGTGTGGAATGGAAAAGTTGGCATTCCTGTATCGGATCGAACCATTTGTTTTGTTTCCGAGGACGCTACCGATTGGGAGTCGATCGAAACCGATCTTCTGCCGGATAAAGATTGTATTGAGCTCACCCTTGAAATTCCAAAGTCTGGCTCACTATATGTGGCACGATTACCACCTTATCGCTTGTCTGATCTCGACCAGTTGATCGCGGAGATTGTTTCCCATCCGATGGTTCAGGTGACCGAACTGGGGCGAACGGTGCAAGACCGTCGCTTAGAACTCATCCGCATTGGCAAGCTAGACGCGCCATTTCGTATTTTCCTTCGTGCTCGTGCGCATCCTTGGGAATCCGGTGGCAATTGGGTTTTGGAAGGAATGATTCGTCAACTGCTGGCTGATGATGCGCAGAGCCGGAAGTATCTCGATAAGTTTTGTGTGTATGTCCTTCCGATCGCCAACAAGGATGGAGTAGCGGCGGGTAAAACGAGGTTTAATCTGCGAGGCAAAGACCTCAATCGAAATTGGGACCAACCTGCCGACCCTGAACTTTGTCCGGAGAACTACGCCCTTGAAAATTGGGTTCAGCGAATGATTGCTAATGGACTTAAGCCACACTTGGCGATCGAGTTGCATAATGATGAAAATGGGCAACTCCATGTGAGCCGGCCTCATGGTGTGGACACGACAGGTTATTTAGAACGCATGGGCCGACTAGAAATTTTGCTTCGCGAAAAAACATGGTTCCGTGAAGGCTCAACCGGGTCCACCTTCACCAATGCTGGCACTCTTGGCGAGGGTTGGTTGGTCAGGTATCAAATTGATTCGGTTGTGCACGAATTGAATGCGAATTGGGTGGAGGGGCTTCAGTCGCATGCTTCATCTGCGCATTGGCAGCTCTATGGACGCCAGCTATGTGACGTTTTCTTCGATTTCTTCCCCAATGCTGACCGATTAAACGTGTCCGATAACAAGTGAAAAAGACTGTCCTTATTACCGGCGCATCGACGGGTATTGGCGAGGCATCGGTTCATTACTTCGCTGCAAAAGGTTGGAATGTTGCCGCGACAATGCGAGAACCAAAGAAGGTGATCTTAGCAAGCGAACTAGATCGAATTCGGGTCTACCGGCTTGACGTGACAGATCCCAAAAGTATTTCGGCAGCGTTTGACGCTGCAGAGAAGGACTTTGGACAAGTGGATGTGGTGATCAACAATGCTGGGTATGGTGTTGATGGCGTCTTCGAGGCGATGTCCGATGAAACGATAAGCAAACAGTTTGAAACGAATGTCTTTGGGCTGATGCGAGTGACACGTGAGGCCATTATTCGTATGCGTCCACGTCGAGCGGGAACGATCGTTCAAATTGCATCCGTCGGTGGTCGAGCAACGTTTCCGCTGTATTCAATCTATCACGGTACGAAATGGGCAGTGGAAGGCTTTTCCGAATCACTTCATTTTGAGTTGCGGCCTTTTAACATCCATGTTCGAATCGTTGAACCGGGCGCCATCAAGACGGATTTCTACGGGCGGAGTCGCGAATTCGTGAACCCAACCAATACTGACGACTACGACAACTTTGTTCGCCAATGCAATCAGTTTTCGATGGAAACCGGCAATGCCGGAGTCGATCCGATTGTTGTTGCGAAAACCATTTTTAAAGCGGCTACAGCGACTAACTGGAGACTTCGCTATCCCGTCGCTTATCCCGCGAACGTTCTTTTGCCGTTGCGTCGCATCCTTCCTGAGTCTTGGGTCTATGCTTTCATTCGCATGACCTACAAAATTTGAAGTGTGGCGTACATCACTCGCAATTCCTGATATTTTGAATTCCGTTAGCGCGCGGTCGCCAATTGTCCCTCAGAACCACGAACGCATTAATATTTGATTGTAATCCGTGATTAACCAAATGAAGTTACCTCACTCTTTGATGCTTGTGTTTGCCTTTGTATTCGGGACCGTGCCATGCGTGGCCGCTGGCGAACGCAATGATGCGTTCTGGCCCCAGTTCCGTGGACCTGCGGGACAAGGCATAGGAAACGCAGAGAGCATTCCGATCGATTTTGGTCTCGATCACGGATTGAAATGGAGGACAGCGATCAAGGGAAAGGGTTGGTCGTCACCAGTGATTGCGGATGGTCGTATTTGGATCACTACGTCAGTCACTACGGAAGCAACACCGGAAGAGCGAGCGGCACGATTAGCGAACGTGCAAGAGCCCCAAAGTAAGGAAGTCGCAGGGTCGATAGAACTCAGTGCGATTTGTGTAGACCTTGCAACAGGTGAAATTCTTCACGACATCTCATTAGCTAAATTTGATGACCCCGATCCCATTCATCCCCTCAATTCGTATTCCTCGCCGACGCCGGTGATCGACGGACAGCGTCTTTTTTGCCACTTTGGTTCGTACGGCACTTGGTGTTTGGATGCCAATACGGGAGGCATTCTTTGGACTCGCCGTTTAGTGATTGATCACAGTGTAGGCCCAGGAGGGTCGCCAGCGATCGTGGGTGACCATTTGATTATCGTCTGCGATGGGATTGATGCTCAGTTCATTGCATCGTTAAACCCAACGACTGGTGAAGAACAATGGCGAACTTCAAGGCCACCGATGCGCGCGACCAACGGTGAGTTTCAGAAGGCGTACAGCACACCGATGCTGATTGAAGTCAAAGGGGAAACGCAAGTCGTTATACCCGGTGCGCAATGGATTGTTGCTTATGAACCAACGACAGGAAAGGAAATCTGGCGAGTGGACCACGGCAACGGTTTCTCCATCAGTTCGACTGCTATCTATACTGGCACACCCGATCGTGTTGGGTTGGTTGTATTCACCACCGGTTTCGGGCAGTCCGAAGTTGTTGCCATTCGACCCGATGGCATGGGTGACGTTACTTTGTCACATATCGCGTGGCGAACGGATCGTGGGGTTCCCGCAAAACCGTCGCTTGTTGCGTCAGGTAAGCTGCTTTACATGATCGATGACAATGGCGTGTTCACCTGTCTGAACAGTGACGATGCGTCGGTAGTCTTTCGGAAACGAGTGCAGGGCAATTTTTCGGCTTCCCCGCTGCTCGTTGCTGGCTACATCTTCCTTTGCAATCAAGAAGGGGTTATTACGATTGTCAAGCAAGGGCTTGAATTCGAGGAGATTGCTACGATTCAACTTGATGAAAAGCTGATGGCCAGCCCCGCGGTAGCTAATAATGACCTATTGATTCGTAGTGAACATTCGCTCATGCGATTCACTAGCGAAAAGAGTGAAGCCGGCGAGTGACCTGATCGGCGATCGCTGCTATTGAATGGAAATAACTCGTTGTTGCTTATTGGAGGTCCCGTAAGTGCTCTCGTGGGATCGTTTGGATGCGTCCGAACCCTGCAACGAGATGAGCTTCCTCTATTTCCATGCAAAAGATCGAGAAATCGCCTAAATCGGCGTATATCGCCGCATCCGGATTGTTTTTCAGGTAGCTTGCTCGAGCATCCGAGTCATTGTCTTTATCCAGCATCGCTGCTTGGCCGCTTAGCGTTACACGCTGGGCAGTCATTGGGTTGCCGGACGATTGGGTATGCCCCACGATCAGCAAGGAACACCGTGAATCGAGTTTTAAATTGCGAGTGTGTTGAGCCAAACCGGATAGTAGCATGACCAGTTTGTGACTAGTAAAGCGAGCCACGGTGACGAGCGTAACGAACGGTATCCCGGACGGATGATTTGTACCGAGGCTTGCCACCCGCGATTGTTTTATAAGTTCACTAATCGTGATGAGTGACGATTGAAGTTCGGTCATGGTTTCTCGTAGCCAAGCATTAGGAGTGGATTGCGAGATCCTAATCGGTTCCCACAGGCAATCGTTTCGGTTTCTTCGCAGTTAAATCGTTCGCAGTTGAATCATTCGCAGCTGAATCCATCGTAGGCATCACTGTCGTTTCGGGAAGCGCTGTAGTCTCCTCTAGTAATGGTGAAGCACCCGATGGTTCCGGATCAGGCCGTGTGGAATCACCTTGTGAGTTAAGAAAACTTGGATACACGGAATGTGACCCCGCGATGTCTACCCCGGCATCTTGCAGAATCCGTCCCGATTGGTAGGAAACGTCTACTAACGCTAGTGAGTATTGAACTTGATCCATGACGTTTCGATCGCTCACCTCTAGCCAGCTTTCGCGTGCGTCTAAGAGCATGAATAGATCTGACTTACCAACCTCATAAAGAATGAATGTGGACTTCATGCGGGCTTCTGCAGCATTCAATTCTTCTTGCGCTGATTGCATTGTGCTGTATATCGAGCTTGCCTTTGAAACGGCCTCACTCAATTTCGCTGTCAGTTCTCTTTGCTGTTCGGCGAGAATCAAACGTTCCCGTGTTAGTTGGAGCGATGCATTTCGCACTGCGGCGCGTGCTTGGCGTCGCCCTGCAGTGACGCCCCATTCCACACCGAATTCAAATTCTTGGTGATCGAGCGAGAAAAAGTCGTTATAGCTGCTCGCAAATCGCGGCCCACCGCCGGTCAAATCGTCACCGAAGCCTCGGACTCGATATCGCCCAATGACATCCAATTGAGGCAATAAAAAGTTCTTGGATGCGATAAGCTTCATTTGCTGTTGGTGAACTCTGATATTTTGACGTCGTAATTCTGCGCGATTCGACATGCTCAGGGCCACCAATGAATCCCAGTCAAAGTTAACAGGCGCCACGGGCAGCGGGTCAGATGGCCGGAGCATGTTTTCGGCCATGAGGGGTAATCCCATGAGATGACGAAGCCTCCGCTCCGCTTCAAAAACGCCGATCTCTCCATCGCCTCCCCCCAGCGCGGATACAACGGCTCGCTGATAACGAAAGTACTTTTGTTTTGCTTGGGATTCTTTATCAACTTCGCCACCCTCAAGGCCCTGCATTGCCTTTGCACTTACTGTCTGCCACGTTTCGTAGGCCAAGTCGCGAGTTTGTTGTTTGTTGTAATAGCTGCGATAGGCACGGTGCAGCGACCAATAAGCTTCATGCAACTCACGAGCAAAGGAGTGAACTGCTATCTCAAAGTCTGCGGCTGCCATCTGCGTATTCATTTGCGCGATGACAAGGCCATTGGAGAAATTGAAGCCAGGCTGCGCATTGGGTCCCGCGATTGAATTGTATTTTCGCCCCGCTCCGCGTAGGAGCGGTTGGCGTACACCTGCTTCCATTTGAGATTCCCAATAGCTTGGAAACAGATTCCCAGTGCGATTGTTCGCGTCGTACCCATGGAGGCCTCCGATGTCAAAAGTAGCTCCAGTCATGCTGCGGCGTTGAATTGACGCATTGGCGGAGGCAAGGTCTTGGACGAGCTCTTGTGCATTTCCACCCAGAACAACATTGTTGAATACGCGATCGTTATTTGCGGATGTCAAGCTTGCATTGAGAACACTATCGAATTGCGCCAAGGCTGCCTGGGGCCCGAAGAACGGGTCACTCGCTGAAATCTCTGCGTCGTAAACAGTGGTCGCTGCGGTGGGATTGTCCAGCAATCGCCCGCCTATCGACCGGATGACGGGACTCGACGCAAGCGCGATTTGCATGACAGATTCAAGGGAAATGTCTTGAAATTGCGTCGGTTCCTGTCGTGCGTCGCGAGGTGCAAGCGACTTCGCAGCGGCAGAAATCTTAGCGCTTGTTAGGGCCGTGTCCTCCGCTGATGGCTTTGTCGCACTGTTAGCGACGATGCTAGCCGACGCTTGCTGGATTTCGTTTAACGCCACAACTGGCGTTGGCGGTTTTTCAACCGGGGGCCGATCCCGAAACGAAGACAAAGTATCCGAGGAATTGTGCCATACGGATCTTCGAGCGCAGCCACAAGCGTCCATCATCGTGATCAGCACGATCAGGCGGGCGACCCACGTTAACGCTGGTCCACTGGGCATATGCGCTCTTCCATGAAGCTCAGTCCGATGGTTCAGTACCAAGGTCGAGGTTCCTTCCTCAAACCCAAAAAGTCTACTCGTTATAGTTTCGGTCGTTGCGAGCGGTACAGGTGATTCGGACCGACTGGAGCGGTACAACCGTTCGACCCGTTCAAACATTGACAGCACTGCCTTCTATTTATGCCATTAAAGTCGACGCATCCGCACCGGACGGAACTTTCGGTAAACTGCTTGGACTACCGAACGAACTCTGACCTTTCTGCCTAAACTCGCCATGCCTGCATCCTTTACAAGAAATCGTCTCGCACTGCGTGGAATATGGTTTCATCGACGTCTTGCCGTTTCGATGGCCCTGGGCGTCGCGACTGCGGCGGCCGTCATCATCGGCGCACTCGTCGTCGGTGATTCGATGCGTGGAAGTCTTCGCGCTCTCACCATTGATCGTCTGGGAAGCATTGACCAGTTGGTCATACCGGGTGGCTTTTTTCATGTGGAAGGAATACCCCAATCGATTCACGCTCGTGATGTCGTATCAACGATTTACTTTGACAAGGGCGTTGTAGAGACCGCTGGGAATGCTGGTAATACGGTCCGTCGCGCCACCTCGGTTCAGATCTTTGGCATCGAACCAAGTTTTGGGAAACTCGATATTACGCAACCGGTATTCAAGACTGTCCTGAATGATGAGGAAGTAATTCTTAATCAAGCAGCAGCGAGTGAACTTCAGGTGGTCGAGGGGGACACGGTTACAGTCAGGCTCCCGAGCGAACAGGCGGTGCCTGCAGACAGCCCGCTTGGCAAACGCGACTCGCAAACCGAAGGCATACCTAGGTTGAAGGTGGTTGCAATCATCGAAAACCGAGGACTTGGTCGCTTCGCGATGCATCCCAGTCAGGTTGAACCGCTGGTCGCATTTCTCAATCGAGAAACAATCGCTGCGGCGCTGGATCGTTCCGGCCAGGCTAATTGCTTGGTGGTGTCAACGGCATCTAAGCCAAGCGTCAGAAGCATCTCATCCGCTCAAGATGACTGGGTCGATGAACTACCTCTTCGACTGAGTGACTACGGGTTGAAACTGAGTCGCGTGACGCAGTCTTTCGAGGCTCAGGGGCGGCCCTTGAGTCCTGTGTTTGACTACTACAATTTGACAAGCGATCGGCTGCTACTGCAGGAATCTGCTGTCGAGTCGATCCAAAAGACTTTTTTAGCAAACAATCGTCCGCAGGCTTGCATGACTTACCTTGCCAATGCGATCGAGCGCTTGGGTGACAACGACGAGGTGGTTGCATCGGTTCCATACAGCACTTTCAGCGCCATTGATTCGGCGCCGTCGTTTCCGCTCGATTATGGGATGCACGACGATGCTGGTAGCAGCAACACGGAGCCCTTGCCGATGGTCATCAACCAATGGACGGCCAAAGCGCTGACAGCGTCGGTTGGGGATCGACTGAGAATCGCCTACTTTGAACCGGAAGTTCAAGCAGGTCGTGAAATCGAACGCACCGTTGATGCGGTGGTTACATCGATTGTTCCGATCACTGAACCGATTACGCCTTATCGTCGCTCGCGCCCTCCTACATTTGCGATTGCGCCGACCATCTACAACGACCCGGATTTAACACCCTCGGTTCCTGGCGTCACCGATCAGGATTCGATTTCCGATTGGGATCTGCCGTTCAAACTAGTACGAGAAATCAGCTCAGAGGACGATCGTTACTGGGCAAATCATCGCCTGACACCCAAGGCGTTCATCCCACTCCTTGTGGGTCAAACGTTGTTTGGTAGTCGTTTTGGTAAAACCACTTCGCTTCGCTTTCCTGTTTCCTCGGCCGCGACGATGGACGACCTCGACGATCAAATCATGGCGGCGCTACGACCGATCCGCAAACAGTTAGGCTGGGCTGCGATCATGGTGCGTGAAAATCAATTGGCTGCATCGCGTGGGACGACTCCTTTTGATGCATTATTTTTGTCGTTGAGCTTTTTTGTGATTCTTGCCGCAGTACTACTCATTTCACTTTTATTTCGACTGGGACTTCTCCAACGCGCTGGTGAATACGGTTTACTACTTGCCACTGGGTGGGATGGAAAGTCGGTCAACCGCATCGCAATTCGTGAGGGTCTTTGGACGACCTTTCCTGGGATTTTGTTAGGAGTGTTGGGAGGACTGGCTTATGCATGGGCGGTGCTTTGGGCTTTACGAACATGGTGGGTTGGCGCAGTGACGGTTCCGTTTCTTGAGTTCCATGTCCGGTGGCAAAGTATCGTAATCGGGGGCGTGTCCACCTTATTCGTGTCGTTATTGACACTATGGTTGACCGCGAGGCGGCTCCGTCGGTCGACACCACAGGCTTTGCTGATAGGTCAACTCGAAAGCGACGCGATGTCGACGAGTCAGCGAGCGACGTTTGCGCGACGGAGCAATCAAGTGGCGATGGCGCTGATCCTAATCTCGGTCGTTGCTTTAGGCATCGGTTCGCTGGGCAACGGATTAGCGCAAGCGGGTGCATTCGTCGGAGCAGGCATGATGTTACTCATCGCCGTTTTGCTGCTGGTGCACGGTAAGCTCTCAGCACCGCAAGTGAGAAACGTCTCGAAAGTGGGTAATTACCGGTTGGTTGGCTTGGCTGCGGGCAATCTTCGTCGGAATCCATTGCGCAGTACGCTCTCCATTGCGTTGATGGCAATCGCAACTTTTCTCATTGTTTCGATGGGATCCTTTCAGCTGCGGCCTACAGATTCGGGGGTCGGTGGCTTCTCATTGATTGGTCGAACATCGACACCGTTGTATCGAGACCTTAATGATCCGGTGGTTCGATCGGAACTGCTTGGAAACGATCGAGATCGTATCGCTTCGACAAAGGTTGTTTCGCTGCGAGTGAAGGAAGGCCAAGACGCCAGTTGCAATAATTTGTATCAAGCGAGTCGGCCTCAGGTCTTGTCAGTGCCGCCCTCGATGGCAGCAGACCCGAGCCGGACACCATTTGACTGGGCCGCGTTTAGCAAAGGCACTGAGCCAGTGTCAGACAAAGCTTCGCCATGGAAACTTCTTGAGGCTCCGGCCAGCGGCACGATCGAGGAGCCACTACCCGTGATCTTGGACCAGAATACGGCGATGTGGAGCTTGCAGTTACGAAAAGGAGTCGGCGAGAAATGCAGTTTTGAATGGATCGACGGAAAACCGATTCATTTTGTGGTCGTTGGCCTCCTCGCTAATTCTGTACTACAGGGAAGCCTGCTAATCGGGGAAGCAAATTTCGAAAAAGTATTTCCAGAAGTGAACGGATATCAGTTTTTTTTACTGGATACGTTGCAGCCCGATAATGTCACTCGCATTTTTGAGAACCGATTGAGTGACATCGGAATGGACTTAACCAGCAGCACTCTTGTTTTGGAGAGATTAATGGCCGTCCAAAATACTTATCTTAAAACGTTCCAGAGCCTCGGGGCGCTCGGTTTATTGTTAGGTACATTGGGGTTGGCGATCGCACAACTCCGCAGTGCTGTCGAGCGTCGTGGAGAGCTTGCCGTTTTGCGTGCGATTGGTTTTTCTCGCTTAAGACTGGCGCATGCCGTTATGCTAGAAACCACGGCGTTACTCGGTTTGGGCATCGGTTGCGGACTGGTATGTGCGGTCGTTGCTGTCTCACCCCACCTTTTCATCGGCCAAACCTTACCACCTGTTATTCAGCCGTTGATCGCAGTGGCTTCAATTGCTGGTATCGGAATGATTGCGGGTTTTGTGACCGTGGCCAGCGTCGTGAGGATGCCATTGATCGAGTCACTTCGACATGCATAAGGCCAATCCAGCGCAGGCTGGTAAACCGAGGTCAGGAACCTGCATCGATCCTTGGCAAATAGAGATCGATTTTGTCATCGTGAAAAACACGAATTTTGACGCCGTGTCTCCATAATTCGAAATAGCCTTCCATTGCATCTTCTTCGCCCAATGCGTCCGCGTAGGCGGGCCACAGAAGATAGTCCCGTAGTGTGGCGTCGCAGGCAATGTAGTAATACGCGTCTCGAAGCAGGCGGACGACCTCGCAATCCGAGCCTCTTCCATCGGTGAGAGCGGGCACGTCGACTTTCAGCGCGCGCAGAAGTCCGAAGACAGCGAGATCAGCTTTGGGCTGCTTGGGCGGCGTGCCCTCAAGTACTCGGATTTGTGGCAAGGGACTCAGCCACCGAATCAGACGATCGTCATCCACGCGAACTGCAATTCGGTGCATGGCCTCTAACCATTTCGTCGCATGGAGTGCGGCATCGCCAGGCGAGATACTCAGCGATTTTCGCACGATGAAGTAAGCGTCTCGACCGCCGCCGACTTTGCGATCGTCGCCTGTGGCGACGAAAAGTTTCTGCAATCGGTCGCCGTATTGCTTGCCGTTGGGTAATCCATCATAAAGTCCCGCAAGTCCAGCACCATCAGGTCGAAATCGCTGAAAGAAACCGATCATTTCTGATGGCTCAATCGCTGCATCCCCATCGATTCCGGCGGCGATTCGGCACCGATTATGAAATTCGTTAACGTTCAAGGTGTGGTTGATCCAATCACGGGTGAATAACAGGCTCGTCTCAATTGGGTGTGGGAGTACGTCGAATCAAGTTGCGACTCCTCGAATCGTGCCGATCATCAAGCAAGCGTTTTATTCCCTGGACTATTGGGGGGTTTTGGGTGCGTGTAGACCTTGTGGACGGATCGATCATAAATGGGCATCATGTATGATTATTGACTCCTGCGATACCACGCACTCCCGTGAAACCAAGCTTTGGATACTGAACGATGGACCCTGATTCTGTAACCGCAAGTGCCGTCAAGAAGCCAACACCATTGGGGAAAAATGAAAGGCGTGTGTTAGGTGTTCTCATTGAGAAGGCTAAGACGACACCTGACAATTATCCGATGTCCATCGCAGCGATCGTCTCAGGTGCGAATCAAAAATCGAATCGCGCGCCTTTGATGCAGTTAGACGAAGACGACGTTCAGACCGCTCTGGATAAGCTCCGGGCCGTCGGCGTCGCTCGTGAAGTTCAGGGCAGTGGCCGCGTTGCGAAGTATCGCCATGTGGCCTACGAATGGTTAGGGGTGGATGCTGCCGGGGTCGCCATCATGACCGAGCTGTTGCTTCGCGGGCCGCAGACCGTTGGCGAGCTGCGGACACGGGCGTCGAGAATGCATGAATTTCCTGACTTGGAAAATGTTTCGGCGGTACTGAGCACCCTGCAAAACGCCGGGCTCGTGCAGGCCATGACGCCGCCCGGACGCGGTCAGGCTTTTGCTCATTCTCTTTATCCTGCTGACGAACAGCGTTACCTTGCGCTCAAAATTTCGTCAAACGAGTCAACGGATGATGACGACCAAGAATTAACTGCGTCGAAGCCCGTCGCGACGATGAACGCCGTTGCCAACGAAGCCAGGTTGGTGGCGGTTGAGGAGCGTTTGACTGAACTGCAAAGACGACTCGATGAACTCGAGTCTCGTTTGGAGAGTTGACCGGCGTCGACGTTCCTACCAGAACATTGACCACCACCAGGATGCACCATACCTGACAACAAGCAGGTGATTGCAATGAAGCAGTGCCTGCTTTAATGATCGAGCCAGTTGTCGCTAGCGCCGCAGGAGGACATCGATTGCCGATCACTCCTCCGCGAACGGTTGCCACTCTTGTACCGTTCGCAAAGATCGAATTCGCTGGTCTTCGCCAAGTTTCGCGTAAAGTTGTCGCGTCCATTCATAAGCATCGGGGACGTCACCCACAAAAGTGATGGGGCGCGGAAACAGGAGCGCAAGGTTGTGCGGTAAGTCACCAATGCGTAACACACCGAGGAACTCCGGCGTTTGCCTGTCTTGGTGACTCGCTGGGGGTGAATCCAAGATCACCTCTGCGATGTGAGGATCCAAAAGGGCTGCATAAATTGCGAGTGGAGCAGTGTAGCCTTTGCCAAAGACTACGACCGGGCCAAATGACGGATCGTTTCTTAGAGTGTTGATACCGGCGAGGAGGTCGCTTACTTGACGCTCAGGCAGAGTTTGACCGAGCAGTGGGTATGTTCTCCGCGCGGTCCATAAGTATCCGGGGCCCACCGATGTCACGCCTGAATTGCGAACCTCAATGGCGCACGTCGTAACGTTCGCACTCAAGCCAGGACGCGACGGCCCGCCGCCGGCAAAGGTGTGAGTCGCGTCAGGCTGGACAGCAAACGCCACTGTCGATGGGGAACCCAACGTCACTTCAGCGCCGCTGGGCAGCGGATGCCTCGTTCTCATCGGAAGCGTCATGCCATCACTTGTTTCGAAAACAATCGTCGACGCGATTCCACTTGGGTCGCTTCCATCGGACCGAAAATCTTTTTGACTTCCGGCGTCGGACAATACAGTGTTTCGGAAAGTGGTTTTGCGAAGTTTAGTGAGAGCCTTTGATTGATGGGTCTTCCAGGCTTCCAAATTGCCGACTGACGGTATGTCCCCTTGTTTCACCAGATGAGTATCGATTTGGCTCATTGCATCGTCTGATGGAAGAACGCCGCCGAATACAAGTAAGTTTTCTGTCGGCTCAATGAAGTCCGTCACATCATCAGTCGTTGGCACCGTTTCGTTCTTGAGGTGTTGATTGAACCAATTAAAAATCGCTTGTCTTAGCTTGGGTGTGTACCCGTGAGGTGACAAGTCCTCGACAAGTTCAAAACGTTCGACCACTCCAAGCGATGCATATTGATTTCGAATCCGGTGAGAGACATCACGATAGGCATACGGACGCCAGAGTAAGTCGTCCGCTCCGGCTGCGATAAGGAAGTGGCGGGGCACGATGAGTGCGCCGATATCTGGCCAGCACCATCGATAGTAATTCAGCCAAAATGCGCAGTCGCAGTGGCCGTCGGTTGCGCGATTCACCACCACATGCTCAATACTTCCTGTTTGACATACCGGAACGACCACTTTCAGTCGCTCATCCGCAGCACCGACACACCAGGAGACCACACCTCCACCACTCAAGCCAGTGACGCCAATACGATCAGGGTCGACGTCCGCGCGACTTTCCAAGTAGTCGATCGCTCGCATCGCATTCCAAACCTCTGTGCCGATTGGGCTATAACCACGGCTAGGCCAATCCCATCGTTCGTTTCGGTACGTACCGTGATGAAACCCTTGTGACTCACCAAGTTGAATGGGTTCCAAAATCAATGCGATGTAACCGTGTTGAGCAAACCATCTCGCATGAGCCTGGTACTCCGGATTGACTTTGCCCTGCGAATGTCCGCAGAGGTAAATGACCGCAGGAAGTTGTCCCTTAATCTCAGATGGCCGATAAAGATTCCCAATCACGTAGGCGCCGGGCATGCTTTGGAAATGGAGTTTTTCGACGACATAGTCACCGCGATCCAGTCGACCAGTGACCGTTGAGGAGAGGGGTGTGCGCGGCGGTAATGGCGACAAACCGAGCATCTCAAGCCACATCTCGCGGCGCGTCGCAACTGTCGCATGCCAATCCGCCGGAGATTGAGCAAACGCGAGTGAACCGCTTGAGATTTGTCGTGCGTCGGCGCTGGCCGCGCCGTACAGCGTCTGCCAGTCTTCGGCACCCACGTGGCTCATTGCGGTCAGGCCAAAAATAAATAATAAGCCCGCGGGAAGAGCAAGTTTCAGCGATTTGTTTCCTGCTTTACATGGTTTAGGGCAATTCCCCCAAACCCTAGTCAATATTCGAATTGCGATCATCTGGCGTCTCGTCATGTTGCGGAGTCCATCGAATAAATTACCGTCCAGGTGATCATAACAAATGGGACGCTTACCTATTTGCATCACCACAGACGGGACCCATCAATCGCATTCACAGTGAAGCTTCATTTCAACTATACTCATTGCTCGCATCAAAGCCTCGAAAATGGATTAGTTTCATCGTCGATCAAACTTTTATGAGTACGTGGAGGGACATTGTCGATGATTCGATCTGATTTACCTTTAGTTCTTGTTGCTGGTTGTATGTGGCTTTTCGGATCCTCTGGAGGCGTTTGCTACGCTCAAGGATCCGATACGGATTCTCTCCGATTAGCGGCGAAGGAGTTGTTTCCGCTCGGTGTCGGTATCTCCGATCGGATTATGGATGAGCCTGAAAAGTGGGAATTGCTGAACCGGCACTTTTCATTTGTGACTCCCGAAAATTGTATGAAGCCAGCGAGCGTGGAACCACAAATGGGACTGTTCCGGCATGAGCAAGCCGATCGATTCGTTCAATTCGCTCAAGAAAAAAAATTACAGGTCGTTGGGCACTGCCTTGTATGGGCGAAGGACGACCGAACGCCGGAATGGTTTTTCAAGGACGGCGCAATGGATTGTTCTAAACAACAACTTTTGGATCGAATGCGGCAGTTCATCCGGGCGGAAGTCGAGCGGTTCCGGGGCAAGATCGCGATGTGGGACGTTGTCAACGAAGCGTTGGATGATGGGGATAATGAATTGCGGCCCT
The DNA here is from genome assembly GCA_031411655.1 of Planctomycetaceae bacterium. Classification (GTDB taxonomy): domain Bacteria; phylum Planctomycetota; class Planctomycetia; order Pirellulales; family Pirellulaceae; genus UBA6163. Next base: position 50,301 of record JANOBM010000157.1, read on the forward strand.
CTGGTTGGGTCAGGATTGCCGGCGAAGATTTCATTGCCGAAGCGTTTCGTTGTGCCCATGAGTGTGATCCCGGGGCGATTCTCATCTACAACGACTACAACAATGAATTGCCAAACAAGCGCGAGAAAATGATTCGCATGATTCGGCGGCTCCAAGATCAAAAAGTTCCCCTGCATGCAATTGGATTACAGGGGCACTATGAAATCGATAAGATCCCCTTTGATGACATCGAAGCAACGCTGGTTGCGGTAAAAGAACTGGGGCTCAAAGTTGCGATTTCGGAATTGGACATCGATGTGATCCCACGCGGAAAATGGTGGGCCGAGGATGGCAAGTTTCGTGAAGAAATGTCGAGGCTCGATCCGTATCGAGATGGTTGCCCGGCGGATGTTCTCGAACGGCAGGCTCAACAGTACGGACGCCTTTTTGACATTTTCCGACGGCACGCCGAAGTGATCCTGCGGGTTTCGTTTTGGAACTTGCACGACGGAGACAGTTGGTTGAACGATTTTCCCTGGAAACGAACCAACCATCCGCTGCTATTTGATCGCCAGCAAGCACCTAAACCTGCTTTTAAGGCGGTTCTCGAATCGCTTTCAAAGCAATAAATCCCGCCAATCAGGCTGCGGTGGAGGCCAGGACCAAGGTTGAAAAGGACGGAGGCTTGCGCAGCTACCGATTTTGCGACATGATGAGCGGTCGTTTCGCAGCTTTTTTGGTTTCTTGAGGTATCGCCACGTTCGCTTAGAATAAACTGCGGACCCGTGGATCGATTCTGAAAATGGAATGAAAAACGGGCTGCGCCGCGCTGTTGGTTTCTACGACTTCGGCGGCGTTACTGCTGATGAGTGCTTGTCCAGGTGTCGTTTCGTCAATCGGATTTCCTTGTATGTCACATTCAAACGGTTCGAGTAGCCCGGCCCCAACAGCACCCGTGGGGGGGGCAGAGGCCGCCATCGCGAGACTCAAGCAATCGCTGACGAAGGACCGGCAGGCCCTGGAAGTCGACAAGATTTTCAAGGCACTGGTAAAGCTGGAGGGCTCGGACTTGCACCTCAAGGTAGGTCAACCACCGATGGTGCGGGTCAAAGGTGACCTACGTCCGCTCAATCGACCCGTGATCGACAACGACGAAATGGTACGGTTGTTGATTCCGATGATGGACGATCGAAACCTGGCCATTTTTGAAAAAGAGGGTGGGGCTGACTTCGCGCATGTGGTCGACATCGACGGAGTGAATTGGCGTTTCCGCGTTAACCTACTCAAGCAGCTGGGTAAGATCGGCTTGGTGGCACGCCGGATTAGCAACTTCATTCCCGACTTTCGTGGACTTTATTTGCCCGATTCGATCGAACACCTTTGCCATTACGATCAAGGCATGGTGTTGCTTGCAGGCGTGACGGGTTCCGGCAAGAGCACAACGATCTCGTCGATGCTCAACTATATCAATAGCATTTATCGCAAGCACATTTTGACGCTCGAGGATCCGATCGAGTTTGTTTACAAGGATGATAAGTGCTTGATCAACCAACGCGAAGTCGGACAAGACGTCCTGGACTTCAAGGTCGGAATGAAGCATGCCGTTCGCGAAGACCCCGATATTATTCTTGTGGGAGAGCTTCGAGATGAAGAAACGTTTATGACCGCCATTCACGCGGCGGAAACAGGCCACCTCGTTTTTGGAACGATTCACGCGTCGAGCGCTTCAACAACCATCGGGCGTATTCTGGACTTGTTTCCCGAGGAGATGCACGGTGCTATTCGAGGCGCTATCGCCTTTAATATGAAAGGTATCGTTGCGCAAAAACTGCTCAAGAGCATTAAGCCCGGAGTATCTCGAGTGCCAACTTGCGAAGTCATGACCTTCAATCCAATCGTCAAAAAGCTTGTACTTGAAGGACACGATGCGAAGTTGCCGGATGCGATTCGAATCGGTGCCGAAGATGGAATGCAAGACTTTACAATGAGCTTGAAGCAGTTAATCGATGACGAGCTGATCGATCGTCCGACCGCATTCGAAGTAGCCCCAAATAAGGATGCTCTCAAGATGGCGCTCAAGGGCATCGACGTCAAAGCGCCAGGCATCATCTAGTCTCATTGCACACGAACCTCAATCCTTGTCTGCGCGGTGACCTTTCACCGCGTGTCGTCACGTAACCATCTGATCCCTCGAACCCGCAAACCTGAATCAATGGCCGCAGCTCAAGAAGAAATCCAGATTTGGCAAACCGCGCCGCCGGCAATGCTTTTGCCTAAGATCAGTGACAAGAGCCAGCAACAATCACTGCTCATCTTGGCAAGGCAAAATCCCGGCTATAACGTTGCTGCCGGACAGACGGGACACGCGCTCATTTCTCGCGCATCACACATGCTGCTTGATTTTTCTCAAGCGGCATGTGCGATTCGTTATCAAATTGATGGTCAATGGGAGCAACTGCCACCGTTGCCACGTGACGTTGGCGACGCCATGTTGATCGCGTTCAAGCAAGTCTGCCAGCTCAATCCTGCGGATCGGCGCAGCGCACAAACCGGAAAATGCGACGTCAAAATTCAACGTGATAAGTACGTCTTAACGGTACAAAGTCAGGGCATTCCGACCGGCGAAAGAGTTTTGATTCGGATCGAAACGGAAAAAATCCCGTTCGCAAGGCTCGAAGATCTTGGGATGCGCGATGCCATGATTGAGCAGTTCCGCGCTGCCCTTAATTCGGAAGGTTCAACCGTCATCGTCAGTTGTCCTAAAGCCACCGGGCTGACCACGACCTGGAACGTTTCGATCAACGCCGCCGATCGGTTTGTAAGGGACTTTCAAGCGGTTGAACCTGAGACTGAAAAAGAACCCGACATTATCAATATCAACTCCAACTTCTACGGTGGCTCCACCGGACTCACCGCCGCCGAGTTGATGCGAAAGATCATCTTAAAGGAACCTGATGTCTTTTTATTTCCGACTATCCCGGATGACGATGCTTTTTTAATGGCGCTTGACCAGACGGCAAAAGTTCAAAAACAAGTGATCGCTCGCTTTTCGTCCAACACCGCTGTTGAAGCAGCAGCGAAGATCGTTGCTCAGTATCCAAAGTCGGCAAAGCAGTTTACTGCCACCTTGAAAGCGATCATCAATCAGCGGCTCGTTAGGCGGCTGTGCGAAAAATGCAAGGTAAGTTTCACTCCGCCCCCGGCACTATTGCAACGACTGGGTATTCCGGCGGGGCGAGTCTCACAGCTTTACCAACCGTTTGTCCCACCGCCAATTGAGCAACAGGTTGACGCAAACGGGAAGCCTGCACCGATCATCCCTTGTGCGGCTTGCCAAGGCCGGAGTTACTTCGGACGGATTGCAATTTTCGAGTTGCTTCAGCCGGGCGATACACTGAAGGCGGCGTTATTGAAGACGCAGGATATTGCGGCACTTTCCAAAATAGCAAGGGAAGAAGGGCATCGGTCCCTTCAAGCCGAAGCGGTGCTGACCGTCGCTCGCGGCCTTACGAGCCTCGAGGAGCTCAAACGCATTTTCGCATAGTATTGCTGCGGAGGTTTTTGGGAAGTTCAATCGCATACGCGTTCAGTGTGATCAGGTATAGTTTCGCAGTATGGGAAAGATACGCGAGAAACCCGCTCGATACGCGACCGCGACGGCTGCCAGCAGTTCGGTCCTTCGTATCCGTGGCGCAAGGGTGCACAATCTTCGTGACATCAATGTCGACATCCCGCACGGCCAACTGACTGTTATCACAGGCGTTTCGGGGAGCGGAAAGAGTTCCCTCGCGTTTGATACGATCTACGCGGAAGGGCAGCGGCAATACATCGAAAGTTTGTCGGCATACGCACGCCAGTTTCTCGATCAAATTCCGCGTCCCGATGTCGATCATGTCGATGGCCTCCAGCCAACGCTTTGCATCGATCAAAAAACGAGCTCGACACACCCGCGTTCAACGGTCGGAACGGTTACAGAAATCCATGACTACCTGCGGCTTTTGTACGCACGTGTTGGACTGCCTCACTGCACAGGATGTGGCCAATCGGTCACACGGCAATCAGCCGATGTGATCTTTGATTGGTTGCGATCGCTGGAACCTGAATCAAAGGTAGTGCTGCTTGCACCAATCATTCGCGGCCGACGCGGTGCGCATCGCGAAGTGTTTGAGCAAATCAGAAAAAATGGATGGCTAAGAGCCCGGGTCGATGGTGAGATTCATTCGCTCGATGACCTCCCCGAGTTGTCGCCACGAAAGCTTCATACCATTGAAGCCGTAGTTGACCGATTAGTCATTCGAAAGGGAAACGAAGACCGTCTTACCGAGTCAACACAAACAGCTTTGCGAGCTGGCGTGGGGGTAATGACAGCCTTGGTAATGAGGCCGACTGTTGAGGAGCCGACTGCCGAGGTTTGGGATGAGAAACTACTCAGTACGCTATTCGCTTGCCCGCAGTGCGGTAAAAGTTTTGAGGAACTTGAGCCTCGCAGTTTCAGTTTCAACAGCCCGTATGGCGCCTGCCCTGCCTGCGCGGGCCTCGGACAGAGGGATGGGGTTATTTGTAGCCAATGCGATGGCGGACGACTCAAGCCCGAATCGCTTGCCGTCACCATTCGAGACCAGTCGATCGCGAGGCTTACCTCACAATCAATTGCTGATCTTGTCGATTTCTTTGATCAATTGGTCGAACATCTTCCATCACTACAGCGAGCGATTGGAAGCCCGATCGCCCGCGAAGTGTCCAAACGCTTAAGATTTTTAACTCGAGTGGGTGTCGGCTACTTATCGCTCGACCGATCGGCCGATTCACTCAGTGGAGGCGAATTGCAGCGAGTACGCCTTGCCAGCAGCATTGGGACAGGGCTTGTGGGAGTCTGTTATGTACTTGACGAGCCATCCATTGGGTTGCATCCGTCCGACAATGACCGCTTGATCGAATCGATTCGGGATTTACAAAACCAAGGAAACACGATCGTTGTTGTCGAACACGATGAGTCGATGATGTGGGCTTGCAACCATTTGATCGATATGGGACCGGGGGCAGGCAACCGTGGGGGGCAAATCATCAGCCAAGGCACACCAGTTTCGGTAGCACGCGACCCCCTGTCGCTGACCGGTAACTATCTTGCAAAAACCATTAGCGTGCCTTTTTCCCGCGAACGGCGAAAGCCTTCGGTCTCCTCTTTTTTGCGACTCGTCGGTGCGTCGACGCATAATCTCAAAAACGTGGACGTTCGATTTCCGCTTGGATTGCTCATCGGCGTGACGGGTGTTTCGGGTAGTGGAAAAAGTTCATTGGTGAACGACACCCTTGTACCCGCAGTGGCTCAAGCTTTGCGGAAAGCGGGGCGCCCGGCCGCGTCGATCATTGAAGCCGACATGGGTACTGTCATGGCGGCGTCCCGCTTCAAAGAACTTCATGGAATTGAGAATGTTGATAAGTTAATTCCCATCGATCAATCGCCAATCGGTCGGGGGCCGCGAAGTTGTCCAGCGACTTATGCTGGATTGCTCGATGAGATTCGCAAAGTATTTGCTGCGACAAGAGAAGCAAAGCAACGTGGATTCACAAGCAGTCGATTTAGCTTCAATGCAGCTCAAGGACGATGTGAGTTGTGTAAGGGACAGGGGTGCGAAAAGATCGAAATGAATTTCTTAAGCGACCTGCTTGTGACCTGCTCACGGTGCAATGGCAAAAGATTCAATCGCCAAACGTTGATGGTTCGGTTCAAGGGCAAGAATGTCGCGGACGTGCTCGACATGTCAGTCGATACGGCGTTGGAATTCTTCGAGAACATTCCCAAAGTCCATCGGTTGCTCTCCTCTCTGAACGATATTGGCCTCGGCTATTTGCAGCTTGGTCAATCGAGCACGACCCTGAGCGGCGGTGAGGCGCAGCGGCTTAAACTCGGTACCGAGCTCGCTCGAACGCAAACTGGTCGAACCGTTTATGTGCTTGACGAACCAACTACTGGATTGCATTTCGCCGATGTCGCGAGACTCTTGGGTGTGCTTCAGAGACTGGTTGATGCGGGCAATACCGTGATCGTGATTGAGCACAATTTGGATGTGGTTCGGGCCTGTGATTGGATAATCGACATCGGGCCGGTGGGTGGCGTTGGCGGGGGAATTGTGTTGGCAGAAGGAACGCCAGAGTCGGTCGCAGCAATCAAGGGTAACGCTACGGGCCGCTACTTGGGAGCCGCTTTAGGTGCTAAGCCAGCTCCGTGATACTGGCGATTAAACTCATCACCGCTGAACGGATTGGCGACTGTCGGGAGCCTCTTGGGGCGCGGTGCTCCGGGACTCACATTTGCAGCGGGTGGTGCATCCGATGACGTTGGAGTCACGACGGTTGAACCGATCGAAGGGCCAATTACAGGTGCTGGATAGCCCGCCGGAACCAAGCCTTGCAAACGATTGCTGTCGACTTCCAGCTTGCCCACAAGGCTGCCATCTGGGTCATAAATCAATTCGCCATCACTATCGATTGCGAATCCGTTGGGAACGGTGCCCGATTCGTCGGAGCCGCCAATGCCGTGCTTCGACAATCCGGTCGGAGCGATCATCGGTACCGACGAAATGGGTGAATTGAAGCTGGCCCGAGACGTGACGTGAGGCTGTGGGTAGGCGCCAAGTTGGCCTAGCCACTGCTTTAGCGTTTCAGAAGCCACTTGGACATTTTGTCCCCGGGTTGAATCCCCCGACGTTCCGTGCGGCGTCGTCGTGTAGCGCAACAGTTCGCTTGAGAACGGGTCGCCCATATTGATAAAGGGTAGAGTGGCTGCGAGATTTCGCTGTGTCATTCGCGCCGATAATCGTACGTTTACGCCAAGATGACTCAGTTGCCACTGAGTCGACGAGGGAGCGCGATGGCAGCCCGCATTTCCGCAGCGATTGATAAGCATCGGCTGGACGCGTGTCGCAAACATGGAAACAGCGTCCGGCGATACATCAATCGGCAACGAAGGTGAGTCATTCTTTGCTTCGTCAGTGGATGGTGCTGATGGGAAGCTGGCAATCACCGCTGAACGCGGAGCGCGAGCAGAGTCAATCTGCCTCTTAATGTGTATGTTGTCGGGGTGAGTTGGGTCGATGAATGCGAGTGCTTCGAGTTCCTTTTCGGCAAGATCAAGCAATCCATGCCGCAAGCACCAACGGGCCTCTTCCGCATGGACCGAAGCGTTTCGATAGGTGCGCTGACTCACACGGTGCGAGTAAAGTTCTTCAAGCGTCGACGCAATATGCGACACCTGATTTCGTCGAAGCCGTAATTGGCTACCATCGGGGCGACGAAGGATTACCGAGTCGCCTTCGACTTGCGGGTCTCCTTTCAAAACGTTGCCATTAGTTAGCAACACCAATGCAGCGTTTTCGTTTGCCCGCACGACGCTGAGCAATGACGGCATCACACACAACCAAACGGCTGTAATCGTCATACGGTGGAGGAAGCGGGGGGCTAACATGACGGTGCTATAGCAAATCGTTAGGACACGGCAACAGAGGGATTTTTTACCCGTTCACGGCACGTCCGTAGTGAGATGCTTCCAGTCGGTAGTCACCCCCAGGAACCATTGAAACCCGTTCGTAGGCTTCTGTCGGGATACGTCGCCAGACGCGAATGTTTGCGCGAGGCTTTAGTGTCTAGCTCCGTGACTTGCGGGAAAACTCAGTTTTCGTCGCGGTGGTAGGCGGATTGGCCGGCGAGCCTATGAATTCACGCAGATTTGACGTAGAATGGTCAGCTAACGTGAGTGCGCGTTAGCCACAGTTACATCGGCCGGTTGGTGTTGGATGCTAGCACTGAAATCGGTTCCCGCCTTTAGCAAATGTCGTTTTTTGAGATGCAATTCTTTGTGCGGCGCTGCGTGATGTACCGACTCGCATTGGGACTCGTAGTTATTGCGTTTTCGTCGTCCATAAGTCTGGATGATTCGGTTGCCACGGCAGACGACGGAATGGACTTTTTTGAGTCCAAGGTCCGTCCTGTACTAGTGGAGCATTGCTATAGCTGTCACAGCGTTGAAGCCGCTGAATCCAACGGCGAGCTTAACGTCGATAGCGGTCCCGCGTTAATACGAGGCGGAACGAGAGGCCCGGCGATCGTGAAAGGATCGCCCGATCAAAGCGCGCTGATTCGAGCCGTGAATTATTCGGATTCCGACATGCAAATGCCTCCTGATGGCAAGCTATCCGACGACAAAATCGCTGATCTCAGACGTTGGATCGAAATGGGTGCACCCGATCCAAGAGTGGAGACGAAAAGTGTTACTCCCGAGGAAGCGAAAGCATCTTTGCTTGCCAAGAAGAAGGACTTAGCGCAGTCCCATTGGGCCTACCAACGACTGAAACGCCTAGGCGAGCCCGATGCCGCCGCCTCCTCCGATCCTTGGGTCAGAGACCCTATCGATGCATGGGTCTTAATGAAGCTAAAAGAAAAGCAGTTGTCTCACTCGCCCGATGCGGAGCGTCGCACACTTGTTCGGCGCGCCCACTACGACTTAACCGGCTTGCCCCCAAGTTGGAAGCAGATGGATACCGCGGTCAACAATTCAAGTTCTGATTGGTACGAGCAATTAGTCGATGAGTTGATTGATTCGCCAGCGTTTGGCGAGCGAATGGCACGACGATGGATGGATGTAGCACGATACGCGGATAATAAGGGGTACGTGTTTGAAGAGAACCGAGAGTACCCGGATGCCTATCGTTATCGTGATTGGCTCATTCGATCGTTCAACGATGATTTGACCTATGTCGACTTCATCAAGTATCAACTCGTCGCCGATCGCCTTGACCCGCAAAATGCGAATGGGCATTTGAATGCGATGGGTATGTTGACGTTGGGTAGGCGGTTTTTGCAGAACCAAAACGACATCGCCGATGATCGCATCGATGTTGTCACCCGCGGTTTTCTAGGAGTTACGGCCGCTTGTGCACGGTGTCATGATCACAAGTTTGACGCTGTCTCCCAGGCAGACTACTACTCGTTGCACGGTGCGTTTGTCGGTAGCCAAGAACCAGGTGGTGAACCATCTCCACTACGACTCGTTGACCGAGAGCAGCAAGACGAGACGTTCGTTTATCTTCGCGGCCAACCGGGAAATCGAGGACCAAAAATTGAACGGAAGTTTTTTGAGTTTCTCGAAGGCGATAAGCCGCGCCCACTGAGCACAGGAAGCGGGCGCTTCGAATTAGCAGAATCGATTGCGGCCCCCGATAATCCATTGACCGCTCGTGTTTATGTCAATCGCGTTTGGGGATGGATTTTCGGTTCTCCCATTGTGGATACGCCAAGCGATTTTGGTTTGCGCTGCGAGCCACCGATCCACCAAGCGGTACTTGACGACTTGTCGTTGAAGTTCATCGAAGAAGGCTGGAGCACAAAGCAATTGGTCCGCCGAATCGTGTTGTCGTCGACCTATCGGCAATCCAGTATGGCGAATCCTCGCTCGATACAAGTCGATCCCGAGAATCGATACTTTTGGCGAGCGAATCGTAAGCGAGCGGATTTTGAATCCTATCGCGATTCGATGTTGCTCGTCGCCGGGATTCTGGACCCTGCCGTTGGGGGCAAGAGTGAAATCATTCACGCGGCTCCCTTTTCGAAAAGGCGTACCGTCTACGCATACATTGATCGCCAAAACCTCCCGCAATTGTTTCGTACCTTTGATTTCGCTTCCCCCGATGCCCATGTGCCCCAGCGAGCACAAACCACGGTCCCGCAACAGGGGCTTGTCTTGCTTAATAGTGACATGATGAGGCAATTCGTTCAGCCGTTGGCTGATGAGGCGTTAAGGATCGGAAAAGCCGAGGCTAGCACCGGTGGTAAAGTGAAAGGTATCGCTACGTCCATTCGGTGGCTCTATCGCCAGATCCTTGCACGCGAGCCGTCGACTCAAGAAGTTGAACTGATGTCGATGTTTGTCGATAAGACAGATACTTCATTGCCGCCGACGCTGCAAAATGTCTGGAGTTATGGTTATGGCAGCGTTAATCCAAAAACGGGTCGAGTCATTGCCTTTCATCCTTTTTCAGAAGTCCATGACCATGCATGGCGTACATCGGCGGAATTTCCAGACCCCAAAACAGGCTGGGTAACGTTGAATGCTGCCGGCGGACACCCTGGCAAATCAGCAGGGTGGAGCACGATTCGACGGTGGACGGCACCAAAAAAAGGAATCGTTGAAATCAACGGGCAGATCAATCGACCAGCGATCGAGGGCGACGGCGTCCGCGGGCGACTGGTTGTGGGGGCGCAGAAGCAGATCCAAGCTTGGGCCGTCCCAACAGGTACTGTTCCAGCACGCGTGGAGCGACTCGACGTGGAGGCCGGTGAAAGTGTCGACTTCATTGTCGATTGCGTTGATAACGAAAATTCCGATTCGTATTCGTGGCAGGTTACCATTCGTTATCAAGGGGAGTCCACTGACTACGATTCTAAGCGTGACTACTCCGAAGCGATTCCTGCTCGTGATACCGTTTGGCATCAGATAGCACAGGCACTTTTGATGACCAATGAGTTTTGCTTCGTCGATTAGAACTACTTGTTCGGACTTGAGTAAATGACGCGTTTATCATTGCCGTGTTCACGCCGCCAAGCATTGCAAACCTGCGGGATTGGTTTCGGCGCTTTGGCATTAGCCGAGTTAATGGGGCATCGCGCCACTGCGAATGCTTCAACGGATAGCAATCCACTTCTCGAAAAACAGCCTCATTTCCCAGCTCGTGCGAAGCACGTTATTCATATCTTCGCCAACGGAGGCCCCTCTCACGTCGATACGTTTGATCGGAAAACGAGTCTAGAGACTTACGCGGGTAAACCGATGCCTGGAGATACACCGGCGACAGAACGTCCCACTGGTAATCTTTATCCATCGCCGTTTAAGTTTGAAAGATACGGCAAATGTGGGCTCGAAGTAAGCGAACTTTTTGCGAAGACTGCAGCTAGTCACGCAGATGACCTCTGTGTCATTCGCTCCATGTACGCTGACGTACCGAACCATGAGCCGTCTTTGTTGCTCATGAATACGGGCGAAGCAAGACTGGTTCGTCCAAGCGTTGGTTCGTGGCTAACCTATGGCCTTGGAACCGAGAATCAAAACCTTCCGGCTTTTATCGCGATGTGCCCTGGGGGATATCCGATTCAAGAGTCGCAGAACTGGCAATCGGGTTTCTTGCCCGGGATTTTTCAGGGAACCTACATCGACTCGCAACATGACCGTCCGGAAAAACTGGTTGAGTACATCAATAACACCCATATCACGCGAGCGGCGCAACGAAAGCAATTGACGCTCGTTCAATTGCTTAATAAACAGCATCAAAAGTCACGAGAAGACGACAGTCTGATGGACTCTCGCATTCAATCGCTTGAACTTGCTTTTCGAATGCAAAGTGAAGCGATGGACGTTTTTGATATTAGTACTGAGCCCAAGTCAGTACTCGATATGTATGGTCCTGGTGTTCAAGGCAGGCAGATGCTCATCGCTCGACGCTTGGTAGAACGCGGCGTTCGCATGGTTCAACTCTGGCATGGGCAGGGTCAACCATGGGATAGTCATGACCATCTCGAACGAGAGCACCGTAAGCTTGCGGGAGAATCAGACCAAGCGATCGCAGCATTGCTCACCGACCTCAAGCGTTGTGGATTGCTCAAGGATACGTTGGTACTTTGGGGAGGCGAATTTGGTCGAACGCCGACCGTAGAAATGCCAAAAACGGGTTCCAATGAAGGCACAATGACCGGGCGAGACCATAACCACTATGGCTTTACCATGTGGATGGCAGGTGGCGGCGTGAAAGGCGGGCTTACCTACGGTGCCACAGATGAATTTGGATTCAAAGCAGTCGAAAAACGTGTTCATGTTCATGACCTTCATGCAACGATGCTGCACCTCATGGGATTCGATCATGAAAAGCTTACCTATCGATACGCCGGGCGGGACTTTCGTCTGACCGATGTTCACGGCCGTGTGATTCAAGACTGGGTCGCCTAGGCGGTGTATCACCTGAGATGCCATTACCTCAAATGCCATTACCTCAAATGAATGGGGCCTTCGCAGCGCCGAGCGGGCCCTGGTTCCTGGCCAACGCTGAAAACCTACGCCTTTACGCGAAGACGCATGACATTGCCGCGAACGACTCCGAGAGATTCGATCTCTTGGGCGACCAGTCTTGCGGACCCCTCTGGTCCCTCGTGGCTCATGATGACCAACGGAACTTCATCGGCGGCTCCTGATCCATCGTTTTCATGCTGGATAACCGAAGCAATCGATAAGTTGTGTCTGCCGAAGACACCGGTGATCGCCGCGAGCGTACCGGGATGGTCCTTAACGCGAAGCCGGAAATAGAATCGGCCGGGTAATTCATCGCTATCGCGCAGACTCACGCGAGGTGGAGATGTGGTGGAGAATGGTTCGAGGGTTTCGAACGTCAAACGAGTTCGACCGACCGCCGTATCGATGATGTCCGCGACGACAGCGGATGCAGTGGGCATTTGGCCCGCACCAAGGCCGTGATAAAAGACTGGCCCAACGGCGTCGCCAACAACTCGTACGGCATTAAAGGCATCCTGAACTTCGGCAAGTGGTGTACCGCGACGAACAAGCGTCGGGGAGACGTGAAGGTCGAGCATCGAATCGTCGCTCAGCTTTGCCGCCGCAAGCAACTTAATTGCGTAACCAAGCTTTGCAGCGTATCGAAGGTCATCGGGTTCAACATGATCGATACCGACCTTTGGAATCTGTTGCCACTTTACGTTTGCGCCGAACGCGAGGTGAGCCAGAATCGCAAGTTTCTGCGCAGCATCGGAGCCGTCGACATCCATTGTCGGATCGGTTTCAGCATAGCCAAGTTCCTGTGCCCGCCGTACCGCGTCGGCATATGCCATACCGTTGCGATCCATCTGCGTCAGGATAAAGTTACTTGTTCCGTTTAGGATTCCTTCGAGTGATTCGATTCGATTGGCGGATAGGCATTGAGAGATATTCGTGATGATGGGGATGCCACCTGCTACGGATGCCTCGAATGCGATCGTTCTTCCTAGTTTGCGAGCGACCGCGAACAGCTCGGGACCGTGTTCTGCCAATAGCGCTTTATTCGCAGTTACGATGTCTTTTCCTGCTTCGAGAAGCCGAAGCAGAATCGTTCTCGCCGGCTCCAGCCCGCCGACTAAATGAGCCACGACAGAAATTTCCGAATTGGTGATAACGTCTTCGACGTCATCCGTTATGACCCCTTTGGGCAACTCGATGCCACGCTGCTTCTGCAGGTCTCGTACGACTGCTTTCTCAAGCCAAAGGATACGTCCTGCGTGGCGTGACGTACGATCGCCGTGGTCGAGTAGTAACCTCGCCACCCCGGTGCCGACGGTTCCCATCCCAACGATCGCGACCTTAGTTTTCTGCATTTGTCTTCGAGTTCAGAGCGAGTTCAGAGCGAGTTCAGGACAAGTTAGCAAGTCCAATGGGCGATGCCGGCGCTTCGGCGCCGTTGGCGGTGAATAACGGTTGTTTTGCGACAGGCCGATGGTAACCGCCACCACGGCCCCGCGCCTACTCCGCAAACTACACCGGCTGCCAAACTCGATCGCGAACCAAAAACCTGTCACTGGCACTGAATGGCTCGAACGTTGACACGCTTAGACACACCGCTAAAATCCGGACTGTTCATCCCGTCGCCCATTCGCAACCGATTTGCTGAGTCGTTATGAAGTGCCAATTTTGCGAAAAGCCGGCGACATTTCACATCACGGAAGTACTGGGGACAGATGGTCCGCAGGTGGTACACCTTTGTGAGGAACATGCGAAAGTCTATTTGACCAAGGGTTCTGCCAGTCCGTCGACTTCAATTGCTGGGGCACTTGTCAAACAACTGAAACTTGGTGGGTCTCAATCGGCGACGGAAACGGAAACCAAGGAGTGTCCCGTGTGCGGGATTAGCTTCTTTGAATTTCGCAACTCAGGTCGGTTGGGTTGTCCGTATGATTACACGCACTTCCAGGCGGAATTGGAGCCACTCCTGACCAACATTCACGATAGCGTTCAGCATTGTGGTAAACGGCCACATCGCGCTGCAGTTTCAGCAGATTCGCAAGCTCAACTGATTCAACTTCGACGCCAGATGGAAGAAGCGATCGAACGAGAAGACTATGAAAAGGCATCAGAAGTTCGTGACGCCATTCACAAATTGGAGCAGTCGGCCGGGGAGTAGGCGTTACGCCAACGTTCCCGTGCGTCTTGGGGGCATGTTTGCAAAGCCGATTGCAGGGCCGATGGTGACATGTGCGTTTGTTTCCAACTTTCGTATCAGATACGAAAATGTTTGCCTGGGCATTTCGCCCCAGGCAGTTAAGAGCGACAATGCAGCGTGCACCTACTGTAGCTTCACCTTCATTGTTGAATCAGCAGATGCGTGCCACGTCGGAGTTGGCATTCCGACGCCGGACGGTGTACACAAAAGATTTCAATTGAGCAAACCAATTCGAATCGAAACTCGCCAACGTTTTTTTTATTGTGCGCGGTAGGAGTTCAGAAGCGTGCTACGGGACCAGACTTTCGATGAATGGGCAACGAGGTGCGGCGAATGGCTGCGCGGTACTGGGCCAGATTCTGATATTGTCATCAGCAGTCGGATTCGCTTGGCCAGAAACTTAGCCGACTTCCCTTTCATTCGGCGTTGTGGTGACGAGGATCGACTTAGCATCGAGCGAACGGTCCGCGCTCGTATGGAAAAGATCGATGGTTGGGCTGATGTTCGCTACATCGATGTGGATGAGTTGTCGGAGGTGGATCGGCAGTTTTTAGTGGAACGCCAAATGATCAGTCGTGAACTTGCGGAAACCGACGGCTCGCGTGCTGTTGCGATCGATCCGAGCGAGCAGTTCAGTGTGATGATCAACGAAGAAGATCACCTGCGCATTCAAGTCATGCAAAGTGGCTTGAATCTTCAAGCGGCGTGGCAACACATCAATCGACTGGATGATTTATTGGAGAGCAGTATCACATACGCCTTTCATCCACAATTTGGATACTTGACGGCCTGTCCCACTAACGTTGGCACCGGCGTTCGCGTCAGCGCCATGTTGCATTTACCTGCTCTGCTCGCAACGCAGCAAATCGATCGTGTTTTTCGGAGTCTTCAGAAAATTAGCGTGACTGTTCGTGGCCTCTTTGGAGAGGGTTCACAGAATACAGGTGATTTTTATCAGGTCAGCAATCAAATCACGTTGGGTAAGAGCGAGGATGAATTGGTGCAGCAGGTTTCGGAGGTCGTTCCCCTGCTGATCGACTACGAACGTCGTGCCCGGCAGTTCATGATTGAACACAGCGAGAAGTTTCTTCACGATGATGTTAGCCGAGCGTTGGGGATTCTCTGCACTGCGAAAAAGATCACAAGTGAAGAAACCATGCAGCTTTTGTCAAAGGTGCGAATGGGTGTGAACTTGGGGCTGATTGACAACGTTTCGGTCAATACCATCAACAAACTTTTTATCCATACGCAGCCGGCTCACCTACAAAAGATTCGAGGTCGATTGCTGGGGGCTTCGGATCGGAATATCGAGCGGGCAACTTATCTTCAACGGCATTTAACAGGAGATTCGAAACCCGATACCGAGTTGAATTGACATAGCGCCTAGCATTTCGTCAACATTTGATTTGAGTGTACGATGGACATCTAGTCCGTCGGGAAACATCGTCAAAGAAGGACTGGAAGTTCGTCCTTAGCATCCCCGTCAACGCAAAAAATAAATTTGACGAATCACTGGCTTGGTCTTGAAGGCAAGCCAATCGCTTTATTATCTAACCGCTGGACCTCATGATTTTGGTTGGCAGATCCGCGGTAAAAGCAGGCGACGCCCGATTTTAAATGAGCAACGTAAAGCCAACTTCTCATCGGGCGAGTTTCGCACGATGACGGTGAACGCGGGTTGACCCGCTTCGACCAGCGTGCCCGGTTTTGGGATATCACAGACGGATACAGACATGTTGCATGGGGCCGCCCTTACATTCGACGCATCGAGTACCTCGTTACACGCTTGCTGTATACGTTCGATTGTCAATTCACCGATCGTTGTGTTGTTCGTGGCATAGATGATCCTTTTGCAGTGAAAGCCAATCCGATTGGGACTGCTGAAATTCAGCGAGCCACTGTGATTGTCTGATTCATTCCGATAGCACCCGGTGTGCAAGGCGATGAGCGAATCGGCCTGCGAATCGGGCGAAAACGATACAAGTTCCATCGAGGCGCTGTATCTTGGATTCACCTCAAGTAACGCCAACGAATGGTCAATGCCGATGATAAGGTCGATATTGAATAGCCCGACCATCCCAGATTGAGTGGCAATTTGAGAGCCCAAAGCAATTATTTTCCCTCGCACATGCGGTTTCAGCGCCACTGGTCCATACGATCCTCCGTATAGAAACGGATGACGCTGATTGCGACGATGGGTGAGTCCTCCAAATGCTCCAAGGAAATGACAATCGATTCCTTGCGGTCCCCTGATTGCGATGAAATTGGCCCCGAGCGCGCGGCCGCGAATTCGACGTTGCAGGATGTAAGGCTTGAATGAGTCGGCAAGTCGTTTTTCAAAGGCGGTCTGATCGGTTAGCCGAATTCCAACCCCGCCAGCGTGATGGACTGGTTTGACAACCCATTCGCGAGTGGACGTTGGTGCGGCCTTCGCGTGACCGACGTAGCCAGGTCCAGCGAGCTTTGGTTGGTGGGCCTTAGTCCAGGACCCATCCTGCAATATCCAAGTTTCCGGAAAAAAAGCATCTACCCGTTCGGCGACCATGCCTAACCACGATGGGGATTCGAGCAAGTCGAGGGTAGACGGTGTCGGGTAGGCAACGATGCGCCCATCCAGGTAGCCCACGACCGACGGAACTTCAGCATTTTTGTTGGGCCAGTAATGATTGTTGGGCCAGGAAAAGCCGCCGACGGGAACGACGGGGCCGGCTGGAAGAGCGTTGAGTCGGTTCATCCAGGAATCCTGGACATCGTACTCAAGCCATCTTGCTGCCATCGATCTCAAATCTTCGTCACCAAATCGATCGATCGCGGATACCTGGAAACCCGCCCTAACCGCGTCAGCCGTTGCCGCCCGAACGGATCCGCCGACAAGTATCAAATGAGGAGAATCGGGCATCATCGTGAACCGCTGGTTATTCAGATTGGGGAAGTCGTTGGTCGAATAGCCATGTTGTCGCTGGGTGGTTGCGTGAGAGCTAAATCGAGTTTAATCTTGCCGGTTCTTGACACTCCCTCCCGCTTCGAATTCTAGTTAGATAGGTAACGAATCATGCAGTTTTACATTGGTGAAGCCCTTGTCGGTGACGGCAACGAAATCGCACACATCGACCTCATGATCGGCAGCAAGGATAGCCCCGTCGGTACTGCTTTTGCAAATGCACTGGCAAACCAAAGTGAAGGTCACACGAATCTTCTTGCAGTGCTTGAGCCCAATTTGGCAGTCAAGCCATCGACCGTCATGATCACCAAAGTGACCATGAAGGGCATCAAGCAAGTCATGCAAATGTTTGGTCCCGCACAGTTTGCGGTCGCCAAGGCCGTAGCAGATAGTGTTGGTGAAGGCGTGATTCCCGCTGACCAAGCCGAAAACCTTCTCATCGTCTGTGGCGTGTTCATCCACCCTGCCGCCGAAGACGATGAAAAGATTTACAAGTACAACTATCAGGCAACCAAGGACGCCATCGCGAATGCGATGAAGCACAAGCCCAGTGCCTCCGAAATGCTTGCCAAGAAAGACTCGGCATCGCATCCATTTAAAGGTTTCTAAGCTCTTTGTGGGACGAACGCCGTTTCCCATTGGCGTGCCAGGAGTCCGTTCGGTCCACTGATGACTTACATTCAAGAAGGCAGGCCTAGTGGTCTGCCTTCTTCGTTGAGTAGGTATCAATTTTTTATCAGTCCCATTTTTAGTGCGGGAGTTCTTGTGGTCGCTAAAATTTTACTGCAGCTCGACACTGATCTTGCACCCAGCACATTTGACGCAGTGGTAGCGATCGACTCGGGAGTCGACCAGTTGCTTCGCCATGGTGGGATCACGCCTGAAAATGTGACGTCGCTGGTTCATGGGGCGATGTTCACTCGCGGTGGAGATACTTTGAAAAGCACTGCAATTTTTGTCGGTGGAAGTGATGTGGGACTCGCGGAAAAGGTTACCGCGAAGATCGTAAGTTGTTTTTTTGGACCTGTACGAGTTTCCGTTCTTCAAGACGCGAGTGGCTGTAACACCACAGCTGCGGCCGCGGTTTTGTCGGCCGCAAAACATATCGACTATCAGAATTCTAAAGTGTGCGTCCTTGGCGGAACCGGGCCCGTCGGAAAGCGAGTGGCAGAGATGGTCGCCCTAGAAGGTGGCAAAGTCCGATTAATCTCTCGGTCGATCGATCGCGCCCAATCGGTTGTTGATTCCATTAGGGCCCGAGTGACCAACGCAGTTATGGATGCGGGTTTTGCCACGGATGCTAAACAAACTGCGGAATGTCTTGAGGGCTGCGATGTCGCCATCGCCTGCGGTGCGGCCGGCGTGCAGTTGCTCGACAGCCAAACCCTGACGAACGCGAGAAAACTGCGGGTCGCGATTGATCTGAACGCCGTCCCGCCCTCCGGCATTGAGTCGGTTGGTGCGATGAATAAAGCGACGAAAGTCGGCGGGCTGATCACCTATGGTGCACTGGGAGTCGGCGGGCTGAAAATGAAAATACATCGCGCTGCGATTGCCGTTCTTTTCGATCGCAACGATGCGGTGATCGATGCTCGTGAAGTACTTGAGATCGGAAAAACACTTTAGTATCCATGCTGCGAATCGACCTTTCGCTCGATGCTCCGTCGCTCAATTTGGCACTTGACGAGGCGCTGCTACACCTTGCAGAGTTCGAAGGCGGACAGTTTCTGCGATTTTGGAGGTTCAATCAGAATGTCGTCATCCTGGGCCGAGGCTCAAAGCTGAAGGAAGAGGTCGACGAGTCATTTTGCACGGAGGCCGGTATCCCGATCTTACGACGTTGTAGTGGTGGAGCAACGATCGTCGGCGGTCCAGGCTGTTTGATGTATAGCCTCATTCTCAGTACCGTGCTTGAGCCGGCTTTTCGAAATATCGATCTTGTTCATCGCTTTGTTATGAACAACCTTTTGAAAGCGATAGCGAATCAACGGCCAGAGATTCAGTGGCAGGGTACTTGTGATCTGACGATTGATAATCGTAAGTTTTCTGGCAACAGCTTAAAGGTGTCAAAGAGCCACCTTCTCTATCATGGTACCCTCTTGCTTGATACCGATCTGGAGCTAATTGGACGGTGTCTCAAAACACCGCCGCGGCAACCGTCCTATCGACTTGCTCGCCCTCACCGCGACTTCATCACCAACTTACCGATTGATCCAAGCAAGTTATGCGATACGTTGGCAGAGTCGCTCGGGGTTACTGATATTGTGCGACGATGGCCAGAGGCACAAGCACGAGAGTTGTCGGAGGCCAAGTATTCGACAGAAGCATGGCTTCGTCGACACTAGTGTAGAGGTTCACAATGCTATTCTCGTCGTTGTGGTCGTTACGTACGACACAAGGTATTTTTTATTGAGACCCGCATGTCGTTTGACGACCATCATCAACGGTACTCCCGTGTTCGATCATGCCTGCGTTAAATTCGCCGCTAGATCGACGCGTCCTGCCATTCGCTCCAGCAGGAGGATCTTCTCATCACATTGAATGGTGTCTTGTTTGCTGATTGCCAACTCGAGTTCACCTGCCTGGATAGCGATAGGGAGGAACCCCGTGGTTCCAGCGGATCCCTTTAGCCAATGAGTATTGGCTGCCAAATCCGACCAACGCTGTTCTTCGAAATCGCTGCGCAGCGTCGCAATGCGATCCAGCATACGGGGGATGAATTCATTGACAATCTCCGCCATCTCTTCATCGTGCATCGCCAATGTTGACCGCAACGGATAGGAGTCCGATGATAACAATCCTGACTGAATCGATCTAATGTCGCTCAAAAGCTCAAGCTCCGGTGAAATACACGCGATTTCATTGGAGGAGTAACCGCGCGGCGCAGTCCGCATCTGCTCGGCATCGGCGCCGAATGGTTTTCGGTCAGTTGGCTTTGTTTCTGACGTTTCTGCTTTGGGAAGATAGTTTGCAACCGTAGCAAGCAATCGATCGACATGCACTGGCTTGGTCAAAAAGTCGGTGCAACCGATATCCAAGCATCTTTGGCGATCACCTTTCATGGCGTTCCCCGTTAACGCGATGATCGGTACCGTGCACCCGATGGATCGAATCATTTCGGTCGCCTCATAACCATTGATATCGGGCATCTGCATATCCATCAATATCAGTGAAAAATCGGTTCCAGATAGAAGCTTGATCGCTTCGCGTCCGTCCTTGGCGGTGGCTACAATTGCCCCAGCGCGACGCAGAATCAATGAAATCAACTTCCGATTTGCGTCGCCGTCATCGGCAACAAGAATGGAAACTTTCGGAAGCTGAACTTGCGGCGCGGCGTCTGTCTGAAGCTGCTGGCGAGCTAAAGCGTTTTCGATATCTTGTCGCGTAATCCATTTCACGGACTTGTTGCTGTGGAAAGGTAGGATGAAGGTGAAAACGCTCCCTACGTTCTCGGTACTGGATACGGTGAGGGTGCCGCCTAGCGCAACGGCGAATCGGCGGCTGATCGAAAGACCTAGCCCCGTTCCACCAAAGCGTCGTGTCGTACTACCATCCGCTTGTTCAAAGGCATTGAACACCTTTGCTTGCTGAGCGGGAGTCATTCCGATCCCCGTATCTTGTACGTCAATACGCAATTCCGGTTTCCGACCCTTTGTTGCGCTAACCCTGACCTTCACCGAGCCAATTTCGGTGAACTTGATCGCATTGCCGATCAGATTTGTGATGATTTGGCGAAGCTTTGTTGGGTCGCTTTCGATCGATTCGGGTAGGTCTGTTTCGTAGTTTGCGATCAAGCTGATACCCCGCTCATGCGCACGAGTTTCTAAAACGGAAACCACATCATGCACGATTCGATGAGGGGAAAACAAAAGAGACTCTAATTGGAGATGTCCTGATTCGATCTTAGACAGGTCAAGGATATTATTGATCAATTCGAGAAGGTGTCGACCACTACGATGAATCAAATCAAGATACTCGATCTCTTCTTCGCGACTTTGAGCCATGCCTCTTCGGAGTACGTCAGCGAATCCTAGCACTGCGTTCAGCGGTGTACGAATCTCGTGGCTCATATTCGCAACAAACTCGCTCTTGGCGGCGCTAGCCGCGTCGGCAAGTTCCTTAGCAATGTGCAGTTGCTTTTTAATGTCTTCAAGATGAGTAACATCATCACCGCAGATCATTACTCCGCGACACAATCCATTGGGACCAAGTATAGGTGAGCAACTGACGTTGAGTGTACGTGTTGAACCATCACCGGCGACGATCTCAAGCATTTCACTTACGCAAGCCTCAGCATTTCGCTGCGAAATATGCCAGGGCATGGTGCCTTCCTGCTCACCCTGAGAAGCAGGGGCTGCATGGTTGGCCTGCCATGGCAAGCGCGCAATTGATTTGCCAACGATTTTTTCACGTGGAGTTCCCACAAGTTCGGTAAACACTTTATTTGCAAATCGAACGATTCCTTTTTGGTCCACGACAATGAGACTTTCCGCAAGCCCATCCAGTGCCTCGCGAACTCGTCCAGGGACCGCACTGCTTGGGTCCAGTTGCTTCAAAGTACGACCAAGGTACAACCACAAGAATAAACAGCAGACCGGTCCTACTCCCATCGGCAGGCGAAGCCATGGTTGAGTGAAGATTGCAAGCCATCCAATCTTGGTAATGGGTTCGAATGCGACCTCAACCGATCCCCATGGTTGCCCGCCTGCCATCAGTGGGACGCGTATTTGGTCGATGGTCGATGATCCATTTGCTCCGTGAACCCACGTCGTTTCGTGCTCCTTAGTGGAACGAATTAGTTCGCCATTTTGTCGCCGGATCCCTACGGTACGGATGGTGTCGTTGTGTTCTGCGATGGTCTTTAGTGCCAACTCCATCGAGTCAACATCGTTCTTTAGCAGGAACGTACAGCTATAGACGGCAATTGATTCGCACAGTTGGGCCCGACCGGCAGCGATCGACTCAGTCTTATCAGGAACCCATCCGATAAAGACAGCCAACATGAGTGTGCTAACGACAATCGATGTCGCACCGATGGCGAGCCGCAATCGTACGGTGATCTGCCCTGTGATCATGACTGTACCTCTGGAAAGCTTTCTGTTGAGCCGATTCCCTGTTGTGTTATCAATTCAGAAATGGGTCCGCTATCGTTCAATGTCGAATCCGATTCTGTTTCGGATGATCCATCATCGTCGACGATCGTATTGATGGACTCACCATCATCGTCCTCCTCGTCGTCGCTACCGTCCAGAATGGCTGTCGGGTCCATGAATCGCCACATAGGTAATTGCGCCATCACGCTACTCAGCACGAGACCACTTCGCAAAACCCAGATGACGTAGCCGACGGTCATACCGGCGGTTGTCGAGGCCGCAGTTCCAACCGAGATTCCGCCACTATCCAAGATCGACGTCGTCAAGTCGTTTCGCATGGATTCGATCGCCTGCCACAGTTGTGGCTGTAGAATCACCGCACCGGTTCCGGCAAACGGATCGTTTACGTTCGAATCGTTTTGTCGCTCGACTTCCGTTTGAAACGACGAGCTGCTGTTGACGCTTCGAGTCGATGTATCGTCTTTTCGATTTCTGTCGGTCGAGTCATTGTTTGTCCAATCGGTTCGAATGGCAGCAAAGCCCGACTCTGTGTCGTCGCCAGTCAATTTCTCCTGCGTGGGCGGAGGACTCAGGTTTTCGGTTGAAACTGCCATCCCCGCCATCGAGGAAATATCAAGCGAGTTTGTAGTCGGACTTGTCCCCGCCTTTTTATTATCGCGAACTTCCTTGTCTGCCTTTGCTGTAGAAGCTGATTCGTTTGGCTGTGCTGCGCCATCCTCCGTCGTCGATTCGCCTGTTGAATTTGGAGGCGTGGACTGACCAGGCACCGTTACGCCCGCGAGAATGTTCGCGCTTGTTTCGAGAGAGACGGTTGTCGGGGCGCTCCAAGCATAGCCGTCGGAAATGCGATAAGTGAACGTATCCGTTTGGCTGGAGAAATTGTTTTGTTCATAGCGAAGTATTCCCCCTGACTGTATCGTCAAAGTGCCGTTGGTCGGTCCGGAAACCAGATCGAAGGTAAGCGTGTCGCCATCGGCATCGATGTCGTTCGCAAGGAGCGATGCAATGGCTATGTTTGAGACAGCCGATTGCCCCAACTGAACCGTATCCGGAAGAGCAGCGGGGGGATTGTTTGCAGTGGTGACGTCGACCAGGAATGATGTAGTCGATATGTCGGTTCCGTCGCTGACAGTTACCGTGATGGTTGCCTGCCCTAGTAAGCCCGCCTGGGGAGTAAATGACAATTGCCGGGTCGCGTTGCTTCCGGTAAGTATCAATGAGCCATCGCTGATGAGAGCCTGGTTGTTAGACAACGCTGTCACTACTAGCGACGAAGTTACGGTTTCGATGTCTGCAATCGTAAATGCAATCGGTCCGGACGAGGTGTTTTGGTCGATTCTGCGATTGTTGATTGTCGTAATCGAGGGGGCATCATTGACCGCAGTCACGGTAACATCAAAGGCAGTACTTGTAACGGTAGTACCGTCACTAACATTGATAGTAATCGTCGTAGTGCCTGTCTCATTCGACTCGGGGGTGAAGAATAGATGACGGTTACTGCCACTTCCGGACAATATTAATGAGCTCGTGTTGATGAGTAGCTGATTGCTCGACGAACGGGTTACCAGAAGTGAGGAAGATGCGGTTTCCACGTCCCCGATGGTGAAGCCAATGGGTCCCATGGGCATGTCCTCTAGGATCGCGAGGTCGCCGATTGTAGAGATAGTGGGCGCATCATTCGCAGCACTAATAACCACATTGAAAGTCGTGCTGGTGTTTGCCGTACCGTCGCTAACGTTGACGGTAATGGTCGCGGTCCCTGTTGCATTCAATTGTGGTGTAAAAGAAAGTTCACGATTATTACCATTACCGGTGAGCGAAATCGACCCGTTGCTTATCAGTGACTGATTGTTAGATGATGCGGTTACGACGAGCGACGACGCTGCCGTTTCGATGTCCCCGATCGTGTAAGCGATTGGCCCTGAGGGTGTGTCTTCACTAATTGTAAGATTGGCGATTGTCGAAACCGTGGGGACATCGTTTATCGCAGTAACGGTGACGTCGAACGTGGTACTGGTGGTAGCAATGCCATCGCTGACGTTAACGGTAATCGTTGCCGTTC
>JANOBM010000158.1:0-14266 GCA_031411655.1 Planctomycetaceae bacterium
GAATTAAAGGACAGTTTCAAGTTCATTACTTCGGGCCGCGGTATTCAGACTCGCGACGAAACGCTGCTCCACAATTTTGTTCGAGTGGGGCATGGTGTCACGTTGTTCGCTAGCCATGATCACGGCGAGACATGGCAACCATTTGGCTCTGTGAGCCCTGGCGACGAATCGAAGGTGGTGCAATTGCACGACGGTACGCTAATGGTTAATTCTCGCCTAGAACCTGGAAAAAGATTTGTACATCGTTCGGTAGACAATGGACGAACTTGGGAAAGTGCTCGAGCCCCTGAACTACCCGACCCACAATGCAATGCTTGTATCTTTCAGTACACATCCAAGCGGGATGGATACAACAAAGACCGTTTGATCTTCTGCAACGCGGCGTCTATCAAAGGCCGCAAGAACCTCGCTGTAAGGATCAGCTACGATGGTGGTAGGACTTGGAGCAAGGGTAAAGTTATCGATAGTGGTCCGTCGTCGTATTCCGAAATCACAGTATTGAAAGATGGCAGTTTTGGAGTCTTATACGAGCCCGGCCATTCTGAGATCCGCTTCGTCCGCTTCACTCTCGAAGCCCTCACAGATGGTGCTGACAAGCTCACCGAGAAGTACTCGCCGCGATGACGACCTTTCCGATAAATGCGTGGCGATAACACTTACCGAAACGGTTGCATCGATTACTGAGCTGGATCGGGGGAGATCTTGGTCGGCAGGTAAAAATCGGGTTTGGACAACTCCCGCCGCATGCCGACGCAAGCGTAAAGATCGAGCGACTGACTGCATTGGGCGAGTTGCCCATGGCCCCGCAAAGCCCAATCCGTGCAGGTTGACAGCGGCAAATCGCAGATTCGCGGAACTATTCCTAGCGGCATTTCCTTCAATACAACGGTGGACATACGGCAACCGTGTATGATGCATACTGGCCTGAGCAGAACGAACTAACCATCGAGCCTGTCAACGCCATTGCATCCCCAGGCTCGATTCAAGTGTCGTTGATCACGGAACAGCCAAAACCATGGCCGTGGCTGGACGTTCAGTTTCTAATCAGCGGTACGCGAGTGCCCGTTGGTGATTCAAACTAAGTCGCGGAAACCATCAAGTGAGATTCACACTCATCGTCGTTCTGTTGTTTACTCAGTTGATCATTGTTCGCGCTGCTCATGTCGAAAGGATTGTCCCGCAGACCGTCACGGAACTCTGGGCGGGTTTTGCGGAACTCGATAAAGCCACACCGCTTGAGATCGAAGTCCTCAAGGAATGGGAGCAAGATGAGGTCGTTTGCCGGATTGTTCGTTATCAGGTTGGTGTTTTCAAAGGAGCGCCGTCGCGAGTCGCCGCGTTCTATGCCTTCCCCAAAGGAGGTGCGAAATTGCCAGCCCTCGTCGAAATTCATGGCGGCGGACAGTCGGCTTCGCTTAACAGTGTCGTGACCTACGCTAAACGCGGTTATGCGAGCATCTCGATCAATTGGGGCGGTAACAAGATGAGTCTTGGCAAGGAAGTTTGGAGTGGGCCACAGACCGATTGGGGTAAACTCGACGCAACTCATCCGCCACAACGCAACCAGGTGAATCATTTCGCCGGGCCCCTGACACCCGACGAGTACACTCTTGATGCCGTGGAATCGCCTCGCAACAGCAACTGGTTTGTAGTGCTAATGGCCGCGCGGCGGGCGATTACTTTTCTGGAGCAGCAACCGGAAGTGGACGCGGCGAGAATCGGTGCCCACGGTCATTCCATGGGTGGCAAACTCACAACCAATCTCGCTGGGATCGACAAACGGGTCAAGGCCGCCGTGCCGTCATGTGGAGGCTCAGGAGATTTGCTAGAGAGCCAGACCGACGTACCGGGAGGAAGCAAGTCCAAGAAGTCGCAAATGGAATTGTCTTGTGTTTCCGACAACGCTTACATTCCGTTGATCACCTGCCCCATACTCTGGCTGTCGCCGACGAACGACTTTCATGGCCACATCGATAACATGGCCTGGAATTGGCGTGACCTACCGGATGACCGCGTGCGATTCAGTAATTCTCCGCACCTGAATCACCGTCATACAAATGAACATAGCCTCACGGAATACCTTTGGTTTGAAGAGCACTTGAAGGGCGTAGCCTTTAAAATGCCGAAGACACCACAGATGGTTCTGGACCTCAAGACCGAAAGCTGCGTCCCCCAGGTTACTGTCACACCGGACGAATCGCAGTCATTGCAGCGGGTTGACGTTTACTACTCGCTCGATCCGCATGCGCTAACCCGATTTTGGCGTGATGCGAAGGCGGTGAAGGTCGGCATGCAATGGAAGGCGGACTGCCCGGTGATGGATTTTGAACAACCGATTTTTGCATTCGCCAATGTCGTCTATGAAACGCCTGTGGAGTATCGAAGGGGACCGCAAATGGCTGGTCAAGGAGAATCCGATACATTTGTCATCAGCTCCCGAATGCTGTCAGTCGCTCCACTACAGTTGCTGGCCGCTGGTGTGAAGGCAACGGACAAATCAGAACGATTGATCGACAATGGCATGCGAGGTTGGCACGACTGGTATCTGCTGAACTGGGGACATCCACCTTTATGGACGGCCACAACACGCAAGCTGAAAGACGCCAAATGGCGTGGACCTGACGGTGCGACGCTGAATTTTGAAATCGTTTGCCAGACGGATAATCAACTCGTGCTCACCTTCAAATGCAATGCCTGGGGTGCTGTCAATCCTGGCAAGCCTGCGGTGGACTATGCTGTGGTCAAAGTACTGAAAGGTTCCCCGGAGTGGCAGAGGATATCTGTCAACCTGAGCGAACTGATTGCCAACGATCCCAAGATTGCGGAGCCCCTTGCAAACTGGCAATCGGTCACCGAATTTTCCATCAGTCCAAGCGGCGCGATCGTCCGAGACGGCCAAAAAGCCAAGGCCGAAGGACACGCATGGCAAGGTCCTCGAGAAATACGCAATCTGCGTTGGGAAGGCGGCGATTACCCAAGACAAAAGTCCGGTGGCGGCGCGTTAAGTCCGGATGAGTTTCAAAAGAACTTTAATGATGCAATTAAGAAGTCCTTAGAATAGGATGAGTTTGAACGACAGATAGCCAGCCTGTGCACAGTAACGGAGAGCGCGTTGCGATATGCGAGTTGCAAGAGATGACAAAGTTGCCGCTGAACGGAGTCCAGTCATCTGGAGTGTCCTCTCGCATGTGAGCGTCGTGTACTGCTACAAAACCGCTTACCAAGTACGCAGAATGTTAATCGGTAATCGGATGCCACCGTTTGTCATGCAAAGATTTGCGTTGTTCATTCCACGCCTGACGTCGTCTCACAATCTCATCCTCCAAGCGTTCGCTTGTCGACAGGTACGTGGGATCGATTTGAATACTCTGGATCTTCGTATCGATCGAAACACGCCGCCAATCGACAAAAACCGAAAGACGGGTTTAAGGCTGGTGGATCGCACGCCAGCGCGCAATCCACCACCGGACCAATTGAATGCTACGATGAGCAACTCAACTGACTTTCATCGCATTTACCGTCTCTCTCACCAATCACTGAAGTGGAGATTGGCGTCCGGAAAGAAATCACATTTTGATCTCATAGCCCTGGCGACTTTCTCGCGATAGAAACGCGTTGGCTTCATCGTCGCCGGTGATCTCACGTTTGTTCGGATCCCAATTCAATTCGCGTCCTAGCCGGATGGCGATATTTGCAAGGTGACAAGTCTCAAGCATTCGATTGTGAGTAAAGACATCGGAGATAGGTTGTGTGCGAGATCGCATCGCATCAATCCAGTTGGCGGTGTGATTTTCACTTACCGGGCCACCGTAGACTTTCTCTACAGCACCTTCCGGCAGCGGATTACTTTCCAGTTCCTCGACCGGCTTGCCCGTCAGCTTGCCGCGATTGACGAAGAACCGGCCCTTGGTTCCCTCGAACAAAATGCCATTGTCACCTTCGCTAGTGATGATCATCGGAATGTCACCGGGCATGTTGGCGTGAATCTCAAACTTCGTCGGCGAATTGTATTGATCGCTGACCTTCGGATAGCCCTTCTCATACTCCACGGGCAGCGAATAGCTCACTGGTGTAATTTTGTTCGGACCGGTGTCCGTTACCCCCAGAGCCCAGGTTGCAATGTCGACATGGTGTGCACCCCAGTCGTTCATCTGGCCACCGGAGTACTCGTACCAGTTGCGCCAGGCGTAATGGCAATTGGTATACAGCGGAACGCCGCCGCCGTAACCTTCTCGCATTTCTGGTAAAGCACGGTAAGGCACCTTGGGTGCAGGCCCGAGCCACATGTCCCAGTCGAGTCCTTCCGGCACATCAATCGCCGGCAGGGCTGGCGAACCGGTCGCACCGTTGATACCACAAGTGACCTTAACCAAGTCACCGATACGACCGTCTCGGATTATCGCGATCGCTTTGAGGAATCGCTGATCGCTTTCAGTGCGCTGCATCGTTCCGACCTGGAAGACACGCCCGGTTTGCTTGACGATTTTCTCGATCAACTTTCCTTCGCCGATGGTAAGCGTCAATGGCTTTTCACAGTAGACATCTTTACCGGCCAGCATTGCTTCGACTGAAATCTTGGTGTGCCAATGATCTGGCGTCGCAATCATGACTGCATCGATGTCTTTGCGATCGAGCACTTCCCGATAGTCTTTGTATCCATCCGCCTTCTTTCCGGTTTTCATTTCGAGCTTTTCATTTATCGCTCCCAGCACATTGGCGTCGACATCGGCAAAGGCAGCGAAGTCCGCGAATTTGGTCGATTTCTCCGTGATCGTCCAACCCTGGTTGCGTAACCCAATCGTGGCGAAAACGGGTCGCTCATTCGGCGAACCTTGCCCCCGAGTGAGGTTGCTTGTACCCATGATAAAACCGGCTGCTGTCGCCGCACTTGCAGTCTGAAGAAAATCGCGTCGATTAATTCTACGTATCGATTTCATTGCGCATCCTTTTTGGGGAAATTTGAGAAAGTGCCAGGGTGAAAAGCCAATAAGAGCATAACAGGTAGGGCAGGTGCTATTTGCCCAAGTTCTTGAATCGTACCTAACTTCGATCAAACGGGTTGGCTTCTTTTCGCCCATACATCATAGCTGTAATCCATTCGGATAGTCGAAGTCCGATACGCCTGCAAGTTTCTTGGACCCGTTAATCAGTCTTCGGAAGCTCCCGCTGCGTTAACTCCGAAATGCGCCGAACACTTAATTTCAGCATAATCCGTCAGTCCGAATAAGAAAAAACCATAGTCGATCAAAATCGACATCAACGCCATGCATGTCCATTTCCGGCCATCACCCCAAGCACCAGCAGAAGAAAAGAGTATAGACCAGCGAGAACTTGGCGTTGTCCAGCTGCCTGTCAAAGTTTCCATTTCGTCGACAAGAGTTCCGCCTTCACGCAAGGACCACGTCATTGTTCAGTGAGCTCTCTATTTTACGAAGCAATAATACAAGCGTGTCAGCTTCCTCGACAGAGATGGACGCGAACAACTCACCTCGTATGGGCTGGCCAGACCTCCATAGCTTTTTATGGATTCGCTTGCCTGCGGCAGTGAGTGCGACAGATTTGGCTCGGGCATCTGTGGGGTGGCTACCGCGTTGGACGAGACCGTTGACTTCGAGCAACACCAGCATCGCCCGAACGGTACTCGGGTCCGACGAGATGCGTTCCGCCAATTCACGCTGTGTCAATGCTTCCCCACGCGACAGCGATGCGAGCAGCACGAACTGATCAGCCGTGACACCGTGCTCTGCGAATCTGGCGTCAGTTTTTCGATGAAGTGCAAGGTATGCCGCGCGCAATGCCAAGGGTAGCTCTCGTTCTGTATCCATCAAGTCTTCTGCCAATCCAAGCCGTTGTTGAGGCATGAGTCCATCCTGCGAATGCGGATCATTCGACATCCCTAATTCAAGGAACAAGGACGAATGTTAAACGACTCGTTGGCTCGCGTCGAACCCTAACGGATTCTGCGCTCAGCGTTCGCGCATAAAAACTGCGATAGGTAGCGTCTAACACTACCGCGCTTTTCCTTTCCATCACACTCGCACTCAATGAAAAATTGCTCGTCTTCGTACGCGAAGCCGCGATTCGAGCCGAGTGCAAGTGCGTCGCCAAATCAAAAGGTCAGATTGACGGGGGTGCATACGACGGACATCCGGCTTTTTGCTGACAAAGTTTGCCGACGAACTAGAAGTTGGTCTTACCCTGAAATTAAGTTTTGACGAAGCACTCATGCGAACACCGCAGCTCGCGGCGTACGAGTACTCAAAGACAGCGAATGCCACAGCGCCGACAGAAATCGCCGGCTTCCAGAGTTACCTCGAAACTGCCCGATTCCATGAATTCAACTTTTTAACGAAACCTTGGGATGCATTGCGCATTTCATGCGTATACGCACGCATCGCGATTTGCTAACATCATTGACTGAAGATGAAACAGCTAAAGCGATTTGCGATTTTCCTAATGGATCGGTGAGGCGAATTGGCATTATTACCTATCCGGAAACCTTTAGCCGCTTCGGCGCTAGCTGCGGGTCTCTTCGGTTTTCGGATAGGTTCTTAGCTCGACTTTTGAGACAGATCGAATTTGGCAGTTGCCTAACTCTACACCGCAAGTGCATCCCCGAAACGTCTTCCACAGACCTGCATGTTGTTCGCATGCGTTATTGAAGTCTGAAACGTAGACGTCCTTTTCCTTGGATAGATCATGAAGTTTCTGCATAAACCCGTTGTTGTATACCGTGTCAGAGTCGATGTTGCGGAAAAGGTGTCTGACGCCGATGGCCGGAACGGCCCTATGGGTGCTTCGCACCATCGGGGTCAGACACCTTTTCCAAAAACGCAAGAGTTAACCCGGCGCGGTATTTATGGATTCCTGTTTTGGATGTCTCTGGCTTCGCTTTCCGTTTTCGCTCAGGAACCAAACCAGCAGAAAACGGTTGTCATTGACGAGAAGCCTGGGGCAGGACCACAAGCGGAGCCGCAGCCGCCACGGCGTCGCGGTGGTGGCTTTGGTGGTCCGATAGAGCTCGGTCCAGACGATGTGGCTGCTTATGAAGCTCCACCAGAAGGCTTTAAGTCAGAGCGTGAAGTGCCACACGGTAGACTGGAGATGATTGAGTACGAATCGAAAACAGTTGGCACGACTCGCAAGCTGAATGTCTACACTCCGCCAGGTTACACAACAGATATTAAGTACCCGGTTCTTTATCTGTTGCATGGTATTGGTGGTGACGAGACAGAGTGGCAACGCTTTGCCTCGCCCAATTTCATGCTCGATAATCTTATCGCTGATGGCAAGGCCGTTCCGATGATTGTGGTGATGCCCAATGGACGAGCTCAGAAGAACGATCGAGCCGAAGGTAACGTTATGGCCAGTGCGCCGGCCTTTGCGGTCTTTGAGAA
This sequence comes from Planctomycetaceae bacterium, assembly GCA_031411655.1. Lineage (GTDB taxonomy): Bacteria > Planctomycetota > Planctomycetia > Pirellulales > Pirellulaceae > UBA6163. The sequence goes on from JANOBM010000158.1 coordinate 7,398, forward strand.
GGACTTGCTCAATGACGTGATTCCCACGATTCAGTCGAAATACTCGGTCGATGCCAACCGCGAGCGGCGTGCCATCGCAGGCCTCTCGATGGGTGGCGGCCAATCATTCAACTTCGGACTCGGCAACCTCGATACATTTGCTTGGATCGGGCCCTTCTCCGCGGCACCGAATACAAAATCAGCTGAAGAGCTGATTCCCGACGTTGCTGCCGCAAAAGCGAAACTGAAACTGCTGTGGATATCCTGTGGAAACAAAGACGGCTTGATCCGCATCAGCCAAAACATCCATCAGTTCCTTAAAACGAATGGCATCGATCACGTTTGGCATGTCGACGGACACGGCCATGATCCGCAGCATTGGAGTAGCAGCTTGTACTGGTTCGCACAAAGCGTATTCCAGAATAAGCCCGCGAAAGGTTCGGTTTCTGACAATTCAGTGCTTGATAACGGCGCGGTTGCCAAGCAGGTCGACTCGATCGATTCAGTGCAAGAAGCTGCTCCAGTGGATGACTGGAAACCGGCCGTCACCAACCAGGACGGCAAAGAGTATCCGCAGGTCAACTCGGAAGGTCGCGTGAGATTTCGTGTGAACGCTCCTGAAGCGACAAGTGTCGCATGTACGTTTCGAGACAGCAGCGATTTTATCAAAGACGACGAAGGCAATTGGACAGGGTACACTCGCAAGTTGGATGAAGGATTTCATTACTATGAATTGATCATCGATGGCGCGAAAGTTCCCGACCCCAACAGCAGATACTATTTCGGTGCCATGCGTTGGGGCAGTGGCGTTGAGATACCGGCCAAAGACAAGGAATTTTACTCCCTCAGAAAAGTTCCGCATGGACAAATGCGCGATGTCCTTTTTTACTCGGATAGTACCAATACGGATCGCCGCGCCTTCGTGTACACTCCGCCAGGATACGATAGCGACCAGGAAAAGCGTTACCCTGTTCTCTATTTGCAACATGGTTGGGGCGAAAACGAGTATGGCTGGAGCAATCAGGGCCACGCTGGTCTGATCATGGACAACCTAGTTGCCGAAGGGAAGGCCAAGCCGTTCATTGTCGTGATGACCTATGGCATGACCAATGATGTTCGTCCGGGCGGAATCGGAAGCTTCGATATCACGCATTTTGAAACCGTACTTGTCAAAGAGCTGATCCCGTTCGTCGATTCCAATTTTCGTACGCTAGCCGATCAACCCAATCGTGCCATGGCGGGTCTTTCCATGGGTGGTATGGAAACCAAAACAATCACACTTCGAAATCTAGATAAGTTTTCACAGATCGGTCTATTCAGTGGCGGATCGATCTCGATTGATGACGTCAACAAAACAGAAGGTTTCAAAGAAAACGTTAAGCTCGTATTTGTAAGTTACGGGAGTAGAGAGGTTGGTGGGCAAAGTCCACGGCGTGATGGCGATCCCGAAGCGAATGCAAAGGCACTGAAGGAAGCAGGAGTCAACAGCCACTACTACGTTTCACCGGAGACAGCTCATGAGTGGCAAACCTGGCGCCGCAGTCTGCATGAGATTGCTCCTTTATTGTTTGCCGATGATAATCGCTAGTGCGCAGGGGGAAGCTGGTAGTTGCGGTGGCGAATTTTGAATCTTAAAGCCAATCATCCGGAAGTGTACTCATGAGAAACATTGGGAGACTGTTCTCTGTCGGCGTTGTCGTCTTGTTGACGATCTCATCGCCCGTGACAGCAGAGGAGATCGCCGGTCAGTGGCATGCATTCTTCGATACTCCGGCCGGCGTCCAGACGTACCATTTCGACTTCCAGACCAAGGACGGTAAGCTAACAGCCAAGACGATCGTAGAGGCCGCTGATTAAAAACGCGACATCGCGTTCGAGGATGTAGAACTTGAGGGCGACGAGTTGAGGTTCGTGGAACGAAGACAATTTGGCGATAGAGAACTTCGCATCTAGTACATCGGCAAGCTAGACGGTAAAGAACTCACGTTGGTTCGCAAAATGAGTGCCTTCGGCAATCAGGAATCGGTCGCGACTCGCGATAGACCAAAGCGGGAACCATCCGCAACGACTCCGGTGGTCGAAGTTCGTATCGATCGGGTCATCAAGGATGCCTTTGAAGAAGCGTTCCGAATCGGCACCGCAGGCGATTTTCCCGCACGCTACTCCGCCACCGAACTGCAACTTGCAGCGGAGCATTTCAACGCAATTACGCTCGAAAACTGCATGAAGCCTGAACGCGTTCACCCGCAGGAAAATACGTGGAGGTTTGAGTTACCCGATGCTCTAGTCCAGTGGGGCACGGATAACAAGATGAGTCTCCATGGACATACGCTCGTGTGGCACGCACAAACCGGTGATTGGTTCTTTCGCGATGGAGACCGGGAAGTCGTGACCCAACGCATGAAAGACCATATCAATACTCTGGTCAGCCGTCCATTTGGAGTCGCGGAGATTCTCCGTCTTCCCCGTTTCCGGATTGTCATCGTCGTTGATCGCTTCGTTGACAAAGGGAAGGATCCAAAGTTGGGATGTTGATCTATATTGACCTTACCGTCCGGCAAGTCTTGTCGCGGCCGAAGAGCGTCTTTATCTCCTCCATTCAAAGTAGCGTACCTTTGTCATCTTTTTGGACAAAACCCTAGCCTGTGAACGAAGTGCGATGCCCGACACAACAATCTCTATCGTGCTTGTCGCGGATCGCTGCGCGATCCAACGTTGGTTCGCGGAGCGATCCACGACAATTGGATCGACACCTCTTTAGGTTGAGCTTTCCGCGAATCGTAGGCGAATTACTGAACGGCGCAAAATCCTTTTCGCGGGTCCCGATCTGAAATTCAATGGTCTAGAATAGAAATCCCCGGCATCGTTTTCAGACATCAACCTGCGTCCCTAGATTATTCCGGAATGCGAATCCAAGCCCTCTGCATTGCTGCGTTTTTACTGCCGACTCTCGCAGCAACTACCAATGCGGACGACACCCTCGAGCTGCGTGCACTCTTCGATAAAGCCGAAGAACATTCGACTTTGACGATTCCTCCAGGGAACTATGTTCTGGACGGGACACAACCGATCAAGCTCAAGTCCAATCTTACGGTGACTGCATACGGAGCTAGGTTCCTTCTACCCAGTTCGCTTGAGGATCGCGCGCGAATTGTGCTCTTCATCGGTGAGAACATTTGCAATTTCCGTTGGCATGGTGGGCACTTCGTCGGTCGTGTCTTCGACCCCAGCGACTCGCACAATGTTTGGCCGCCCAACGCGAATACGCGCGCGATCGTGATCACAACCAGCAGGGATGGCGAAACGAATAACCTGACCTTTCAAGACATCTCAAGTAACGGGTTGGCAGGAGCCGCTGTCACCGTGTTGGGTGCCAACAAGGCGGGAAGCGAACGCGACATCGAACAGTTTGCCCACAATGTCACGATTCAGAATTGCACTTTCGAACGCAGTGGCAAATTCATGTGGGACTACGGCTACTTGTGGCAGATCATGGTTTGGCCAGAAGAGTTTAGTGCCGCGGAGCGAGCGATGGCGGCAAAGTACTTTCGTAACGATCTGGTCCGCACCGATCTAACGATCAAAGCGGATGACGATCGAGTCTACTTCAACAACGAAAAGCCACTGCCACGGTCGCAACCGCGGGAAGGTTTGGAAGCCGATCGCGGGTACGACTCGATCTGTTTTTTCGGCGCTGACTTACCGAAGGAAATTGCCAAAGGACGGCAGTATTTTGTTATCAACAGTGAGCCCCAATTCATTCGCATTTCGCACACCGTTGATGGACCGCCCATTCGGTTTTCTCAAGCATCGGGGGCAGATGCCAAAATGATCACCAACCTGTTCCAGGCTCACCTAGCACTCTATGCCCCACAAGGAAGCGGGCCGGGAAAAGGTACGTTGGACCTCGTCGGGTGCAAGGAGGTGATTGTACAAGGTTGTCGATTGAGCGCGCTCGGCGATACGATGCACCTTCAAAAGTGCGACGGCATTGCATTCAGCGGAAACCACATCACCGGTTCACGTATGGGCGCCTTTTTCTTAGCTGAGTATTGCAAGAACGCTTCGATCACAGGAAATACGGTTAATGGAACCAATGGATCTCGAGTTGTAAGCGTCGAGAAATAGTGTCAGGACGTCGTGATAACCGGCAACACGTTTCGAGGTGGCGGACGAGGTTCGTGGATCAACCAGCCCCGCAACTTTGTGCTGTCGAACAACATCTTCGTGAACAACACAACCAAATGTCAGCGCGACCCGAAGTTGGGTCGTCGCACGTTTCTGACAGGCGACTACGAGCGATACGCGGAAGTTTACTTCACGACGTACGAACCAAACGGTGCGTACGAGAATGTAACCATCGAAGGTAATCTGTTCATTAGCGGTCCAAACGCCTCGCACGCGATGACTTTCGCAGCGGGTGGCACTGGCTTGATGGTTCACAACAATACCTTTTCTGGACCGATTCGGTCGATTCCCGAACCCACGGGGTGCAATCAAGTTTCAATCCAAAACAATTTGGGCCTGCTTACTGATGTCGAACAGAAACAAGCCGATGCCGTGGGTACGGTCACAGATATGCCCGGTCTTGTCGCGTTCTGGGATTTTGTGCAGCGAGAGCGTGAGGAGCCGAATCGATTCATCGCACATGCGCCGCACGTTCAACCTAATCGCTTTCCATTGGATGCAGCGAACTACATTCAGGATTACTGGGGTACGGGACGCGAAGCAACCTATCAAGATTTTCCGCAACTCGGACGTGGTCCATTCGGTAACGCGATTCGTATTGCCAAAGATTCGAATCCTGACTTCCGTCCTCTCCTCTACGTGTCTCGCTCAAGACTGCATGACACGCCGCTTGACATCAAGGGTGCGGGAAAATCGGTCTCGGTTGTCGTTTGGGCCATTCGTGAAAGTGGCAACCACGCGCTGGCGGGCATCTGGCATGAAGGTACCGACTTGAAGAAGCAGGAAACAACCGGCATCGCGAAGGTGGAACGCGGACAGCGGCAATACGGGCTCTTCGCCGGATTGAACAAACAGGGAAGCGCATGCGGACACGTATCGGACAACGGCGCGAGTTCGTTCATGAACAAGTACGCTTTGCACAAGTCCAACTCGCTCGACCAGTCCCCTGAGATACTCGCTGATTCTCCTGCGGAAGTGCTCGACAGTTCTTGGCAGTGCTTGGCAGTGCTTTGCGATGACCTTTGACCATGAGAAAGATGAACTCACCGGCTGGCTGAATGGCGTCTCTGGCGATCGCTGGCTCGATCATCCGAAGAGGGACAATTTCATCTCCTCCGCCTACAACGTTTACACAGGGCCATTATGCCAATCTGCCGGACAAGCAGGATGGCGAAGAGGAAGATTTTCCCAAAGACCAATATTACAATCCACCAGAAGGGAAGCCGCTGAGTGTGAAGGTGATTGGTGAGACTGCTGGCCAGCGCGTCGAGCTACATGAGCATCGGTACACGAAGATTGAGGTTACTCTAAAGAACAGCAAGGAAGTCGCCCGAGACCTTGTCGCACTACGTCTGAATCCTTGGTGGTACCCGCACCATATTTACTCGCCCAAGGACGCACAAAGCGGTGGTCCCTTCACCATCGGTCGCGTCATCCACAGCTCACGCGGCATCGGCTTTACTGGTTGGATCGGTGGAGTTGCGGTTCTTGATCGAGCACTTAAGGCAGACGAGCGCGCCAAACTCGCTTCTTTCACAAAATAAAACAAACATGCTTGGTAAAACACATAGAAAGTTCAAGTTGCGGACCGCAGCCCTATCTGCATTCTTGATCTTCCGGGCGATGCCTGGAGTGAACGCAATGGAGCCGACGAAAACGGATGTTCTTGTTTACGGGGCGACGCCGGGCGGAATCGCGGCGGCCGTGAGCGCGGCCAAAGCTGGCAAGTCCGTATCGCTTGTCGAGCCGACGGATCGAATTGGAGGAATGCTTTCCTGCGGACTTTCCTGCACTGACTTCCGCTCGTTTGAATCTCTAACCGGTTTCTTTCTTGAGTTCTCGCTGCGAGTGCAAACGGACTATGAACGTCAGTACGGTCTCGACTCCGAACAAGCCAAGGCCGCATTTCGAGGGACACACGGTGAGCCTTCCGTCAATCTTCGTATTCTGCGATCGATGTTGACTGAATTTCCTTTGATTGTGGTTCTTGAGGGAGCTCGTTTGCAAAGCGTCCAGAAGAGTGATTTCGTACTTGGCCGAAGACGACTGAAGTCTGCCACGGTTACTGCTGCCGATGGCGTGTCCCGAACGATTGAAGCAAAGGTCTTTGTTGATGGAACCTACGAAGGTGATTTGATGGCAGCCGCTGGAGAGAACTACCATGTCGGTCGCGAATCACGAAGCCAGTACAACGAGCCGATGGCGGGCGATGAACTGGGAAATGCAGATGAGCAAGTTCAAGGTTACAACTTACGACTCATCATGACGACGGTCGAAAGCAATAAACGCAAAACACCGAAGCCCGATGGTTATAACCGAAGCGACTTCGTCGGAGTCCTCCCAGTACTTCAAAACGGCAAGCTGACTAAGGTATTTTCGGATGGACATGATGGCATTTACCGAGCTCACTTGCCACTGCTACCGAACGGTAAGACCGACGTTAACGACACACCACGCGCTCCGGTGCGACTATCGATGCCCGACATGAATGATGCTTATCCCGATGGAGATCACGCGACTCCCGCGGCAATTGTGCGGCAACACTATGACTACAATGTCGGACTTTTGTACTTTTTGCAGCACGATCTGGATGTGCCACCAGGCATTCGTGCGGACGCAAATCGATGGGCATTGTGCAAGGATGAATTCAAAGAGACGGACGGTATTCCTCCGCAACTTTATATCCGTGAAGCTCGACGCTT
>JANOBM010000159.1:0-16589 GCA_031411655.1 Planctomycetaceae bacterium
GCTCTTACCCGTTTCGCGTTTAGCTTCTTCGCTTAGGGATTGGTCGTTTTGCGACGCGACGCGTTCTTGCAAGATGCGACGCGATTGTCGCGCCCACCAATCGTTTTCATGCAACTGCATGGCGACAAGCTCGTCCGCAGAGGACTTTGATAGATCAAAGGGTTTAATGGGTCGCGGCTGGCCGTAGGTAAGCTTGTAGATTCGGCCGCTGGTGCGGTGGACGCCGTCGTGGTCATGACATTCACCGGTATCAGACCAATCGGCGATGTACACTCCACCATCGGGACCGGTGATCAAGTCCATGCCACGAAACCACGTATCAGCAACAAAGCACATGTCCGGTCCATGTTTGGCCGTGTAGCCGGCATCGTGGCGTTCAAGACTGTCGCGATTGATTCTTCGGCCATGGAGATTGAGTGTATAAACATCACCGCGATATTCCGCCGGCCAATTATCGCCTTGGTAGATCATCATCCCGATGTGCGCATGGCCACCTCCCGCTGCGCTTGTTTTGTCGGTGACACCCTTATCGACATCACTCCATAATTCCCCCGTGTCCCAGTGAACATGGTCGGCAGTCTGATCGATCAACTGATAAGCATGGGGATTCATATCGACGCCATACATCCGCTTGACATGCGCGCCAGGTACGGCATGCCAAAGGTGTCCGATGACGGTGTTGATTACAAACAGCTCACCCACTTCGTTGAAATCGGAGCCCCAGGAATTTGTCATGCCATGCATGACGTCCTCGGTGATGCCTAGAGTTACGTGGTACCGCCAAAGTCCGGTGTTGACTTTGATACGTTGCGAGGGCGACGCGCCGGGTCTACCCACGCTGCTTGTCGCCTGGATTCCGTGGCGGCCATACAACCAACCGTCGAGTCCCCACTTCAACCCATTTGCTGGCGTATGCCCGACAACGCCTTCATCAAATCCGTCGAGCATGACGATTGGCTCACTGTCAGGAACATCATCGCGATCCTTGTCCGGGATAAACAACAGATGCGGCAGGCAAATGGCCCAAACGCCGCCGAACCCGACCTCAACACTGGTAAGCTTTCTAGCATTATCCCAGAACACGGTTCGCTTGTCGTGCCGACCATCGCTATTGGTATCTTCAAGGATAACGATTCGATCGCGTTGACTGCCATCAAAACCACCCGCTCCTCCCCCAGCCCAGCTGTAATTTTCGGCGACCCACAAGCGACCGCGTTCATCGGTTGTGATCGCGATCGGGTTTTGAACGTCGGGCTCGGCAGCAAACACGCGGAGTTCAAACCCTGGGGGAAGCTTGGCTGTCTTGACGACTTCTTCCGGAGCCATCGGGGAAGAGATTGCTTTCTCGCTGTTCACCAACGCAGGAAAGTCCTCGGCATGAGTGACTGATAGGCAAATTGCCAGAGTGACGAGAAGGCACGCAGAAGGTTTAGCGAAGGGTTTAGCGAATTTCATGCGATACTTCGGTGGCTCTAAGTAATGTACGGGACAAGCAATCAGTGTCATATTAACTGCCTCAACACTCTAATCGCAGAGGGGACGTCAAAACGATTTTTTGTGGTCACATTTCTTGTTTTCAGAGCGTGTTTTGAATTCACAACAAACGAGTAAAAGGCGTTTTTAAAAGTACGGTTTTCGGACTCGGTGACCTATCGACGTTTTACGCCCAGGAAGGTATCCAACCAATCGTAAATCCGCTCCTCCGCCTTGGGAGGTATCGTATGCCCTTCGTGATGGTTGAAAAAACCAAGTCGAGGTTGATCGGTGTAAAGCCGATAGACCGGTTCGGCGAACTGAAGGTATGGGGTGCTGCCATCACCATCTGCCGAATCCCCGCCGAGAAGCAGAAAAGCGCGAGGTGCGATCGCGGCAAGTAGCTGATGATGTGCAAGATCGAAATCAGCCTGCTTCACCTCAGGCCCGAGGTACCAGTCGGCGTCCCAATTGGATTGTTCGATTCCAATGCCACCTTCACTACTGACAATCACTTGAACGCGTGGATCGAACGCGCCTAAATACAAGACTTCCTTGGCACCGAGCGAGTGGCCAACGGCACCGATACGCCCTGAATCAACATCGTTTTGCGCGAGCAACAGATCGACCGCAACCATGGCATCGCTCACCATGCGAGCCATCCCTTTGTGCTGAGGATATCGATGATGAAAGGCGTCAGCTTGCTCCTGGGCTGCGATGTGGAAATTGTCCGGCCACAAATAGTTGCGTGGGCAGATGGCGACATAACCACGTTGGGCGAGTTTCAACCCAAAGGCTTTTTCGCTCGTCTCGTTAACGCCGGCAGGCTGCAGGATCGAGTCGTTCACGGTTGAATGAAAGACAACGACGCCCGGCAATTTCTGTTGGTCCGGATTGGCGATGGGACGAAGCACGTAGGCTTCGACAAGTTGCCCGGATTCCACCGGATAGCGGATCAGTTGTCTCAGAACCCCAGAAATGCGTTCTTCGTGAAGGACCTCTATCTTTGGCAATTCCGTCGACTTAGGCAGTACGCCAAGAAATTTTTTCCATCGCTCCAGGATGCGCGATCGTTGTGCCTCCCACGCTTGGATGGTCTCGATCGATGCGCCTTGAGCATCCATCAATAAAGGGCCAAGTCGGTGCTCGCTGACCACAACGTCATGCGGCACTTGCACTTCTCCGAGCCATGCAACGTCGAGACTTTGCGCAGTTGCGACCTGCATTGCATGGGTGCACTTTGCAATGAGTGATCCGCCGAGCCATCCTGTCACCCACCACAACCATCGTCGTCGATTCATTGCAGGCGATTCGCATTCAAAAGTGATTGATCCTTTCGACCAGAACGTGCCAAGCCGAATCAGTTTTCGTTGGCAGTTACATGGTAAACAGTTTTCGATCCATCGCGGGAACGGCCAGCAGGTTCCGAAAAATCCGTTCGCATGGCCTATCGCCAATGTAACGCCCGGCTCCTTCACCGAACCAACCGTAAACACCATTGGATCGGAATCAGGGCTCGAGATCAGGCGCGACCGACGCTTCGACCGGGGGAGTTCGTTCGTACAAATTCACCGCACACGCGGTGATCAGTCAATTTCAAGCCGTGGCAAGTTATTCACGAGCTTCATGGTTTCGAGGCTGACGGTGATGACTCGTTGGAGGAGTTCGAGGGGGTAGCGGGGGTTGTGCATGGTTTCGGTGGCCCAGAGGTTGGCGTCGTTGACGATGCCGCTGTCTTTGTCGGTGGTCACGGCCTGGCGTTCCATGACCCACTCGATGGCGGGCTTGCCGTTGACGACGTAGTCGTAGGCTTCCAGCGGGATGCCGGTCACGGTGATGTACTCGTTGTAGATCACCGTGGACTTGTCGGAGACGCTCTTGCCGGTGTCCGGGTCTTTGCGTCGCGGGAACTTCATTTTCACGACGCGAAACTGCTCCGGTTGGAGAGCTTTCAGTTTCGTCGCCCCGCCGGTCAATTCGAACGTCACGGGGTAGCAAGCGACCGTTTCGTAATTCAGATGCCAGTGAGCCAAATCCCGCCCCGCCTGAGCGAACGCCTGAAAGTCCGCGAACTGCTTCACGGCGGGGATGCGAGGCAGTTCTTTACCAAGATTGTCGGCGAAGCGGTTCCGATAATCGGGTGAATGCAGCAGGCCGTAGATGTAGTAGAAGAGGTCTTCTTTGGTGAGCCGGTTCCCCTCAGCCTTGGCCGGATAGGCTTGCTGGAAATGCGAGAGTCCCGCATCGCTGATGCCGTCCCGCTGGGTATGTGTTTCGTTGCTCCTGGCCGGAGCTTTGGAGAACAAGTCGACGTCAGCTTCAGCTATCTCGTAAAGGTAAAGAGGAAAGCACTGGCATCCGCCATCTGTTTGAAGCTCGACAATCCGATCCGTCATCAAAGCGAGTTGGCCATCGCCGGACCACCGCTGCTTGATCATAATCATTCGGTTTTCTGCCGCCGCGTTGGGAAAAATGCGCGGCATTTGCAGAACCCTCTCATTTAGACTTCGATTGAAATACATCCATTTCTTTGTGAATGGGCGGTGTAGACTCGCTGTGAGACAATTCTCGTCGAACGCCAACTGCCTGTGTTTCCACAGTTCCTGCTTTAGATTGACTGTCCAACTGATTTTGCAGGGATCTGCATCGACAAAGTCATCCACTAAAGCTTGTCGAGCTTTGCTGTCCTTGCTTGAGTGGGCTTTACTGAATCGGTCCACCTCGCCGTTATAGAACGCAATCATGCGTTTCACGTTCGCACTGAGAGCGGATTTGGAAGAGTTAAAGCACCACGCATCACGGTTGGTTGCAACACCGAGCGAGAAGTTGTCAAAGAGCTTTTCTGCACCTCCTGATTTATCACCCATGACGACAAAGTCGCTGAATCTTTCGTTACGCTGTTTCAGCCAATCGTGATGTTCGTCGGGGATAACAGGATGCCAGGCAGCAGCGGCCCTGAGTCCGGCGATACTGGCGAATTCGCTAATTTGTTTCAGCTTGTCTTCAGTGCTGAGGTAATCGCCGATGTCGTGGAGATGAATCTGCCCGTGCTGGTTGGCGCTGGGATTCTTCACCAATAGGGAAATGGCAATTGGAGCGCGAGAACCTTGTCCGAACACATTGTCTTTTTCTTTGCGTCGCTGTTCCCCAGACGTGCGAGCGTTTCCTCGTAAATGAAACACATAGATCGTGGAAAATTCTTCTACGAGACACTGGCGCAGACCGTCGGCAGTATTTGCTTCCAAGAAGCCCGCGTTGGTGACGAAGCCGACTACGCCACTGGTACCGACGCGATCGCTAGCCCACCGAATCGCGCGGATGTAAGAGTTGTATACTCCCTTTGAAAGGGCGGCCTTCGAGTTTGCGACGTAAGTATCACGAATTCGACGATCAAGCTCCCGGTAGGCGACGTTTTGGTTGTTGTCGTTCGCACTATCTTGCCCCTCTGAGTACGGCGGATTCCCAACGATTACCCTGATGTCGAGTTTCTTCTGCCGCTTCCGGCGTGCGCTGTTATCGGGGAAGAACCGTTCGAGCATGTCGCTGCTCTCGTACATCTGAAACGTGTCGGTCAGGCAGATGCCGTCGAACGGGACGTACGCGGGTGCCTTGGTACCGACGGCGAGCGCCTTGTCGCTCATGATGCTGTGGTAGACCGATTCGATGTTGATGGCGGCGATGTAGTACGCGAGCAGCACAATTTCGTTGGCGTGGATCTCGTGCTTGTACTTGTGCGGCAGTTGCTCGGGTGTGATCAGGCCGCTTTGCATCAGCCGCGTGACGAAGGTGCCGGTGCCGACGAACGGGTCCAGAATGTGGACTCCCTTACTGCCCAGCGTCAGGCCGAACTCTTCCTGCAAGATGTCGTTGACGCTGTGGATGATGAAGTCCACGACTTCGACCGGCGTGTAGACGATCCCCAGTCGCTCGGTCATCCGCGGAAAGGCGTTGCGGAAGAACTTGTCGTACAGCTCGACGACGATCTTCTGTTTGCCTTCGGCCTTGTCGATGCCGGCGGCGCGACGGCGCACCGAGTCGTAGAACTGCTCCAGCGTGTCGGCTTCTTTGTCCAAGCGGTGCTCGTTCAAGAGATCCAGAATGTTCTGCATCCCCTGCGAGACCGGGTTGTGGCTGGCGAACGAATAGCCCGAAAACAATGCGTCAAAGACCGGCTTGGTGATGAGATGCTGAGCCAGCATCTCGATGACTTCGTCGTCAGTGATGGAGTCGTTGAGGTCATCGCGCAGCTCGTTGGCAAAACTGGCGAACGCACTGATCTCCTGCGTATTCTTTGGGTTTTTGAGGATGGCTTTGATACGTCCGATGTGGGTCTGAGCGATCTTCGCGATATCACCAGCCCATTCCTCCCAGTACATACGATTGCCGCATTTTTGGACGAGCCTTGCGTAGAGTGCTTTTTCTAGCTCGCCAACTTCAAAGTGCATGTGCAATTGCGTTGCCTGTGGCTCGGCGGGCACGCCAGCCAGTTTGTGCTCCCCTTTGCCTTTCTTTTCGGCTTTGCCTTTTGACTTGGGACTGAGTGAATCGGTGATGGAAATGACTTCCATCCGCCCGGCGGTGCTTTGCATTAAGTCGACCTTGTTGATGAATGCATCGAAGCGGTCATCGTGCGATCGTAAGGCCTGCAATACCTCCCAAACGACTTTGTAGACTTTGTTGTCGTTCAAGGCTTCGTGGGCCAGCATGCCGTGAGGAATCACCACCGGCAGAATGACATACCCGAGCTTTTTACCGGTCGCCTTTGACGTCCGCATCACGCGTCCCACCGACTGGACTACTTCAACTTGGGAACTCCTGGGCGACAAAAATAGAACGGCGTCGAGCGCGGGAACATCAACGCCCTCCGAAAGACAACGGACGTTGCTGAGTATCCGGCAAGTGTTTTCGGGAGGCGATTGCTTGAGCCAATTTATCTTGCTCACTTTCTCGGTCGCATTCATACTTCCGTCCACATGCGCAGTTTCACAGAGAAGTGTCACCGATTTGTCGTCGGTGTTTTTCTGATAGGCGTCGATAACCGACTGAAACATTTCGCTGATCTGTTTGGAAGAAACCCTGTGCGCCTTGCCGGTCGACGGCTCAATCACCTGGCAGAAAGCAACCGCGCGTTGCATCGGCACGACATCGTTACCGAGTTCGCCCCGTAAACCTTGTTTGCTGAGCGCTTTCCAACAGCCGATGATGCGAGCCGCATCATCGACCTTGAGTTGATTGTTGTCGTCTTTTAGGAGGTCTTGCAATCGATCCGAATCGTGGTCTTCGTCGATCGTCAGTACAATTACTTTGTAGTCCGTAAGTAACCCCAATTCGACTGCTTCGGAGAACGTGATGACATGCAATTGATTGCCGTACAACGCTTCGTCGTCCATCGAACACAGTGCGATGTTGTCCTGAATCGCTTTTGCCTTCGCGATATCGGCGTAGATACGCGGCGTTGCCGTCATGTACAGCCGTTTTCTGCTGCGAATGAATTTGGGATCATGGACCCGGACAAATGTTGATTCGATTTCCGATTCGAATGTTGCCCCGGTGGTGCGATGCGCTTCATCGCAAATGATCAGATCAAAATCATCAAGGTTGTACGTTGACTGCGCCTTGTGTATCACTTCGATCGAATGGTAGGTCGAAAAAACGACGCTCATATGCAGCGCATCGTGACGTTTTAACATCTCGTCGGCTAAGCGCTTTGCGTCCGTCGTAGCGGGATACCGCAACTCGTGGACGAACGTTTGGACAACGTCGTCATCCTTCTTGCGTTTTTTTCCCACTTCGACGTCGGAGCAGACCGCGAAACTATGCAAGGGGATCTGGCTTTGCTGCGTCCACTCGGTCAATGTCTGAGACAGCAGTGCCAAGCTTGGAACCAGGAACAGGACGCGTTTGCTCTTGCCCGCGATTTGTTCTGCGATTTTAAGCGAAGTAAAGGTCTTTCCTGTTCCGCAGGCCATGATCAACTTACCGCGATCGGCAACGTTTAAACCGGCAATCACTTTCTCAATAGCGGTTTGTTGATGGGGCCTGGGATCGTATTTGCGTTTGAGGGATGGTTCCCTTTTGGGTTTGAACTTAGCCCAATCTATCTGACTGTTTTCAAGGTCAGTCAATTCAATCCGATTGACTGGCGGCTGCTGATTGAATAGGGCTGCTTCTGCGTTCTCCGACCAATGGTTGGAAGTCACCACGATCACGCGATGCGAGAACGGCTTTTGACCCGATGCGGTAAAGAAACTGTCGATGTCCGCTTTCTGAATATGATAGTTTTCTGCGTAAAACTTGCACTGGATCGCATGAAGCTCGCCGGTACCACGCGTCCTGGCAACTAGGTCGATCCCAGTATCCTTTTTACTAATCTTGAACTCCGCCGGCACTTCGCCCAGCAGCCAAACGTCGCTGTAGAGATCCGCGTAAATCGGTTCGTGCCGCAGATAGGTGCGTATCAGCTCTTCAAAGTACGATCCGAGTTCGCGATCGGATTTTGCAGCGATGCGATAACCGCTCAAAATATCCTGAAGTGAGGTGGGCATCATGCACGTTCTTTAATGAATAAAATGCTATCGTGACTTTCAGGGCGACTAAGAAACCATCGACAAGCGTGCTAAACCCCATCGATTTACTTAACCCTGCGTCGGTTTGTATTCCGTCCAATCGATTCGCCGCCTCGCCGAGCTAACTTGTGATGAGCCAACCGCGACAAGCATTTTGAGCGACTCACAAGACTTCCCTTGCACGATCCGATTTGACTCATTTCGTAAAGATGGGCAGGCACGCACGCCTAATTGGACGCGAAAACGTTGATTTCACAGCTTAGCAAAGCAAGCTTCGAGCGGAAACGGCAGGTGCCTTCAAAGGGGACCCTCAAGAAAGCAGCGTTTTAAAGGAAGATGCATTGCAAAAGACGGTGCGCTGGCAAAACTGGCCAATTCGATTGGTCGGGAGCACTCGACATGTCGCATGCCTTGCAAAGATTGCCTTAAAACGGTGCAGGTGTGTATCAATTCCGCAACACGTTTTAACCCAAACTTAAGCCGCGATCGTGACCAATCCAGCGTATTTACTCGCTGGGCAACTCGAACCATTGGCAATTTGCTGGAAGGTTCAATATGCAGATTTTTTTCCCGCACTTCTGGCGGTTATCAGACGCGCAGGTTTTGGCGGCCTCAATTGCCCATCAATTCCAAGTCACCGAACTTCACCCATTCGCGTTCTATAAAACTAAAAACTTAGCTTAGCCGTCGCTGTCACGAGTTTTATCCAGTGTCGATTAATAGTTACAATGATTGGAACACTCCGGTATACCTGCGGCAATTTGTTAAAGTATTAACGGCTCGGGGACGGGAATATTTCAAGGGATAGTGTTTCGACGTGCTGCCAGAAGACTTCTTAACTTTTGCCGATCCATTGCCTGAGTCGATGGTGCTTACCTCAGACGAGGGTATTATTCTTGCCGCCAATCGAGCGACCGAGAACATTTTGGAGCGCTCTATCTCAGATCTCTGCGGCAAACCGCTCGCAGGCTTCGTCACCGACCCAGCAGATGAATTGGCACAGTTTTTAAAACGCTGCTGTCGGACTCGAAATCTCGTACCCGGCGCGTGGCAATTCGTCGGCAGTGACGGAAAAGTGATTGCATGCCGTGTGGACGGAGCAGTGGTTCGCCCGCGCTCGGAAACTACCGACGCAGTATTGATGTTGCGATTGAAATCAAAAGCCTCGACTACAGCGCAATTTGTTGTTCTCAACCAGCGGATAGACGAGCTGGCAACTGAACTTCTGCGGAGAAAGCACGCAGAAGAACTGCTCAGGCAACAACAAGAGCAATTGCGAGTGACACTTCAAAGCATCGGCGATGGAGTCATCACGACCAATAACGAAGGAACCATTACCAATATGAATGCAGTCTCGGAGTGGTTAACCGGATATTCTCTCGAAGAAGTGGATGGCCTCCCTCTTCAAACAGTGTTTCACACCTTTGATGAGGCAACTCGCGAACGCATCGAAAATCCGCTGACCAGTTCACGGCACAGCCATCCCAATGACTGCGTCCAAAACCACACGATCCTGGTCGCAAAAGACGGAACGGAAAGGTTCATCGATGACACCGTTTCTCCGATTCTTTCGGCGGATGGGCAGGTTACCGGCTTCGTCCTCATATTTAAAGATGTTTCGGATCGCCGGAGCCTTCAGCGACAGGTTTCCGAACAACTGGCCAAGGCGAGCATGCTCGCGTCCATTATCGAATCGTCAGACGATTCGATATTGAGAACATCGCTTGATGGAATCATTCAGACATGGAACCCAGGAGCAGAGCGGCTGTTTGGGTACACCGCCGAACAAGCAATGGGTCAACCGGTTTTTCTCATGATTCCATCCGATCGGACGGACGAAGAGACACACATCATCAGCCGCATTCGTAACGGCGAACGGGTAGAACATTACGAAACGGTAAGACGTCGATGCGATGGCCGATTGATTGATGTTTCGCTCACGGTATCACCTATTCGCAACGAGGCTGGTGAAATCGTCGCAGTCTCGAAAATCGCAAGAGATATCACCAAACAAAAAGAAGCGAAGCGTGATCTAAACGAAAGCGAGCAGCGGTACCGAGCGTTGGTGGAAGCTTCTGCGACAGTGGTGTGGCGCACAACAGCCAGCGGAGAGCTCGTTTTTTCGAGTGACGCGTGGTACGAAATTACGGGCCAATCGGCATCGGAGACGGAGGGCTGGGGGTGGCTGCGAGCAATTCATCCTCAAGACCATGCCCGCACGGTTGACGCTTGGACCAAGTCGCTCAAGACGCGAACGATTCACGAGAATCAATTTCGTGTACGCACTCGCGATGGCAGCTATCGTTGGTTTAGCGTCCGCGGAGTGCCGATTTGCAACGATGACGGCACTGTGCGAGAGTGGGTGGGTGCCAATACGGACATCCACGATCGCATGGTGGCGGAACGTACCTTACGCTCGAGCGAAGCGTTCAATCTCGCGGTTTTTGAGAGCAGTCCCGATTGCTTGAAAGTGCTCGACGCAGAAGGCACCTTGATCAAGATGAGTGATCGTGGCCGCTCCATTATGGAAATCGATTCATTCGAGCCGTACGTTGGTAAACGTTGGAGTGACCTCTGGCCCGAAATCGGACGGGCCCAAGTCGATGCGTCGATACAGAATGCACTTCGAGGGGAGCTAACCCTCTTTGAAGCGTTTTGTCCGACGACAAAAGGAATGGCAAAATGGTGGGAAGTCGTGGTTGCACCGGTGATCAATGCAGGCGGACCGGTAGAGCGGATCGTTGCTGCTTCCCGCGACATTACTGAACGCAAACTGGCGGAGGAAGTTTTACGGGATAGTCAGGCAAGGTTGGCGTTGGGACTGCAACTTGCCGAACTGGCGCTCGCAGAGATCGATTACGTAAACGATTCGGTTCAACTCTCCGCCGAAGCCGCCGCTTTCCTCGGTTTAGGCAATCAGGCAATCACAATTTCTCGAGAGGCCATCCATTCGGTTTTTCACCCCGATGATCAAGTTTCCGTGATGGATAAAATCTCTCAAGCATTGGCAAGCGACGGTTCTGGCGGATTTGCGGTGGATCACCGTGTTGTATGGCCCGATGGAAGTATCCGCTGGCTGCGCGTACACAAACAGATTTTTTTTGAAGGCGAAGGCATCGCTCGCAGGCCGAGAAAAGGTCTCATGGCACTTTTAGATGTTACGGGCGAAAAGCGGGCGGCCGAGGCGGTCAGAACCAGTGGCGAATTTGTTCGTGGTGTCCTCGACTCGTTGCCCGAGCATGTACTTGTTCTTGACGAGTATGGCAAGGTTCGCATGTTCAACGAACCTTGGCGACATTTTGCTGCAGAAAACGGAGGGCCGTTGCATCAGTTATCCGTGGGTGCTGACTATCTCACGGCTTGCGAACAGGCATCGGCTTCAGGCAATCTTCCCGTGGAGGATGTATTGATCGGACTCGGCGGTGTGCTTCGTGGCCAGATCAATGAATTCATCTGCGAGTATCCTTGCTTTGTCCAAGGGAACGAGCGGTGGTTTCTGATGAACGCTCGACGTTCCGCGGTAGGGCCGCCGGGTGTTGTTCTCAGTCACATCGATATCACGCAGCGAAAACAAGCCGAACTTGAGACCAAGCTCAACGAAGAACGGTTGCGAAGTGCAGCGGAGGCGGCGGGATTCGGAATGTTCCATGCTGATTTGGTTTCTGGCACAGTTACCTACTCTAGCGAACTGAAGAAGATAGTTGGCCGGAACCTTGATGAGGACAAGCGATTCCGTGTTGGCGAGGTTCCCGATTGGGTTCACCCTGATGACCGGGAAGCATTTGCCAGATTTCACCTTGCGTTACTACAGTTGCCAGATGGTGAAAGCGACTCGATTGATCACCGCATCGTACGATACGATGGGACAGACCGTTGGGTCCGATTGAAAGCCAAACCACTACGCGACGGCTTCGAGTTCGAACGCAAGGTCACTCAGGTAATCGCAACAGTTTTGGACATCACACAGCAGCGACAATTCGAGCAATCTCTCAAAGATGCTCTTGAACTGGCTGAATCGGCTAACCGCGCAAAGAGTGCGTTCCTCGCCAATATGAGCCATGAAATCCGTACTCCGATGACGGCCATTCTAGGTTACACAGAAATGGTGGCAGACAAGGTTTCAGACGGAGAGTCGGCCTCGCTTTTGCGAATCATCAAGCGCAACGGAGAGTTTCTGCTTCAGATTATCAACGACATCCTTGACTTGTCCAAAATCGAAGCGGGCAAATTCGAAGCTGCTCATGAACGATTCTCGCCCGTTGCGGTGATTGAGGACGTGCGGTCCATCATGGAGGTTCGAGCGCGCGAATCAAGTATCGATTTAAACATCGAATATCGCGGTTTAATTCCATGTGAAATTGAATCGGATCCGCGTTGCTTAAAGCAGATACTCATCAACTTGATTGGTAATGCCATCAAGTTCACGAATCAAGGGAGCGTGAAAGTGGTCGTGCGTCATACCGACCACCTTCTCCGATTTGATGTGATTGATACGGGCATCGGAATGAGCCCTGACCAACTTCAAAGAGTATTTCAGCCGTTTTCCCAGGCAGATCCATCGGTGGCAAGAACTTTTGGGGGTACGGGTCTTGGTTTGGCGATAAGCAGTCGCCTAGCACGAGCACTCGGCGGGGAAGTCACAGCGCAAAGCGAACTCGGAAAGGGCAGCGCTTTCAGTGTTACCATCGCGACGGGGAACTTGGACGGCGTCACCTTGATGGATCCTAATTTTCGTGAAACGACTCACACGATGGAAGGCAAACCGAATAAAGAACTACAGCTCGACTGCCGCATCCTCATCGTTGATGACCGACGAGATATACGCTACTTAAGTAAGTATTTTCTCAGTCAGGCTGGCGCGTCAACGTTGGAAGCGGAAGATGGCGAACAGGCGATCCAGCGTGTGGCCGATTCCATGAAGCAGAACTTGAAGATTGATCTGATTTTGCTCGATATGCAGATGCCTCGCTTGGATGGTTACGCAACGGCGATCCAGCTTCGCGAACTTGGCTACAAGGGCCCCATCATCGCGCTCACTGCCGACGCGATGCAGGGAGATATGACTCGGTGCATCGATTGCGGTTGCGACGACTACCTGAGTAAGCCGATCGATAAACAACACTTGCTTGCAAAGGTCAGCCACTTTCTGGAAAAGTCCAGCTCTGTTTTGAGTTGAATTCTCACCAGATCCATCCCATTCGAATCAAACTGTCAACGCAAGCAACAGCGATAACCCTGGCTTTTTGGCGGCAAGATAGCATTGATAGTGAATCGACGCCCATGCACTTTTCCCCGGTGGTTGATTGGTTTTTTTAGCTTCTAGTCGACGACTTCGAGCGGACTGTTGAGCTCCACAAAAGCTGTCTTGTCGTCGGGACTTCCGTTTGCGTACGCTGGCTCGTTGAACTCTCGCTGTCCCGTTTCCCTGCGTCAAAAAACTGATTCACGATGGATCGACAAGGATGTCGCAACCACCGCGCCTTGCTCCTTTTTCTCGCATTGGCGTCCGGTCTGATCATCGCTTCACCGGCGGCAGCGCAGGAAAGAGAAGCGGCGAAAGCGACTAGTCCTCCCGGCAATGACATTGGTCCTAGCGGTGTCCCCGCATCAGAAAACATTGATCTCCGTTTAGAACTCACCTGGAAATCCGACCAACCTCGAATTTGGGCTGGCGAATTGAGAGTAGTGGGAACGGACGGCGCTCCCTCCGCATCCTGCAGCATTACGGAAACCCAAAACCTTACGCCGGGCGTTTTGATGAGCGGCGGAATCAGCGTTGACGAAAATGGAAGTTTGCTTCGGTTTTCACCTCCGTCAGGTCACGGTCGACTGCAAGCGATGGACGACGGATTCGCGTCGGTTGAAACGCATGCCGGTGGCATTGGGTTCCGAATCATTGGCAAGCCGTCAGATCGAATATCCCTAACGCTACGTCGGGACGAATCGAATGATTTAGCGGCGCCGAGCGAGATGAGCTTAAGTGAGCTTGCAACTTGCAAGACTTTTGAACAAGCCGTTGCGCCCGGATGCACATGGACACTTCGTCGGCCCGAGTCCGATCGCTTGCGCGTAGCGATGGTTCCAGCCGATGGACCTAATTCCAGTGGCACTTCTTTGCTTTGGGACGACCAGCAGGTGTCCATTTTAGTGACGACTGACTCCGTCCCAAGCAAAGACCCCACTGACCTGGAGCTTGCTTGTGAAGTAATCAGTTCCTCGACGAGATCGAGTAAGCTGATAACGTGGCCAATCCGCCTCACCAATGGAATCGGTCGCGTTGAAAATCCAGGCTGGTCACCGCCCAAAGGTGACATGACCTATCAACTTAATTGGTCGCTTCGAGCTAAACATGGCACACACTCGCTAATGGGCGTTCCCGTTTCATCGTCAGTAGCAGAATCGTTGACCAACCCGATGGCCCTCCTTCGCGGAAGCGAACAGAACCGTTCACTCGCTGAATCCACCACCCACCTCGTTGTACTCCAGCGGCACCCAAGAACCGCTGCATCATTTCAACTAAAGCCCGAACTCATTGGCCGAATGGAGTCGATGGCTCGATCCTGGTCCGTAAGCCGGATGATTCCAAAATGGCAAGCCAACCCATTCAGTGCACGAAACAAAGAATCCAACCGCTCGTCGAAAGCCGCCATCCACGGAAAACAAGTGGTACAACTGGGGCCCGGTGGACGGTATAGCGATGCATTGCCGGTGGAAGCAGTTGGCAAGCGACATCGCGTCGTCGTGCGAATACCGAACGAGCATGCGATGAAACTTGGCATTGAAATTCAAGATGCAAGCGAACCCGAATCATCTCTTCGTACCATTCGTGACGTCACCGTTGTGCGAACAAGACTTCGCAACGGCAACGACAATTGGGTAGCCGTTGAGGTGGACTTCTATCCGCAATCGAATTCAGCCGTTTTAATCCTTGAGAATCGCGACCCAAACCAGAACGCATTGTTCGAATCCATCGAGGTGTATTCGCTCAAACAAACGCATCCAATCCCTTCCGCCGTGACTGAGCAATTTGAGGCTCAAAAAGGTAAGCTGAGAACTGCATTGGTACATATGGACATGTCCATGTGGTTTGATTTGGGTCGCGATATCAATGCGCTCCATGCGCCGACAAACGGGGCGATCACAAAGCGAGCAGACCTGCTCATCGCGGCGAATCAGATGATCGAATCGATTCGGAACTGCGGATTCGGAGGCGCAGTGTTAACCGTCTCCGCCAACGGTCGATCCCTTTACCCGACGAAGGCAATGTCCCCCGATGTGACCGCTGCGGCGAACAACCCAATCGCTAGCGATCGCTCGCCTGAAACATTCGAAATGCTGCTTCGAATGTTCGATCGAGAGGGTCTGAAGCTGGTGCCCTGCATCGCACCAAATTTCCCGTTAACGCACTTAGAGCAAGAAATCAAATCGGCCGTATTATCTGGAAAAACAGGCGGTGCGGGCATCGCATTGATGTCACCCTGGACAGGGCAAGCCTCCGATCTGAACCTCGCAAATTCCGATTCGCTTCATGTTGGACTTTACAATCCAGCAAGCGAATTGGTCTCCCACCAAATCGTTTCATTATTCACGGAGCTCGCCGCACACTGTGAGGGTCATGCTTGTGTGGATGCCATCGGTGTTATCAACGATGAAGGAAGCAGTCTGAGGATACCGACGGCAAGTTCAATGATGGACTCTATCACGCTAGATCGATTGGATGCGGAATTACCCAGCCCAGAAGTCGCGAGATCACAGCGATTGGCGTGGGTACGTGGGGACGGTTCAAGCCAATTTGAGCAATGGCGCATTGGCAAGGTTTCTACGATCTATTCAGCCATCCTGCAATCATTAGGCGAAAGGCCATTGTTTGCGTTCTCCACGATCAACCAGCCCGATATTGAGGTTGCTAATCGAGTGAATGATCAGCGTTTGGTTCTGTCTCAACTCTACCGACAAAGTTGCCTTGAGCCGTTGGCGTCAAGGTGTAAGAATGAAATCACCAACGGTGCGACAGCTAATCATACCCCGTCGAATATCGCTGCACGCCTTGCCGCTGGCTTTTATTACGTCCCGCAGTCATCTGTCGCGACAACTGCGGATGAGTCCATCGCTAAGCTTGAAGGCCGTGCAACGATCCCTCTACTCGATAGCCCAACTGCCCAACAGTTGCTTCCTCGGTTGCTCGGCCGCTCGGATCGTTGCCAATTAGTCGTCAGTGATCATGCTCTTGTACATTGGTCGCCAAGTCAACGTCTCTCCATCGAACGATTTCAGTCTTTGCCCAGCACGATGATGTCTGACATCGTCCCATCCGATGAGGCGATGAAGTTTGTAAAATTGCGCTACGTCCAGGACCAAGGGACTTCATTTCTCGTCGCCGTAAATCTTTCGCAGTGGAACGTGAACATTGATGTAGCGACTGCGGGCGTTGATGAATGGCATTCGCTCCTTGCCACGGAACCAGCCCCCGAGATCGCCAGTGGAGTTTGGCGAGCGACATTGGAACCGGGAGAACTGGTTCCGATGCCGACTAATTTAGATACTAAACCA
>JANOBM010000160.1:0-3619 GCA_031411655.1 Planctomycetaceae bacterium
ATCCTATTCTCATTAATCAATTCAACAACTTTTTATGAAAACTGCTATCAAAACAGACTTATTGTTGCATTTGGCGATGCTCTCTTGCTTTGTTTCAATGGTCAATTCCGTTCATGCTAACAACTATTATGTTTTTTTCCGTTTATGCGTTTTGCTTACTGATCAGCGTCTCGAGGTTGGGACCGGCCCGCGGCGCTGACACGACTCCATTGAGGATTCTTTTTCCGGCCTATGGGAACCCTTACAACGCCGACGGAAAGGCGATGTGGGATAAACTTGCTTACCTGAGCCATGATCTTCCGGCAGGGCTCTACCTGGATGTCATTTTCAATCCGGCGAGTGGCCCAGGAAAAACTCGCGACCCCAATTACCTTGACGAAAAGGGAGTAGGGCCATTGGCAAACGTTCAAGGATTACGAATCCTTGGCTACGTCACGACGTCTTACGGAACTCGTCCTGCCGACGAAATAAAACAAGAGATCGACAAGTATGCTACCGGGTTCTATTCGGGATACGTATCTGGGATCTTCTTCGACGAAATGTCCTCGGATCTGGATACCGCAGGCTACTATCGGGAGCTGGCCAGCTATGTGCGCACAACGGTCAAGCCGTACGGCATGCACGAAGTCATCGCCATCGGCAATCCTGGAATCGGCGAGGTCCAAACACCGGTCACCGAAACGCGGCTTCGCGATTATGCATTGGCCATGGATCAGCTCGTCGTTTTCGAAAACGCGGCTACACAATACAAAAACGCCAGTCCTTCAGCCGTTTCCCCGTTCCTGAAGCCGAAGAACTTAGTCCATATCATTCATAGCCAGGCCAAATGGTCACCGCAGATTCTCGCGACGATCCAATCTCGCGGAGCGGGCAACCTCTTCGTCACCGATGACGTCATGGCGAATCCATATGATAAACTGCCTAGCTACTTTGATGATCTTTGCCGAAGTGTTGCCGAAAGGAACACCTCGCACTGACCCCATTCGACCGTCCTAGCCCGCCTTAAAAGAGTTGAAAATGTTTCATTCCCGCATGAGTATTGGTTTGTGTTTTTTATCGATCGCTGTAGGTTCCGTTCTGCAGGCTGACGATTGGCCTCAATGGCGGGGTGCAGACCGTGCCAATCGATCCAGTGAAACCGGATTGTTCGCAAATTGGGGCACTGATGGACCACCGCTGTCCTGGACTGCCGAAGGACTTGGCTCGGGCTATGCAAGCGTATCGGTGGTGGGGCAAAGGGTTTTCACCACTGGCAACTTTTCAAATAACCAATCGGTAGTCGCGGTTGACGCGAAAACCGGCAAGGTTCTGTGGACCAGCCCCATCAGTGATAGTGCGCCCAAGCATGGCTACGACGGAAGCCGGTCAACACCGACGGTGGATGGCGACAAGCTTTACGTGGTCAGCAGCGATGGCGCGATCGTCTGCTTGGCAGCGAGCGATGGTAAAACGATTTGGCGCCGAGACTTTGATGAATTCAAGGGCCAGATGATGAGCGGTTGGGGATTCAGTGAGTCTCCGCTTGTCGATGGCGATCACGTCATCTGCACACCAGGTGGAAAAAATGCCATCGTAGTCGCGCTCAATAAAGAAACCGGAGAAAACGTATGGGAGTGCTCGCTTGCCGAAGGAAAAAACCAAGGTGACGGCGACAATCTCAATGAGGGGGCAGGCTACGCGTCTGCAGTGATCTCCGAGGGCGGCGGAGTGCGGCAGTACGTTCAATTGGTTGGCAAAGGCCTCATTGGTGTCCGCGCGAGCGACGGCAAATTGATGTGGCGTTATAGTCGCGTCGGCAATACGACCGCAAACATTCCGACCGCGTTGGTCGATGGCGATTACGTCTTTACCAGTACCGGATATGGCACTGGTTCTGCCTTACTGAAGCTAACAGGCGACAACCAAGGCGGTGTAAAAATGGAAGAGGTTTACTGGCTTGACGGAAACCAACTACAGAACAAACATGGCGGTATGACTCTCGTCGACGGCTACATTTATTGTGGCCATGGGAATGGAAACGGTCTTCCCATCTGCGTCGAAATGATGAGCGGTAAAACCGCCTGGGGACCCGAACGCGCGAAAGGTGATGGCGAAACCAGCACGATTTTCGCGGATGGGCACATCGTATTTCGCCGGGAAGACGGCACGGTGATTTTGGCAATGGCAACGCCTGAAAAGTTCGACGTCATCGGTACCTTCAAGCCGGTGTACCAGGAGGGCAAGACGTGGGCACACCCCGTCATCGCGAACGGAATGCTATACCTTCGAGAGCAAGGCAAGTTGATGGCCTATCGCATTGCAGGTTGATCTGCCCCGCTCTCAAATACCTTCGATCACACGTCGGCCCACGTAGGGCCGACGCCGATTTCGACGCGCAGCGGCACCCGCAACTGCGCCACACCGGTCATCTCCTCTCGAACCAGACTGCATAATTCATCGGCATCGGCGGGGTCGGCCTCAAACAGCAGCTCATCGTGAATTTGCAGTAGAAGCTTGGCACGTAATTTGGTCGTGGCAAGCTTTCGGTGTACCGCAATCATCGCAAGCTTGATCAAGTCAGCGGCGGAACCTTGAATCACCGTATTGACCGCAATCCTCTCGACCTCCGTTAAATTGCGACGTTTTGATAACTCCGCATTCCGAAGATCTCTTACGCCCTGCACATCCCGTCGCCGACCCAACATGGTTTTTACAAAACCATCGCGTCGACAGGACTCGAGCGTCTGCAGCATGAATTCTTGTACGCCGGGATAGCGAGCAAAGTACAACTCGATGTACTGCGCAGCGGCGTCTTTCGAAATCCCCAGGGTCTTGGCTAAACCAAATGGGCTTTGGCCATACACGATTCCAAAATTGATCGTCTTTGCCATTCGCCTCATGTCTGCATTGACACTGGCTTCATCGATTCCATGCACCTCAGCGGCAACCCGTGTATGGACATCACGGTCGTTGTGATACGCGTCGAGAAGTGCCGCATCGCCGCTGTAGTGTGCAAGCACTCGGAGTTCAATTTGCGAGTAGTCAGCGGCAACCAAAACCCAACCATCTGGTCCAGCTCGAAATGCGCCACGAATCGCACGGCCTTCCGGCGTACGAATCGGAATATTTTGCAAATTCGGATCAGTACTGCTCAGACGCCCCGTCGCTGCAACATCCTGGCGAAAAGAAGTGTGAACGCGACCGGTTTTGGAATTGACTAGCTTCGGCAACGCATCGATGTAGGTATTTTTTAGTTTAGTTGCCTGACGATACTCAATGATTTTAGCCGGTAGCGGGTGACTCAACGCAAGCGTCTGCAGTACGTCAACATCGGTGCTTGCTCCAGTCTTTGTTTTCTTGACAACTGGTAAACCAAGTCGATTAAACAACAGCTCGGCAAGCTGCTTAGGACTATCGAGATTCAATGGCCCATCCGCTGCTAGGAATATTTCATCTCTCAGGGTCTCAATTTTGGTGGCGAACAGGTCACTCATCGCCGCAAGATGGCCAATATCAACACGAATCCCGTTAAATTCCATCTCGGCGAGCACTTCTACCAGTGGCATTTCTATATCGCGGTAGAGCGTTCCCAATCCGATCATGTCCAACTGCTCATGGACCAGGGGAGCAATCCGAATCG
>JANOBM010000161.1:0-5005 GCA_031411655.1 Planctomycetaceae bacterium
TAATCTGCCATTGATTCTCACTCAAACTGCTGGGATATTCCTGAGACTTTGACATCGCTACGGCTCCTTCCGAGTATGGGTTGTTCCACCCTGAGCCGTAGCGATTTTTTTATGTCAGTGCAATTTCAAAACACGTTCTGACAACACGGGCCGAACGCGACCGAAATAGGCTTGCCCCCAATTCTCCCATTGGCCACGCCCGAAAACGGAAAAAAACGCTTCAAAGTTAAGCGTCTTAATACACGCGATCTTTAGATCAAGTAGGGCGTTTTGAAGTGGGTTCAAATCCACTGCGTACACTCGCGCCGGAGCATCCAAGACATAATCAAGCGAGTTGCAACCAGCGGAAGTAATCACCATCACTGTGTCGTTTGGTCCTAGCTCCATCGCAACCCGATCGAGCCGAGGATCTTCCCAACATGTGTTGTAAACAAGGTTGTTCCGATGAACCGACTGAAAGCACTTTTCACCAATCCAGTTCGATAGCATTGGGGTTAACTGTTGGGATCGAGTAATGTTGGCCCTCAATCAACGTGAACCAAATCCAGGATCACGAAGAAAGATCATTTGATGGTGAGAGTGTACGGAGGAAGCATGAAAATCCCGTGTTCGCGAAATACGGTTTTCGTAAAACCTTGGATGGAAGCTTTTAAAAGTGATTGTCGCACACAGGCTCAGCGGAAGCCTTCTACCTTTTCCATTAGCGGGACATCCCCCTGCATAACCGAGAATTGCATAAATACGTTCGAGCATTATTTTTCAGATGGTCTCTCGAAGAACGATTCATTGCAATTCCACTCGACGTGCACCGTGATCGGTAGGTGAAGATCCGATGAAGCCGGCGCGAATTCACAATCAACCCACATTGCACCCGTACAATAACGTGAGATAACGAGCTTGCGATTAGGTGAAATTAAGGTTTGACGTAGTTAAGGTTTGACGTATGGATCAATACCAATGAAGAAGCCGGAACATCCATTTTCTGGTCCGATCTCGTGGGGTGGCCACACGTCAGCGATTTCAAACGTGGAGCCGCGCCGTGCAGTCTTGCTTCAACCTGCCGGCTACAGCCTCGATAAGCCGGTGCAATCAAGCTGGCAAGTCGCGTCGCTGGGAGTCACTGGGGCGGCGATTTATTTGCTCGCTTTCCTACATCCCACGTTGGGACTCCTCGGCTTTTTTGCGATTGCGCCTTGGGCGTGGCTTGTGATTGACGCACGACATATACGCTGGGTTGGATATGCGTTTCTCTATGCCTGTGGACTGTGTCAGTGGCTTGGTTTGCGACTTTTAGCAGCGGGTTCGGAAGGTCTTTGGGTAAACCCATCCGACTTGTTTCTGATCGCGTACCTCGCTGTCTATCTGCCCTTTTTTGTTTCCATCGGCCGTTTCGGACGTGAGACTCTGCGAACGCCCATAACGCTTTGGCTTCCCGTCGTTTGGGTAGGTTTAAGTTGTTTGCAGGCGAATCTATTCGGTGGGTTCTCGCTTGGTTCGCTAGCCCACGCTGTCGTCTATCTTCCGGATGTGATTCAGATCGCAGATCTTTTTGGAAGCTATGGATTGTCTGCATTGATGGTCGCAACTGGCGCAGCTTTGGTGCAGCTCTTCTGGACTTTTCGGCGCGTTCGGTTTCTCGAACGCAAACTGAGCCCTGAGGATGACACGGATATATCAAAGTCGATTGGCCTAAACAGCCGCCTGACTACAGCAACGCCGCGCGACGACGAACGAGGATTTACATCGGCCTCAAAGTTTCGTCCACTTGCGAGACCGGTTAATGGTAATGGAACACCAGTCAATTCGTGCGTTAATAGCCAGCAATCGATGAAGCTAGCGGTAAGGCGCAATCGTGACGCCGCGCGTGATCGCGATCTTGCAATAGCTGCATTCTCGACACTTGGGATCACAGCTACAATCATTTGGTCCGCTTGGTACTCGCAATACCGAATATCCGAAGCTTCGAAATGGAAGCTATTTGAAGGCTACAGATACGAAGTACATGCCGTTGGAGGCGAGGTCAGTGGGGACGCGTTTCAGGCGGCCTTGAAGAAATCTACCGACAGAGGCCTTGTTACCTATGCCTCTACCGATTCGTCGAAGACTTTCCGCGGAGATGTTTCTCATTCGGTCCTGGCGATCAGCCCGAAATCGATCGATACGACAACCGCTGTAGGACAAGGCAGTGGCGACCACGATGCACAACGGTGGGTTGCAACTCTCCGGCGTTATTCAGGACAGTTTTCGGCCCATGACCTAGGCTATTCATTGGGAGAAGGTCGTTGGAAAACTCTTTACCGTCACCTTGCCGCGATACCGGTCGCGTTTCCAAGAGATGAACAAGATGTCAAGATTCGACTACTGCCCATGCTAGCCTATGGTTCGACCATTGAGCAAACCATGAACGACTCCCTGCATGCTTACATCGAGTACGGCAAGTCGATCGACGGGGTTGTCGTTGTTTTAGAACCGAGTTTTTTTGACGGTTCACGCTGGCCTCGACTTACCAGCCGTTCTGTCATTGTCGCAGCGACAGCGAATCGATGTCCGGTGATTGCAGTCATTCCCGATCACGACAGCTTTGTTGCGGCGGGAGACGGAAGTACCTTTGCAGCGAGCGCGGTAGGTACATCCGAAAGCGCCGTCGTATCGTTTACAGCTATGATCGATCCGCGAGACAGTCTTTATACGGCAACAGGAGAATGGCCCGGTTGGCTCTCATTCCTTTGTTGTATGGCCGTGATCATTTATAAACTAATCAATTTGTTGCACAGCCGTAAGATTCGCGAGTTAAATGTGTCAACGGCTTCGGCAAAAACCAGTGGCAGCGAAAAGACTTCAACCGTGCCAGTTCCTATAACAGTCGACCGAGATAGCGTTTTGAGTCAGCACGAAAGCACCGGAGTTTCCCAATGAACCACAATTGGTCGATAGACCAACCTAGGCCAGATTTGCACCTCGTCCATCTTGAGCCCGTTTTGATTGAAGGCGAACCTCAGGCAATCGCAGACCAACTCAGCGGGGCTATTACCGAACTAGGCGACGACTGTTCGCTGGGCATGGTCGTCGAAGTCGACTTCAGAAAGTGGCATGAAGTCAACTCAAAGGTCTTCGCATTCCTAATCTACTTTCAGCGCCGATGCCGGGAACGTGGTTATAAATTGACGATCAGTTCACCCCCTCGTCAGCTTGTTGAAATGGCATCGCGTCTAGGCCTTTCAATCGAGTTTGGTCTCGGTGCTTCTCAGAGTAGTGACTACCGCCAATTGTTCTTGCAAGATAGCCGATCACCATGAATACCCCCGTACTTGATACTCAAACCGGTTATCAGCAGATCGCCTTCGAAGACTACAATGGCACAGAGGAATTTATACCTGAGGATGCAGTACGTGAGCTCCTTCGCTACGCCGTCAAATGCACCGCGTCGGACGTGTTCTTAACCGATGAGGCCGACCATGTTTCTGTGCGAATGAGGCAGATGGGACGCGTAAGACTCATTCAAAAACTACCTCGAGGAGCTGGCCGTCGATTGCAAAATCACTTTCGTGCAGTAAGCGGCGCTGATGTCACCGATCAAATGAAGCCGGTCGAAGGTCGAAACATGGTCCAAATTGATGACGCTCGTTGGATCGATATTCGAATCAACGCGATGCCATCAGTGTTTGGTCAGGATCTCGCGATTCGGTTGTTTGGTCGATCCGATGACCTCGTGCAAATCGATGGCCTTGGATACTTTCCAGCCGAGAAAGAGGCCGTCAAAGAATTGTTGGATTGCCCTGGTGGCCTTATTCTCGTCTCAGGTCCAACGGGTAGCGGCAAAACAAATTCTCTTTATGCCTTCCTTAAACACCTTAACCGCGGCGATCGAAAGATCCATACTCTTGAAGAGCCTGTTGAATACCTAGTTTCAGGAATCGTTCAAACGCAAATCAACGTCAAGGCTGGCATTGATTTTTCGACACTTCTTCCGGCTGTTCTTCGTCACGCTCCGGACGTAATCATGATCGGCGAAATTCGCGATGCCCGAACTGCCGAAGTTGCGGTCCGCGCCGGTGGCAGCGGACAGTTGGTATTGGCGTCAATTCATTCGCAAACGGGCGTCGGAGCCATCCAGACGATGAGGGCATACGGGGTCAATTCTCACTTTCTTGCCGGCAGCTTGGTTGGAGTAGTCGGCCAACGCTTGATTCGACGACTCTGCGCCAAGTGTTCCACAGCGATCGACGCCTCCGATTACCCGAACATTCACTTTTCAATTCGGAGTTTTACGCCTAGTAATTATCGACCATCTTTCTATTACCCAGGAAGCTGTGACGAATGCATCGATGGGTACGACCAGCTAACTTGCATTCCTGAGATCATCAAGATCGATCCAAAGCTTCGAAGAGCCATCGCAGATGACCAATCCACAGACCGGCTCCAGGAAATTGCCATGGCCAACGGAACCGTACCACTTGCAATCTCCTCACAACTTCGCGCTGCGCTTGGAGTCACAACCATCGAAGAAATCATTCGTGTGCTTCCAGACTACGAAGCATTTCCGACAACGTAGGCTTTTCGCTTGCGCCCAGCCCAGACCAGTCCAGCCCAGTCCAGCCCAGTCCAGCCCAGGGTCGTTGCGACACAGTCGCACTCGAAACCTGCCGGGCTGCTAATGGGAATTTGAAAATTCGACTTTCACGCTGCTTCGCATTTTCGGATGCGAGGAAGTCCACAAAGGCAAGAGCGTGGAAACGCAATGCTGCGGTGGTGAAAAAATCATCGTTGACGAGACTACACCCTCCAATTGATGAGTTCGTGACACGATTCGGCATGCCGATCGACGGTGGATTCCCTCCCACTGGTCCGATTGGTCCGATTGACTAGTACTACAGTCGCACTTGCGTTAGTTCGTAGGTTTTTTTTAGCTGTTCACAGGCTGAAAACTGATGTTTTTGGAATTTTCAGTTTCCATTAGAATACTCTCCTACGAGCGATTGAAATGGATGTTCGAAATGCGATCCGC
>JANOBM010000162.1:0-7002 GCA_031411655.1 Planctomycetaceae bacterium
AGTGATTTACATTGCGATGATCGACCTCATGTCCAAGCGACTCGCCAACATCAAAAATTGATTTTTAAAACACGTTCTAAGCCAAAGCTGCTCCGTCGATGTTCTTCTTCTCTGCCGCAATGGCGAGAGTGCCGGCTGTAAACCAGAAAACTTGATTCTGCGTACGGTATTCCGAAGATTCATGCTCAAGCCACTTGCGCTTACCAAGTTCATTCAGCGACGTGGCACCCTTGTAGATCTTGTCGAAATCTTCGGTAACCAACCCGTCGAGAATTAGCTTCGAAAACTCCAGCTTTTGCTTCATATCTAAATCGTGTGGTTGCTTATCCTCCTCAGCAATGAGCGAGAGGCCAGAAAAAAGAACCAACACCGTCATCGTTGCGCAAAAGACTTTCAAGTAGCTCACTTCAATGCTCCAGGGCGTTAAGGATAGGTCGACACAGTGATTTGTAAGAGTAACACGAACACGTTCCCCGACTGACCTGCTTCACTCCAATCCTCTCCTGTTTGCCGTCGTTTGCGTCAATCGTATTCCGCAGGCATATGTCTGGCAGTGGAATATCTCTAGCGACGTGCTCACCGTCAACGATTGAGTTTTGGCGGCGGCTACGAACATGCGACGTATGCGAAGCCATCACGGACCTATGTCTGGCACTGCACTCTTTTTCCGATGCCTAGGGAAGTGGATTAAAAATTCTTCTGTCCAACAAGATCACGCGGTTGCGATTTGCTTGCCTCATCATTACGAATGGATGGTCGGCGCGAAACATAGGAGGTGTTTTTTATCTCCTTATGGGGAGCCTCGGAGGCCGTTAAGTCCACGATTCTCATGAGAGTCTCTTCGTGCCACTATCGTTTATTCCCGCAAATGACTGGTGTTTCACGGACGGGAGAATTGAGTTTCTGTCATCCGTCATCCCAGAAGAGTCTGCGGTGTAGTCTGCGGTGTAAGTAGCAAAAGCGGTTGTCATTCCCAGCGAATCGAGAGCGTGAGTTAAATCGAACTGTGAAGTCCGTTTGATACGTGGGAAATAGGCGTCCGCTTCCGATTCTTGTGTCACGCTGAAGGTCCAAGCGGTTACGTCGCGGGATGAGAAATTAGTCTCCAGATCAGCGAGGCCGTCCACTTCCTTTGGTGCGAAATGCATGGTGGGTGAGGGAAACGACTCCTTCCCAGTCTCGAATACATGGAAAAGTGGTTCGCTAAGCGGAAGACTCGTTCAAGACCAAAAATAACGGCCCTCTAATGGGTGGTGTGGATTGTTCCTGAGCGATCGACTAATGTGAGGTGCCTGAGTATGCCATCCGAGGGGGCCGCCTCTTCAAGTTTCTTCCGTTGCCACGCGTCCGGTTCTACAAGATTCGCAGGGAACTTTGACTATGTTAAGTCGTCTTCAAGTTCGGCAACGAGTAGCACAAGTGGCGAGGCGTAAGAAGGACCAGAAGCTAAGATCGACGAAGCGGTTGCTATTCGAGTCGCTTGAGCAGCGGATGGTTTTGGCTGCAGACTTTGTCTTTGATGCGACCAACGATCAACGTTCAGGGTTTCAATTCACGCTGGGAAGTGATGGGACGCATATTGAGTTGACCGACACGTCGACCGGCGCGATTGTCATGGAACAGTCGCTTGCAGACAATTCGGGCTCGATTGTGATCAAAGGAACGCGACAAGCCGAATCGCTTCGGATTGATTCTTCGCTACCCAACACGATAACTGTTTTATTTGTTGGTGGTGATGGCGTCGACAGTCTGATTGGTCCCCAGTCTGACAGCGATTGGAAGATCACCGGTGACAATACGGGAACGCTCAATGGCCGCGTCCAATTTGTAGGTGTTGAGAACCTTGTTGGCGCGGTAGATAACAAAGACGAGTTTAGATTCTCTGTCAGTGGAAAATTGAGCGGTAAGATCGATGGTGGTGCGCGAGGTTTTGATACGCTTGTTGTTGAAGGTAGCCATAGTGTCGGAAGGATGACCGCCACCGGTCCCCACTCAGGCACAGTGTCGCTTGACGGTGCATTGACTTGACGGTGCATTGATTCGTTATGATGGTCTCGAACCGATCATACTTGCCGATGTTCCAAACGTAGTGATTACGGGGACCGCTGGCGACGACATTTTGGTTGTTGATGAGGCCGCAGACTCGTTTACGGTCCGCACCACGAACAACACTCTCGAAAGTGTCACGTTTGCGAAAGCACGGCTACAGTCGCTTTCGATCGATGGACTCGCCGGCTATGACTCAATCACCATGGCCCAGCCAGCCGCTCACCGTTGCGCGCTGGTCAATCACCCAAAACGCGCCCGGCATATACTTATTTAAGGACTAGCAATGCGGCCGTCAAGGTGGCGAACAACCAGTTGACCGCGATCAACGTTCAAGTCACCGATCCCGACGGCGAGGTTGAAGGCGGCGGATTGACTTATCGCGTCAGCGGTGGTGCGGACCAGAATCTATTCACGATCGATCCCAACACCGGCGTGCTAAGCTTCAAGACAGCACCTAGTTTTGCGAGCCCCGGCGATGCTGACAAAAACAATGTTTATCTGGTTGACGTCAGCGTGAAGGATGGTGGCGGAATCAGCGTTGCCCAAAGCATCAGCGTCACGGTGACGAACCTAGTCGGCGTAAAGGACGAAGACGTTGGCGGTGCACCATCGCGTTACCCCGTAACTCTTGCCAACAACGGTGCACGGCACGTGATGGGGACGCTATTCCTTGGTTCCACCGTCGATAACGAGATCGATGGTGCACCGAGCAACGATGCGGCAGCGGATGGTGGTGATGATGGCGTCTTTGTCTTGGCGACGATCATTCGCGGCACCGTGCCCACTACGTCCAGCTTCTCGGTCAACGCATCTGGTCCCGGCAAGCTAGATGGCTGGATTGACTTTAATAACGACGGTGATTGGCTGGACGCTGGCGAACAGATCTTTACGTCAACAAATGTCGTCGCAGGAAGCAATCTGCTCAGCTTCACGGTGCCTGCCAATGCAACGGCCAGCAGCACTGCAGCCCGCTTCCGTCTCAGCACTGCTGGTGCTTTGGCACCGACCGGACCTGCGGTCGATTGCGAAGTCGAAGACTATATCGCCGCGATCATCGCTGGGTCGTCAACTGCGTTGCTGAACATTGATGTTCCGAGTGGAGATACAAGTGTTGTCGTCGAAGGTGACATTTTGGTTGTTCGAAAAGGCACGGCGGTCATCTCCAAGGTTCCGTTCGCGAACTTTGGCAGTTTGAATCTTGGCGGGTCGTCGCTCAACGACATTCTGAGGCTCACGATTCTTGAAGCGCTGGCGTCCAAGACGCTTACGTTTGATGGTGGAGCAGGCAAAGGTTTTTTAGCGCTAGTCGAGTCCGGCAGGACACTGGACCTGACCGACGCGAAGGTGACCCTACGCGATATTGAATGGATCGATATCACGGGGGCGGGGAACAACAGGCTGGTGATCAGCGTTGAGAAAGTCAAAGCAGCATCATCGACGACCGATACGCTGGAAGTCGTTGCCAATACCGGAGACACGATTGCGTTTGGCACTGGCTTTAAGATTGAAACTCCTAAGTTCATCAATGGGGTATTCACGCACATCATCAGCGAATCAACGCCCGGTGGCACTGCAAGAGTCGAGATTCGCAACGACCGACCGTTGACCAATCCATTGACGCCGTTTGATGCGGATCGCGATGGCAAGATTTTGCCGCTGGATGCATTGCGGATCATCAACGAGATTCGCCGGCGTGGCGTTTGCGCGTTCCCATTGCCAACCAACGATAGCGAGGTCAATAAGCTATATTTCGACGTGTCAGGCGATAATCGACTGACCACGCTGGACGCGCTGCGGATTATCAATGCGATCGCGCGCATCAATCGTGGTGGTAGCCCCGAGGGCGAAGCGGTGGCGACTTCCGTTGATCCGAAGCAGTTAATAAGTCGACCGCTGGCTCAGCGAGAGGCCACCGATACTGCGATCCAAGCCATTTGGGAAACGAAGGTTCCGCGAACTTCTGCTGCCACGGCGGTAACCCCCACAACAATCTCTGCAATCGATGACGTGATGACGGAGCATGGTACAGTCGATGAGAGCGACGATATTGGGGGATTGGAACTATTGTCGATGCGGGGCTAGGTGGTGCGTCATCCTGACCGCCGCTGGACTCAAGTCTTCGATGTAGGTTTCAATTTGCGGAAACAGAGTTTGTCGCACACAATGTGAATGGTTGTCTACCAGCATATCGGAAATCCTGCCGGTTTCGTATTTTGCAAGACGGTTAGGGATAACCGACCAGAAGGACAGTTGTCGTAGCTCAAAGCAGCAAGGAGCGGCCACTCAAACCGATCTTGCCAAAAAGGAGTACAATCGAATACCGGTGCGGTGATGGTTTCGCGACCAGGCACGGGTGGCTCGACTTCATGCCACTTTTTTGCGGTAGAAATAGTGATAGTAATCATGTTCGACTGGACTTCTTTTTGTTTGACCATCGAGAAAGTGCCTAAATAGTGAACCTGGCCTGCTCGGCATGTGGCACGGTAAACCGTGTGCCTGAATCCAAGTTGCACGACAAACCCTTGTGTGGTCGGTGTAAGCAATCTTTGCTGCCTGCGCATCCAGTTGACTTGACGGACGAAACATTCACAAAGTTTATCGAGAGAACGGAGATTCCCATTCTTGTCGACTTCTGGGCGCCATGGTGTGGCCCTTGCCGCATGATGGCTCCTGCGTTTGCCGAAGCTGCTGTACAGCTTTCGCCGCGAGTTATCCTTGCGAAACTGAACACCGAAGATTCGCCACGGACCGCGTCGCGATTTGCGATTTCGAGCATCCCGACGATGATTCTTTTTAAAGCAGGCAGCGAGATGACCCGTCAATCAGGGGCGATGAATTCGCGACAAATTGTGAAATTTGCTGAACTTGCTTAATGAGTGCCTCGCAATCTTCCTGTGTCGAAAACGCAACCGACGTTTTGATTGCCGAGAAGCGACGGACATGGTAGGAACGTGTCGCCACGGGAAAAGGCCGCATCACCGATCGATGGTGAATTCAGAGGCAAGCATTTTGGATAGGATTGTCTTGGTTCGCCCAGGCCATTGACTTACGTCAGACGTCGAGTCCGCTTTGACGCTGTTGGACGAGCGATGGCATGCTTGCCCGTTATCCAACGACCTATCAGTCCCCTCCAAACTAAACCATTCGAAAATGACATTGAATTCATTATTGCTGACCCTTGTACTCACGTCAGTTTCGGTAGCATGCGCTGCTGTTCCTTCGAAACCTAACGTCGTGGTCATCATCGCCGATGATCTCGGCTATGGCGATGTCTCTTGCAATGGTAGTTCTGCTGTTCAGACTCCCAACATCGATCTGTTGGCGAAGGAGGGACTCCGGTTCACGAGTGGTTACTGTTCGGCGTCCACATGTACGCCAACGCGATTTTCACTGCTCACCGGAACCTATGCGTTTCGCGTCGAGGGCACTGGGATCGCCTCACCCAATGCAGAAGCGATTATCAAACCAGGTACTGAAACAGTAGCGTCGATACTGAGCCGGCAGGGTTATGCCACAGCAGTGATAGGTAAATGGCATCTCGGACTTGGACGTGGTATGCCCGATTGGAACGGAGAACTTGTCCCCGGTCCGCTTGAAATCGGTTTTGATCATTGCCTTTTGCTTCCGACAACAAATGATCGTGTCCCACAGGTTTTGGTCGAGAACCATCGAGTTCGTAATCTTGATCCCGCCGATCCCCTATGGGTCGGTAGCAAGAAGCCTTCCGAAGATCATCCCACAGGGCTAACTCATCGCGATTCATTAAAAATGGATTGGAGTCATGGACATAGCGATTCGATTCACAATGGCATCAGCCGCATCGGTTTTTATACGGGCGGTACGAAGGCTCGCTTCCGAGACCAAGATCTTGCCGACGAGTGGGTCCGCGAATCCAACCAGTTTATGGAGTCGCAGAAGGATCATCCCTTTTTCCTTTACTTCTCGTCGCATAACATTCACGTGCCCCGCGCGCCACACGAGCGTTTTATCGGGAAAAGTGGGCTCGGCCCTCGTGGTGATTGCATTGTTGAGTTTGATTGGTGTGTCGGTGAGTTGATGAAGACCATCGACCGACTTGGGCTTGCCGAAAACACCTTGGTAGTGCTCTGTTCGGACAATGGACCGGTTCTCGACGATGGGTACAAGGACGATGCGGTGGAGAAACTGGGTAGCCATCAACCAAGTGGTCCATTCAGCGGCGGTAAATACAGCGTCTTAGAGGGTGGCACGCGAACGCCGTTTATCACTCGGTGGAAAGGGCGTATTAAGCCTGGCCAATCCGATGAGATCGTTTGTACCGTGGACCTGCCGGCTAGTTTTGCCGCGTTAACCGGTGCAGAGTTGCCGTTCGAAGCTTGCCTTGACAGTATGAATGTCCTGGGAGCATTGCTGGGCGAACCGGAAGCAAAGGGGAGAAAGTATTTGTTGCAACAAAACAATGGAGGTAACCATTTCGGGCTCCGCGATGGCGACTGGAAACTTGTGCGAGTGACCGGCGAAAAGGCTGCAAAAAATCGCAAACCACTGGATCAACTATTCGATCTGAACAATGACCCCGGCGAGAAGAACAATGTTGCTGCGCAACACCCCGACGAACTCAAACGCCTCCAATCGCTCCTTGCTAAAATCATCGCGGACGGGCGCACACGCACGCATGACTGATCTCAACTGACTAAGAGAGTCAGAAATGGTGAGAACCTCTGCGTTTGTGTGACCTGATGCACACTTGGGCTCACTGAGAACGCCTTTTTGACTAATCGGCAAGACTCTGAACCACTGGCACATGGTTTGCGGCCATTTCGTACGGGATCCGTTCGATGGTGTCTGTTCGATGGTGTCTGTTCGTCGATAAGCCGCACGCTTGGTTCTAGTCCCAGTCCGTCCTTTCGGAAGTACAGCATGAAAAACGTTGATATGTCATGCGACCGCGAGAAAATGGTTGAAACACAAGTC
>JANOBM010000163.1:0-35505 GCA_031411655.1 Planctomycetaceae bacterium
AATGCTTTTCCAGTATCGGGAAAACATCGCGGGTGTAGTCAACGCCCGCGGATTCTGCAGACAGGACGCATCGAGCGCATGTCAGGGCAAGCACCCACAGAAGGGCGGTTTGGTTGAAATATCGCATGGCTAATGTAACAACGGGTTGCTCAGGGACTATCGCGCAAGGGGCGATGGGTTAATGATTGAAAGTAAATTCGGTGCTTGCTAAAACGCTCCAATATGCGTCTTCGATCGACAAACGCCGATCGTCTCCGTATTCCGACATGATCGACGTCATTTGAGCTTTTTCACGTTCGGTGGCTTTTCGAGACAACGCGGCGAGAAACAATCGGTCGATAATTACCTCGTTGGATAGTCCTGATTCGATCGCATGGGCAATCACGTTGCCCTCGGCCGCAAGTTTTGGATTGATCGTATCGCCATTCGACATATGGAGTACCTGGACCATGCTAGGCTCCGAACTGCGTTCGCATTCACAGGTGATCTCACGAGGATTTCGCCCAAAGGTTTTCAAGAAATAAGACTCTACGGCCGAATCGAAAAGTTCGATTGCGCGGGTCCCCTTGGGGTATAAGGCGGTGTCCTGGAAATCGGCTCCAGGAAAAGCGATTCGAGTGAACGAACTCGACGTTTGGAGCGTTTGATCGATTGCGTCCAGCAGTACCTCGGCCTGCAATCGCCTTGGATAATACCGGCTGAGGTACTTCATCTCCGAACGGTTTTCCTCAAGCGGCACACTGCTTCGCCCATAGGTATCACTTTCAAGGATCGCTCGCATTAGGTGTTTGAGATCGAATGAATTCTGAACCAAGTGATCTGCCGCCGCACGGAGCAAAGCATCGTTAGACGCAGGATTGCTCAATCGGAGGTCATCAACCATTTCGACTAGACCACGACCAAAGTAGTTTGCCCAGATCCGATTGGTGATACTTCGTGCGAAGTAGGGATTGTTGCGATCGGTCATCCAGGCAGCCACGACTTCGCGGCGGTCGCGCGGATCATCAAAACTGACAGGTTCAGCATCAAGCGGTGCAGGTGGCAATGCTTTGCCAGTCTTCGGTTGAATTAATTCACCGCTGGTCGCAACAAAGACTGTTCGAAGGCCATCTCCGTTGCGAGGTTCACCGCCCCAACCCTTGGCGCGAACTCGCGAGAACAAATTAGCCATCGAATAGTATTGGTCATTCGTCCATTTCTCGAGTGGATGATTGTGACACTTCGCACAGCCGATCGATAAGCCCATGAAAGCCTGGCTGGCGTTCTCGGTCATTTCTTCTGGTGTCTGATGGATAGCGTAGAAGTTGGTCGCACCTTGTTCTTGACTGTTTCCTTTCGCTGTCAAAATGTCGCGAACGAATTGGTCCCAAGGTTTGTTTGCACGCACTGATTCGCGAATCCAACGATGAAAGGATTCAACGCCAACCGGGCGAAGTTTGGTGCCATTGACCAGCAGCAAGTCGCTCCATTTGTAAGTCCAGTAATTGACGTAGTCTTCGCTGGCCAGCAACCGGTCGATCAGACGGGTCTTTTTGTCAGCTGCCGGGTCGGTGACGTACGCATTTGTTTCCTCATCAGTAGGCAATCGGCCGATAGTGTCGATCGTGGCGCGGCGGATAAAAAGATCATCCGTCGTTGGCGGTGAAGGTCGAAGGTGAAGGGTTTGAAGTTGCGCGAGGTTTAAATCGTCGATGAAGTTATTGCGAGGGGCATTGTCATAGACGTCTTGTGGGATATCGAAGGGATAGGGCACCGTCATTCTTGCGAGAGCTACCTGAGATCCAAACCAAGCAAGCACGGCTGCTTCA
This sequence comes from Planctomycetaceae bacterium, assembly GCA_031411655.1. GTDB lineage: Bacteria > Planctomycetota > Planctomycetia > Pirellulales > Pirellulaceae > UBA6163. Next base: position 1,809 of record JANOBM010000163.1, read on the forward strand.
CCCGCACCACGCACCACAACATTTCCCTGCTCATCGACCCCGGCAACCGCCTCGTCGGTTGCGGAGAACTTTGCCCACTGCGTAACGTCAACGATCCGTCCGTCGTTATAGTGCGCGCTGACAAGCACTTGAGAATTTTCACCAGGTACGAGAATGGCGTTCTCGGGCATGACGGAAATATGCGACAAACGCGGGTCCGTATCAGTGGGTCCGGGGGCACCAGAAGCGATCCAGTCGGAGAGGATTCTATAGTCGCGGGAGTCAGTAGCCAGTCGCAAGCCGCCGCGATGTGGCAGCGCGCCGGTTGGCTTGGCGAGTAACAGGCTTTGGCCGGGAGCCGCGATCTCGATGCGGCGGCCGCTCAGCTCGCGGGTGATCGCGTGGTAATCGGATTCGCTGTCGTAGCCTCGCAACGATAAACGAAACCCTCCTTTGCCAGCGAGCGCGCCATGGCACGAACCCATGTTACAACCCCGGCGTGCGAGGATGGATTGCACATCGTTGCGAAAGCTCCAGTGCTGTGCCGCCGTTGTTCCGGTTACGTTGACCGTTGCGCTAGCCATTCTTCCATCGACAAGCTTCGCAAAGAGTTGAACGTTGCCATCTTTTTTCGCGATCGCGAAGTTGCCTTCGATGGCAACGACCGATGGATCGGAAGAGACAAGTTCCGGTTGCTCGATCGTCACTGTCGCCGATGGCCTCGATTCGCGGAGATGAATGACGGATAATCGTTGTCTGGCCGAATCGCCGTGGAGCGTAAACCGCTCGGGAAGCAAGGCGATCGCCTCTGGTGAAACAGCTGGTACGGGGCTATCACCGGTGCAGAAGTTTCCGTTCGCCAAGGCGATCAAGAGCACAATGCATCGGCTGAAGTGGTTGGTCGGACTCATAAATCTTATCGAACGCGTCAGGGGAATTAGCTACACCGATCAGGACTCAGTTGATTGCCACTGGCAAGCTTCTCAGGATGAGCCGACCGTCTGGCTCATGCATTAGGCACCATGGGGCAGCTCAACCATTCAAGCAAACAATTCACGAATCTCGCGGACACCAAACTCAACGAGCGGGAAGGGACGACCACCGGGGCCCGGCATTTCTGCCTGAAGGTCGAGGCCCAACGATTTGAATATGGTTGCCACGACCTCGCCCGGCGACGTAGGGCGGTCTGCAGGCACGGCACCAATGGGATCGCTTGCCCCGATCGCGCGGCCGCCTTGCACACCGCCACCAGCAAAGGTGCAGGAGAAGCACTGTGGCCAGTGATCGCGTCCGCCAGCGGGATTCACTTTGGGCGTTCGTCCAAACTCAGCCAGACCGGTTACGAGCGTGTCGCCGAGCATGCCTCGCTGATCAAGATCGGTCAGAAGCGCCGAATAAGCCTGATCGTACATAGGAGCAACGATATTTTTCATCCCTTCTATCGTGGTGAAGGGCTTACTGCCGTGAATGTCCCAAGTGATTTCGTCGAAAACGGTCAGGAACGTGTTTATGGTGACGAAGCGAACGCCCGATTCGATCAGTCTTCTCGCGAGCAAGCAACACTGCCCAAAGCGGTTCATGCCATACCGTTCGCGCAGTTGCTGTGGTTCCTTCGTTAGGTCGAACGCTTCGCGCGCCTGGGGGCTGCTCATCAAACGATACGCAGCATCGAAGTTCGCATCCATCATCTTTGCCGATTCAGTGGCCTCGAGGGCCGCCAGCTGACTATCGACGGCCGCGCGCATTCGCCGTCGGCGGTCGATTCGAACGTCGCCGAGAGATTGCGGGGGAAGTAAATCGGGTACCTTGAACGATGGCTGCGATGGGTCCGCCATCAGCGCAAAGGGATCATAGGCCTTACCCAGAAAACCTCCCGCCTGCCCATTTGGCAAATTACCACCCCCTCGCCCCATGGTTTCGGGAAGCACCACGTGTGCTGGCAGATCGCTTCGACGCCCTCGCATGTACTGAAGGACAGCTCCCGCGTGGGGGTAGTTGACGCCGCCGGTGAACTGACGTCCGGTTTGCAGCATTTGCCAGCCTGCATCGTGAACTGCTGCTGCGGTGTGGTAACAAGATCGCACGATCGAAAACTTGTCGGCGACTTCAGCGTGCTTGGGAAGGATCTCAGATAATTGAAAATCGCCCTTCGTACTGATCGCTTTAAACGGTCCGCGTACTTCCGCCGGAGCCTCCGGTTTCATATCGAACGTGTCGAGCTGACTGGGAGCGCCAAGGTTAAAGATCATGATGCACGATCGTTTATCCTTGGCAGGATCGACTTTGCCATGCTCGGCGGCCGCAAGGTACTGTGGCAGGCCTAGCCCAATGGCTCCGAGCGTACCGACCTGAAGGAAGTCTCGTCGGGTTACGCCATTGCAATGGTGCGACTTGCCGGGGCCGATCAAATTGAGCATAAGGGGCATCTCATTTCAGTCTGGAGGTCTCATGAAGCATCCGGCTTAGCGTCCGTAAACGCTTCGCAAAAATGGCCGGTAAGGGCGATTGAGATCCTTAGTTTAGCCGACGCAATAGTCTTTGGCTTGCAGCAAACACGCACCTTTTTGTACAATTTGCGCATGAATAAGAGTCTTGGTAAGCGCATTCGCGACTTTTTTGCTGGGCTTCAAGACTCCGGAGCTGTTCTTCAGCTGTTCGACTTCCTGCCGGATGTTTTTTTGTACGTGAAAGACGCCGATGGGCGATTCATGAAAGTCAATCAGACTTTGGTCCGCGCTCGTGGCCTCGATTCTGAATCTGAACTGCTTGGCAAGACGGACCTCGATATTCACCCGAGGTACTGGGGGCTCCGCTATCGTGAGGAAGACCGAGCAGTGATGCGATCAGGCAAGCAACTGGTCGACCAAGTCTGGTTGGTTCCCGATGTGCAAGGCCGGCTTGAGTCGTTTCTCTCTTCGAAGATACCTCTTTTCAACCGCGAAGGACTTTGTACGGGGATCGCAGGCGTTCGTAGGCCGCTCCACGTGGCTCGATCCGGGGAGTATACGGAGTCACTCGGAATCGACGCCGCCGTAAGAATGATTACTGAACGATACGCGGAGTCGATCGAAATGGCCGCGCTAGCCAAGGTTGCATCGCTTTCTCATAGCCAGTTCAATCGAAGGTTTCGAGCGATTTATCGAATGTCGCCATCCGCCTATCTCCAACGCGTTCGCGTGCATGAGGTGAGTCGGCGACTCGTCGAACGGCATCAAGCGATCGGCATGATCGCATTGGAAACTGGCTTTTATGATCAAGCTCACCTCACAAGGACCTTTAAAAAGATATTGGGTGTAACGCCCAAGGACTTTCGACGGATGAACGAAACACGGCCTTCAGCAAAGAAATAGTTCGCTCGACTTGATTCAAAACCCAATGAGTCCAAATGCGCTTACAATTGTTATCTAGACTCTGCTAGCGCATCGTCAAATCTAATTTTTAGGTTAGACGGGGATGCGTACGACGGACGTCCAGTCCGTCATTGACGATGTTAGCCGACGGGCTAGAAGTCCGTCGTACCCTCAAATCAAGTGTTAACGGAGCACTCGACTAAGCACGCCGGAAACCTGACCAGATGGACGATTTCGCCTGCGACGGGCAGACGGCGGATAAAACTTTTGCGCACAAGGTATCAACATGATTACTCGAATGGATCGTAGGCGTTTTCTGGGAAACTTGTCAGCCGCTGCTATTGGAACGTCCGCAGTCGTGCCCTGCGTCGCGGCCACCGGCAAACCGAAACGAATCGTCGATACGCATACCCATTTCTACGATCCGACTCGCAGGGGCGGCGTCCCTTGGCCAGAACCCGGTTCAAGCCTTTATCGGCCTGTTTATCCGAAGGACTGGTTGGCAGTCGCAGCGCCACATGGAATTCGTGAGACGATCGTTGTAGAAGCGAGCGCGTGGTTGGAAGACAACCAGTGGATCCTGGACTTAGCCGCTGATGAAAAATGCATCATCGGTTTTGTTGGCAGGATCGAGCCCGATGATCTCGATTTTTCAAAGCATTTACAGCGTTTCGCCGTGAATCCGCTTTTTCGTGGAATTCGTATCAGCGGCGAACCACTGAGGCAGCTACAACGATCTGATTTTAAGCGGAGCATCCAATGGTTGACTGATTTAGGGTTGCAGTTAGATGTGAATGGATCACCGGAGTTACAGCAGGAAGTCATCAAGCTCGCAAAAGCATTTCCCAGTTTGACGATCGTTGTCGACCACGTCGCCAGCGCGGGGGACGCAAGTCGATTGAGCGATCAATGGCTGGATACGGTACGTTCGCTTGGGGATTGCCCCAACATCTATTGCAAGGTGTCGGCGTTGCTTGAGCAGACCGAACAGGCTTCAAAAAAGCATGGGTCCGCGCCGATCGATTTTCATTACTATGAGCCGATTCTTGAGCATTGCTGGTCGTGTTTCGGTGAAGACCGACTGATCTATGGAAGCAACTGGCCGGTATGTGAAATCGGAGGTACGTATGCCGACCAGCTAGGGGTGGTCACCAACTTCTTTGCGTCCAAGGGCGATAACGCAGTGGAGAAATACTTTTGGAAGAACGCTTTGGCCGCTTATCGCTGGCAGGAGGCGCGGTGATGTCACTGGCTGGATACCGAAGGACCAAAAGGCCCCGTTCAACGGCAATTTGCAAAAGTCAGTTCGTACGCGTTAGACCAAGGTCGCTTCACGAGTAACTGTCGGTAGCTGCTGAGAACGCGCGAATTGAGAAGCGTTCGAAGCACAAACGACGCGAGGCTCGCCAATGGGGAGCCTCGACGAGTAATCTTTATCGCAAGACTATCGCTTGCTGAACTGCGAAGCGCGGCGGGCGCCACGAAGACCTGGTTTCTTTCGTTCCTTCATTCGCGAATCTCGCGTCAAATAACCACCCTCGCGAAGGACATCGTGAAACCCTTCACTGTGGCTGACCAGTGCCCGGGCGATGCCCATGCGAACGGCCCCACTTTGTCCGGTCAAACCACCACCGTTTACCAAAACAATCACATCAACCTTATCAAGCTGGTCAACGGATTGGAGCGTACTGACAATAGCCTTACGATCTTGATCGTTGACGAAATACTCTTCCATCGGTTTGCGGTTCACGGTGATCTTGCCTGAACCGGGGCGGATTCGAACGCGAGCGACGCTCGACTTGCGGCGTCCGGTACCGAGTGAATCGCCGCTGATTTTGTCTTTCTTGATCGCAACCATGAGTTAACTGTCGTGGACTGTCAGAAGGGTGAATGAGCGAAGGGGGGAAGAAACGACGGAACGTTAAGAATTGACTTTTTTGCCAGTTCGTTTCATCGGTTGTGGGTCTTGAGCGATATGGGGATGCTCGGAGCCCGAATAAATCTTGAGCTTGTTCATCATATGACGGGCGAGTTTATTCTTCGGCATCATGCGACGGACGGCATGGAAAATCAGGTCTTCTGGCTTTCGTGCTTGGCGATCGCGGTAGCTTTCCAATCGCAGCCCGGGATAGCCGGTGTACCAGGTGAAATGGCGTACGTCCATTTTATCGCCCGTCATCGCGACTTTTTCAGCATTGATGACGACAACAAAGTCGCCGCAATCGACGTGTGGCGTGTATTGTGGGCGATGCTTGCCCATCAAAACCATCGCGATGTCACTCGCCAGACGGCCCAAGACTTCGTCTTGAGCATCAACGAGTAACCACTGTTTTTCGATTTCGCCGACTTTGGCGACGTAGGTTCTTTGAGCGACCACTTGGGAGGGAACCGGGTTGAGAGGCAAAAGGGATTTCGGTTTGGATCGGAAAATTTAGTGACCCAAGCGAGTGCTGGCAAGGCGTTCTTCGCCTTTCGTTCCAGTTTTATTGGCTTTGGTCCGGAATTTACGTGAAGGAGCCCGATAATTCAGCAGCTCGCCGGACTCGGCTGATGGCAATCATGAAGGCCGCGGTTCGCAACGAGACGTGATGTTGTTGGGCCAGTTCCCACACCGCCTCAAATGCGTCATTCATGGTTTTGTCGAGCTCTTGGCGAACGCGGTCCAGGCTCCAGCGATAATGCTGCCGATTTTGAACCCACTCAAAGTAGCTCACCGTTACTCCGCCGGCATTTGCGAGGATATCGGGCAGGATAATCACACCGCGATCGGTTAATCGCTTGTCTGCTAAGGGCAAAATGGGCCCATTCGCCGCTTCGATAATCACCGACGCTGAAATCGCGTCCGCGTTGTCCGCGTTGATGACTCCACCCAATGCCGCCGGGATGAGTAGATCGACGTCATCGAGTTTAAGCAACGCATCCGGAGCCAGGCGCTCGCACCCGCGATAACCCGCTAACGAGTGATGGGGTTGGGCAATCGCGTGCCGAAGCATTTCGGGGATATTGAGTCCGTTGGGTGCATAATAGGTTCCCGATAAGTCACTGATGGCAATGATCTGGAACTGTGCTTCGGTCAGGTATTTCGCGGCGTGGGTTCCCACGTTGCCAAAACCTTGAATCGCGACGCGGGTCTCTTCAGGCTTTCGTCCGAGTCTTTTGATCAGCTTAACGGCCAGTGTCCCGACGCCGCGGCCGGTCGCTTCCTCGCGGCCCTTGGCACCGTACTCTTCTACCGGTTTTCCAGTGATTACCGACGGATTGAACCCGTGATACTTTTCCCATTGATTGCGAAACCAACTCATGACCCGATGGTCAGTTCCCATATCAGGAGCAGGTATGTCGGTGTCGGGGCCGACGATGTCATGGATTTGATCAACGAAAACGCGAGTCAATCGCTCGAGTTCTCGCAATGACAAGGAAGCGGGGTCGACGCCGATTCCTCCCTTCGCTCCGCCATAAGGAAGGTCGACCACAGCAGTCTTCCAGGTCATCAAACTCGCCAATGACCGTACCTCATCCAGATTGACTTCAGGATGGTATCGAAGCCCACCTTTCATCGGGCCCCGGCTGTTGTCGTGCTGGACACGAAACCCGACGAATGTCGCCAGTTCTCCGTTGTCGCGTTCGATCGTGACCTGAACCTGTACTTCGCGACGAGGCATCAGTAGCACCTCACGAATCGGTTTAGGAAGTTCTAACTGATCGGCTGCCGTATCAAAAAAATACTGTGTGGCTTCGAATGCTTTCATGATCCTACATTTCGACGAGAAGCGAGCAGCGAATTCCGGTTGTGCGGATTGTCGCATCGATTGCAAACATCGGCTGCCAAAATCATCGCAGCCGAAACGTGTTCGCGCAAGGCCGGTAGCATTTCGCGGCCTAACTTTTAGGAATCAAAAAATCGGGTGGTTCGATTGGTAGCCATGCCCAGTGAAGGCCTGCGAAGCACCTTCCTGCCCGATCCCACCTGAGTTTTGAAAAGCATCAACTCCTTACCGGAAAAATTTCAAGCCATGTTTCCCAAACGATCTCGAATTCTCGTCGACCCGAAAGTTCAATGGGCGATCGGCCGTCGGGTGATGCTTCACTGGTTTCTGTTCGCAATTTGTCTTGTCAGCGTCAACATGATGATGGAGACGATTTCTATGTTGTCGGAGGAATCGTTCTCTGCGGCAGTTTGGTCGGCCGCGTCGGGTCAGTCATCGATCATTGTGGTGATGGCGGTGATGTTGCCTATGTTTGTGCTCGATACGATGAAGTTGACCAATCGATTTGCAGGTCCGATGCATCGCCTGCGTCAAGCGATCCTCAAGTTGCCAAGCGGTGACCCGATAAAGCCGCTTTCATTTCGCTCTGGCGATTTCTGGTCGGATGTGGCCAATGACTTTAATCGTTTAACCAGGCAGCATGAGGCGATTCGCACCCGCAATCAACAACTGGAAATCGAAATTCGGGAACTCCGGCGTCTTAGCGAGCAGCGAGATGTCGCGGCGGTGTGAGCGAACGTTCTTTGTCGTGGAAAAGCTTAAACCTTGCGGATAAAATCATCGGCGTAGCTTCGAACGTCGCGACCGTTGAGTACATGGACCATCCGAAGTTGTTGGACTTGCTCGTCGCTGAAGGATGCGAGCGGAACGTGGATAAGGTGCTTCTTAAAGTGGCGAGCGAGTCGTCGCCATGCCCCACCAGGTGGTAGTGTGGAAAGCAACGCGACCTGCGGGGAACGAGAGTGCATGCATGCTGCAGCGATCAATCGCTCTTCTAAGGTGGTAGCGAAGTCGATCCGCCGATCGTCCCAGATGTCATCAATATGCACAGGCGGGTAAAGAAACATGGCGCCACCGTAAGTCGCCATGGCAATACCCGGCCCCACCATTTCGTCACGAAAGTTGGTTGCGAAAAAGGCAAGCGTTGATTCGTCTTTGTGTTCAGCAAACCAAGTCGTTCGCCAAGGATAATCGCGGGGATCGGCTGGACTATCAAACAGCATCACGCAAGCGTCCAGGTTGCCGCGACTAGGCGGCAACACCTTGACGTAGATCTGTTTCTCATACCAGTGTCGAAGCGTGTCGCGGATATCGATACCATCCATCACGCTAGTCGTGAATTTTTCGGTCCGAGCCAAATCGGCTCCAGAAATTTCTTTGGCGCGATCCAGTACTCTCGTACGAAACGACTCGATCCTCGCGTCTTCAGGTGGATAGCTGCATTGACCGAAGGGATTCCAGCGGTAACTCCAACGTTCTGTCTCACTTCGCGTGGGGCGGCGATTTAGGTGTATCGTTTGCCAATACTTTGGTGGTCCAGGAAGTCGATTGACCAACGCCACCGTATCATTTGACGGGAGTCTCGCCATGTCGATCCCCAACGTGACACTGGCCTGATCGGCAAGTGGTTCTGCGCCGACAACGGTATAGTAGTCTCGTGCCCGTTCAACAACGTGAATGGCAAACTGGTCTCCCATGATTTGTTTGGCAGCGGTGACGATGGTCGCCAAGTCGGGCGTCATGCGACGATGCAGTAGCGATAGGTTGCGAATGTATTTCAGGCATTGGCTCAATAGCATGGGCGTGATGCGCCTAGCACGATTGCCAAACTCGGTTCGATAACTATCTCGTGCGGCCAGTAAGAGCTCTTTCACACCATCGATTTGTAAATTCTCATCATCTTCAAGCCTGGCTCTCGCCCGCTCGTATAACCCGGTGATAAAAGGGATTTCATCAAACAAAAAGAGTAGCGTGCGAGGATCGACGTCGAATGCCTCTGGCATCATCACTTCGTCATCGACGGGTAATGTCGCGTCAGCCGCCCGGTTGTCTGTCGCGGCTTGTTGCCACTCGGTGTATGCCTCGCGGATCCAAGGCCAATACAAAACGCTGGTAACAAACAGGATCTTCTGGTGATGGAGTTGCAATTGATAAAGTCGGTAAGCCATGTACCGAATGCGATCGCGAGTTTGATCATCCGGTGGGCGACTGATTCCCGGCAGGATAGCCGCAGCAAACTTTTCGGGCGCTACGGTACGAAGCGCATACGGGTCTGGCATCTCAGTTGCAAACGGTAAGAAAGGGTCCGTTTCAAGGTCGATGTATTCTCTGGGGATGTGCTCACCCATCGCCGCACGAATCGCCATGATGACCGGCTGACAAGGGTCGACGGGAACGTAGCTACAAAGAACAGGTTCGTCGTCATCCTCGCCGAACGAATCCCATGATTCTTCTTGCCCTTCAAATTCGCTTCCAAAATCCTGGTTGGAAGTGAAGTTGGCCTCCTCTTCATTCGGCTGTCCGTAATTTGGCTGACTCGGTTGAATCACGATCGAAGGTTTCGGCAAGTCAAGCACGGCTTGTTCAACCGCATCGCGAAACGACGGTGGAAGCGGAATCGCAACGACGTCAAAGTCTGTCTCCAACATCCATCGGCGCACGGCCAATGCGCATTGCCCACTTCCGTGAATGATAGGCAAGACAGCAATCCTGTCGCCGAATTTCAATAGTTTTGGAATCGACTCGCCAAGCATTGGTTGCCTCTTTTTATCGACCTATCCATCTGACTTAACTAAGAGCCTATCCGAAAACCAAAGAGAACTGCGGCTAGGGCCGAAGCGGCGAATGGTTTCGGATAGCTTTTAAAGCTTAGCGAATCGCGGAACCAACGTTGCGAGATGCCAATCGCCTTCGACACTTGAATTCCATTGAACATGCCGGGAATCAGCCAAGCTGGCGACGGACGTCTGCGATGATTTGGCGGGGAACAAATTTCGCAAGCCTATCATCGTCGGCTGACATACCCGCGATTTGCTTTAGCAGCGAGCTACTGATGTGAACGTATTGATCATCGGCCATGAGAAAAACAGTTTCGATTTCGCGGTCAAGTTGTCGATTAGCCATCATCATGGTGAACTCGCCAGCAATGTCTGTCAGCGGGCGAATCCCACGGACCATTACCTTCGCACCCACCTCTCGCACAAAGTCCACCGCCAGCCCATCGAAGGTTTTGATTTGTAGATCGGGCATGTTGGGGGTGACTCGCCGGAGGAGTTCCACACGTTGTTCCGGACTAAAAAGTGGTTTTTTGTCTTTGTTGATACCGATCCCCACGACCACGGTACCGAAAAGCTTGCTTGCGCGATGAATAATGTCGAGGTGCCCGAGCGTCACGGGATCGAATGAGCCAGTGTAAACGGCCTTGATATGCTGGGGCATTTGTCACTTTCGCGTCGAATGTTGAGAAGCCAGTTGTGCACAGTTTACTGCATCCAGCAACCTTTGTACGTCCGATTGATCATTGTAAGCATGAACACTGGCTCGCACCCCGAAACTACGACAACTGACTACCACGGAACGCTCTAGTGCGAGTTGTCGAAATACTGATGGCTCGACACCGGGAATGGCGAATGAAATGATTCCACTACGATGCTTACGTTGAGGATGGCAGATCGTGTCGACTCCCCTAGCGCGCAGTCCGTCGATCAAGCACTCGCCTAAGTCAAGCACGCGATTTGCGATGGCTTCGTCGCCGTGGTAGGCCCGCACCTTCAAAAAAAGTCCAAGACTCTGACGCAGTGCCCGCATGCCCAGCATCGACTGGGACCCAATTTCGTATCGCGATGCCGATGGGCGGATATCAAACGACGCATGACTGAAGTGGAGGGCTGAACGGACGCTGTTCCAGCCGACCGGGACACAGGCCAGTTTTGGTAGGTGCTCCTTCCGGATCATCAAAACGCCGGCACCCTCGGGACCGAGAAGCCATTTGTGGCCGTCAGCGGCAAGAAAATCGATCGGCGTTTGGCGCAAGTCGATCGGAAAAATGCCGAGGCCTTGGATCGCGTCTAGGAAAAACAACGCGCCACGCCGATGCACTTCGTGAGCGAGTCGGTCAATGTCCAGTCGATGGCCCGTCGCATACCCTACCCAACTCGCGGATACCAGCCGAGTCCGGGAATCGATCGCATTCAATAACTCATCAAGATTGATCTCATGCGAATCATCTTTGCCGATGATTCGAACCTCAACGCCATGACGTTCTTGATTAAGCCAAGGAAAACGGTTCGCCGGAAACTCGCCCGCCGGAATCACAACGTTATCGCCCGGATGCCAGTCAATTCCCTCCGCGACCACGTTGATCCCGAAGCTCGTATTGGGAACGAGCGCGATTTCCGTCGAATCACAGCCTAGGAAGGTCGAAAAGTCGGATCGAAGTTGTTCTACGTCTGCCGCCCAATCAGGCCACCGCGTGTCTCCGTCCACAGCCGCTTCGTTGGCGAAAGCCGTGATCGCAACCGACGAAGGCTCAGGCAACGGCGCGACGGCTGCATGGTCAAAGTAGGCCCATTTTGTCGAAATTGGCATTTGGCTTCGCCACCAACGCCAAGGGTCCGAGCTGATTTCCGCCTCAGAAATGGTCTGCGTCAAATTGGCTGGTAAAGGGGCGGGAAGTGAATTTGGCGTGAGCGACATGAAAAATCTGGCTTTCTGGGCACATCGGATAAACCGAAATAATTGTCAAAACCGTTGTGTTTACCCACATTTCGTTCTCGGACACAATCGACTACGTTTTCCTGGCAACGGAACATGTTAACTTTCCGCCAATGGTAACTATACTGCCATCGGTCTCGTCCAAACTCCCTAGCCGCGATTACAGCGATAGTACCGAGGTTCGTGAATGCCCAAGGCGCTTTGCCTTACTAGCCTTGTGGTGGCGGTTATCGTCGTCGCACTGTTTCTCGCTGATGCCGTAATGGGCTTCATGGGCATGCAGGCGATGGCACCGCTCCGAAGTGCCAACCTGCTGATGGACATTACGTTCATCATCTGTGGGTCGCTGCTTGCTTTTATGAGCTTCGTCACCTGGCGCGAACAACGCTGAGTCAGTTGCTGCGAAAGATCCTAGGTGTTTGGCACCACTAGGCTCTCTAGTTCATGACGTGGGGACGTTCGCCCATCCCGGTTGTGGTTCTTCACTTGCACCGCATCTCGGCAAGCATCCGCAATCTTGCTCGCCAACGCATCCAAGCACTAACGAGCATTCAACTCTTCAATGGCCTGGCGCAATGGATCGCTTGACGGGCCGTCACTTTCAAGCGGCGGTTGGATCGGCGCCACTAGCCCCGAATTCCCAGCCGCCATCGCGGTGCGATAGATGTCGATTTGGCCATCGATCAAGCGATCGCCCGGGGGCAGGGTAAATCGCCCCAATCCGCGGCCTTGAAACTGCACATCTTCAATCGCTGACGGACTCTTTCCTGTTCGATCGATCGCGATCGATTGGATTTGCCACTGGTTCACAATGACGTCGTATCGAATGCTGGTCGGTAGGGGGCGAACCCTCTCGCGAATGAATGGTTCACCAAATGGTCCAAACGTTTGGTAAGTCTCTTTCACAAAACCGCCAGCATCGCGCGGTAGCAGGACCTCAGCAGTACCTCCGGCTGGGATATCTTGGCGAAGGATGGTTTGCTTCATACTGCGGTCATACACCTCGACACGTAGCGTTTCATTGCGTCGATGCATGAATCTCAGTTTTGCAGGCGCAACTGGTGGAGCCGCGATCAGTTCACGCTTCAACAGGATGGACTGAGGGACCCCGTAACCGTACCCGAAGTAGCCAGGTCCCTGTGACGAAAATGGAAGCGTCGGCGCACCATAAAAATACGGATCAGGAGATTGGCCGAAACCACCATGGGGAAAAGGTGGCTGAGCGGCGAGATGATGGCTGCCAAGCGAGACTACGGTGAAAATCGCCATCAGCTTGTAGGGACACATACGAGTCTTTCGCCTTTCCTGCCACGTTCGAATCAGCCGCATCGCGGGTTCTGCATGCGAGCTTAAAGCAAGTATCGCCGACTGGCTTTGGAGGGCTAGGCTTGAAGGTGAAAAAGACGGCCAGAGCGGCGTTGAGTTGCAAAGGCTGCGAGGATGGAAGAGGCGGTTTCTTGTCTGGGAGGCCGCGTTTACAACAAGTGACGGGGCAATTTCCGCGTTTTCCGGCGGTCGGGCACGCGGCCGCAGCGCTAAAACCGGTGGGGTTGCCCCGCGATAGGACAATTACGGAATCCGTCCTCAGGCAACCAAACTCCGGCCGCTGTGCAACGCATTTCGATAGGTCTCAAGTATCCGATTGACGCAAATTCGAGGGCTGAATTCGGCCTGCACATGTTGTCGAGCCGCTTGTCCCATGCGGTGGCGCAGGTCGGGTTGCAACGCAAGTTTCAAGAGCGCGTCACCGAGTTGTTCAACGGAATCTTTTTTGACCAGTAAACCGTCGATGCCATCGCGGACGCATTCCGCCACGCCACCGACTCGTGTTGCTACAACAGGGACACCATGCGCCATCGCCTCCAAAAGCGAGAGGGGCGTTACCTCTTTTCGACTCGGCAAACAAACGCAATCCGATGCATGCAACCAATCTCCCACATCGGCGCGCTGTCCGAGGAGATGGACTCGCCCCTTAAGTTCATTTTCATCGATTTCCGATTGGATTTTTTCGGCGTAGTCCGGATCGATGCCGCCTATCAATACGACGTGCGCGTCAACATTTTTCCCAAGCAAAGTGGGAACGGCTTGCATCAAAACCTCTTGAGCTTTGCGTTTGCAAACGGCGCCGACAACTGTGATCAAGAATGATGAATCGGGAATTCCGTAAGGCCCACGTAATTGCGACCGTGACAGTTGCGGCGGCGGTGGTGCTGGATCGACGAAGCAATGGACGATGTCAATCCTTTTGCTTGAAACCAAGTTGATCCAGCGTTGAAAACGCGCGGCGGAGGCGCTGGGGGCGATCACCCGGTCGTTCCACCACCAATGCGGCTGGAACATCGGCATATGACAGGTCGCGACGTTTCGAAATCCGAATAACCTTGCTTGGAGTACGCCAAAAAAATGAGAGGAACTGGTATGCGAATGAGAAACGTCAAGCTTCCACTCGCGGAAACAGTTGGCGATGCGTCGAAGTTCGTAGGGCGTTCTTCGAAACGAGGTTTCTAGTCGTTCGACCCGAGCAGGAAGTGGCTGGCGTGAAATCCATGCACCAGGTCGGTGCACAAGCAGGACGTCTTGCCCCTCCTCTGCAAGTAGGCAGGTGAGGTCGTAGCAATGGCGAACGGCACCGTTAAGACCAGTCCCAGAAGAGAGTTGCGCGATTCTCAAGATACAACTGTTCCCAGTGACAACGGAGCCATCAGATAATGGGTCAATAGGAAAAGGGGACCACTGCTGTCAATGGCTAGGCTTGGGCAAATCGATATGCGTCGGTGCCTCGTTGCCAGCTTCACGATCAAACTTCTCGCCGTATTTTGTAAATCCCTCGACAAAACCTCCATGACTGAGGAAGAACTTGCCGTCCTCGATTCCCATGAATCGGTCCAAACGATCGACTTTCCCCGTTGGATCATGGCTAAACGACGCTTGAGTTACCTCAAGCCACTCACCTTTGTCGGTGCGGACCCACTGGTTTCCATAGAACGCCTTGCGGCGGAGGTGCCCGCTGTCGCCGTCGAAGTTTTCACTAAAACTGTGCAGGCCTCGGAGGTACCCGCCTTCGCTTGGAGCCTTCCATGATGAGATCAGCATCCAAACTTTCTTTTCGGGATGAAACCAATAGCCAGAGAAAATAGTAAAGGTGCCTTGGATGGGTTCGGCGGTCACAATGAAGCGCTGTGCCTCGCCCGTTTTCCAAAGGTACTTCAGATGGCTGTGACCTCCGGTCCCCTCGTTTCCGAAATCTCCCGAGTAAACCCCCTCGCCTTTTCGCATCAATTTTACACGTTTCTCATCGGCTACTTTGTTCCGATCGACCGCTTCATCACCGCTGTCCCAGACACTGAAAATGATTCGCCGCTCGGTCTCGCTATTGACCTGCATTCCGAAGTAGCCGCGGTGCCACCCGCATGCCATGTAAAAGGTCGCGGTGGGATCATCGATAGCAGTTACCTCGCAATAAAATGCTTCGACGTTTGCGTCTGATGGCTCTATGTAAGCTAGGTGTACGGAAGCGGCATTACGACGGGGCTCGAGATTGAAATGCGATTGCTCCACTGCTGGGCCACCAAGAATGAGCTCTTTCACGCCACCGACCGGCTTGCTCGGTGCTTCGAGCGATTCCAATACGAGTCGATGGTAGCCTGCCTTCGCGATCACAAAACTTCCGAAGTCGACCGTGAATGGTTTCGCATTGGATGCGGCGGGCACACTTGCATCTTTAGATTGGCCAGAAACTGACATTCGCCAGCGAGTCGCCTGACTGCTTGCTGGCTGAAGGGCAACTTTAACGTTCAACGCCCCCGTTTTCACGAAATTGCCATACCAGTTCACCGATTGGTTCGAGTCGTTCCAATGTGTGATTCCCGATGCTTCGGAAACATGGACGCTATGGGCATCGGGCAATGAATACGCGGTGAAGGCAGGAATGACTACTTCTGTTTGAGCGAAGCAGTTGTGCGCAAAAAAAACAATTGCGTAAAACGTATGTCGGTGCATGAGCGAGTGGCTTGGAGTAGAAGAACTAGGATTGAATAACACCATGCATCACATGCCCCTTTACGTCGGTCAGTCGCATATCGCGGCCACCGAACCGAAAGGTGGATTTCGTGTGATCCACGCCGAGTAAATGAAGCATGGTGGCATGAAGATCGTGGATCTCAGAGCGATTTTCGATCGCTTTGTATCCCCATTCATCCGTCGCTCCATAGATGGTTCCCGGTTTAACACCACCCCCAGCCATCCAAATGGTGAATCCCATCGGATTATGGTCACGCCCATTGGCACCTTGCGCGAAAGGCGTTCGGCCAAACTCACCAGCCCAAACGACGAGTGTCTCATCGAGCATGCCACGTTGTCGCAGGTCTTTGAGCAACCCTGCGATCGGTTGGTCGACAGCCCGAGCGTTGCTTTCATGCCCCTCTTTTAAATTCGAGTGCTGGTCCCACCGGTCGCTACCCACATTCGGGCAGGTCAGTTCAATGAACCTAACACCTCGCTCAACCAGACGACGTGCAAGTAGACACTGGGCCGCGTAAATCCGGGTCGGCTCGTAGGCAGCGTCCAACCCATAAAGCGATCGTGTAAGGTTGGACTCCTTTGATAAATCCATTAAATCAGGGACCGCCATTTGCATTTGAAAGGCGAGTTCATAATTGGCGATCGCAGATTCAATGCTGTCGTGGGCTCCAAATTGACGACCGGCGAGACCATCCAATCCCTTTACCAAATCGAGTTTCTCGCGCTGGCGCTGCAGCGTCGCTTCACGTCGATCGACGTTGGCAACGGCACTGCCCGACGGCTTAAAGATGGAGCCTTGAAATGTCGCTGGCAAGAATCCGTTGCCGAAACAATCGATTCCTCCAGGAGGAATCAAGCCACCATTGAGCACAACGAATCCCGGTAGATTATCGCACTCACTGCCCAGTCCGTAATTCACCCAGGCGCCCATGCTCGGTCGCCCTTGGAGCCCGCTTCCCGTGTGCAAGAAGTAATTGGCGAACGTGTGCTCCGGAAACTCCGAAACCATTGAACGCACGACGGCGAGTTCGTCAACGCAAGTCGCTAAATGGGGAAAAAGGTCGCTCACCGGAATACCCGATTGACCGTACTGGTTGAACTTCCACGGGCTGGCAAGGACCGTCCCATTGTTATTGAACTGCGTCGGTTCGACCTTGAAGAACTTGGACGGATCCTGACCGTTGTACTGGTCCAAGAGCGGTTTGGGGTCGAACGTATCGAGTTGGGAAGGTCCACCATCCATGTACAAGAAAATTACACTCTTCGCTTTGGCGGGAAAGTGAGTCCGACTCGTCCCACCGCTTCCCCTCGCAAGATCATTCGCCATCGCAGCCAAAGCGACTGCACCAAATCCACTAGCGCATTCACTGAGCATTTGGCGGCGGGAAATCGGAACAGGGCGAAAGCGATGGCAGTGGGTAGAATTGTTCATCGGAGGAAAATGAACTCCTTGGTATTGATCATCGCATGGGCAAGGTCAGACCATAGCGACAGGTCATCGGGGTTGACTCCGCGTTCGATTGCCTGCAGATCAAGGTACCCAGTTGCCAACGATGCTTCTTCCGCTGTGGCCGGACGAGCAAAAAGCATCTCGTAAAACCAATTCACGCGATTGGATCGATCCTCGGGTTCTGTGGCGATGGCTCGTCGGGCAATTTGTTCCGACAGTTGGCTGACCAACGGATCGTTCATCAAAATGAGAGCCTGCGCGGGAACGTTGGAAACGTTGCGTCGACCCATGGTGCTGAAAGGGTTTGGGGTATCAAACGCCTGCATCCATGGTGACAAGAAATTGCGGCGAACAGAAATGTAGATGGACCGTCGGCCAGTACCATCGAGCGGCCCCGAATCACCTGGTCGACCGCGACCCTCCATAAAACTTGTCAAATGCACTGGTACTGATCGACCGTAAAACTGTGGTCTGAGCGCGCCTGATGCGGCGAGCAATGAGTCGCGAATCACTTCTGCTTCGAGGCGTTTGGGTGATCGATGATGCCAGTAACGGTTGCTGGGATCGATCGCAATTGCCTCGGGTTGGGAGTGGCTGGACATCTGATAGACCTGTGAAAGCACTACATGCCGAATGACCTGCTTGATGGACTTGCCGTTCTCATTGAAATAGGTCGCAAGATAATCAAGTAGTTCACGATGAGTCGGCGCCTGCCCAAGGACACCAAAATCATCGGTGGAAGCAACAATCCCACGTCCCATGAGATGGTGCCATATTCGATTAACGATGACTCGAGACGTAAGTGGGTTAGTGGGTTCATTGATTCGCTGAGCCAGCTCTAAGCGACCACTTCCAACTCCGATGGAAAGCGGTTGGTCACCATCGATGGCTTCAAGGAACCTTCGTGGAACCAGGTCACCGGGATTTGCGGAGCTTCCACGAACAAGCACACGATCGTCCTCACCGCTACCATCGAGCATTGCGACAGCAAGAGCGGAGTCGGGCATGAGTGTTTGGCGTAGTCGCTCTCGATCGGAATGCCACTGGTTAGCAATCGATTGCAATTGGGACTGGGCGTTCGAATTGTTCGCAGCAAGCTCGAGGAGCCTTGTTGCCATTGCGTTCAAATCGGTGGCCAGTGCCGGCGGTCCCGCGCCCTCAGAAATGTCCACCACTTTGAGAACAGCGAAGGTTTGATTCTTTGCCGGTGTAAATTCCAAATGAAAACGGTGGCCAGCATATCGCTGAAGATTGAGCTCGACCCAGTGCGGCGCATTCGATGAGCCAGAGGCCAACTCCACATTGCGAAGCGTTTCACCGTGAAGCGGTCCGGCAATCGTCCGGTGTGAGTCCACGCAGGCGAAAATTTGGCCTGCGCCGGCGACGAGACAAAAAATACGGCCTGTCGGCGATTCAAAGCTCGGAGTGCGAAGCGTACGGCCACTCCGAAAGGCTGGGTCCAATGCGCCCATGCCACCAGGTCTTGATTCCGATACGTTGACTTCGATGTCCCAAAAAGCATCGTTCACCGCTGCTGAATATTCGGCGATTGAGACAGAAGGCTTACCTTCATGAAGTTCGAGATAAGCTTCGCCGCTTGTTCGAGGGCGTTTGCCGAAGATCAGGCCGTCTTGAAGATAGTTTTCCGTCGACAGGTTCGAGTAATCGACCAGCATTCGCACCTGATCGGAATTGACGTTAGGAAGTAGCTCCGGAACTTGAGTGTCGCCAAACAACCCTCCGATTGCATCTCGAATGGCCTTGCGATAACCATTATCCAGTGCATCGAGTTGGTCTGCTACTTGTTGGTTATGAGCGATCGATTCAAAGCGAACCTGCCGGTAATCGGAAGACTGCAAGAAGCCACAAAGTGAGTAGTAGTCACGTGTCGAGATCGCATCGAACTTGTGGTCATGGCACCGCGCGCAGGAAACGGTAACGCCCAGAAACGTCTTGGACATCACATCGATCATATTGTCGAAGCGGTCGGTTTCATCTTTGCGGATATCGACTGGTGAATGGGCCCATTCGCCAAAAAACCAAAATCCCGTACCCAAGACCGATTCATTGAACCCATTTTGCTGGCTGAGGCGAGGTGGTTGGATAAGATCGCCGGCAATGTGCTCCCGAACAAACTGATCGTAAGGAATGTCGGCATTGAATGCGCGTATGACGTAGTCACGGTACTGATAGGCGTTCGCCGTTTCGTAGTCAAATTCATGGCCGCGCGACTCCGCATAGCGAACCAAGTCCAGCCAATGCCTCCCCCATCGCTCGCCAAAATGAGGCGACGCTAATAAAGCATCGACGTATCGATCGAGAGCCACCGGTGAAGTGTCTTGGACGAATTGGTCTACTTGTTCAGGGGTTGGCGGCAGTCCGACAATGTCAAACGCTAATCGCCTTGCGAGTCCTCGTCGATCGACCGGTAATGCCGGTGCAAGTCCTTGTACTTCTAATTTATTGAGGATGAATCGATCGATATCGGTAATCGGCCAGGACGAGTTTTTCACTTCTGGGACCGATGGCCGACTGATCGGCTGCCAAACCCAGTGACTTGCTTTCCTTTGTGCGAGATCAAACTTTGCGCGTTCGATCGTCCCGCCCGGCGCGGGCACGTTGCCCGCGTCTACACCCCAAGGTGCGCCCATATTGATCCATTCAACGAGCGTGTTAATGTCAGCCTCAGGAAGCTTCCCACTTGGCGGCATTTCATATTCCTCGTATCGAATGGCGGACACAAGCAAGCTTGCGTCTGCATTACCGATAACGATCGATGCCCCAGAGTCTCCGCCCGAAAGGAGTGCGCGCCGGCTATCTACCTGCAAACCTGCTTGGATCTTCTCGGCGCCGTCACTGTGACATGAGTAGCAGTGCTCAATCAGAAGTGGACGAACTCGCTTTTCAAAGAATTCGATTTGATCCGGCGGGAAATCCTCGCCGCGAACCGCCTGGTTTGCCAATCCTGCAACGGATATCGCTAAAAATAGAACGATTCGTGGAATCCAGCGATTCATGATTTTCATTTACCAGGCAGGCTTCAGAGATCCCATTCACAAGCGGAAAAACCTGGGATCAAGTAGGTAGGCGGTTAAATTATAGCGTAGACGGGAAGCAGATGGCGGCTTTTGTCGTGTTCCCCTTTCGGAGGTTTCTTGAAACCATTCGGATCGCAAACCCTACAGCGGCGGACCCTTGTCCAGCTTCGCAGGTGAAATGTCACCACCTGGCGGGCGACTTGCGACCGCAGCAAGCAGGTCGGAGATGAATTTTTCACGCTCGGTCGGTGATACAAGGCAATCGCCCTTGTCGAGAAGAATTCGGACGCGGCGCAGCGACAATGCTGGAGCGCTTTTCCAGCTCGCCGTCAGCTCCGCGCCCCGGATTTGCTCAAGCCCGATCTTCCGGTTGATAATGCCGCATCGCACATTGAGCGAATCGCTGGTGAGCGTATAGCGGCATGGTCGCGTGAGGAAAAGGTTGAGAAGTACCAGTCCGACGGAGAAAGCGATGCAGGCGGTCGCTTCCTCGAACCGCTCTTGCCAGATGCAATAAAATCCAACCGCTGTAAGCAACATTGGTCCGGCGTACATCACCAAAATCAACCATCGATCCACAGCGGAGGGATAAACTCGAAAGCTTGGATTCATAAGGTGCACTAGATAAGTTCGTGAACAGGACGGGAGCGAGCACACTATGATAGCTCGTTGTCCGTTATACCGTGACAGAGTCGATGTTGCGGAAAAGGTGTCTGACCCCGATGGTGCGAAGCACCCATAGGGCCGTTCCGGCCATCGGGGTCAGACACCTTTTCCAAAAACGCAAGAGTTAACCCGTCACGGTATATATCGCTTCGATTTTAGCATGAAGGACCGTAGATGAAACGGATCACGCCGATACTCGCAGCCCCCAGCCGCAAGGGCTCGATTCGTATGGCCGATATTCCAGTCTCCATTCGCGCAGGCTTGAATGATGGGACTTTGGAAGCGGTAACTTTGGTGGAAATCTTGGTCATCGATTTTGGAAAACTTTTCCGCGCAGCTGCCCCGGATGCCGGTAAAGAATTTTTTGAAGCAATGGATGTCGCTGGGAAGCTAACCATTACGGCTCGGATGCGTGCTGCTGGGAAGGTTTTACTGGATCGGTACGGATTGAAAGAGGGCCTGAAACGTTTTTCGGCCCATCGCTCTGATACCGTCCGAGGTTGGGCAGCAAACATGATTGCTGCGGATGAATCGATGAAGTTTTCCGACAGGCTTCGTCGAATCATGGTGTTCGCGGACGACCCCAATCCAGGAACTCGCGAATGGGCATGGATGGCCGTGCGTGGTTCGATCGCTGATCACCTGGAGGATGCTATCCCACAGTTAGTGCCTTGGACGGTATCGGCATCTCCGAACTTGCGACGGTTCGCTACGGAGTCGACAAGACCAAGGGGCGTTTGGTGTACTCACATCCAGGCGTTGAAAAAAGATCCGGCAATTGGCCTGCCGCTTCTGGAGCCCTTGCGAAGCGACTCGTCGAAGTATGTGCAGGATAGCGTTTCCAACTGGTTGAACGACGCCGCAAAGTCGTCGCCTGAATTTGTTCGCGAACTTTGCCGAGATTGGTTGGCGAGCTCACCAACCAAGGAGACGGAACGGATTTGCAAGCGCGCGTTGAGGTCGCTGTGATGCGGTCCATGCGATGCGGGCAAATGACGTCCATCCTCCGCTGCTATTCCAAGTGATCCGACTTTAATGCGGAATGGATTCAAAGATCGCTGCCCGCATTCCGAGTTCCGCTGCTCGCTGTGGGTCGACATTGCGGTAAAGTTTTTCAAGAGACCGGTATGGTTTTGGATAGGCACTATCTAGTTCGATCGCTTTCATGAACGCAGCTCTTGCTTGTTCGAAATCTTGGACCCGCCCGTAGGCTAATCCCAAGTTGTACCAGTCGGGCGCGTAACGGCGAATTCTTACGATCGCTTCATAGCGAGCAATGGCCTTATCGAATTGGCCAAATTCGAGTGCCGCTTCGGCAATGATCGTCATTGCATCGGCTCGTAGTGGAGTCGGGTCTGTCTCCGCTTGCTCGACCTGCCCGGCAAGTCTCGTTGCCTCGCGCCAGAGACCAAGGGTTTCGTCCGGAGTGCGTGTTTGTGATTCGATGTTGAGCTGTAGCTTGATGAGTCCGGCAATGGTTACCAAGACGTCTGACCTTTGGGTTGGCATCGATTCGGAGGCTTTCCGAAGTCTCGCGATCGATCGGGTAAGGTTCTCGGCGGACTGGGCCTCGGCCGGTGCTCGCGACAGCAACCAGATGGCGAGCGCGAATGCTTCGTTGAACTCTCGCGCAGGAGAGCCCACAGGGGTGGCGTCTAACAAAGCAACCGGGACGGGCAGTTCACCATTAACCCATTTCGACTTAGTGGGCGTTCTAATCAACTCATTCTTTAGTTTAGGCGATGCATGGACGCTTTCTTTGGGATCGATTGGGTAGATACCGATTCGATGATTCGTTGTCACTGCGTGGGGAACTTCGCTTTTTCCTCTGGGCATATGGCAAACCACGCATTGGTTATTCGCCTTCGTGATGCGATCGGCTTTGGGTTCTCCACACTGCTCGTCCTGGTGGCATTGGAGGCAATCCTGCCGTTGACGTTCCGCGCTCTCGGCACCAGTCACATTTGGAATCGCGGTAGCAGTAGGTTCCGGTGCCAATTTGTCAGCGTGGTGAGGATCATGGCAACTTACGCAGGTCATTGATTCGGATTCGATGTAGCACTTGCTTTGTTCCATTTGGGAGAAGTGCCCGACAAACCCGTGGTCACCGTCGTCTGAGCCGACTGCGTATTCGACCTTGATGTCTTCGAGATTTGTTCCTGGCAAAAAGCTCCAGGCGTCCTTTCCCTCGGCATACATCGTGACATTGCCTTGCAGGTGACACTGCGCGCAAATCGATTGGACTTTGGCACGATCCAACTTGGATGGATTCGCGACATTGCCCGTCGAGGGTGGCGTAGTGGCCTCCGAATTGGCTTGATAATGCTTCACATGGGTTTCGCCGGGGCCATGGCAGCGTTCGCATCCGATCGACAGTTCCTGGACTTGGAAGTGGTATCGGTTACTCGATTCTCGTTCGACGATTCCCGCATGACAAAACATGCACTCATCACCGATCTGGCGGCGGAAACCCAGCGAGACAACCTCGTCGTATCCCGGCGACATCTCGTATTCGTTTTTCCCAACATAAAAGCTCAACGGTGCTTGCACGTAGCCGTTTTCCTCACGCACAAGATAAGACTTTGCAAATGCCCCGCTGCCCATGACGAAGGAGATTTTTTTTTCGTTTAAAGGCAACGTTTGTTTCTCAGGGCCAACCAAAAGCAATTCGGTGTGAATGATCGAATCGTCAACCTGTTTGACTTCAAATCGGCGGTGACTTAATCCATGTTCGAAACTCGTATTAACCAATTCTTCCGCGAGATTGGGTGTTCGAAGCGAACGGCTGTGGTCGGTTTGCAAGTAGCTTTGATACATCTCCTTGTGGCAATTGACACATTGTGTCGAGCCGACGAAGCCATGGTTAAATACCGTGAGACTTGACTCTGCAGTCGGCAATGTCTTTGGATCATCCGTGACTTCCGCGTTACGGGGAGCCGTTGGTATCGAACGGTCTGGATCCTTTACGGGCTCGTTCTTCGCATGGCATCCTGCTACCGCGCATAGGCCAACGACAGCCGTGAGATAAAACCGCATCCGGCCACCTATGACCAAGAACACACGCGTCCAATCGTCTCGCACCGTTGCTGTCAATGCTGCTGTCACTGCTGCTTGATCCGTCGAATAAATGGCACTCGCTTGCCCCATCATGTCCAGGAAAGATTGAAGTGGTATTGCCAAGTCACGGAGTTTAGCAGGCACGATTGCTGATCAACCGAAGTGCCAATGCCAAAGCCTGCGTGCCACTGCGGCTATGACCGTGCGCCGCCACGACGGTATACAGTTGATGGACCAGAGCGAGACCAGGCAACGCGATCTTCATCCGCGAGGACTCGTCGAGAACGATTCGCATGTCTTTGATGAAATGCTCGACATAAAATCCCGGGGCGAAATCGCCGGCGATAATCTTGGGGGCCAAGTTCAATAACGCCCAATTGGTGGCTGCACCCGACGACACCGAACGCAGCATTGAAGTCGCATCCAAGCCGGCCGCTTGAGAGTAGAGCAGGGCCTCACAAACGCCAATCATATTTGCTGCGACCAAGATTTGATTGACCATTTTAGTGTGCTGTCCGGCCCCGTCGGGCCCTTGGTGCACGATGGTCTTCCCCATTTTTTCGAACAACGGGAGCACCGCTGCGAATCCATCCGGTGAGCCGCCGACCATGATCGACAACGCCGCATTCTTCGCGCCGATATCGCCACCGCTGACGGGAGCATCGAGACTTGTCGCACCCAGCTTGTTAAGTCGCTCGGCAATCTCACCAGCCAGTGTTGGTTGGCTGGTCGTCATGTCGACGACCACACTACCTTGCTTGATGCCGTGGATAACGCCTTTTGCTCCAAGAATTACCTCACGGACATCATCGGGGAAACCGACCATCGTGAAGACGATATCGCTTTGTTGCGCAACCTCGGCAGGCGAACTTACCAGTTTGGCGCCATCGCCGACGAGTGACATCGCTTTGTCCTGAGAACGGTTGTAAAGCGTCAATTCGTAGCCCGCGGCGATCAGGTGGCCGGCCATACTCCGCCCCATCACGCCGGTTCCGATCCAGCCGATTCGAGTCTTCGTCGGATCGGCCAGCGGGATTTTGGCTATTCGGTTATCGTCTAAGGCCATGCGTTCCCTTACCAGCGTTCCGTGGGGCGGCGTAGAATCTCCTGAAGCAAAACCGCTTGCAACATACCCTCTGGTTGGCGAAGCATCGTTACCAACCGGTCCATCGCAGTGAAGCCTGCGTCATCGCCAGTAATGGTTACGGGTCGGATCATCATGGTTGCCGGCATCGCGTTACGATCTACTTGTGCTGTGGGAGTGGGCGCGGTGACTGTAGGTACAGAATCCTCAGCCATGCTGACTGGCTTGACTGTACCGCCGGCTCGCCGTTTGGCAGCTTGGACCAACACCCGGATCCTTTGCCGTTCGATCTGTTGCAGGTGCTCGTTAAGCGGCTCCGTCGCTTCGTCGACGAGCGTCGCCTGAATTGGCGTATCGTCAGAAGGCACGTTGCGCGGGCGACGTTCAGTTCGGGAGTCCGAGTACTCGGGGCGTGGTGCAGGTGGCGGCGCAGGGGAGGATTGGGAGGCCTTGGCCTGACGTCGCTGAGCCGCTCGCTTCAAGAAATCTTCAATGTCATCCATCGTGACTCATTCATTTGTACGGAAATTACAATGGTATCGGCGATAGCAAGCCTATGACAATCTTTGGCTAGTCGCGCTTACCGAATCCTTCGCGGACCTTGCCAAGGACTTCCGCATATCCGTGTCTGCATTGATGTTTTGGAACTTGTAGTAATCGATAATGCTCAGGCCGCCATTGCGGAACGCTTCCGCCATGGCGCGAGGAATCTCGGCCTCTGCTTCAACGACTTTCGCCCTTGATTCCTCGATTCGAGCAAGCATCTCTTGCTCTTCCGCGACTGCACCGGCTCGCTTGCTTTCGGCCGCAGCACGTGCCACCTGTGTGTCAGCCTCGGCTTGATCCGCTTGCAGTCGAGCACCCACGTTGGCTCCCACATCGATATCCGCAATATCGATCGACACGATCTCAAACGCGGTCTGCAAATCCAATCTTTTGGCGAGCACCGCTTTGCTGATCACATCTGGGTTTTCGAGAACCGTTTTATGCGATTGGGAGCCGCCAATCGCGCTTACGATCCCTTCGCCAACACGGGCAATGATCGTCTCCTCGGTAGCACCACCAATGAGTTGTTGCAAGTTCGCGCGAACGGTCACGCGAACCTTAACCTTTAATTGAATGCCGTCCTTCGCAACAGCATCGAGCGATGGTTTTACTGAACCACGCGGTGGGCAATCGATCACCTTTGGATAAACACTGGTTTGCACCGATTCAAGTACATCACGCCCTGCCAAATCGATCGCCGTTGCCTCGCGAAAGCTGAGCGAGATCGTTTTAGCTTTCTTGGCAGCAATCAGTGCGCGAATGACTTGTTGGACGTTACCGCCAGCTAAGTCGTGGGCTTCCAACGCGCGGCTAGTGAGTTCGGGATCGGACAAACCTGCCTGCGTCGCCATGATTTTGCTGCGTACAATCGAACGAGCATTGACCTTTCGAAAAGTCATTCCGATCAGATCAAAGATGCTTATCTCCGCGCCTGTGAGAACCGATTGGATCCATAGACCGAAGTAGCTCGTGAAAACGATGCCAATGACCAGCACGACAAAAAGTACCGCGACAACAGCAAGGGCAAGCCAGATGGCCTGTGGGGGTATCTGCGGGCCTGCGCCTTGGGCAAGTTGGGCGAACAGCGGAGTGGCAGTAGTCACGGTGGAATCCTCGATTGCGAAGAGCTTGAAGAACTTCAAATCGTATTCTTTCGAGCAGCAAGATGCGAGTGCAGGGATACAATTCACTCTAAACTTGATGCCATTCGACCCGGCAAGCAAGCACTCCTCCGTGGTCTCACTTGCTCGAAAAAACCTGTCTTTTTGTCTTCTATCCTGCCAAGTTCCGTTTCAAAGCTGTCTTCCACGGCTCCTCCCATGACTGATATAAAAGATCACCGACTGCTCTATTTCAAAGGTTTTTTGATGCTATGCGTTGGCATGCTTGCAGCCGCGCTCCTGTGGATAGAACAGCCGACGCTCAAAACCTCGTCACTGCTCGCTATCTCGGTTTGGGGATTTGCTCGTGCTTACTACTTCGCCTTCTACGTGATTCAGCACTACGTTGATCCAAGCTATCGCTTTTCCGGGCTCTGGTCGTTCGCACGTTACGTGGTCACACGGAACTCAAAAGTTTGACGTGTGGGGTGAAGCCCTCGACGTGGGCGGACATCGCGAAGGAAATCGATTGTCTCCGTTAGCTAACATTGATAATCGCTTTGCAACCCACGTACCTCCGCTGCGATCATCGCGGGAACACGATCATCGTGAATACAGACTCTCCTCGCCTTCAATCGCTAGGTATCGATGATTGACTTTGACGGAGTTAAACACTTGTGTCATTCCGGAGGGCCAATGAATTTCGAGCTTTTCCACCGAGTCGGTCTGACCAATCCCAAAATGGAGCATCGCTTCGTTCGTTACCATGTATCCATCACCGCTGGTTCGCCAGCTCGACCATCGATTGCCATTTGCATGAATCGTCACTGTTGCCCCAATCGCCAAACGCTCACTATTAATAGCGACCAACTCTAATTGCAGCCAATTTCCCGACGGGCTGTCGTTTTGCAATACCGCGACCGGCAGGTCCAAGTGGTTGGAGACCAAATCAATGCGGCCATCGGCATTATAGTCTGCTAAAACAAGGCTCCGTCCGAGTTGCTCGCGCTGCCAGTAGTCTCCCATGTTTGATGGCTCAGCAAGTGCAAATCCATCCGGTCCACCATGAAAGAGTTGCGCGGACATTTTGAATGGGACGCCGGCATATTGAGCATTGTAAAGATGACCATTTAAGACCGCCACGTCCAACCAGCCATCGTTATCAAAGTCGGCGGCCTGAGTGCCGAAACCCAGTACTTTTGTCGAATGCTCAACTAAACCTCGGTTGAACGCTTCATCTAAAAAGAATCCAGAGTGGTTTTGCAAGAAAAGGTTGACCGGCTCGTCGTAGAAATTAGTTACCAATAGGTCAAGCAAGCCGTTGCGATCAAAGTCTCCCGATGCAACGCCCATGCACGCTTGGCTGTATCCGGATCGACCAACGCTACAACCACTAATCGAAGCGCATTCTTCCAAAGTAAATGGTGATGAGTGAATCGGATTGTGGCTCGTTTCTGCGGGTTTACTTTTCCAGTATTGATTTACGTCGCCGTCGTTGGAAACGAAAATGTCATTTCCCGATTTGAGATCGAAATTGCTTAGGACGATTCCCATGCCGAAGTTGGGAAGTACGTCAGCCTCACTTATTTTCTCCCAAACAGATAACGACCCATCACCTACGTTCCTCAGTATTCGATTACGGCCCGCACGAAATCTCTGAGGAGTACAGTCTTGCTGCTGATGATGGCACGGATGGTTAAAGATCGAAGGATCGTCCAAGTAATTCACCTCCACTAAATCCGGTAAGCTATCACCGTCGAGGTCACCGACGGCCATACTGCTTGTCCAGCGTGATAGGTTGTCGCCGATCAGTTGCGATTGATCTCGAAAAGTTCCGTCGCCTTGATTGATGTAGAGTGAGTTGCGTCCGATATTTGCAACCAGTAGGTCGGCGAATCCATCTTGATTGATATCTGCCGCACAGACACCCTGGCCGAAATTCCGATCATTCGCAGCGGAGGGTACTGACACTTCAATGAAATGATTGCCTGCCACTTGGCGATAGAGCTGATTGGGCTCGGAGTCGTTCGGTTTTCTGGGATCGCCGCCCGACTGGACGAAATAGAAGTCACAACGCCCATCTAGGTCAAAGTCCAACGCAGCAATCCCACCTCCGTTAGCTTGGTACAAATAAACTGTCTTGCCATCGGCAGGGAAGCCGCTAACAAATGTCGTGGTAATTCCAACGGCGGACGCAACGTCTTCAAAGCGGAAGTCAATCAATTGTGATCGCGCTGGCTTCGTAGGGTTTGCAAATTCCATTTGCGCAAGATTTGTCATGGGAAATCGATCTACTTCGAAACCTAACATTTTCGACAGTCGAGCGTTTCTGATTTGATTGCGATTGCCGCTATTTTCCCACTGAAGTATCTTTTCGCGTCGGTCTTGTAGTTCTCCCTTTCGCTGCTCAAGTTCGCCTTTCAACTCAAACGCGTATCGGTACCAAGCAAGCGACTCCCACGGGCGCGCCAAGCGTTGCAATTGTTCCGCTACCCAGATCGAATCCGCTGCCGATGCGATACTCGACAGACGCATGATTTTGTCAAGCACGCCAAGAGTTTGTTGTACCTTCTTCGCATGATCACCCTCACCGATGCGGTCGAGTGCAGCAGCGAGTAAACCGAGCGACCGACGATCGGTTGGATCAAGGCGAACAGCCTCCCCAAACGCTCGGATCGCTTCTTGATCACGATTTTGGAGTAGTAACCAACTGCCCAAGGTGTACCAATACTCGGGATGCCCATCGATATCCTTTGGCACATTCTTCAACCAAGCCGCGACGGTCGTTGCATCGGTATGGGACACGAGTAATCGGCCGTGGAATGCGGCGATGGCTGGTGAGTCAGGAAAGGCTATTGAGAGTTCACTGACCTGCCGTATAGTCGCCGGGACATTTTTGCCACGATCGTAAAGAGCCCTCGCTCGCGCCAAATCAAATAGGCTCAGCGATTCGCGTTTAATCAAATCACCAAAATCGATGAGTTGAAACGGGCCTCCAATATCGATCAGGCTCATCGCCTCGGCATGAGTCATTCCGCCCAGTTTTTCGAGAAGAATGACATGCTGTGCTGCCTCATAACGACGCCCCTGGCAGTTAAGCCACTGACTCAAATATCGATGCCCACGGGGATCATCTGGTGCCGTAGCGATTGCTTTTCGTAGATCCTGCTCGCACTCGTCGTCATTGCCGGAACGAAGGTGCCAGTCAAAAGCCAGCAGCCAGTTCGCCACCGAATCGGTTTCATCTGACTCGGCGGCGCGACTGATTAATTCAGCCGCCTCCATGAAACGATACTCAGCGGCTAGGCCTCTAGCAACTATGTTTAGTGCGGTAGAATTCTCTGGGGCGACGATTAGTACTTCTCGAGCTAATCGCATAGCCTGTTGATGGTTTCCCATCAACCAATGATGTTGTGCAAGGTTTAGTGCTTCTTGTGAATCAAAGTCGGCTGGCTGACCTGTGGAAGGAGAATCGCCGCCACAGCCCGAGCAGACGATCGCGACGAAAACGAACAGAATCGACATCAAATATCGATGCCCTGTGCATGTACAGCCATTGTTTCGCGGCTTGAAGAAGTGGCGGCTTTCCATCGTTAGGGACGTTAGAACATACATTCCGCATCAACCATTTCATGTTCCAAACGACACGAGCCACAGTCCGATTTCAGGTCAGTAGTTCTCGAATGACGTGGGCCTTTTCGACTCCTGTGAGCCGGACGTCCAACCCTTGGAATCTGACTGAAAGGCGTTCGTGGTCGAGACCCAGGAGATGCAGGATGGTAGCGTGAATGTCGCGGACATGGGTGGGCTTGTCGATTGGCGCAAAACCGAATTCATCGGTTTCACCGTAGACCTCGCCTGCCTTCATGCCTCCACCGGCAAACCACATGGTGAACGCGTCGATGTGGTGATTGCGCCCCGTCGATTCGCGGACCTCGCCCATCGGTGTACGTCCGAACTCACCGCCCCAAATCACCAGTGTCTCATCAAGCAAGCCACGCTGTTTGAGATCCGAAACTAACGCCGCAGAAGCCTTGTCAATCTCTTTGCAAATAGCGGGCAGGTGCACCTCTAGATTTTCAGTGGGTCCACCGTGATGATCCCAATTGGTGTGATAAAGCTGAACAAAACGAACACCGCGTTCAACCAAACGCCGCGCCAGAAGGCAGTTTCTTGCGTAACTGGTTTCTTTGGGATCGCTGATGCCATAGAGGTCCAATGTCTCGGCGTTTTCATCGCTGGTGTCCATCAGTTCCGGTGCACTGGACTGCATTCGATACGCCATTTCGTAGGCGTTAATCCGGGTCCCAATTTCCTGATCGCCCGTCTCCACCAAGCGTTTCAGGTTGAGCTCGCGAAGCGTGTCGACCAACTGACGTTGCTGTTGCGAAGTGATGGAACTCGGCGTCGACAAATTAAGAATGGGATCGCCTTGATTGCGCAGCGGTACCCCTTGATAGGTAGTCGGCAAAACGCCACTGCTCCAGTGCATCGCGCCGCCCCGAGGTCCGCGCGGCCCACTTTGAAGAACGACAAACCCTGGGAGGTTGTCGCATACACTACCCAGTCCATAGGTTACCCAGGCACCGAGGCTCGGCCGTCCGAATTGGCCGGTGCCGGTATTCATAAAAAGCTTTGCCGGAGCATGGTTGAACAAGTCGGTCTTGCAAGTTTTGATAATGCTAAGTTGGTCAATGATTTTCGCAGTGTAGGGCAGATAATCACTGACCCAGGTTCCGTTTTCTCCGTACTGATTAAATGCGGGACGGAATCCGAGCAAGTCCGTGCGGTGGCTGCTATCCATGAATGCGAAGCGTTTGCCGGCGATGAAGCTTGCGGGAATCGGTTTACCGCTGAGTTCATTAAGCTTCGGCTTATAGTCAAACGTCTCGAGTTGTGATGGACCGCCTGCCATGAACATGAAGATGACGTTCTTCGCTTTCGCAGGAAAGTGAGTCACTCGAGGTTCGAGCGGATTTCGAATCGAATTGATGGGCGCTGCACCTAGTTTCTTCTCCGCAAGAAGCGATGCAAGCGCGATCGAGCCGATGCCCATCGAGCACTGACTAAAGAAATGCCGACGTGTCGAGTCTAAAAGTTGATCGTTGCGTTTTGCCTTTAAGTTCATTCGCGATTAATCGTTTCGTCAAGATTGAGGAGGGCGCGCGCCATATTGAGTGAGTCAAGCTGGCTTAACAACTGAAGTTCATCGGGCGTTGCATTTCGCGAAGTGCATCTCCGAAATGTTGCTGCGAGCCCATCTTGTTGAATGCGTTTTTCTAATGCGGTGGCGAACTCAAAAAAGGATGCATCGTTTAGCAGTGTTAACGCTTGAAGTGGGGTATTGCTGCGTAGTCGACGCGTACAACTGCTTAGCCCATCAGGGGCGTCGAAAACGGTCAGAGATGGTGGCGGCGTGACGCGATAGACAAAAGTGTAAAGTCCTCGCCGATAGCGGTCCTCTCCACGACTGACTTTCCACTCACGCCTCGACTGGCCTTGATTCATGACACCATCGGGAATGGGCGGAAAAACCGGTGGGCCGCCAAGCTTTGGTGCGAATAAACCGCTTGCAACAAGTGCTACGTCACGTACGATTTCTGCGTCCAATCGCAAACGATTTTGCCGGCCTAGCAGCAGGTTTAGCGGATCGTGTTCGCTCGACGCCGTTTTTGCGACTGAACTCTGCCGATAGGTTTGTGACATCACGATTGTTCGATGCAATTCCTTTAAGCTCCATTGATGTTCCCGCAACTTGATTGCCAGCCAATCAAGTAACTCAGGATGCGAAGGCGAGCTTCCTTGGAAGCCAAAGTCATTATCCGTTTCGACCAGGCCGCGGCCAAAGTACTGTTGCCAAATTCGATTGACGATCACGCGGGCCGTGAGCGGATTGTCGGAGGCGATAATCCAGCGTGCTAAGTCCAGTCGCGTTTGGGGTTGGCCATTCGCATCGAGTTTATGAAGTGCTGCGGGAGTTCCCGGCAACACTTCGTCGGCCGGTCGGGTGAAATCACCTTTGATGAAAACAGTTGTCTTTCGAGGCTGCGATCGTTCGGCAAGAACGAGTGTCGTCACTGCTTGCTCGAGTTGCATCGTGATCGACGCACTTCGCTCGATCCATTTCATGACGGGAGAGTCAGGGGGCAACAGGTTGCTGGCCGTAAGGAGCATTAACTTTTGTGAAGTCGAACGTTTCTCATGAGCAACACTGATCGCGGTCTTCACCGGTTCGGCTAAAGCCTCTCTCGTTTCATCCGTAAGTGCTTTCTCCCATTCGGCGAGACTGACCTGGTGTTCCGTTAGTAATGCCTGGAACTTTTGCTCCAACTCCTTTTGTTCAGTGAGTAACGCAGCGCTATCAACACCCGGAGGATAAACCTTCATCGTTGGTTCATCTTGGTTGTTGAAGAATGCAAATAGCTGATAAAAGTCTTTTTGAGTGAGAGGATCGAACTTATGATCGTGACACTGGGCACACCCGATCGATAGACCTAGCCATACAGTGCCGGTCGTTGCAACGCGGTCAAATACGCTATCGATTCGAAATTGCTCGGGGTCGATACCGCCTTCTTGATTGATTTGTGTGTTACGGTGAAAGCCGGTTGCGATCCGCTGGTCTTGCGTCGCGTTTGGAAGTAAGTCGCCCGCGATCTGTTCGATCGTGAATTGATCGAACGGCATGTCGGCATTAAGCGACTCGACCACCCAATCACGATACTTCCAAATCTCACGTGGAGAGTCGATGGAGTAGCCATTGCTATCTGCATATCGTGCCTGATCCAGCCACCATCTCGCCCATCGTTCGCCATAGTGCGGACTGGCGAGGAGGCGTTCGACCAGCGCGTCGTAGGCGGTGTTCAGCAGTCCCGGAAGGTCGCCGATCCCGTCGCCATTGCTGTCCTGAAACGAGCGGGGATAGACCTG
>JANOBM010000164.1:0-12163 GCA_031411655.1 Planctomycetaceae bacterium
CGACCAGCGCGTCGTAGGCGGAATCGAAATCGGTTGCAGCAGCAACTTCAAACTCCGTGATTTGCTCGGGTGTCGGTGGGAGCCCTGTTAAGTCTAAGCTGACCCGACGAATCAAAGTCGCAGGTTCCGCAGGAGGCGACGATGTCAAGCCAGCGCTCGCCAGTTTCGCTCGGATGAACTGGTCGATGGGCAGCAATGCGGAATCAAGCTTCGGTGGCTCGACCAGTCGCGGTGCAACAAACGCCCAGTGCTGCTCATACTCAGCGCCCTGCTCGATCCAGCGTTGCAATCTATCCTTTTGGACTTTGGTGAGGCTTCGCCCTGAATCGGGCGGAGGCATTACTTCATCCTCTTGCATGGAATGAATCCGAGCGATCAACGAACTCGCCGTTGGCTCGCCGGGCGTAATCGCCCCGCCTTCGATAGCTCCCTCGCGAGTATCGAGCCTCAGGTCGGCCTGCCTCGACTTGGAATCGAATCCATGGCACGAAAAGCAATTTTCCGAAAGGATAGGGCGAATGTCTCGATCGTAGTGAAGCTCCGATGCGGGCTCGGCGTCGGCTCCTTGGCAAATCGCAGGTGTAAAAACGAATGCCAACGCAACAGCCCCTATCGCTTTTAGGTGCCGGCGAATCCAGGACAATTCCGGAGTGTTACTGCTCATGAGCGCTTTCGTGTTCAAAACGGTCGTACCAAGCGAGGAGACTCGGCGCCTCACGTCCCGGGAGTCGACGCACAGATAAAGTATCGTTCATGCAACTAAACAAGGAAAGCTTCGACACTGCCTCTCTATCAACACGCGGGCGATCTCTCTATCAACACGCGGGTGATTTGGGTCGGTTGGCTGAGCGATCGCGAACGTATCTAGCGTTGACGCAGTGCGTCGATAATCGTCACTCGCACGGCACGAATTGCTGGAAAGAGGCCTCCCAAAAGCCCCATCGCGAGCGCAAGGCTCATGCCTTTTAGCAAGACGGATGGGCCAAACCGAAACGAAAACGTGATTTCGCTGAACGTAGCCCAGTTCGCCGTACCTGTTGATAATCCGTTGAACGGCAGGGTTGCCAAACACCCCAGCAATCCACCGAGCAGGCAGATTACCAGCGACTCAAGTAGAAACGACGTGAGAACGCTGCGGCGTTGGAATCCAATCGCCCTTAACGTCCCGATTTCTCGGCCGCGACTTGCAACGGCGGAAAACATGGTGTTTGCGGCGGCAAACATCGCACCGATGGTCAAAAAGCCGGCAATCACAAAGCCGATGAATTTGATTGCGATCGACGCACTTTTCTGCTCCTCGAAGTACTGCGGTTCACCGATGGCCTTGAGTTTGAATTGTTCATCATCGCTGATTCGCTCGACCAGCGTTGCAAGGGCTGCGGCATCTTGAGCACGCAAATTGACAACGGAAATTGCGTTGGGCGTGCGTTGTGACGATGTCAAGTCACGTAAATCGGTCCAGACTTCCGATTCCGCGGCGCTACCACCTGCTTCGAAGATCCCGACGATTTCAAAACCGATCTTGTTGATTTCAAGCGTTTCACCAAGACCAAGATTCTCAAATCTCGCCGCCATCGATCGACTTGTGATTGCTTCATTTACCCCTGGTTTGACATCCCGTCCTTCAACGATACGGAAGTTTGGCCGAAGCAAGCGACCGGAAGGATCGAGGCCACGCACGATTAAATTTGTCGTACCGCCATTGTTTCGTCGAGGCTTCGTCAAGATCGTAACGAACTCATTCGAACAAAGTGGTGCGCCGTCAGGCGATTTTGCGATTCCGGGAAGATTTGCGATCTCGCTGGCTGTTTGCGCCTCGATGCTGCTGCTGGTTTCATCATTAGCGCCCTTGCGCAAGACAAGCAGGTCCAATGGGTCGCCGGTAGTCGTCAGGGCATGGTCAAGACCGTCGACAAGTCCAAACGTCAGCACCGAGGCCCATACTACCAACCCGGTTCCCAAAACCGTCATCAACGTCGTGACCCATCGAACTCGCAAGTTGCGGAGATTGTATTTCAGCGGAATCATTTTTAACCGTCGGCGTAATCGGCCGCGCAGAGAGGTTTCGAGAACTTAGATCACTTGGCGGAGGCCGTCGACAACGGACAATTGTGCGGCTCGTATCGCGGGAACCAACCCGCTGACCAGACCGATTCCTAATGCAACCGCAATCAGGCCCAGCATCCACGGACCGACCATATCGGTGATTGAAAGCGGAAAAAATTGAGCGCTAATACCATGGAGTATCTGCAAGCACGAAGCGCCAGCAGCGATTCCAAGAAGTCCACCTAAAAAAGAAATGATGGTCGACTCGCCTAGCACCATCGACAGGATGCGAGATTTTGAAAAGCCAATCGCTTTGAGAACTGCGACTTCCGTCGTGCGTTCCCGCATTGACATCGCCATCGCATTGCCAGCCACGAGAGAAAGGGAGAAGACGACAGCCAACGCGATATTTCGAATGTATTCCTGGATGTTCCCAAGCATGTCGGCAAACATTTGAGCGAAAGCGGCTTCGGTTTGACATCGCGTGGGGTTATCGGAACTTGCAAAACGAGAATCGATGGATTCGCAGACTTCGGGAATCGCATCGGTCGATGCGCAGCGAGCAAAAATGGTCCCGGCATTGCCCGATGCATCGGCTGCCACCTTTTTCATCTGCTCGTCGAGGTAGTACCAATTGAACCATAGTGAATCCGTATATTGCGGGGCATCAAACACGCCGACCAATTTCAGCTCCAAATCAATCGGATAAAAAGTGCCCTGAAGCGGTATCCGATCACCGATATTCCAACCGCGTTTTTCCGCAAGTTTTCGGTCGACGACACACCCCTGGCGTTCTTGTTTCCAAGTTGCCAGTTGTTGGGCGTCGATTTGGTATTCGTCCCAGACCTCAAAAACGAAGTCAGGGTCGGTGCCGAACTGAGCGAACGGCATTTGCTGTTCTTGGTAGTTTCCACCAAACCAGGAGTAGGGAACGGCGGCAACAACGTTCTCGCTCGCGCGAACGCGATCGACGTAGGCAATCGGCAAGCGGCCTGAGAAACCCTGCTTATTCATCACAACGATTCGCTGGCGTTTACTTGCCTCCTTCCCCCATGACTCTTGCATCGCAAGGTAGCCATACAGCACCGTCATTAATGCCAAGCTGAAACCGACGGAAAGAATGGTCAAGGTCGAACGCAATTTGTTGCGAGTTACGTTTCGCCAGATGTATCGAAATAACTGCATTGCTACATTCCTCGGAACTGATCGTGTCAACGAACCATCTCAACGCCTTGCTGCACGACTGCGCCTGGCGCAGTCAGCTGTACTATCAAGTAACCAATCAGGCAAATAACCAATCAGGCAATCGTCGCTGCGCGATTCGATGAATCGCTGACCAAGACACCCTTTTCTAAAAACAAACGTCGCTTGGCCCGCGCCGCCGCATTGGGGTCGTGCGTTACCATGATGATCGTTTTTTGGAACTCTTCATTGAGCCGCGACATCAAGTCCAAGATCTCTCCGCCGGATTTCGCATCCAGGTCACCTGTCGGCTCGTCGGCAACGATGAGCGTGGGATCGGTGGCGATGGCACGAGCAATCGAGACACGCTGCTCTTGACCGCCTGACAACTGTCTCGGGTAGTGGTCCATCCGGTCGGATAGTCCAACGACTTCCATGGCAGCGCGAACTTGTTGGTCCCGTTGCTTGCGACTCAGGTGCGTTAACGTCAATGGGAGCTCGACATTTTCGTATGCCGTCAGCACTGGGATCAGATTGTAAAGCTGGAAAATAAACCCAACATGCCGTGAACGCCAAGCAGCTAATGCGCTTTCGGACGTATTCGCTAAGTCCTGGCCACATACAATTAACCGTCCCGAGGTGGGTTTATCGAGGCCAGCAATCAGATTCAGGAGGGTCGATTTGCCGGATCCGGATGGGCCCATCAACGAGACGTAGTCGCCTTGCATGAGTCGCAAGTTCATCCCCGCCAGTACGGGAATGACGAATTCTTCTCGGCGATATTCTTTGCAGAGCTCTTCGATCACCACGATGGGATCGTTGACGCCCGCTTTCACTGTTTCGCTTGACAACTGACGCCTCGTAATGATGAAGTGAACCGACCAGCCCTGCAGATCTTAGCAAATCTGGCTCCTCACGACAGCCAATGCATTGTTTGCGGCCCGTCCTCCGCGGGAAGCGTCTCCATCGGAAGCGGATTTTGCGATCTCCCTGCTACGACCCGCTTTAGGCCATGCGATGTGCTGTTCAGTTCAGTGAGATACTCAGTCGTCCGATCGGGTTGACGTTTCGTTGTTGTGGTTGGTGAATCGTAAGACCAAGTCAAGGATTTCTGTTAACATGGCCGGCAATGGCTGACTTTTCGGTGACTTAGCCGGTAAACCCCCGTTGGATTCCCGTTAGATTTGGATTCCCGTTAGATAATGTGCCCTCCATGCTGCTGTTGATCGACGGCTACAACGTGATCGCTCCGATCGCGCCGCCTGGACGTGGCCGCTCGGACCAATGGCTGAGGGCGGCTCGTGATCGACTGGTCTCAACGCTTGCCAAAGGTCTGGGACCGGTTTTGTCTGCCAAAACGGTGGTCGTGTTTGACGCTTCGGGGGCGCCACCCGGGTTGGAGTCGGTCGTTGTGCGAGAAGGGATTAGGGTCGAGTTCGCCGTTGGTTACCCGGAAGCGGATGACCGGATCGAAGAACTCATTTCGCAGCATTCATCTCCGAAACGTTTAACGGTCGTTTCGGCGGATCATCGCATTCAAGTTGCCGCCCAAAAACGAGGTGCAATGGCCGTCGATAGCGAAGTGTGGCTCGACCGGCTTGGTGACGGCAGGTTGACGCTTGCGATTCCATGGCCCCCAGAGACAAAGGGACGCAAACCAGCTGGTGAATTGGGCGATGACTTGGAAAAACAGCTCGACCCGGGTTCCACGGAAGAATGGTTGGAAACGTTTGGAGTCAAATCCGAACCCGACTCGGCCCAAAAGGCTCCGCTTTCGCCGTTTCCTGATGGATACGGAGAAGATCTGGTCTGAGGCGGGCTGGAACGCCACCTCGATCATCACGCTGGGAGTTTCTACACTTTCGCATCTGTCCGGTTGAATTTCTATTGTTAAGGATCCACTTCGACTCATGGCTTCCATGGAAAAAATCGTCTCGCTTTGCAAACGGCGAGGGTTTCTGTTTCAGTCCAGCGAAATCTATGGTGGACTCCAAGGATTCTGGGACTACGGCCCATTGGGCGTCGAGCTCAAACGCAACTTGAAGGACGCTTGGTGGCGTGACATGTGCGCCGGGCATAACGAGTTGTTGCAGCATGCTGGCGCGCCGTCGCTTTTTGACATGGTTGGACTCGATTCAACGATCATCATGCACCCACAGATTTGGAAGTGCAGCGGTCACTACGACATGTTCCACGATTACATGGTGGATTGCCGCGAAACGAAGAAGCGGTATCGCCATGACCAAGTGCGAGGGCGCTGGGTGAGTCATCAAGACACGAAAGTCTTCGTCACCACGATGGCGGAGGCAGACGCCGAAGCCGATGAGATTCAGCATCGTGCTATCAAGTTCTTTAAGCTTCGTCCCAAAGATGTCGATGCACTCGTTTACGATGGCGCAAGCACGACACTTGACCATGTTGATGAATTGTCCCTTGTACTTGGACCCGATGCGAAATCGCTAGGCACGCTCACCGAGCCGCGAGAGTTCAACTTGATGTTCAAGACAACTCTTGGTGCACTTGGAGGAGAAGATGATTATGCGTTCCTCAGGCCTGAAACGGCTCAAGGGATTTTCGTCAATTTCAAAAACGTGCTAGACAGTAGCCGCATCGGTGTGCCGTTTGGTATCGCACAAATTGGCAAGAGCTTTCGCAACGAGATCACTCCACGCAATTTCACTTTCCGCTCGCGAGAATTTGAACAGATGGAGATCGAGTTCTTCTGTCACCCCGATAGCTCTCAAGACTGGTATCGATTCTGGCGAGATCGGCGGTTGGCGTGGTACATGTCGCTTGGGCTCTCCCGCGAATCGCTCTTGATGCGCGAACACGCGACCGAAGAATTGGCCCATTACAGCGTGGGAACCGCCGATATTGAGTATGCATTCCCGTTCTTGCCCGCAGGCGAGTATGGGGAACTGGAAGGGATTGCGCACCGAGGCGACTTTGACCTTCGAAGCCATATGGAAGGGAAGCTGGATCCATCGACGCGGCCGATGGTTGTCGAAAAAGATGAAAACGGAAAGCCTCGCCATCGCGGTAGCGGCAAAGATCTGACTTATCGTGATGACATTACAGGTGAACGCTTTACCCCGCACGTCATCGAACCCTCGGCAGGTGCGGATCGTGCGGCGCTAGCGTTTCTCTGTGAAGCCTACCGTGAAGATGAAGCGCCCGACGACGAAGGTAAAATGCAGTCTCGCGTGGTGATGAAGTTGCACCCACGACTGGCTCCGGTAAAAGCGGCAGTGTTTCCATTGGTCAAAAAAGATGGCATGCCCGAAATTGCCAAGGATATCTATGCCGAGCTAAAACGCGATATGGTGGTTTACTACGACGAAAAAAGCGCGGTTGGTCGGCGATATCGCCGACAAGACGAAGCGGGGACGCCCTATTGCATCACCGTGGACACACAGACGTTGACCGATAAGACAGTTACCATTCGAGATCGCGATACGCTCGAACAAACTCGCGTAAAAATTGACGAACTTTCTGTGCTGCTGAAACAACGCCTGTCGAGTTGAGCGTTTGAAAGTATGCCAACCGGCCTTGGATTTTTCACGAAGGATCGTTCACGAAGTTACTCGTAAAGGTTACATCGTGTGGGATCCGTCATCGTGATCTGAAAGGCGTGCTCCCTACGCACAATGAGTTCGGCGACTTGTGCGTGAGATCGCATGTTTCTTGAGGTGCATTTGTGAAGGTTCCTTCCAGCGAACCGCCAATGCTTACGCTCTCATGCTTGTTTTCCCTACCCTGAAAAGTGATCGACGAGCATCCTGTGTTGTGAAAGCCGGATCGGTGGGGATGTGGGTTGGAAACGTCGACGGTACAGAGCCGGCAAACGAAG
Source organism: Planctomycetaceae bacterium (assembly GCA_031411655.1). GTDB lineage: Bacteria > Planctomycetota > Planctomycetia > Pirellulales > Pirellulaceae > UBA6163. The sequence continues at coordinate 7,079 of JANOBM010000164.1, forward strand.
GTCTGCGTTGGTCCCCCTGAAGCAAGAACTGTCTCGCCTTGAACCCGTCGTAGGCAGAAGGCAACGTTGCATGGTCCTATGGGAGCAAGTCTCAGCGGATTGAAGACTACAGCCCTTCAAGCCGTTGCACACCGGAAGGAGATTTCCGCTACGTTCAACGAAGCGTTTGCACCCAAAATTCAAAACACGAAATCCTCGCGGATCTTCGCCGACCAACTAGCCGGCCTTCCAACCGTAGACTTCATTCAAACCTTGGATGACCGTTTCGCGAAGCGTGGAGACTCGTAAGGGCTTGTTGACAATCCGGTACACATGCATCTGCTCAGCTTCTCGCTGGATGCTGGCATCGATCGCTGCCGACATGAGAATACACGGAAGCGCCGAGTCCCGTGAACGCAGGTAGCGCATCACTTCCAACCCACTCACTCTCGGCATATGGACGTCCAGCAACACCAAGTGAATGTCGCCGGAATCGATTATCGAGATTGCTTCTTGCCCGTCGCGGGCGGTGGTAATGTCCAGTCCGCAATGACGAAAAACATCCGCAATCGCTTGGCAAAGAGCAAAATCGTCGTCGGTAATCAGCAGTCGAGGCACCACCATGGCCATTTCTCCGGTATCCGAGAACCAAACTGCCCCGATGGCAGGCTCGCAGTTACAATCTCAAGCGTAGCAACTAAAGTACCATTGTCCAAAGATAGCTCCGACTTTCTGTCCGGCGACCAAAAAGATGACGCTTCCTAATCCCGCCGCCGGCCGCCCAAGAACACCTTCGCCGACCATCCCGCAGCCTCAGGTAGCCCTTCCCCCAGCAAGTTCCGGAGACGTTGCCGCCGTCAGTGACCTCGCAAAGCGAATTATCGGAAATGTGGAGCGGGCCATCGTTGGCAAACGGAAACAACTGGTTTTATCGCTAGTTGCGTGGTTTTCTGGCGGTCACCTGCTACTTGAAGATGTGCCTGGGGTCGCAAAGACCATGCTTGCACGTGCGTTAGCCAAAAGCGTCGGATGCTCGTTCAAGCGGATTCAGTGTACCCCGGACCTTTTGCCTAGCGACGTGACTGGGACTTCCATTTTTAACCAGAAAACGGCGGAATTCGAATTCCGGCCCGGCCCCGTGTTTACCCAGATCCTGCTTGCTGACGAAATCAATCGAGCGACCCCGCGAACGCAGGCGTCGCTGTTGGAAGCGATGGCCGAATCACGGGTTACGGTGGACGGCACCACCCACGTTTTACCACCACCCTTTCTTGTCATCGCGACTCAAAACCCAGTCGATCACGAAGGAACCTTTCCGCTTCCTGAGGCGCAGCTTGATCGATTCCTGATGCGTTTCACCTTGGGATACCCCACGATGGAGGAGGAACTTCGCATGTTAACGATGTTGGAGAGGTCGCATCCGCTCGATTCACTTGCGAGCGTGGCCGAGGCTTCCGAATTGGTTGCGGCGCAGGAAGCGATTCGGGGCGTGCGAGTCGACACGCGGATTCGTAATTATCTGTTACAGATTGTCCACGAGACTCGGCATCACGAAGACTTGGCGTTGGGTGGTAGTCCGCGCGCGACGATTGCACTGTTTCGTTGTGCCCAAGCTTTCGCGGCAATCCAAGGACGGACCTATGTGTTGCCTGACGACGTCAAGAAAATTGTTGCCCCCGTTCTGAACCACCGTATCATCGTGCGCCCTGAAAGTCGGTTGCGCAAAGTCACTGCCGAGAAAACCGTTGCCGAAATTCTTGCAGAAATCGCTGTCCCCACGATCGAGCCGCCTCTGGTGTAGCGGTGGGTTCGCTTCCAAACTCGGATCGTTGAAGGAAGTCGCAGTGTCGGTTAGCAAGCACTCACCCTGTCCGATCGCGCTCTCGATGCTCCTCCAGTAACTCCGAGTTCTGCGAACACAATCTTCGTGGTTCTGACCATCACACTACGAATCTATCCGAAACCCGAAGAGGCCCGTGGCTAGCGCCAAAGCGGCTAATGGTTTTAGGATAGGTTCTAGGTGTTAGTTTCGACTTTCGTGCGGGGCCTTTGATGTGGCGTCTCCCCTTGCTCCAAGCCACGCGGCAAGCGGCTTGAGCAGCGCAGAGTCTTGGTCGCTAGAGACCGCGGACTTTAGCATTCCCTCACCATCACGAAGCGTAACGCTTGTTTCAACCACCATTTACAAGCAATGCATCCGCTAGGAGCTACTGAGCTGGCGCGTTGCCATTGGCGTGGGGCATGCCACGGTTACCATCGACGGCGAGCCCCTCATCCTATGACGTTCTAGGTCGCTCATGATGCAGATGCATGAGCCGATTTTTCCTGGGCCGCCAACTTCGATCTATTTGCTTGACGAGACGAGGAAACGGAGGCGCGCGTCAGTTCGGTCTAGCTAGAATAGGCCAGCGACAAGGTGCCAGGGACAAGGTGCGCCGGGCTAAAGTAGGCCGCGATCTTGGACTTGCAAACGCATGGGGGAAAAACTCCTCAGCGCCTTTTCACATCTTTCAACCCTGTTTCATAAGGCGAACTAGCGTTGGCGAATCGTTTTTTAGGACTCACGTTGTTTCTTCGTGATGGAATGCAATCCGTGTTCGCTCCCGCATTTTTTGGAATGGGCCTTTGGCTGGGGATTTTGGGATCGGTGGTGCTTTCACCTGTTGCTGCCAGTCCGTTGCAGGTGAGCGAGAACGAGAGCATTCGAAGGCCTCGCCCATCGCCGCCGGTGTTGAATGAAAATGTCGATGTTCATTGGATAGGGGAAGATGACTCATTTGCCTGGTACCAAGCCGAACGAGAAGGAGGTGGTTCCGAGATTGTTGTCATTGATTTGAAGTCAGGTGCAAGGCTTGAGCCGAAAGACTATCCGCCTGGAGTGCCTACGCCGCAGCCTGGAAGCGAACTAGCATCGATCGCACTGATTTCATTGCCTCGCTTTGACCGAACAGTTCAAACGGGACCAGAAACTGAGATCCGATTTGTGAATCAAACCACCAAGGATGTTGAGCTCGTTTGGGTCGACCAGGACGCTCGTCCACGGTCTTACGGGACGATTCCACCGGGTGAGAGCCGCTCACAGCACACTTTTGTCGGGCATCTTTGGCTTCTTCGCGACCGCAATCGAAATCCGCTCGCTGCGATCAAGTGTGAAGTGAAAGGGCCTGCGACTTTCACGCTTACTTCGGAGACTGAGAGGCCTTTGGCCGACGAGGAACCCGGTCGCGTGGAAGCATCAGTGGATTCGACGACTTGGCCGCGAGCCTTCGTTCGTGACTACAACGTTTGGGTGCACCAGAACAAAGATGCGGCACCGGTGCAGGTTACCGACGACGGCACCGAGAAGAATGATTACACCGGGCGAATCATATGGGCGCCCGACCGGAAGCATTTTTGCTTGTTTCGCACGGAGCGAGCTGAGTTGCGAAAAGTGTTTGTGGTCGATTCGACTCCGGATGACCAGTTGCAACCAAAGTTGGTTGAGTTTGGCTATGCGAAACCCGGCGACGCGCTAGATCACCCTCGATTATCTGTTTTTAGCGCCGACGGAGCGCAGGCGATGATCGTCGACGATGAGCTTGCACCCAACCCGTTTGAAGTTCGTGACGTCCAATGGCGTGACGATAGCCAGTCGGTTCGGTTTGTTTACAACGAACGTGGGCACCAGCGTTTGCGTGTCATTGAAATGGATGTTATCAGCGGTCGCTCAAGGATCATGCTTGACGAAGTCAGTCAGACATTCATCGACTACGCAGGTAAGTACTTCTTGTCATTCATCGACAGTAGCAATGAATTGATTTGGATGAGTGAACGTGACGGCTGGAACCACCTGTATCTGATTGATCAAGCCACCGGCGAGGTTAAACGTCAGCTCACCAAGGGCGCATGGGCAGTCCGAGAAGTCGTCGAGGTAGACCTTGCTTCTCGTACTTTGTTGGTAGCTGCTGGTGGCATCCATGAGGGTGAGGATCCGTATCATCAGCATCTCTTACGCGTTTCCCTAGACGGCGCTCCTCCAGTGACGCTGACCAACGGTGACGGTGAGCACCAGTGGAGAATATCACCATCGAAGCGGTTTTTCGTCGACCGATGGAGCCGAGTTGATCTTCCGCCAGTCACCGCCATACGGTCGCTCGAAACGGGAAATAAGATCGCCGATATGGAAGTGGCCGATGCGAGTAATCTCTTGTCCAGCGGATGGACGATGCCAAAAAGGTTCACAGCGAGAGGACGCGATGGCGAAACGGACATCTATGGTTTAGTGGTGTTCCCAAACGGCTTTGATGTCGACAAAAAGTACCCCGTGTTGGAGCTGATTTATGCGGGGCCTCATGCGGCCCATGTCCCGAAATCGTTTCAACGGCTGGGCGATTTGCATGAGGCCGCTAATGGGATTGGCGACAAGCAATTCATCATTGTCAGGATAGATGGGATGGGAACGTCCTTCCGAAGCAAATCCTTTCATGACATCTGCTGGAAAAATTTAGGGGATGCAGGCTTTCCCGATCGTATCGCTTGGATGAATGCGGCCGCGGAAGTCATTCCTCAAATGGATCTCAAGCGAGTGGGAGTCTGGGGTGGTTCAGCCGGTGGTCAAAACGCGATGAGAGCGCTCATCGCTCATGGCGATTTTTATAAAGCTGCTGTTGCCGATTGCGGGTGTCACGACAATCGAATGGACAAGATTTGGTGGAATGAACTGTGGATGGGGTGGCCGGTGGGGCCTCACTACGAAGAGCAGTCGAATGTCACTCAGGCGCATCGCATGAATGGAAAACTGATGCTGTCGGTCGGTGAGTTGGACACTAATGTGGACCCGGCATCCACCATGCAGGTTGTCGATGCTCTCATTCGAGCCAACAAGGACTTTGATCTGCTTTTCTTTCCCGGGTCAGGCCATGGCATCGGGAGCGGCGCGTATGGGACGCGTCGGAGAATCGACTTCTTCGCTCGAGCATTTTACGAAAGTGCGAGTCAACCTTGATCGGTGTTGGCCCGCTGGATCGGTAGCTAATCGACCGGTGATGGGCAGCAACGTCACGCGAGTCGATCAAGCCGGCATTGCGTGAAGGTGACTGGTCATTTCGTGGACCAGGGCGTCGGGGC